>NZ_JBMDIL010000009.1:0-271332 GCF_057808655.1 Rhizobium sp. FG96 | reverse complement strand
ATCAATGTCAGCTACTCAATCGGGGACACGCACGTTTCCATCACGTTCGATCCGGGCGATTTGCCCGATCACCCGCAACGCCGCCGACCCGTGGTTCCGAAGAAGGGCCGCGCCCTCGGCATCGATCTGAATCCCAACTGGATCGGACTGGCAGTCGCGTCGAATTGCGGTGGGGCTTCAAATGTCGACGACACCTACGTGCTTGAGCATGCGCTAGTGAAGCTCGACATGGCAGTCGACGCATCACCGGAGCTCGTGCGCTAGACGCTGGCGGCGGTCTGTGACCGGGCGATCTCCATGGCGAGGAAACACCGTTGCGGGACGATCGTGCTGGAGAAGGGACTGGGCAAGTTGCGGTCGAGCGGCAAGAGTCGCTCCCTCAACAGGCTCTTGGATTACTGGGCAAGGACGGTGTTCGCGCAGATACTGACGCGTCGCGCGCGTCTTGCCGGGATAGAAGTGCTTGAGGTCTGGGCGGGGCTCCTCGACCATCGGAAACCTCGCCTTCGATGCCCCCGACGCCTGCGCGTCGGCAACAGAAGTAACCAGACGCGGCATCGCCCGTCTGGCTGGAATCAAGGACGTCCTGCCAACTCTCGAGAAACGGTGCGTTTCCCGTCTATGGAAGAATGGGAAAGTGCCCGTCGAAATCAGTTCGTGGCAGGACGTTCATCGGACAATCAAAGCGGCGAAGATTGGCTGCCGCGGCCCGCACCCCGACGTGCCGATTGGCGCTCGGGATTCCGATGTCCATGGAACGAGTATGTTCTGTGGGCATGCGGTCGGCCGCCTTGGCAGACGTCACAGACCGGGATTGTTGTTCCGGCCGATCGTGACTTCGGCCAAGCCGGATGCAGTAGTTCGCCTGGAGGTGTTATCTCAGAAGGGCAGTTCGACACGAAAATCCGAATAGCCAATGATCACGTGGAGATGATGATCGACTTCGTTTCCAGAAAGGCCGCGACACCCTCGGGTCCTCCCTCACGGCCGACACCGGACATCTTATAGCCCCCGAATGGCACGGACGGTGTCAACTCTAGACCGTTGACACCAATCTGCCCTGTTCGAAGCCGGCGCGCCACGTTCACGGCAGCTTCGGTGCTGCCGAACACTGTGCCGCTGAGCCCGAAGTCGGTGCTGTTTGCAATCTCAACCGCCTCGTCGATAGTATCGTACGTGTGTACGGTTACCACTGGCCCAAAGATCTCTTCACTTGCGATACGGGAACGCGGGCTTACTCTTCTGACAACGGTCGGGAGAATATAGTTGCCCTTGTGCTTCCCATCGGGTTTGCCACCGCACAGAACCTCCGCACCCTCGACCACGCTGTCCTCGATGAAGGTCATGATCCTGTTGAACTGACGCTCGTTCAAGACTGGTCCTATCTGCGTGTCCTCGTCCCAAGGGTTGCCGACCCGCAGGTCGCTAATACGTTTGACAAACGCTTCAACGTACTCGGCTTCGCGCGAGCGCGGAACAAGAAGGCGCGATTGTGAAAAGCAAAATTGCCCGGAAAATGGCATGCTAAATTGCTGTAAAGTCGACATAGCAGTTTCGACGTCGGCATCCTCAAGCATTATCGCGGCGGGCTTGCCACCCAGCTCCAACGTGATCCGTCCCATCCTGGAAGCGACCGTCGAGGCGATGGCTGCTCCTGTTTGAACGCTGCCCGTGAAGCTCACTTTCGGGACATCGTGCGATGCGACCAGCTGAGAACTGACAGACGCGTCTGCAAGCAGAACGTTTATCACGCCTGGCGGAAAGCCGATTTCGTGGGCGCACTGGGCAACAAGCATTGCATCCAGCGGACTTTCGGGAGAGCTTTTGATGATGCATGTGCAGCCAGCGGCGAGGGCCGCTCCTAGCTTCGTCATCAAGATCGGCAGCGCCGCGTTCCACGGAATAATGAGCGCCGCAGGTCCGATTGGTTCCTGGATGACTTTCGCGTGGCCGCGGTGCGTAGGACGGTCGGTCTCGAAGGCGAATGACGCTACGAGGTCCGCGAAGTATCGCAGGCGCACGATAGCGAGTGGAGCAAGCCGCGACGTTAGGCTGATTGGTGCGCCGACTTGTGCGGTCCATATCTTCGCGCTGAGAGAAAGGCGTTCTGATAATCTGTCTGCCAGTCGATGGATCAGTATCGAGCGCCTCTGAGGTGGCATGTCGCGCCACGTGCCGCTATCGAAGGCCTGCTTCGCCGCCACGATCGCTGCTTCCATGTCAGCCGGCTCGGCCATCGGTGCAGCAAAGATGACTTTTCCGGTTGCCGGGCTGGTGATGTCCTTCGCGTCTTCCAAGGATCCTTTCACCCATGCGCCGTTGATATAAAAACTGTTGAATAGGTGCGATGGCACCTCGGCCTTCCAATCAATCATCGGGATACTGTCCTTCGTTCGCCGGTTTATGGCGTGAGCAGGCTGAACAATAGGCCGGGAACGATTGACGCGCTTTCATAGCGTTTCGAAATTGGCACCTGGTTGCGAAAGAGTTTGTCCTCGAGGCGCTTTTAGCCGCTACGCTACGATCGAAAGCTCTGTAATCAAGAGTTGCTACGCCTGAACTCGCTAGGCGAAATCCCATACTTCGATATGAAAAAGCGCGTTAGGTGGGAATGGCTCGAGAAGCCCACTCGTGCTGCGATTACGGCGATGGTCTCTTTGGTTTCGATCAAGCTCCGACGTGCGGCCTCCAATCGGATGTCCCTCAAGCACTCAAACGGTGTTTGCCCAGTAGCGAGATGAAACATCTTGTGAAAGTGAGATCGACTGTATCCAGCATCTCTAGCAAGCTCGGCCAGTTTGATGTCTGTTTCATACTCTTGTGAAAGGCGGTCGATCGCTCGTTGGACCATCGTTTTGGGTAGCGGCGAAACGCGCGTTTCGCGGTTTGAATCGGCCGTAGCGAGTCTGAGAAAGCGGGTGATCAACGCTTGCTCGATAGACTCCCGATAGAGACTCCCCCCATCGACCGCAGAGCCGGCTTCAATCGCAGCGAGATGAATTAAATGAGTTAGAGCTTCGTCCGCGACGGCTAGGTGATCACGGAGAATTGGTTTGTCTCCCATCTCCATTTCTTCTGAGAGCGCATGTGCAGCGTCTGCCCTTATCACGCAAGCAGTAACGTCGTAGGGAGTAAGTGCCCGGGTTGCAGGTATCCGCCCCGCCGTTCCAAGAGACAAGGTGTTGGGCGGTTTGACTACGCGCTGGAATTTCCCCACTCGATACTCCCGATCTACAATAGTGGGCTTATTCCCCCAAAGGATCACATAGTGACAGTCCAGCTCCTCTTCAGGGCGCGTTACGGCATCTAAATGCCGTCTTTCGACTCCAATCGCGTTCCAAGCCCTGCAATTCGTTGCGCCGGTCAGTGTTGAACCCCGGAGAAGGGCATTGATGCTTGATGTCTGGGTGTCCATTTTGCTGCCTTCTGTGCTTTGAAAACCATCGAGTTCTGTCGCGTTTCCCCGCGGTCAATTGTGAGCGGGGCCAGTCCGCGACCAAAGAACTTGCCCGTCTGGCTCGTTGAACGCAAATGGCGTCGAAAACTTGCCCGTCCAATCGCAAAGTGATTGCAAATGAAATGCCGGTGGCACGGACGTGCCGACATCGGACGCTATCGCCGAGCGCGGGTTGGAATCGGCGCTTGAACGACGTCGCCTCCGCCTGCTTACGTATAAGTCGTGTACCGCTGCGTGATACAACCGATAAGGTATTTTGTTATTGCAAATGTAATTGCGGTATTTTCTGAGCTTACTGTTGAAATATAAACGGCGTTATCAGCAACCATCATGCAACAAGAATTATGCATAGTGCAGAAATGTACTGGATGATTTTCGATTTAAGCGGAAATTATCAACTGGAGGCGATGTTGTTTATGCAAAACCTGACTGTCTCTCCTCTGGTTGGTCAGATGGGCTACGGCATAGCCTGTAGGACTCACTTTCTTCTGACTGTCGGGAAAGTTTCGAGGCTGAGCGAAATTGCAGCAAGGTTTCTGACCGGAGGCCGTGGGATCGGCGATAACCAGACGCGGTGGCTATCGGCAAAAACGCGATCGCATGCAAGGGACCTTCGACCAGCGTAGCCAGGCGCTTCATAAGTTAAGCGGGCCGGGAAACATCCTTTAACCAAGCGGTCAAAGCGCTGGCGGGCTGTAAAGCTATGCCCGAGTGACAAGTCGGACCCCTTCTTGCGCTCCATCACCTGCTTACACAAACGACCTTGGGCGAGCATCGAGAGCATCGTTGCGATCGCTCGCCGAGATCCAAAGTGAAGATCAAGAGGAGTACGGAGTTGGCAATGCCGTCTAACAAAAACTCGAGAGAAGTAGCTCAACGACCCCTCCGGCTCCGACAGTTCATTCCATACCTCACGATACTAGCGGGTCTGGTGTTGGCCTATACGTCCATTCTTCCACTTGTCTACATTGGCGGTGGGGCCGTAGGTGATCGGGGAGTCGCGAAGCTCCCGACGAGCCGGCAGGCTTATGAGATCACAAGTGTTTTCAACTCCCCTTCAGTCTCCGACAAGTCCGGAACAGCAAGGCTCTCACCAGCTGAACATCTGTCATCCCAACCTGCGCTCGACCTATCGGTTTTGATGGCAACCCTCGCGATCTATGCGGTTTCTATCACTGCGGTTTGCATAGCTGCAGGACTGGCGGCGCGCCAAATCACAGCGCCGCTCGCTAACCTGAAAGAGATGGCCGACCGCCTTTGGAGGGAAGAGGGAGGCGTCGACCGCATTCAGACTGGTGGCGTGGACGCTGCAGAAGTCCTGTCCGCAATGTACCAATCGGTCAATTCGCGACTCGATCAACGGCTGCAACTACTGACGTCATTTGCACACGACGTCCGAATACCTATCGAACGACTTCGGAATCGGGCAGCGATCGTTGCATCCGTCCACGAACGAAAGTTTCTGATCGACATGGGAGAGATCGAACAGCTTATTGACGAGGGCATCGCCTATGCCAGTCAGGGGCACTTACTCGATGAGAAGTTGGTGCTCCTGGAACTCGAGCATTTCCTCATCGAGATCGTTGAGGGGTACGCAGAGACTGGCAGGAACGTATCCCTGGCCGCATCTGTAACAGGTAAAATCCTCGTCAAGAAGACAGCCATCAAGCGCGTGATCGGGAATTTCATCGATAACGGCCTGAAATTCGCCGGCGCGGTCGAAGTGAGGTCTTCTTGTCTACCTTCCGGAGAATTCTCGGTAGCCGTACTTGATCGGGGTCCTGGTGTCGATGAAGACGAGCTGGAGAAGATTGTGCGACCCTTTGTTCGTTCCAAGAAGAACCTTCCGAGCACACCAGGTATTGGACTTGGCCTTGCCATAGCACATCAGTTGGCGCAGACGGCGAATGCTCGAATTATATTGGGCAATAGGCCTCGAGGCGGATTGATGGCCGCAGTCGTGGTCAAGCCAGCTGGCTTCGCCGAAGTCCTCGAAGTCGCGCTCCCGACGTCAGAGACCGAGGACTGGAACGTGCTCGCCAAAGATCCTTCCACGTCAACGTTGGTCTAAAGACGCGAGATCCAAACATATCAACAACTCCTGATTTAACGATTTCTTATATAGCTACAGTTGTAACATAGCCGGATATACGCGTAATCGGCAAGTTTGAGGCAAGGCGCTTACCACAATTTCCAGGCGCACTCGGAATTACAGAGGATGAGTTCAAAGGCCAACTCTTGAAGCAGTAAATGCCTTCCGCCGGATACGGCGACCGCCAATGAAAGTGTTCAGTACAGCGCGCCGCAAAACCATCTGCGGCGCGACACGCCGCGTCATTTTCGCGGAAAGCGATAGATATCATGGAGATAACGGAATGAGTATTTTTGGAAGCATGAAGACTGCTGTGTCTGGAATGAATGCGCAGGCCACCAGGCTCAGCACGGTTGCCGACAACATCGCAAACGTAAACACCGTAGGCTACAAGAGCGCGTCGGTCGCATTCTCCTCGCTTGTGATGCCCGGCTCTGCTGGAAACTACAACTCGGGAGGTGTAGAGAGCAAAACGCTGTATTCTATTTCGCAAGAGGGCAACTACACCTCCACGACCTCAGGTACTGACCTTTCCATCAAAGGGGACGGGTTCTTTATTGTGGAAGCCGCGGACGGAACAACCGTCCTAACACGCGCCGGTGACTTCCTTCCTGATAAGGACGGCAATTTGGTCAATTCCGCAGGGTTCACTCTCATGGGATACCCTTACACGTCAGGGTCGCCCGCGGTGGTGGTGAACGGCTTCGATGGGTTGGTGCCGATCAATGTGAACCAGAGCGGGCTTACCGCGATACCGTCAGATAGCGGCTACTACCAAGGAAACCTTAATTCCAATGCGAAGGTTGCACCGACAGGATCCGCCACTCTACCCAGCGCCAACGATCCGACCAGCACCACCGCTGACTACAAGAAAATCTCGATCGTTGGCTACGACGACTTGGGAAACACCGTGATGTACGACGTATATTTCACGAAGACGGCCGCTGGCGATCCAACCGCGGCACCTCCTGTAGATTCCTCGTGGGAGGTAGCGGTCTACCGCAACGCCGACGCAGCAGCCGGAGGGACCAGCGCCTTCCCCTATTCGTCGGGTCCTGTTGCTGTGGAGGCCCTCGATTTCGATGGCACCGGAAAGCAAACGACAAGTGGAACCTTATCTATTACCGACCCGAAGACCGGTAACACGATCTCCATGGACTTCAGCAAAATGACGCAACTTGCTTCCGATTTTTCGGGAACGGGAAAGATGAACGGACAGGCTCCAAGTCCGGTCACCGGAGTCAAGATCGATAAAGACGGAACAGTTTACGCCACCTATCAGTCCAGCGATCCGAAGCCGATATTTCGCATTCCCCTTGCGACTGTTCCGAGCCCGAACCTACTCACGACCCTGAATGGCAACGTGTACTCCGCGAACAGTCAATCGGGTGTCACGATTACCGGCTTTCCGCAGACGAATGGCTTGGGCGTTATCAATTCGGGCTCCTTGGAAGGGTCGAACGTCGATCTCGCCGATCAGCTTACCACCATGGTGGAGTCTCAGCGAAGCTATACCGCAAACTCAAAGGTCTTTCAGACTGGCTCTGATATCTTGGATGTTTTGGTAAACCTCAAGCGGTGATTGATGGATGTAGCGGACCACCTCTAAGGGTCCGCTGCATCCTTCTCTAGGCAGTAAACGTAAAGTCACGCCTCTGTAGAGCGACCCGCGCAGCGGCACATCTACACGCAATTACATTTTCATTCAGGGATTGGAAGATGCTCCTCAAACACCACACCGCGCTGGAAGAACCGCAGATCGCCGAAGCACTGCGAGCCTGGACTCAGTCAAGGCGACGCGAGGATCAATACCAGAAAAGAGCCGTCTGGTCGACGAGGGGGCCGGGTCCCGTTGCTCTTACAGGAGGGCATTGGAAAAGCGGCGTCTTGCTGATGCCGCCGGATTCGATCGTTTATCCGAGCCGGGTAGCGGCTCTTGATTGGCAATGGGATTCCGCAAAGCTTGGAGAGTGGGTAGGACACGTAAGCGCAAGGCTGCTCGTTCTTGACCTTGAGACATGCATGGCATGGACGCTAGACGTCACCGAGAACTACCAATCCGCTGTCATCCTACCGAGCGAAACAAAACTTTCGGCCAATTGCGCTGTGACCTTTCAAATCAAAGCCGGCGAGAGAGTGGGGAAGCTCTACAGCCCACCGTTTGTTCGAACGGTTTCGTTGAAAGTAACCTACCGACAGCTCGCTCCCCAAATAGGCTAGCTCGCCTGTTGGAGAACAGTTGGCCATTTCATACAAAAATTGAGACAGGCCCAAATCCGCTTATTCATCTTTGTTAGATTTTGTTGGATATGCGTGAAGGAAGGTACCTGCTCGGTGGACCAGAACACCGCTTCCGCCCTTCACGATGCTCTCAAAATATTGAAATTGCTAAGATTAATGTTGGACTTGGGAACGCGAAGCCGTCCCAACGTCAACTAACACGGGCTCACAGAACACAACGCAGATATCCGTTGAGGCTATTGTATCCTAAGGGAGCCGGCAGCTGTCCGGCGCAGGTAATCCATGAGCGAGGCAGCCATGTCGTCCAGTGATTTCGAGGGCACTTCAATTCAGGATGGAGCGCGCGGAATCTTTGCGCGCAGATACAGTGCTTTCGACGCCCGACGCCTGACAGCATCGCGAGGTTCTCGCCGCTTCCGCACCGAGATGGTTGGCGGACTGGCTGCGGGTTCTTTCGAATGGCTCTGCAATCGAACAATGTTCGCGCAGATCGCTATTCCTTTGGTGGGTAGCTCCATTCTCACGATAGCCGTCTTGGTTTGGTCACTCACCGCAGACGAAATGAAGATCTCGACTGAGATGTTTGTTTTTGGTCTTCCGCTAGCTCAAATCCTCTTCTCATTCGCAGTCGTTTTCCTTGCAGCGAAAGGAGCATCACGAACTCTCCGAGACTTTTCTGACGCAGCAGCGCAGATTGCGATCAGTACAAAGAGGGTTGCTGTCCAAGAGCGAGGTCCGCGCGAACTTCGGGCGTTGTCACGCGCGTTCAACGCAATGGGTGTGCGAGTAGAAGGGTACGTCGACGATCGAATGCAGATGTTGACGGCACTTGCACATGATATGCAAACGCCCATAACCAGAATGCGATTGCGAGCAGAACTGTCAGACGACTTCCCCGACCGAGAGAAGGTTCTAAGAGATTTGTCAGAGATGGAGCGACTTGTCCGCGAAGGCATCACCTATGCCAAGAACTCCTTGCATCGACTGGAAGACGAGGTTCTTGTTGATTTGCGGGCGTTCATTGAGAGCATCGTTTTCGACTACCAAGATACGGGTAGGGCAGTCAGGCTCTGTGCCAATGTTGACGGAGCCGTTACCCTTCGTCCAATGACGTTACGACGCATCATTTCGAACCTTGTGGACAATTCGTTGAAATATGCTCGGGATACAGAGGTCTGTGCGTACCGTGGTCGACGCGGAGATATCGTAATCGAGATTTTGGACCGGGGCCCGGGGATCGAACCGTCGATGCTTCAAGCGGCCACCCAACCGTTCGTCAAGCTCAAAGAGGGCGCAGGGGGCATTGGCCTCGGATTGGCTATTGCGCAACAACTCGCGCAGGATGTTGGTGCTGAGCTCCGCATCTGCAATAGGCCTGGTGGTGGCTTGAGAGCAGAGATATCGCTCGGGGTGAGCTCGCCAAGGCGCGTTTTCAACCGCCGGGACGTGAGGCGGTGACAAGCGCGTAACGGGGAGACTCGCTCCTTCAGGCCCGGGACAGCCTCGGGAGAGCCACCAGGGCTCCCGCTTGGACTGAGCAGCTAGAATTAAGTTCCTCCGGCTGTTGACGCAGGCGGCAGTTGCGGCACGCAAGGAAATGTTCCCGGCCGTATGATCAGCGTCTCAACCGTTCGTGACGAATACGCGTTTTGGCGAACCGTGGCCAACAGACGTTTAAACTTGACCGTGCCCGCTCAATTCCAGCGAAGCATTGATTAGCGCTGAGACCTGATACTGCGCGTGAGGGTGGCCCGTAACGACGGCACGCATGGGATCAAGCAATTCTGTATACCAGTGTATCTGACGGTGCAGTTATGACACTCGGTTGCAAGTAGCCTCATTCGGGACAAACCAAGCCCACGGTTCTGTGCTTAATTAATTTTTGAAGGATGAGCTGGAGAGGTTGCAGTGTTGAAAGCAGATTTGGAACGAGGGCGTACTTACGACCATTTTGAGGACCTTCTCAGTCCCTCCGTATACGAAGCCCTGCCGGACGATTGGGTAGTTGGCATGACGGACGTGATTGACTCTACTCTTGCAATCGATCAGGGGCGGTATCACGAGGTAAATTTCGCTGGAGCGTCTGTCATCGCGGCGCTTGGTAACCTGTGTGGTCATTTCGAATTTCCGTTCGTATTCGGTGGAGACGGCGCATCGTTCGCCGTTCCCGCATCCGATCACGCAACAGCTGTCCATGCACTGCGCCAAATCTCGTCTTTCTCGAGGACGGAGCTCCGTCTCCCGATGCGAGTCGGCCTAGCTGCAGTCAGCGCGATCCGTGCGAACGGACACGACATCAGGATGGCTCGCTACGCTGTTTCGGGGAACGCGAGCTATGCGATGTTTTCCGGCGGAGGATTGAAATGGTTCGAACGGCAAGTGAAGGCGGGAAGATTTCAGGTAGACGAAGAGGCGAGTGGCTCGAGTGTCCCGGATCTGCAAGGATTGGCGTGCGACTGGGATCCTTTCGTAAGTAAAAAAGGGACGATCGTTTCGTTGCTAGTCGAACCGGTTAATCCTGCAATGCCGGCTGATTTCGAGAAAGCTACGCGGGCAGTGATTTGCGTAGTAGACGACGGAACAAGCGATGGATCGCCTGTTCCGAAGGCGGTGCATACTCGACGGATCCGGGGAGCGGACAACGTCAGCGTGGCCACGTGGGATGACATAGCATCGAACTCCGACTTCAGAAAATTCGACGATTTGCTGCGGCTAACCGTCGATTGCAATGCGAGCCAGGTTGCCGGCATTGAACGAATTCTCCAGGACGCGAGTAGAAGAGGTGTAGTGCGCTATGGAATGCATTGTCAGAGCCATGCCGTTATGACGTGCCTTGTGCCATCGCCGAGTTCTCGATCTCACCTGCATTTCCTCGACGGGCGGGATGGCGGTTACGCGAGAGCGGCAGCCATGCTGAAGGCTGCTGCGTAATTCGCGTCAGCGTTAAAAAGGTGATTGGTCGAGCACTTTTGGCCGCACCATAAGATACACACCGATGCCGCCAGCAACGCCTCCGATCACTAGCATGTATCCAAAGCGGTAAATGCCTCCGCCTGTGTGGGTTGCCAATATCGCGAACGGGGAAAGCGCGCCGAGAACTGCGTATGCTGCATTGTACGAGAGTGAGACGCCACTGTATCTGACACGAGCGGGGAAAGACCTTACCATCACATAAGGCACTCCGGCAGCGACCGCTCCACTCAGTCCTGAACCGATACTGCGTAAATAAATCCCGCTGGCCCCGGCTCCAGACAATCCGTCTACTGCGAAAATGCCGACCGCTAAGAGTGCACCGCCGACAATGAAAAACAGTCCGGGGCCAACCTTGTCGACGACATACCCACCGCAGAGGACGCCGACCACAAGCGCCGAGGTGCTGATGCACGCGGCGATCAGAGACTCATGTGCAGTGATACCGTAAGCTTGTTCGAGGATGGTTGGAAGTAGTAGGGTCAGGCCGATCACGACGCCAGCCAGTACGCAGGTGCACAACATCGAGAGCACTATTCCTTCGCAGTGACCGGCCAATACGACCCGCAGAGGCATCTCGGGTACAAGTTGTTTCTCTGATCTCATTGTCTGAAATACTGGGGTCTCCGTCAGCGTGCGCCGAAGCTTGATGCCCACCAGGGCGAACGCCCCGCCTAGTGCGAACGGTAGCCGCCAGCCATATGCGGTCAGGGTTGCGGACGCCATGCCAATGTTGATGAGTGCAGCGATTGAGGAAGCCATGAGAATGCCGAACGTCAGACCGGCACACACTGTTCCGCATGCAAGTCCAATGCGTCGAGCCGGAACGTGCTCTGAAATGAAGGTCCAGGCACCTGGAACCTCGCCACCCAGCGCTATGCCCTGAAAGATGCGCAGAGTCAGTAACATGAGCGGTGCGGCCGGCCCAATGTTTGCGTATGTCGGCAGAAAGGCGATCGCTGTTGACGATATCGCCATGAGCAAGATGGAGAAAGCAAACACCTGCTTCCTCCCAAAGAGGTCTCCGAAATGGGCTAGTACCAACCCTCCCAGAGGTCTGAAAATATAGCCTGCAGCAAAGAGGCCAATGGACTGGATTTCAATGAGCCAAGACGGTAGCCCGGGTGGAAAGAACACCGCTTTTATCGTGTCTGCGAAGAAAACAAATACCGCGAAATCGTAGAATTCCAGTGCGCCTCCAAGTGCCACAAAGGCCAAGAGCCGACCATATGCCGATCCGGGGCCGGTCGCTGTAGGATTGCACTTCTCAGACGCATACCTCTTTGTGGTCAGATCTTTCCGCATGTGCCTCTGCTCTCTGTGCGCCTTATGCCGTATCGGGTCACTCTTGCAGCAAGATTGTCACGATCCATCTGTTGCCATCTTCACGTCCATGACCTTTGATAATGTTGAAGCGAGACTGATAGCGCTTACTGGCTTTCTCAAGAGCGTATAGTTGCCCACAAATCTCGTATCGATCGTATCTCTGTGGGGATCGACCATAAATACCGTGGGGACGGGCAGAAACGTCGCAGCGATGGCCGCAAGGGATGGCTTGACGGTCCAAAGATCGAGATCGAGAATGATCAGTTCGGGGGGGCGGGAGTTGCGTGCAATCCAACGCTTGACACCGCCAAGGCTGGATAAACCCACTGGCTCGTATCCTAGCGCCGCGATTTTATCTTCGTGCAGAAGTCTCACTGCGCTTTCACGCTGGCCGATCAAGATTGTCTGACCCGCTCCGCGCTTCAACACGCGTTCATTGAAGAAATCCGAGAGCGGAATGGCTTTGCGAGAGCTCGCGGGAAAGAAAATCTGAAACTTCGTTCCGCAGCCAATGCTGCTTTCGATGTCTATTCGGCCGTTCATTCCGGATACGTAGCCATGGACCGCCGCGAGACCTAGTCCTGTCCCCCCGGACTTTGCTTTTGTTGTGTAGAAAGGTTCAAAAATGTGGGGCAACACATTTGGAGGAATGCCAGCGCCGTTGTCGCTGACGGAGAGTACCGTATATCTACCGGCGCGGAGTTCCCCATGCGAAAGTTGAGTACGCCCCAGAAGATCTACCGAGGTGACTCGAACGCTAACTTCACCGTTATCGCCGGATGCCTGTACAGCGTTCGTGCAAAGATTCATTAGCACCTGCTGGCATTCGATTGGGTTTCCCAATACCGAAGAAGCAGGCTCTTCCGACAGAGTCACGCTGTTTGTCGGAGGGAGGGACATCTTGATGAGGGGAAAGATGTCTCTCACGGCTTCAGCGAGATCAAACGGTCTACTGATGCGCTCCCTTTTTCGGCTAAATGTCAGAATTTGGTCGATAATGTGCTTGGCTCGATGTCCACTCGACACCATTTCCTGGACATAGCGGCGCGTTTGATTGGAGTTGCGCCTTATCTGCAATGCCATTTCGCCGTAGCCGAGAATCGCTCCCAAGGCGTTGTTGAACTCATGGGCGATACCTCCCGCCAGCGTCCCGACCGCTTCAAGTCTCTGAGAATGTTCGAGTCTGGCTTCAAGTGCTTTCCGCTCTTCCCGGTCGCGGTGTGTTCTGATGCATTGCGCCAGTGCGACCACGGCGTTTCCCAAGAGACGTACTTCATTAGCGTCCGGTTTGCGTCGAACTTCGCTGTGCTGGAGAAACAACAGGCCTATGGACTGTTCGCCTATCCGACTGGCGGCGATCGACCCTGCACTCAGAGATCCCTCGGGGAGTGCTTGCAGATCGCTTTGTTGAAGGTTTTCATAGTAGAAACGGTCCCATTGGATCTTCTCGTTTCCAGATTGGGATCTTAGCCGGTGGGCGAAGCGCTCGACGAGCGTTTGAAACGAGACTGTATCGGACCTGCCGGACACGTGCTCTGTCTCGCCGGTCTGACTATTTAATATGGCGAATGCGAACTGGCTCGCCTCGAAAAAGTCTGCGGTCATCGCCAAACTGTCATACAGTGCCGCGGTTATCGTATCGAAATCTTCGTAGAACCTCTTCTTCGTATCGGATATTAGATTTTCGAAGTCGAGCTGTTGAGTGAGCTGATGGGTTTGCGATCGGAGCCGATAAATCAACACAGCAACATAACCGCATAGCAACGCTGAAATCGAGCCGAGCAACAGCCTGCTCCATGCCGACTGAGAACTCAGCATGCCGTAGCCGTTGAGGTACTCAGTCTGTAGTGCCTGTGCTTCCGTGGAAGTTTGCGATTGCTGGATCGCTTCGATCGTAGTGTCGACCTGTGGCAAGATCGTGAGTATCAACTTCGCATGGGTTACATACGACCTTACATCGGGCTTCCCGCCGGCGATCGATCCCGACAGGCCATCGAGTTGTGCCCGTATAGTTGACGCAAGGAGATCATCCGGCTGTGACGCGAAGCGAAGCATCAAGTTTCCGAGGTCGGGTCTGCCGGCAAGGGCGTTGCGGGTCGTTTGGTCCTCGCCATCGTGGAGTTCGCTCAGCATTTGGTTTGCGATGGAAAGCGAATTCTGGACAAGCGCGTTGTCCGTCTTGAATTGCTCGACTAACTGCTCGTCGCGGTCGATTGAATTTGAGAGACGTCCGAGCTCCGCGTCCAGGTCTGAGGTCGTCTCTACGCCACTTTCAGGGAAAAGTGTCGAAAGCTTGGCTACAGTGGCGTGCAGGTTCCCTATCGACTCAGCAAGTGGGTCATAGTTTCGCAGAAGGCCAGCTCGCGCCTGAAGCACGTCTCGCTGAAGTGATGCGTGATTGATGTCAATGGCACGAAGAGCCGTCAGGATCGCCTCGTGAGTTTCTCTCGACGGCACCCGCCAGAAAGCAAATAGCGCGAAGAAAATCGCGCCAGAGACGATCAAAGCAATTCGCCATAGCTCAATTGTTGATCGGTGACGACGGGGCTTCCAACTGGGTTCCATTGTACTGACCTGTGAGTGCCTCCAAGAATGCAACGAGAGACGCTGTCTCGGAGGGTTTCAGAGTGCGTCCGAGTTGGCTCTTCGCCATGATTGATACCGCTTCATCAAGCGTATCGACGCTGCCGTCGTGGAAGTAGGGTGCAGTTAAGGCAACGTTTCTAAGGCTGGGAACTCGGAAAACACCGATGTCCGCAGGGTTCTTTGTGAGTGTAAAGCGGCCCAGGTCCCCCTCATTGGGTTTTCGGGGCAGTTGGGGGGCGGAGAATATGCCAAAGCGCTGGTACATGTTGCCCCCGACATTTGCGCCTTGATGACATGACGCACATCCGAATTCCTTGAATAACCGGTAACCTTCGACCTGCTTTTCGTTCATCGCGGCGGCATCGCCCTTCAGATACCGATCCAACGGGGAGTTGGGAGTACTCAGGGATCGTTGGAAAGTTGCAAGGGCATCGAGAACGGCATCGCGGTCCGCTGGTTCTCCGTAAAGGTCCTTGAATGACTGAGCATACCGCTGACTTTCATGAAGTCGACTGACGATGGTGGGCCAATCTGCACCCATTAAGTTAGGGTCCAGAATAGCGGATTCGTTCTGATCCTCGATTGAAGCGAAGTCCCCGCGCCAGCCCAGTCGGGAATCGTTTGCCACGTTGAAGACTGTGGGTGCGTTAAAGCGATGCACTCTGCCTTTGTAACCGATGGTCCTGCGTTGTCTAATAGTCCCACCGACAGTCAGATCGTGGCAACTTGAGCAGGCGAGTTTGTTCATCCCTGACAAGATAGGATCGAAAAAAAGTGACCTGCCGAGCGCAACCTTTTGCTCATCCATCACCGGGAGCGACGGGAGTGCAGCCAGTGGTTCGCGACTTGACATCTGGCTTAAGCCCGTTGCTAGGGATGCCACCGAGGACAGAAGCAACGCAGCTCCGCAGGAGATGAGATATCTTCGTCTTCCGCCGGTCAACTTACCGCTCCGCTCGTAGACGCGTTTCAATTGGGCCGCCTTAGTTCCTTAACCGAGACTTCCGCATCGAAGATGTATCCCGTTCCGCGTTCAGTGAGGATCAGCTTGGGGTTCGAGGGGTCGACCTCGATCTTTCGGCGCAGACGCAGGATAAGCACGTCGATGCTCCTATCGAAAATTTCCTCGTCGTGAACGCGGCTTGCGGAAAGGAGTTGCTCGCGTGTCAGGATGGTGCGCGGCGTACCGAGAAAAGCGGTCAGGAGATTGAACTCACCCGCAGTGAGTTTTACTTCCTTGTCGCCATTGTGGGTGAGCCGCCGCTTCTGCACGTTTAATTCCCACGCGTTGAAGGAATAGATTTTGCGTTCTTTCCTGTCCGAAACCTGAGGCCGAGCGCGCAAAGCGACTCTAACTCGTGCCAGAAATTCTCTAAGCCCGAACGGCTTAGTTACGTAGTCCACCGCTCCAAGTTCGAGGCCGACCACTTTGTCTGTTTCCTCCAAGCGGTCACCACTGACGATGATTATGGGAGCGTCCGACTTCGATGAGAGCGTTCGCACTATCTCCAGGCCATCTTCGTGCCCGAGGTTCAGATCTACTATGACAAGATCGACGTGTTCTGCCGCAAGGACCTGCCCCAGTTGATGGCTGTCCTTTACGCCGCTTACGCGAAATGCATGCTGCGACAGATAATCGATCAGCAGGCCGCGAAGTTTTACATCGTCGTCCACGACCAAAATGTGTTTCAATGTCCGGACCCCGTGTCGGCAGACGCGCAGGGTTCTCTTGAACCCTGAGCTAAGTTGTTGATTTCCACGTCTTGACGAAAGGCATTCATCAGCTTTTGAGAGCTCCTTAGCGCCTTTTCAAGAGCCGAAGGGCGGAGTCTTCCGTGTCCGACGTGACATCTCCATTAAAGGCGCGGAAGTATCTCAAGTATGTCGAAAATCGCTCTTTTTGTATCTGAATGTAGCAATCGTTTGCCTGTTAGGGGACGGGGGGCAAATCGAGGTGTTCGATCTCGCAGCTGTATTCCAAGGAGTGTGCATCTCCAGCGTTCGGATAGGACGACGTCTCACCGTACGCGCTGTAAGGAAAATAGAGTTCGCACGCCCATGCGAAGTCGGTGAACAATCGCCTGAGGAATCCATGCCGTGCACTTGCGGGTCCGTTATCCACTGGGTTTACTGCGGGGGCCGTGTCTGAGACACCGGCGAGACGCTCCACTATGACTTGTCCGTCTACCGCTACGATACGGAGATCCACCCGACGAGGTCGGTCGCTTTCTGATGCCATATTCTGTCCAGTCCGTTCACGTGACGGCATTCTGGCAGAACGGACGGGCCGTTCGATTACCGGACAAGGAGCAATGGTTTCACTCGTAATGACCGCGATGTGGAGAGCGGTTGAGGTTGAGCATGCCATCTTTGCGGTGCTCGCGCCTAGCGGTCGCCTCGCTCGCAAGGCTGTTCGCTTACGAACATTTCGTAGCCGATGGTGGTGATACAGACTAGGCACGCGTTATCGTACCGTTGAGAGCGTAGTGCTCCAACAGTTTTCTTTCTGCGGCATATGGATGCCCCTCCCAGCCCTGGTACGAGAATCCGATCACGGTAATCTGAGACGTCGGAAAGGTCTGCAGAGCGGATGCGACGACAATCATGCCGCTGCTCGGCATGACATAAGGGTCTGTGCCGACAGCGAAAAGCTCTTCGTCGATCATATCGTGTACTGCCTCATCGATAATGTGGCAACGCTTTCCGTGTTCCTTACAGAAGCGGCGAAATTCGGCCGTGCTATCATGGCAAAAATCGTTCAGCTCTGGATATACTGCTGCAAGCATCGGCCCTATCGACCTCATTTTTCGCGGATCACGAACGCACCAGACTTCGCCAGCACTCAGGACTGGTTCGTGGTTTCGCCAGCTATGTGATTCAAGCAATTCCCGTGCGGGCTTTCCAGTATTGCAGACGGCGACGACATCAGTCCTCCCGGCACAATTGGCAAACGAGAGGCATCCATTTAAGCGAATCACGAAATCTGCCCGGCGAGCCATCGCTTCAGCATTTTCGATATGTCCGTTTCCCACAATCAGGACGGAGGCCGGCGCATGCTCTACGGCGTGCGGTCCGTCGAGAAGGGGATCGATGTCCATCGTGGGTCCTCTGCAATTATACGGGAGCCCTGAATTGCGGCGGGCGAGGTGTTTTGCCAATATCGAGCCACGAAAATGCAGGATAATTACTGTTGTAAATCAAAATCGTTTCGTTCGTAACGCAGTCGAGTTGGCGGTAAGCTTCCAGAAATAGCCCCATAAGGCCCTGAGCGCTATTCGTGGCAAAAAACCGTTTCAACTGTAATGGAAAACCGTAAGTGCTCACGAAATCGTTGGTGACATTACCCAATATTCGTCTTTAAGTAGCTTAAGTGGATGGTGAGGGTAACCCAGCACGGAGAGTAATCGTACTTCTCGCTAGCCGCCGTTCGAAAGCTCAGGGAAGCGATCCGAAATGCCTCTCATCCCGCGTTGTTCCGCTTTCCCCGCGGACTTTCCTCTGTTGATGCCCGACGGAGGAACTGATTTTTGTGGTCGCGGTCTCCGCTCGCAATTTAGATCGGGGCCGAAGACGTGGCGATAACGGCATTTCTCGCGGCCGCCTTTTGTGCGGTGCTCCTCGGAGCCCTGATCAGACTTGGCCGGCGGTCGGTATCGTTAGAGCAATGGGCCCTTGGAGGACGAGGCTTCGGCGCGTTCCTGGTATTTATGCTCATGGCCGGCGAGATCTATACCACCTTCACGTTTCTCGGCGCGAGTGGGTTCGCCTACGCCAAAGGTGGCGCGGTTTTCTACATCCTAACGTACACTTGCCTCGGCTTTGTCGTCTCTTACTGGCTACTGCCACCGGTATGGCGATACGCTACCAGCAGCCGTCTCGTTACCCAGCCCGATTTCTTCGAAGCGAGGTACGGCAGCCCTGCTCTCGGGATGGCGGTGACGATCGTGGGTCTCGCCGCCTTGATTTTCTATCTCATTCTGCAGCTACGTGGATTGGGCATAATCGTTGAAACTCTATCTGAGGGGCGGATTGGTCCAACCGCTGCGGTCGTGCTCGGTGCCACTTTGATGGCCTTGTATGTCATCTCATCTGGAATGCGCGGCTCTGCGTGGGCGTCCCTTGTCAAAGACAGCACGACGTGGCTCGTTTGTGCGTTCCTTGGAATCTATTTGCCTTATCACTACTATGGTGGCATAGCGGGTATGTTCCGGAAGATAGAGGCTGTACGGCCGGGGTTTTCTGCACTGCCAAATATCGGTGAGACCCCCGTTTGGTATTGCAGCACTGTAGCGCTGTCAGCGCTTGGGCTGTACATGTGGCCCCATACTTTCTCGTCGGTCTTCACTTCGAAGGCCGCCGCCACATTTCGCAAGAACGCCGTGTTCATGCCCCTTTACGCGCTGGTCATGATGTTCTCCATGTTAGTCGGGTTCACAGCGTCTCTGCAGGTTCCGGGTTTGGAGGGAAGCCAGGTTGACCTCGCACTCCTGAAACTTTCGATGATAACGTTCGATCCTAGCGCGGTGGCGCTGATTGGCGCGACTGGCGTCCTCGCGGCGCTGGTACCCGGCTCGACTATATTGATAGTTGGGGCTACCCTTGTGTCCAACAATGTGATCCGCAAAATTGCGCCTGCGGTAAGCGACGTTCAGCTTACGAGTCTCGCTAGATGCTCGGTCGTACTCCTCACCCTTGTGGCTGTCTTTTTCACGCTTATGGGAAGCGCGAGCATCGTGCCGATACTCATCATGGGATACAGCATCGTCACACAGCTATTTCCTGCGCTGGTCTTTTCGTTGCTGCCTACAAACCCCATAACGAAGGAAGGCGCTTTGGCAGGACTAATCGTCGGCGTTGGTACTGTCGCGATCGTGGCAACAACTGGGCTGACGATCCTTAGCTTTTTTCCGTCTGCGCCTGCCGTGGCGAAGGAAATAAATCCAGGATTTATCGCGTTGAGCCTCAACATCGTCGTCGCGCTCTTGGTCAGCGCGGTGACTGCGAAATGGCCAAGCAGCTCGACTAGGTGAAAATTCTGACCAATGTGTCTAAACGTATCTGTAAGCCGAAGTGTTACAACTGCTTTCAAGAAAGCGAAAACTTGACATACGGCAGATACAAGCGTCGCACCTAATGATGGACAACAATTGCTGCTGTTCCCCGCAGTAAAGAACTGGTCGATCCTTCAAAACCTTGTGGTCGCCTGATCCAAAGGGCGCGTGAGGTTGGTCTTCTGAAGAGGTGGACAAGTGCACGAACGAGGGCAGGGCTCCATAGTCTTCGAGCAGGCGTCTCCCCCCGGCTGCTCGGTGGCGAGTCATCAGTCCGCCCCGACCTGAGGCTCGCCACATCTATTTGGCGTGCGCAACGACGCGCCGTGCTCAAGGTGCTTAAGCAGCACAGATTACCAGCATGTCCCATGCGCCGAGACAATGCTGGTCGGCTATCCTTGGCTACACCGCCAGGATAGCCGTTTCTTTCTGTGGTAGCAATTTAACACATGCAGGAGCCCTCGGCTTGTGGCGCGATGGCTGCAACCCACCGATAATGAATAAACCTGTCACCGGAATCTACGATGGAATACTCGGACCTGATACTTATAGTGGACGACGACTGTGAGATCCGGGAGCTTCTTTCAGACTACCTGAGAAAGAATGGATTCCGGGTAATTGAAGCTGCGGATGGGCGATCTGCACGGACCGCTGTGGAGACGCAACGCCTAGATGCCGTGATCTTGGATCTGATGATGCCCGGTGACGACGGTTTAGTTATATGCGGGGAAATCAGGTCAGGCCGACAAAGGAATGTTCCAATCCTCATGCTTACAGCGCGAGGAGACGAAGCCGATCGTATTCTCGGTTTGGAAATGGGTGCCGACGACTATCTCGTTAAGCCCTTCGCGATTAGGGAGCTGCTAGCGCGCCTGAACGCCGTATTGCGCCGTACAAGGATGATGCCACCAAATATGCAAAGGTACGAGAACAGCGATAGTTTCTCCTTCGGGAGTTGGACTCTGGATACCGTCAAGCGGCATCTCGTCCGACAGGGTGGAACCCAAGTGCCGCTCAGCGGCGGCGAGTATCGTTTGCTGAGGGTCTTCCTTGATCATCCGCATCGGGTACTCAACCGCGACCAGCTTCTGAACCTGACGCAGGGGAGGGAGCCCGATGGCTTTGATCGATCAATCGACCTGTTGGTAAGCCGCCTTCGACAACGTTTGGAAGACGATGCCCGCGAGCCCCGTTACATCAAGACGGTAAGAAGCGAGGGATACGTTTTTTCGACTCCAATCCAAGGCTCGGCGAGCCGCTAGCCAGTCCCGAGTGACCGCCTAGCGCGTCGATCGTCTACCGCTGCATTTGACGCGGTCATCGCACGGCGGGAAATTTCAACTGTAGTTCAGCCTATCGAATCCGATAACACAAATGTTGTCGGCACGAACGACATCTTCCTTATCTTTCTATGTGAGGATGCGGAATGCAATCTACAGTTCAAGAAATTTCGCGGACCAGAACGACTCTCTCCCACCAACCCATCAAGCTGCCCGATCAGGCCCTCGAGGTCGTCGCGTCTCTCTATACGATCGCTCCCGGCTCGGATTTGCCCTCGCACCGTCATCCATTCCCGAGGTACGGATACGTGCTGAAGGGCGAACTCACGATCTTCAATGAGGAAACGAAGCAGGTCGTTCATATGCGTGAAGGCCAGTTCGGCGTCGAGACGATCAAGCAACGACACAGGGGCCGAAATACCGGTAAATCCGTTCTTACACTCCTTGTTATCGACCAAGTCCCATTCGGTGTCGACAACGTAGAGATGCTCGAGGACGACAAGTGAGAAAATCGAACCTGTAAATCGAATGCTGGGAAGCTAGAGGAATACCAGGCTATTCGGATTTGTGTGTGGGCGCAATGCCTAGACCGCTTCTCAGTGGTGGTGAATTTCTAGTTTGCTCAACTCCTGATGGCTTGGCCTAGTCGCTCACATAGCGCAAAGTTTTGCGCGAGTTAGCGGAGGCATCAATGATCACTATTCTCAAGCGTTGGCGTAATGACACAAGCCGTTCTTGAGACACTGCACTTTGGTGCTTTCACCCTCGATCGTCGAAGGCGAGTACTTTTGTGCCAGGGCGAGAGGCTTTTCATCGGGAGTCGCGCTTTCGACATATTGTCGTTGCTGGCGTCGAGACCGAATGAGGTTGTTCCCAAGGGGGAGATCATAGCTTCGGTATGGCGTGGAATCACAGTCGAAGACGTAAGTCTCAGATTTCACATCACTAATCTTCGCAAGCTGTTGTCCGGCGCGAGCGACGACGACGGCCAAAGGTTCATCACAACCGTGATAGGAAGAGGCTATTGCTTCGTAGCCCCACTCGATAGCGTCTCGGATCAGGCTGCCCTTCCAGTGGTCCCAGGGTCGACTCGCGCTGCACAGCCCACAAAGCTTGACAGTGTGGTGGGACGGTCAGAGGAATGTGCCAACGTGGTCGGGCTACTGAAGTCAGCACGTTGCGTCACCATTTCCGGTCCGGGTGGTGTCGGTAAGACTACGTTGGCCAACATTGTTGCTGAGCGATCGCAGGGAAGCTTTGGCGAAGTCCACATCGTTGATCTGGGATCGGTCGTGGACGGAAAGCTCGTGGAGTCGACAATACTTGCGACGATTAGAGCGCAGGCAAGTGCGGAGCTTGGAGGCCCGCTCACCCTCGCGCTTGCGTCCGAGCGTTGTATGCTGGTGCTCGACACCTGTGAACACGTGATCGACGTAGTCGCAGTGGTGGTGGCTGCGATCACGGCGGCAGCACCCAACGTCCGTCTGCTGTGCACAAGCAGAGAACCACTGAACATCGATGGGGAGGTAGTCTGCAAGCTCTCTCCACTGGCCTGTGCGCCGCAAGACGCGAAGGACCTCTCATCGCTACGCGAATACCCCGCTATCGAGCTTTTTCTACGACGGGCCTGCGCAAGCGGAACGAGCCCAATTCTTAATTCTGAGGACATGTTGGTGGTAGGGGAGATTTGCAGAAAGCTTGATGGCCTGCCGCTGGCTATCGAGTTGGCGGCCGCGCGGGTGGCGAGCTACGGGCTGCACAAAACCCTCGAGCTTCTTGACGACGAAATGCCCTTCTCGTGGCAGGGGCAACGAACTGCGCCAAGCAGGCAGAAGTCGCTAGGAGCGGCGATCGAATGGAGCTACCGCCTGCTCACGGACGACGAGCGTGAAATCCTTCGAGTTTGCTCTGTTTTCGCGGGCCTCTTTACGTTTCGCGCGTTACGCGCGGTAGCACCGCACACGGTAGAAGATCGATCCCTCCTCGAAGCCCTCGATGGGTTGGTGACCAAGTCGCTTCTCGTAGCAACTGCCCTCCGCAAAACGATGCGATATCGTTTGCTCGACACCACCAAGGCGTATGTGACCCGTCTCGCTGTCGAGCATGAGGAGGCTCAACTGCTTTCCAGGCGACACGCCGACTACTACTTGGCCTGGCTGCAGGGGAAGGGTCTGCTTTGGCCATCGATATTCGACGACGAACAACGAGACGCAAATTTTGCCGGCCTTTCGAATGTGCGTGCGGCATTGCGGTGGGCCTTTGAGAACAAGACGAGGCCTGACTTGGCTGTCGGGCTTGCCACCGCTGCAGCGCCGATGTTCCTCTCGTTCACATTGATCGAAGAGTGCAAAAGCTGGATGGCACAGGCACTCGAACTTATTGAGAGCCTGGGCGGCAACCCCCTTTCGGAGATGCATCTACAGTCTGCTCTCGGCGTGGCGCTCATGTTCATGCGCACCGACCTTGATTCTTCGAGAAGGGCACTCGAGAGAAGTGTGGAGGTTGCAGATCGCCATGGTGGCCCTGAGCACCGGTTGTATCTCAGGAGTCCCTTGACGATGTACCACATCAGCGTTGGAGAATTTAGGGAGGCCCTAGAGGTCGGTCGGCATGCCGTAACCATCGCAGAGTCAATGGACGATGTTACCGCCTTGGCTCAAGCTTACTGCGGTCTGGGCGACCTCATTCATTTTACGGGTGATATGCGTGCCGCCAGGGAGCAGTTCGATCGGCTACCTTCGACAGTAAATGGAAGACAGGCGGCGGATAAGATCTTCGGCTTCGAGCAGGTGAAGCGCGGACAGGTGATGCTGGCGCGGACAATGTGGCTGCAAGGTGATCCAAGGGGAGCCAGCGATATCGCACGAGAGTCAATTATCGGCGTCCAGCGGACAAACCATCCTCTCTCTATCTCGATAGCATCGATGTGGGCCGCCTCAGTCTATCTTTGGAACGGGGACTTCGCCGCCGCGGAAAACTGTGTCGACATAATCACCGAATGCGCCGTCTCGTATTCACTGCCGGCTCACCTTGCGGTCGCGCAGGGTTTCAGGGGCAATCTTATGCTTCTTGAGGGCGACGTAAGCGGTGGCGTGGATTTTCTAAGACGCGCCATACAGGAATGCGATCGACTAAAGCATCGCCTACAGCAGACGCCGCTTATGATTACTCTAGCCGAGGGCCTTCTGAGACAAGGGAGGCCCGACGAAGCGCTTCTGGTTATTGCGGATGCTTTGAAATTGATCACTGTACAGGGTGACGAAGTCTACCTGCCCGAGACCTTGCGTATCAAAGGCAAGGCTCTCCGCGTGCTCAACAAAGAAGCGGAGGAGGTCAGCGAGTGCTTTAGAAGCTCCCTCCATCTCAGCCAACTCCATGGCTCGGTTGCGTGGGAGCTACGCACTGCCATCGATATCGCGGCAATTTACGCGGAACGCGGACAGCGGGAGGGAGCCGCGGAGCTTATACGCAACGTGGTAGCAAAATTTGAAAGCGGAGGGTCGGCAGATCTCGATCTGGCTTCTGATTGGCTTTCGAAGCTTGGCGCTGATTAGTTTAGGATCATATTTGGCACGTCGATTTCGATGACGAGAGGCGCGGCGTTCACTGGAGCCGCTGTTAAAATTGTAGCGCTCGGGAACTGAGCTGTAACAAGCTTGAAACCGGATCGGACGATTGTGATCACGCCTAAACAGTTGGATGCGGACTAAACTGCCTGCCATGAGAGGGCATGTTGCATCACAATCCGTTCGCGATCCGCCTGTCTGAACATGCGATGATGAGGTAATGCCCGTGCTGGCGCAAATTAATGAAACCGAGATCTTTTTCGACGTCGTCGGGAGTGGCTTGCGCGATTTGGACGGACGCTTTCAGGAAGCCCCAACGATCATAGCGTTGCACGGGGGGCTAGGCTTTGACCACGCCTACCTCAGGGATGGGCTTGATCAGCTCGGCGACCTGGCGCAGATCGTCTATGTTGACCTTCGCGGGCAGGGCCGGTCGGCCAGACCTCCGCTCGAAACTGCCACCATGGAGCAAATGGCTGATGACGTCGCGGGCCTCTGTGCATACCTTGGTTTAAAGCGACCCTACATATTCGGCCATTCAGCCGGCGGCTTCGTTGCCTTGTATATGGCCCTTCGCCACCCGAAACTCGTAGGCGGGTTGATCCTCTCAGGCTCCTCTCCCACGGTTGCCCCAATTCAAAGCGAGAGCGATGGACCACAGCCTGCGCTGGCAGATCGAGCCAGCCCAGCAGCGATGCAAGCAGCGGGTCGAGTGTTTTCCGGTGACATCTCGGTCGAAAGCGTCGCGACGTTTTTTGAGGAAGTCGGACCGTATTATGCGGGACCGGCGAACATGGATCTGACGGCCCGGCTCATGCATGCAACAAGCCAGAACGTCGATATGATGCGTCATTTTATGACTAAAATTGCACCGACATACGATCTTTCACGAGAGTTGGCGCGGATCACGTCTCCAACCCTTGTCATGGTAGGGAAATTCGACTGGGTATGCCCTCCACGCGCCAGCCGCGCGATCTCCAAAGGCGTGCCGCATGCCAAGCTGGTTGAATTTGAAGACTCCGGTCATTTTCTCTTCTCGGAGGAGCCTCGAAAGTTTTATGCTGAGGTGCAGAAGTTCCTCGAGGATGCCACGGCGCGAAATTAACCCGGTAGCCGCGGCACACCAACTATGCGTTTAAGGTTGAACGACGTCGTCGCTCGACGCTAATGAGCCTCACGATGCCGGCGACGTGATCATGTTCCGACGGCCTTTGACCTGATCAGTAAGCGTTGCCAGTTCCAAAATGTCCGGCGTAGCGAGTTCAAGTAATGTACTTCGGACGTTCTCATCCAAGCGACTTACTTTCCGGGTCCCAGCCGTGAAACGAACCATCAGGCCGATAGCCCTCAATCGTAAGAATGCTTTTGCCGGGCATGACGCCGGAGCGGACAACTGGGCGACCATCGCTTCCCTCATCGAGACGTGTAAGCTCAATGCCGTTGATCCGCTTGCCTATCTGAGTGCCACGCTAACCGCTATCGTCTACGGCCACAGGCAGTCGCGGATTGAGGAACTCCTACCCTGGAATTACGTCGCCGATTACAGACACTCTCCGTGAAGGCCCTGCCTTAAGGCTTAGTAAAACCGCAGGTCGGCGAGATCGATGTCCTTCGGTAACCGTTCGATTGACGACCCATCGTCCTTGTGAACTTCCAACTCGTGAAGCTTGCCTTGCACTACGTGCAGGAGGATGTGGATGGCCGGGCCGAAGTCAACAGCCTCTTTATCTTAGTAGTACGCCTCGGTTGCAACACGGCTCGCTACCGTGGCAGGCGGTGCAGAGACCAAAAACCGAAGGCTGCCGACTTCATAGATATCCGACACTTCTGCGGTGTCTAGCTGTCGGCGAAGATCGTTGCGCCCCGGAAAATTTTCCGACAAGAGTTTTTCGGCTATTCGGATTTTCGTGTGGAACTGCCCTTCTGAGAGAACACCTCCACGTTGTAACTAGAAAGTCCGAACTACTGCATCCGGCTTGGCCGAAGTCACGATCGGCCGGAACAACAATCCCGGTCTGTGACGTCTTCCAAGGCGGACGACAATCCGCCGGATCGAACGTGATGGAAACGTGCGTGTCCCCGATTGAGTAGCTGACATTGATGCGGTGCGCCTTATCGGCCTGCGCGCATATTTCTGCCAGTTGGCGCATAATCGTCGCTGCTGCGCCCTTCATCCTGGCGAGATCGAGAAGCGCAGTTTGCGTCACGGTCCGACCGGACCTTCCACCACTCTCTTTTCGGCCGATTTTCACGACGATCGTCGTCTCATCAATCCGATGAATGTTTTGATTTCCGCGGACCTTCTGGCTATCACCGTAACTGACAAACGGATGCAGGCTCATGCGCTTCCACTCGTCGTTTGAGATCAGGCCCTTCCTTCGGCGCTCGAGCCCAGCGCGACCGCCGAAGACCATGTGCCCTTCGGGCTTCGCCTTTCTTTTCAGAACGCCAACCCGCGTCGCGCACGGTCCTGATGGCAGCCGACTGCACGCGGCGGAGTTCCTCAAGGAACCGGCGATCGTCGTCGGAACAGCGGTACGGGACGGAGAGGGTCTGTACGGAAACATGATCGAGCCAATATCTTCATGAGACTGCGAAAACGCCATCGCCGTCAAACGCCGGCGAAAGTCGAACACAACTAACAGATACATCTACTCAATCACGAGCGAATGACAGAAAATGGCTATTCCACACGGAAATCCGCACAGCCAAAAGCTTCATGGATTATACCGTCGCGATATATGTAAATACAATTTGCAATTAACGTCGGCGTAAATTGAGTGGGTCGAAGTACAGCAAGAGGCCGAACCTGCGACAGACCTACGGAAAGCTTACCCTCGCTACGATTCCGCCTCCCTCTCGGTTCGAGATTTGAATCGCTCCCCCCAGAGCGGTCGTGAGCTGCTGCGCTATTGCGAGGCCAAGTCCAGAGCCGCCGGTTTCTCGGTTTCTCGACTGCTCTAAACGATAGAAAGGCTGCATCGCGGCCTCGAGCTGGTCGGCTGGAATACCTGGTCCTCGATCAAGCACGGAAATCTGCACGCGGCCCTGGCCGTCCCGGGAAACCGATATCTCGGCGGCTCCTGCAAACTTAAGAGCATTGTCGATAAGATTCGACAGGATCCGGCGAAGTGCATGCGGTTTAGTTTTAGCCGTGCCTCTTAGGGCGGTAGAGATCTTCACGCTTTTCCCCGAGTCTTGATAGTCGTAACATATGCTCTCTATGAACGAGAAAAGATCGACATTGGTGAACCTCTCTCCGTTGCCGTGCGAACTTCTAGAATACGCAATCCCATCCTGAACCAACTGCTCAAGCTCGGCGATGTCATGCAGTAGCTTCCCTTTCTGCGGCGAATCATCCGCGAGGTCAGCCCGCAGCCTCATTCGAGTGATCGGTGTCTGAAGGTCATGCGAGATAGCGGCGAGGATCTGAACACGCTCTTCCAGATAGTGTGCGATCCGCTCCTTCATCGCATTAAAGGCCCTGGCAGCTTGGGCGACCTCCGTTGGCCCCGAATCGCTGAGTGTGGGGCCGCCTTTTTCCGGGTCTAGAGCGTCCGCGGCAGCGGCGAGCTCGGCCAGCGGGCGCGACGCTTGCCGAACCGCAAGCCAAGCCAAGCCACCAATCAGCAACATCTGCAGGATGAACACGGCGGGGAGCCATGCCGCGAGCGGCATTATGGCCTTGGGTGCGATGTCAATCGTAAGAGGCGTGCCGTCGCTGAGTGTCAGGTGTGCTTGGAGGCGTTCCTTGTTGCCCGGGATGGCTTCCATTCTAATAGCCAGCCGGTGGCCGATCGCTTCCGAGATCGTATCGGCGATCTCGCGCCCCCGCGTGCTCGTGCTCGGTACGCCAGGCTCGCCTTGTCCAAGAATGAAACGGTAGTTTCCTCTGCTGAGTGGATCGGTCAGATCCGCCCTTCTGTCAGCCGGCAATCGATCTAGGACGGCAATTGAGGTCGCGACATCGCTCTCCAGCGTGCCCAGCATAACAGCCTTCGCCGACATGTAGCGCTCAAGGTATAGGATGCCGAAGGACAGACCGTAGGCGATTGTCAGGCCGAAAATAAGGATCGTGAACAATTGAGCGCGGAGACTGCGCGGCCACACTTCCAGTGCCCCGAAGCGATATGCTGCATTCATTGGGTGGACTCCGCGATTTCGATCGGCACGGAAAATACATAGCCCTCGCTACGAACGGTTTTGATGTAAGTCGGCTCCCGCGCATCGTCACCGAGCCGCTGCCTGAGACGGCTCACGAGAAGGTCGATAGAGCGGTCAAAAATATCCGCATCACGGCCTTGCGTCAGGTTGAGAAGCTGATCGCGGTTCAGAACCCGTTGTGGATGATCTACGAAGACTCGCAGTAATCGGTATTCCGCACCACTGAGCGCGATGGTAGTACCGGACCGATCGAGGAGATTGCGTGCAACAGTGTCGAGTTTCCAATCGCCGAAAATAAGAACCTGGCCGACTTCGGTCACCTGGAAATTGGGAGGAAGCATTCTCGTGCGCCGCAGCACGGACTTGATGCGAGCGAGAAGCTCACGGGCGGCGAAGGGTTTGGATAGGTAGTCATCCGCTCCCATCTCAAGGCCAAGGATCCGATCCATCTCTTCGTTCCTGGCAGTTAGCATCAGAATCGCAGTGGCCTTGTGCCTGCCCGCTCGGAGCTCTCTGCAAAGCACTAGCCCATCGTCGCCAGGCATCATCAAATCTAGCACAATCAGATCGACAGTATTCGCGTCCAAAAACGCACGCATTTGCCGACCGTCGCCGGCTACCGATACCCTTAGTCCGTTTTTCTTGAGATAACCGGATACGAGTTCCCGTATCTCAGCATCGTCGTCGACGATGAGAACGTGATCGACATGTTCCATAAGCCCGTCCCTTTATCTGCGTCAGACTGCGCAGTTGCGACTCGACAGGAACTCCACTCGGCTTCTGTCCAAGTGCCATAGAACCGCGCTGATGTATCTGACGTGTGTCGCATCCGCGTCCATTATGCGTCTCAATGTAGCAAATATCGCGTTTGATACACTTCGATACAAATGGATGAGTGTGTCACCTCTAGGCGGCGACAGGCGATAGACCCTCGTGAGAAATCGCGATGGCTTCGACCTCCGACACGCTTATGGCGGTCGTCAAGCCTCGCGCGTGGGTCAGCGAGCGACGCAAGGCTTCCAAAGTCCTGTTCCTTAAGCTTTTGTCGATGAATATTTCGAATCGCACACAGGAGCCAAACTCTTCAACGCAATCGACGCCTCGGATCACATCGATCACACTGGATTCTGTCAAGGGATATTTGGCCTCGAAATAGACCGCTGCTGCTAGCTCGATTCCGGAGAGGGCTGAGTAGACGGCGTCGATCTCAAAGGTGTGCACGACCAGTTCAATCTTAAGCATTCTGCAATTCCTGATGGTTCGGTGCTTGATTATCCCCATCATCGTCACAGGACGATCTGCCTTTGAGGCGAGTTGGTTTCAGCTGTAGTCGGTAGGCCACGTCAGTGCCGTTTCAATCGTAGCCGTGCAATCACCCACGGAAACAGGCTCCAGACTTCTCCAAGCTATGTTTGGTCCCGCAATTGGCGACAGAGGCCACCGGCGGGCCTCTCAAACACTACAGCTTTGAGAAAGGTACCGAAAATGGATGGTTTGGTAGAGAGTGCAGAGACACCGGACGTATTGCCCTCGATCAACGAGCTGCGAGCTGACATCGAGCCCCACGTGATGCAGATGGAGAAACTGCGGCGTCTGCCGGATGAGGTCGTAGAACGGCTTAAGGAGGCCGGTGTGTTTCGAATGTTTGTACCAAAGCGATTTGGTGGCGAGGAACGAGATTTCCTCGATGCGCTTGAGCTCATCAGTCGGATCGCAACCATCGACGCGTCTGCCGGCTGGGTGGCTTCCATCGCGAGCGGTGGCTGCCTGCTTCTGCCAAGACTGCCGGCGGCATCGTTGCATTACGTATACCGTGACGGCCCTGACCAAGTCATCGCCGGTTCTGCGCAGCCCCGGGGAGTGGGAACGCGCATTGCTGGCGGCTGGAGGGTCTCAGGCAGATGGCCGCTCGCGAGTGGCTGCTCGGCAGCTGACTGGATGCTGCTGGCGTTTAAAGAGGGGCCAGATGATGCCATGAAAGTCATGCTCGTGCCGGCCAACCAGGTCGTTGTCGAGGACACCTGGCATGCAATGGGCTTAAAAGGAAGCGGCAGCCATCATGTCACAGCTCACGAGATTGTCGTCTCCGACGAGTTCGTATTGTCGCTGGATACTGAAAGCCTCTCTGTCGACAGTGCTCTGTATCGTCTACCTCGACACCTTATCGCCCCCATGCATGGGGCAGTCCAAATAGGTATTGCCCAAGCGGCGCTATGGGACATTACAGCAATTCAGAACGCGAATTGCCAGGCGGCCTCTGGACGCCGGGAACTGGCGCAGTTCACGCTAGGGGCGTGCAGTGTGCGCCTCGACGCAGCGAGAGTCGCGCTTCGAACCCAGGTTCAAGCAAATTGGTCGGCGGCAAACGCCGGGCGCGATCCCGATGTAAATGGACTTGCGGCAACTGTCCAGCTTGGAGCTCATATTGCATCGGAGACACTGGACATCGTTCGCAGATGTTTTGAGTTGGCTGGCAGCGCCTCTGTATACGAGTCATGCCCTCTTGAGCGCAGGCTTAGAGATATTCAGGTCGCAACGCAACACGGCATGGTTCAAAGGGCAAACTTTATAGCCGGTGGTAAACACGTCTTGGAGGAAGCACGCTCGGACGATCGCTCGATACTCTTCCGATAGCCGATTGACCAGGCTACGCAGGGCCGAGCTGAGGCGTTCGGCCCCGCGCTTAAGCACTCCGCCGCCTACCTTGGCGCGCCTATTAGTTCCGCCCGTGGTCTTCCGCGGTGTGCGCCCCAACTCCACAGTTTGAAAGTCCCACCCAAAAGTCGTCGCGCTGTCGCGACGTTTTTCCGACCCTCACCTTTGCCTATCGTGGTTACAGTCGTAACGACTTGGTTTTAACAGTAGGCAATTCTGTCGCACTCTGAGCAGTTATGCACTTGCGAAGAATGTGGTCTCAGACAAAATGTAACCAGCTTCCCTATGGGTCCTCCAGACCGCGGAAGCTGTTCCCCTCTGAGGATTTAACGGTCCTCTCACTATGGGGCCATCCCGCCTGGCGCGTGATGGCCCCCTTTTTAAAGTTTGATCTCCAACGGAGTACGGCGCTCCTCCAACTCGCCTAGCAAAGTTGCGCGCTTGGATTTCCCTTGAAACCCTATGCGACATCTCCGCAATCAATCGATCATTGTGGCTGCCGATCTTGAACGCGCGTCATTGAGGCGCGCTCTTCAACGGAGATCGGCTGTGAAAAGAATTGGAAGTGTCTTAGGAAGTCTCGTCGGATTCTGTGTAAGGAGGTGGAACAGCCGGGCGGCGACACAGCAGCTCCTTAAGCTCGACGACAAAGTGCTTAACGATATCGGCTTGAATCGGATAACGCTACGTCACGATTTAAGGCATGGTTGCAGGCACAACTAGTTCCGAATATCGAGACAGCCGGCCCGGCGCACGCCGGGACCGGTCGCCCGTCTACTGCTAACCCTTGTTCTCCGTTGTCAGGACCGGACGATCTCGCCATACAGAAGGAAACAGCTGCTTCAACGCATCGATCCTCGGCTGCTCCACAAACGCGATATAGGGCTGGGTCGGATTGTGAACGAGATAGTCCTGGTGATATTCTTCTGCCTTGTAGAACTGCTTTCCGGCTTCGACCTTTGTGACGATCGGCGATACAAAGGCGTGCGTACTGTCCAGCTGCGCTATGTACGCGGACGCCACCCTGGCTTGTTCTGCATTAACCGGGAAAATCGCGGAACGGTACTGGGTGCCCACATCCGCGCCCTGTCGGTTCAGTTGAGTAGGATCGTGCGCGACCGAAAAGAAAATCTGTAGCAGTGTTCCATAGCTGACCTTCGCCGGATCATAGCTGACTTGCACTGCCTCGGCATGGTTAGTCGTGCCTGTTTCTGTCAGCTCGTACACGGCGGTTTTCTGGGTGCCTCCGATATAGCCGGCCACAGATGCGGTGACTCCCTCGACGTGCTGGAAGACGCCCTGTGTTCCCCAGAAGCAACCACCCGCAAAAACGGCGATCTGTGGGGCGCTCGCTTCAGTGACTGCCGCCGCAGGCGGTGGCAGTATTCGGGCCTCTTCAGCGGCTGCAGGCTTTTGGCCCGACCACGCAGCGTAGAAGAGGGCAACTAATCCTCCGGCGACCAACAGAGGGCGCATTTTTACAAATCCTCCAAGTGACGATTTCAGCATTCTATTTCTCCTATTCAAAGACGTTGAGGCAAAAGAAAACCGAGGCGGAGGTGTCAAGCGAGCCAGCTGACAGGCCGGTGTGTGGCCTGAATGGTTGCTTCCGGGCCGCTGATTTTCGAGTTTACCGGGTAGCTCGTGCCACCATTCCTCACGACCGCCAAAGGGTGAACGCTGTCAGGCTGAGTGCTTGGAGCTAGCGAGTTCCTCTTCGAAAGGAGACACGACAATCAAGCTTCCTCTCAGCGACTGCTGACATTGAGATCTGGCGATCTTCGGACAGAGGAATTTGAACGCACCCAGGTATCGGCATTATGTCCGGAAACGGGCCGAATTGTATCCAAGTTCGAGTGCTGGTCAGAAAGAGCTACGTTAGTTGGGAACGCAACTTGTAACACAATGTGTCTCAGCGCCTGTACGAAACAACAGAATTCAAAAGTGCGTCGATCAGGACACATCGGGGATACATGGCGAGCGTTAACTTCGCCGCATCAGCTAAGGAGAGCATTATGTCCAACGATTTCGAAGTAAACCGGAGAGGCCTCTTTGCCATTGTCGCGGCCGCGGCCGCTGCCAGCCAACTTGGTGAGATCGAGTCGGCGATGGCACAGGAAGCAACTGCCAGCGCGTCGGCAGGAGCGACCAAATTCGCCGCGCTCAAGCAAATCCGCGCCGGCGTATTGGATGTTCAGTACGCAGAAGACGGCCCGGTCGACGGCCCGGTTGTGCTGCTCCTCCACGGATGGCCGTACGACATTAATAGCTATCTCGAAGTTGCTCCTGTCCTTGCCGCAGCAGGTTACAGGGTGATCGTTCCGTCCTTCCGCGGTTATGGTGGCACGCGCTTCCTCTCGGCAAAGACACCCCGCAACGGTCAACAGGCGGCGCTTGCACAGGACATCATCGATTTGATGGACGCGTTGAAGATCGAGAAGGCCGTCGTGGCCGGCTACGATTGGGGTGCACGCACTGCGGACATCCTCGCCGCCGTGTGGCCGGAAAGGGTAAAGGGCTTGGTCTCGGTCAGCGGCTATCTCATCGGCAGCCAGGAAATTAACAAAAAGCCGCTTCCACCCAAGGCGGAGCTCGCCTGGTGGTATCAGTACTATTTCACCACTGCTCGTGGCCAGGCGGGTTACGATGCTAACCGCCACGACTTCAACAAGCTGATCTGGCAGTTGGCCTCTCCCAAGTGGAAGTTTACCGACGAGGTGTATGAGCGTTCCGCGGCTTCATTCGACAATCCGGATCACGTCGCGATCGTAATCCACAACTACCGTTGGCGGCTGGACCTCGCCAAAGGCGAAGCGAGGTTTGACGCGTTGGAACGTAAGCTCGCCAAGTTGCCGCCGATCACAGTGCCGGCGATCACGATGGAAGGAGACGCCAATGGCGCTCCGCATCCCGAACCTGCCGCATATGCGAGCAAGTTCAAGGCACAGTACGAACACCGAAACATCGCCGGCGGAATTGGACACAATCTGCCTCAGGAGGCTCCGGCGGAGTTTGCGAAGGCGGTTATCGACGTCGCCCACATCTGACCGCCGAAATATGACGTTCGGCGACGCATAAAGATCCGGCCCCGACATCTTCAGTGTCGTTGAGCCGGTCGGCTATCCACGGTCGCTCCTCCCGCCTGGATAGCCGCCCCTTTCTCCCAAAATACCGGAGTCAAAACCATGGGTTCATTTAGCGCCTGGCACTGGCTGATCGTTCTTGCCATCGTTCTCTTGCTCTTCGGACGGGGAAGGATTCCCGACCTGATGGGCGATCTCGCAACTGGAATAAAGAATTTCAAGAAAGGTGTCGCAGACGACGAGGATCAAGTATCGCCCGCGAAGAACCGAGATTGAAACGTACGATGACGAACTACCGCTCTCGCTGATGGCATCGGTCGAAACTTCCAGCCGCTGCAGCAAAAAATTCGGGTAACGAATTGTACCCACGCTCCATTCCTACACCTCGAGATACAAACCGGCACCAACCAAGACACAGGCGCGATACATGCCGCGTGCACATACCACGTCAATTCTGAGCTATTAAACGGAGTTTTTGACCAATGACATCTATCTCCCTTGATTTAACGCGCCGAAATTTCCTGGCCGCCACCGCGATTGCAGGCGCAGCGAGCATGCTGCGGCCAGCGATGTCCTTGGCCGCTGGTACGTCGAATGGCGAGATCAGACCATTCAAGGTAGACGTCCCCCAAGATGCCATCGACGATCTCAAGCAGCGTATCAAGAGCACAAGGTGGCCTGCCAAGGAGAATGTCGCGGACGACTCGCAGGGCCTCCAAATCGAGAGCTTCCGTAAGCTCGTAGACTATTGGGCAGACGGCTATGACTGGCGTAAGATCGAGGCCAAGCTGAACTCGTTGCCCATGTTCATCTCGGAGATCGACGGTCTTGATATCCACTTCATCCACGTTCGCTCGAAACACGAGAACGCACTGCCTCTTGTGATGACGCACGGTTGGCCGGGCTCGGTTCTCGAAATGCTCAAGGTTATCGATCCGCTGACCGATCCCACCGCCCATGGCGGAACCGAAGAAGACGCGTTCCATTTGGTCGTGCCTTCGATCCCGGGCTTCGGGTTTTCGGGAAAGCCGACGACCACGGGATGGGGTTCGGACCATACCGCTCGTGCCTGGAGCACTCTGATGCGGCGGCTTGGGTACGAGAACTTCGTCTCCCAAGGCGGTGACTGCGGCTCAGTGATTTCGGAGCGCATGGCCCACCAGAATGTACCGGGGCTCCTTGGCATTCATCTAAACATGCCGGCCGTGGTGCCGAAGGATATCGTTCGGGTCCTCGCAGTTGGCGATCCGGCACCCGCGAGCCTCAGCGATAAGGAACGCGCGGCGTTCGAGAAGCTCGCGGCATTCTACAAGGATAACGCTGGCTACGCACAGATGATGGTAACCCGCCCGCAGACGGTCGGCTATTCTCTCGATGACTCGCCGGTTGGTATGGCGGCCTGGATATACGATAAATTCGTCACGTGGACTTACAGCGACAAGCATCCGGAAAAGGTGCTGACCCGTGACGAGATGTTGGACGACATTTCTCTCTATTGGTTTACGAAGACCAGCACCTCGGCTGCCCAGATCTATTGGGAAGACAAAACCAATAACTTCAACGCGCTCGATAAAGTCCCGTCTGTTCCGGTGGCGGTCAGCGTGTTCCCCGGCGAGATCTTCCAGGCTCCGCGGTCTTGGACCGAACAGGCGTTCGGCAACCTCATCTACTTCAATGAGGTGAAGGACGGCGGGCACTTTGCAGCCTGGGAAGCCCCGACTGTCTTCACCCAGGAAGTGCGGCAGGCGTTCCGGACGTTGCGCAAAGCGTAAATAATTGCGGTCACCGCGTGTTGCGGTGACCGCTTCAAACGGGCAATATCACGATGTTGGCCCATCACGTCCACACGAGTTACCGAGAAAGTAGGCAGGGTGTGAAATATGCAGCGCCGATAATCTTGGTCGTTCTGGTCTTCGCCGGCAGTATCGCTTGCAACCGGGTTACGCCGCTCGTGTTCGGATTACCGATATTTTTCGCCTGGCACATCTTCAGTGTTTTCCTTATCTCGGCGGGCATGTGGCTGATCTTTAAGATCGATCCCGCAAATCGCGGAAATTAAACCCTGATCGATGCGAAGCTCAGCAACCGATCACGAGATCGCGATGTGCTGGTGAAGCCAGGCTCTATTGGAGTTAGGTTTATGGTTAGACCTGCCAACGAAAACTCACGTCCGTTTGGACGCCTTTTCCTGTTGCTGAGCGTGTTCTTGATCGCTACAAACCTGAGAGCGCCGTTTACCAGCGCAGCGCCGCTGCTGGAGTCCCTAAGGGTAATCTTCAACCTCAGCGCTGCGGGAGCGGGTCTCCTGATCACCTTACCCCTTCTTGCATTCGCGATCATCTCGCCGATCGCTGCCGCGCTTCCTGCGAAGGTTGGCTTGGAGAGATCGCTTTTTCTAGCTCTTGCGGTCATCGCCGCAGGGATCTGCATCCGCTCAAGCGGATCCTCACTAATGCTCTATCTAGGCACGGCAGTGATCGGCTCGGGTATTGCCATCGGCAATGTACTACTGCCAAGTGTCCTAAAAAGGGACTTTCCCCAAAGCGTAGCGCCATTGACGGCGAGCTATGTGCTGGTGATGGGGTGTGCCGCAGCTTTGGTTTCCTCAATTGCCGTTCCTGTCGCGGAGATGGACGGCTCGAGCTGGCGTGTCGCCTTGTTGTCGACGCTCGTTTTGCCCCTCGTCGCTATGGTTGCATGGTTTCCCAGATTGAAGGCCAAGAATGACGGGGCTATCGGGAAGTCCGAGCAGAGTCGTCCTCCGATTTGGAAAGCTTCACTCGCTTGGCAAGTGACAGTCTTTCTTGGTCTCGATTGCTTCCTCTACTACGTTGGTGTCAGCTGGTTGCCGTCGATCCTTGAGGAGGCCCAATTCACCCAAGACCAAGCTGGCTCCATGCATGGGGTTCTGCTTCTCTCGACAGCTCTGCCGGGGCTCCTTCTGATCCCTCTTGCACCCCGAATGAAAGACCAGAGAAGCGCGGCCGTCGCGCTCTCGATTTCGATCATGATCGGGCTCCTTGGACTTGACATTGCGCCCGCGTTCGCCGTGATCTGGATATTGTTCTTCGGATTTGGAGCGGGTGGTGGGCTGATTTTGGCCCTGTCGTTTCTCAGCTTGCGAACGCGAGATTCGATTGATGCAGCTGCGCTTTCGGGCTTGTCCCAAGGGGTGGGGTACCTTCTCGCGGCAACCGGCCCGACAATGGTAGGACTTCTCCACGATATTTCCGATGGGTGGAACGTGCCCCTTAGTCTTTGTTCCGTACTCTGTGTTGTTATGGCGGCCTTCGGTGGGTTGGCCGGCCGCAGTCGGCACATAACTTTTGACCGACTTCCGGCCAAAGCCTAGCGAACACTGCCCGCCTAAAACGCGGCGGGCAGCCCTCAAATCCGAGATAGGCATACAACCCGCGCGCTGAGTGTCGCAAGGCCTCTCAGGCGGCGCGGGGCAACAAGATGTTACTTTTGGGTTGGCGCGATTACTTTGAGTGTCGGGACCGTTGTGGGCTCGTTCGGCCCGAATGGACCAGGCACTTCGTTATGCACTGGAGGCAGTGATTTCAGGTAGCTTGCTATTGCATGCACATCCGATGGGGTCAACGAGGCGAATGTCCTCCACGGCATCGCTGGCGCGAGCTCCCGTCCTTCTGGTGTAATGCCGGTCTGCAGGGCTTTGACGATGTCGTCTTCGGACCATTTCCCCAGCCCTGTCTCGGGGTCGCTCGTGAGATTGGGGCCGACAAACGTTCCGAGTCCCGGGATATCGAAACCCACATCCGATCCACCGAGGCGTCTGCTTAAGTCAGGCTTTCCGAGGAAATAGCCGGGCGTGTGGCAGTCGCCACAGCCGGCTATGGTCACCAGATATTTTCCTCGCGCATTATCGTCGCCGGCTAGCGCACTGTGGATCGGGATCGTCGTCATGATCGCCAGAAACGCGATCGTTGAAGCTACGGTGTAGTGTTTGAAGTTCGTGATATGAGCCATTTGGACAATCTCTCAGCCGTTATACCCGATGACAATCTTGCCGATCTCCAACTCCACCATTTCGAATTGAAGGCAATCCGGTTGCAACTGTAATACCGCGACGCATCGCTATGGTGTGCCGGAAGTCCGGTGAACGAACTTCTGGTGCAACGGACCCAAAGGGGCGGCTCCAAGCAACGCGACAAGGCAGATCCCCAAGACGCCGAACCAGAACGAGATGAGCAGGTCATCCGAGTACGCCAACACATTTGCTTGAGTGCGCAGTGCCCTGCCAAAGTATGAAAATGTCTCGGACTGAGCATGAGGGGTAGGGCCGAGCGTTGAAATGACTTTGGAGAAGTGAGCCCCGAACTTGCTCGATGACGATGCGACCTGGGTCCCGAGAATGTTCGAGTGAAATTGCTCTCTGTACCTAAGCCATGTGGTCATGACGCTCCCCGCCATCTCTACGCCAACTAGCCTGATGACCTGGATGTAGGCGGAAACAGCTGTCGATCGTTTTGGATCCGAGTTGGCAATCAGATAGAGCACTGTTGCGAAGAACGCGAAAGTTTGGCCTGTGCCCTGCAGTGCGATTGCCGGCAGGAAGGTCCATGCAGACCAATCAGCGTTCAGCCGAGAGGCGACAAGCGAGCCGGTGGCCATCGCGGCTAGGCCGGCAACGATGCATATGCGAGCATCTATCCGCCTGAGCATCGTAGTCGCCAGAGCTATTGAAGCCAGAATCGGCACGACCGCGCCCAGTACATACGGTTCTGACAAAGCGATTGGCCGCAGACCTGTCACGTTCTGTACGAAGCCGGGAACCGCGATCGATGCGCCGGCGCTCGAGAAAGCAAACGCGATTATTATCGCATAACCTACACCGATGTTCCGGGAGAGGATAACGCTCGCGTGCGCCCAGGGGTGTTCGACCAAGCATTCATTGACGAAAAATGCCGCTGCGAGAACGATACCCGCCACGAGCAAGGCCGTGATCAGCCCGGACTCGAACCAATCGAGGCGGTTTCCCTGATCAAGGGCGATATAGAGCATGGTCATAGCGGACCCGAGCAAGAGCATTCCGCCCCAGTCAGCGTGCTCAACGAGAGATAAGTTTATTTCCTCTCTGGGGGCACCTAGAATCAGCAGAATGGCGATCAAGGGCGCGAGCAGAACATCCTGCCAGTACAGCCACTGCCAGCCGAGGAAGTCTCCATAGAACCCCACCAGCACGACGCCCAGATATTGGGAGAGGGGTACACGTAGAGTGTAGAATGCGATGCCGACCACCCAGTATCGTGGGTCCAGATTCCTGAAGATGGCCATGATCGTCGCGGGGATAAACACGCCAAGCAACAGTGCGCGGAGAACATGCAGCGTGAAGAGTGTCTGAGGATTGTGAACGAGGGGGATGACCAGCGAGACAGCGGCATAGACAATTGCCGTAGGAATCATCACTCTGCGAACACCGAAAGCTGTCGCGAGCCAAGCGACGGCTGCGGAGATAAGGATTTGCGGAGCGTTTGCGATCGTGCTCAACCAAGCAGCTTCGTCGGCTCCTAGACCGAATGGCGCTCGCAGTTCGGTCAATCCAATTGCGAACACGCGGGTATCAAGTCCCACCACAAAAGATGCAAGCAAAAGAGCGCCTACGATAAGAAGCGGACGATCGGAGCTCAAACCACGAGTTAGAGGGCCAGTGTCCCGATTGGCAGCCATCATCGCGAATCCCGCGGCGTTTCGACAGTAGCGTAGACAGACATTCCCGGCCGGAGCTTGTCGATCAGCTGTTGGTCGGGATCGATCTGTATTTTGACTGGTACCCGCTGCACCACTTTCGTATAGTTTCCTGTAGCGTTGTCGGGAGGCAAAAGCGCAAACACCGAGCCGCTGGCCGGAGATAGGGTTCTCACCGTGCCGTGCAGCCGTTGCCCGGGAAATGTGTCAACTTCCAGCTCGGCTCGCCCCCCAGGCCGCATGTTCGCTAGTTGTGTTTCTTTGAAATTCGCAATCACATAAACGCTCGGCAGTGGCACCAAGGACACCAAGGGAGATCCGGACGATACGACTTCACCTTCGTGCAAGACCCATTTGCCCACAACTCCGTCGTTTGGCGCGTAGATGCGGGTGTAGCCCGTTTTGATAGCGGCGCTTTCCAACTGTGCTTTCGCCACATCGGCAAGTGCTTTGAGGGCCGGGTATTGGCCAATGAGCACCTTCAGCTGTGCGCTCTGCTGGTCGATCGCCGAAGAGGTTGCGCGCACCGAAGCCTTCGCCTGAAGATATGCGGCCTGCGCCTGCTGCAGCATCTGCTGAGAGGTTGCTCCACCGAGACTTGTCTGCCGGTTGAACTCCTCGAGCGTCTGGTCGAGTTGCGCGATCGCCGACGTGTTCTGGGCCTCCGCAGCTTTGATCACCGATTTTTGGAGCTGTACCTGGTTGGAGAGGTTGGCCACTGCTGCGTTGGCGGACGCGAGATTGGCGCGGGCCGCATCCTCTGCAGCCACGAACTCGCGGTCATCCAACTCGGCCAGAAGGTCTCCCTTTTTCACCGATTGATAGTCTTCAATGCCGATCCGCCTTAAAACGCCGCTGACTTGCGCACTGACAGTGGCGACATCGGCGCTTATCACTGCATCGTCGGTCGACTGGCTCGACCTCCCGACCGTCCAGACGTTCCAGTCGACGGCGACCAAGCTGACGCATGCGATCGCGACGCCGACGGCGAAAGCGGGGATTGCCAGCCGCTCGATCGCTGACCTTGCATGTGACTTCGCGGGTAGTCGGCTCTGATCCACTGTCCGGCCTTTGGAAAAGTTCGCACCGACATCATCAGCCATTTTCGCAATCTCCATCGCAACCCCTCTCTGACCGACAATCCAATCACTTTGAGAGCGGAATCTACCGCCGCCCGTGTCGTTGCGAGAATAGGAGATACCGTGCTGCAATATCGCGATGATTAAGCTTGATCACCATTCTGGTTTCAAACGTCATCGTTTCCGCGACTTCAGTAATACGTAGGCGAGAACCGAGCCATCATCGGCGTGGCATTAGCCGATTAATAGCCGCCGGAGGCCGTGGCCGCCGGCGGACGGGAATCCCGGTCCTTCCGGGCGGGAGGTGTTCACGGAAGTGAAGCGAGCAATCTAGGCATGCCCACCGTCGGAATTTCTTTCGTGCTCGCTGTCAAATGAGCTTCAGCCGAGTCGCTTTTGCCACGGCGTGGGCCCTTGTTACGCAGTCAAGCTTCTTGAGCGCCGACTTGAGATGTCCGGTTATCGTATGTACGCTCAAACCGTAGATCACCGCGATTTCAGGACTGCTCTTACCTGCAGCGGTCCATTTTAAGCATCCGAGTTCGCGGCTGCTTAGTTGATGAGTAAGAGGCGATCGCAGACTAAATTCCTCCAGTGCCGTAAGCGCGTCGAGTAGAATGACGGCTCGTTGCTCTTTCGTGAGGTCGATATGCGTTGAAGTCAGCACTAAAAAATACTGCTGCCCGTCGCGATCATGCAGAAGCATGCCGAGCCCAGCTGCTAGTTTATCTTCGACGCTTGCTGCATCACCCAAACTCTGAAAAACAACCGGTGTGACAGTCTCGCTCAAATCTGCAAGTACCGACAAGCCATTGCGCCGATCGGTTGTCCAGATTGCGCCGTAGATCTCCACGGGGCAGCTGGAGGCGATGGTGTCCCGTAACAGCCGAGGCTGCCCGGTTTCCGGAATCCTTCCAAAGAAAAAATGCTTCAGGCCAGCCTTTTTCACGATCTCGGACAGAGCTTCGTGAAGAAACGAGTTCGCATCGTGGGCGACAGCCTGCCTGATTGTGGAACCTTCTAATCGCACATCCAACCTCAGTCGGCACAGTTCTGGAGAAACGGGATACAAACCCGACGCATGTATGATGGCGACAACGCTCAGGAAACATGGAGCCCCCGCTCGTTTTCGTCGAGCGTCCGGGGGGCGGTGATCCGTGCCCGGACGTGAGGGCGTTCATAGGCACGTCAACCTGCTATTCAGCCGCGGTCGACGCTGCCTTCTCGATCAAACGGCTGACGGTGTCCGGATGAGAAACCATTACCACATGCGATCCGCCTTTAACGACGATCGTGCTCCTGGATCCTGCACGATCCGCCATCCAGGATAGGGCAGCCGGTGGGATATTCCGATCGGCGTCGCCGTATACGAAAAACGAGGGAATTGTCTTCCATGCGGGCTTTCCCGCGCTCTCTGTAAGAGCAGCCTCGGCAATCGGGCGCTGGCCGGCGGCCATCAATTTGGCTGTCTTGAGAGGTAGATCGGCCGCAAACTGGGCCGGAAACTTCGCTTGGTCGATATAGAGATCATGGCCGCCGTTGGGAAGATCGACTGGCGGAGCGAGGGTCTGGCCGAGAGTGCTTCCGGGGAATTTACCCGTCAATTGAATTGCGCTTTCCCCTTCATCCGGCGCGAATGCGGCTACGAATACAAGCGCCTTGACGTTTGAATGACCGTTAGCAGCACCTGAAATGACTTGACCGCCGTATGAATGTCCTACGAGGACAATTGGACCTTTAATCCCGCTCAACAGCGAGGAGACATACGAAGCGTCGCTGGCCACCCCTCTCAAAGGGTTAGCTGCGCCGACAACAGGAAAACCGTCGGCTTCAAGATCCCTGACAACACCGTTCCAGCTGTTTGACTCGGCGAACGCACCATGGACGAGAACGATTGTTGGCTTCTGCGCGGCCACTGCCGGAGCCGCAAAAGCAATTGCACCTGCAACGAGCGTGGCGGAAATACGTAAGGGAGAAATCATATTGGCTCCTATCGGTAAGGCTGAGCAGCCGGGTATTCCCTAGCCTTGTATCCTAGATGTGTCCTGTTTTCGCTTGGACTGTAACAAACCGTGTCGAAGACGCCCGTATTACAGTGTGTTACCAAAGGCGGGATGAAGCGGCCATCCGCCCGTTTTGACTATCTCAGCCAAAAGCCAGTCTCGTCTTTAAGTTGCGAGTGCATCGGCAAGTGACCTATATGAGCGCTGATACAGTTTATCGCCCATCGCCCGTAACAGGATGTTGCGAGCGAAATCAGGCGCTCGTCGAAGCTTGTCCCGTGCTTGAGCTTGTTTCTGCACCCACTCGATCCGAGGTCTCCGCAGATCTCTGAACCGCGTAAGCGCGACGTTCATCGATGGCTCTCGCGAGATGCAAGCCGCCAAGACGACAGCGTCCTCCAAGGCCATTCCCGCACCTTGTGCCATACTTGGCGACGAGGCATGAGCCGCATCACCGATCAGAACCAGTCGATCGGCGATATAGTCGCTGAATTTAACCTCTTCAATATTGGCACGATGAACTTCCACACGGTCGTCCAGATTCTGGACTATCGGCCCCAGGGGGGAGGCAAATTCAGAAAAAAGCTCTTTCAACGTTTTGATTGAACCGTCGCCGAAATCGCGAGTCGAGCAGTCGGCATAAATGTAAAGCTTGTGCTCTCCGGTTGGAATGGCAAGCAACGTGCGCCCGGCGCCAAGCATCGCCGTCCAGCGATCGATGCCGAATTTGTTATCCATTGTAAGCCGCCAGGCGGAGAGCCCGATGGCGCGCGGGGCGGACGCGGCGCGCGTCGCTGCCCGCATGGAAGAACGAACACCATCAGCGCCGATAACTAGGTCGAACGACGCGACTCGCCCGTCCGAGAAGTGCACATCGCGTCGGTCACCGCGTGTGATGGAATGCATTACGGTCGTGCCAAACTGAATGGGGGTGCTCTTAAGCGAAGCCCTCACAATGTCGGAAAGGGTTGCGCGAAGCAATGCTACACACGGCCCGCAGTTCTTCCACAACGAGTCCGTGGCAACGTGGTGCAACACTGAGCCGCTGGAAGACAATATCGTCTGAGCAACTATTGGGTGCGCGTGCGAATTCACCTGCTCCTTTAGACCGATCTCGCCCAACGCCCGCATCGCATTGCCTAGCAAGAAGATGCTTTGTCCGGAAGTGTTTGGGGCGAGGCTTCGTTCGACGATCTCGGGCCTATAGCCTCGATCTTCAAGAGCTTTTGCTACCGACAAACCAGCTATGCCCGCGCCGACGATTAGAATTCTCATAGAAAAGCTCCTGTCCCGCGGCCAGAAGCGACACGCCTTTATCCTCCGATACGGTTCGTGGATTGCAAGTCGGCTTCAGAAGCCACACATAATGTTTCAACTGTAACTCAGGACGACCTGCATCAATAGGAATCAAGGTAATCCGTAAACAGCACGCCGTTAAGATGGTCTATCTCGTGCTGGATGCAAATTGCCAGAATGCCGCTGGTTTCGAGGGAGCGTTTGTCGCCGTTGATGTCGAGATACTCAACTTTGACCTCAGATGGCCGTTCGATCTCGGCGAACATTCCGGGGATGGATAGGCACCCCTCCCGGTAATTCGAGCGGTTTTCAGATTGGGAGACAATCTCGGGGTTAATGAGTGTAATGGGCTCTCGGCCGCCGTTGGGCCACGAGACATCGACGACGATTAGCCGCTTGGGAACCGCAACTTGTATTGCGGCCAAGCCGACGCCTTTCGCTTCGTACATCGTCGCCAACATAACTGAAGCCAAATCACGTACGCTGTCGTCGACCTGACGGACAGGCTTTGAGCGTTCTCGAAGGATTGGGTTGGGATGCTGAATTATTGGCATTGTGTTCATTCTGACGTCTTTCTTATCAAGCAAGATGGCGGCGGATGCTGATTTCCGCCGCCCCTATCCGCTAGTTTTGGAGTTCCGTCGTTTTGGCACCCTCAGGCGCTTGATCAATCACCAGAAGCTTCAATTGTTCGCGTCCGGTATTCGACCCACTGTGCCAGACGCCGACCGATTCCACGATGAAATCGCCGGTGTGAAAAGTCTGGGACTTTCCGGTCTCGTGGTTTTTAACGGTAAGTTCGCCAGAAAGAACATACCCAAAGCGTTGGAACGCGTGGCGATGAACGGGCAGGGAGGCTCCCGGCTCGACCATATAAATCGATGCGGCAACTTCAACGGGGCCTTGAGGCAACTCGACTTTCTGTTGAGCGATCGTCTGCGTGGACTTATAGAACGGGTCCACTGTCACTTGAGCGGCAAGTGCGCTGGTGGCCATAGCAAAGGTCATGCTCGTCAAAAGAACTCTTGACACAATTCTCTCCTGTTCGTGCTGTCATTCGGACGGCTCAATCTCGATAGGAACGGGTTTCCGAAAAATATGCAGACCTCGGAAATCGGTTTCGTTTGCAACGAGAACGCCGATTGGCGCACACGATGTTGGCTATTCGCTCATCGCGGGCCACCCAAGATTTCAATCGAAACGATCCTGGCGCAATGGCGTAAGAGTCATGCAATTCTGGCATTGCTATTGTGCGTGCGTTTCAAGCCGGAATGACGGCTAGGGACGGGTAGCAGAGCAGTTCAGGGAGACAGATTTGAGGAACTACACCGTTGTCGCGGGATCTGCCTTGGTCGTCGCAGCAGCCGTTGCGTGGTTCGGGTTTCGGTCCGATACAAATGCAATATACAAGATAGTCCGAACGAAATGCATCGCCGACCACGTGGCGGCCCCATGTGTGAAGTTGGACAAGGCCGGCCATTACGCTGTCATCAGAGATCGCAAAGGTAGCCATCACTATCTTGTCCTGCCTACTGACAATATCGCCGGTATCGAAAGCACCGTTCTTCTTGACAAGTCGACGCCCAATTTTTTCCGAGCAGCATGGGAAAACCGCGCTCTCCTCTCAGACGGTCCACCCATCACGAGCGAGAGGATTATGCTCGCGGTGAATTCCCAATGGGGTCGATCCCAAGATCAGCTACATATCCATCTTGCATGCTCAAGGCACGACGTTATGGAGAAATTGTCGAGGCAGGTCAGGCAGTTCACCGACATGTGGACCGCGATTGATGGAGGACTGCTGGGTCACAAGTATTGGGCCCGCGTCGTCACCCAGAAGCAGCTTGACGAGATCGGTCCATTCAGGCTTCTCGCGTTCGGTCTTGCCCAGACAGCCGATGGTATGGGGCGATTTTCCGTAGCAATGACGGTCGTGAACGGAGAAATCGTGCTTCTCGCTACCGAGCGCGATCTTCTGGACTTCAATCTGGCCTCTGCCGAGGAGCTACAAGACCAGGAATGCCAGCGATGACCTTTGAAGTGATCAAACTAGCCTTGAGATTGCTGGCGGCCCCAAACCCAGTTGATAGCCACAGACCCCAGCAGGCAGCCTCCAGTTATCGCCATGACGGCCACATAGATTTCCGATAGCAGGACGAAGCGTGGGGGGCGCGCCAGCCGAAACGCGTTTCGATCGCCTTTCAAAATTTCTGCGAAAACCAGGCACTCAATCAAATCATCCGTCGTTTGCTCTGGTTCTTCCGCTACCGCGCGAATGTCGGCGACGCTAGTTAGTCGTGACCGCTCACCATCGAAGGCAACTGTTAATGTGATACGAAGCGCCATGTTGAATTTTGCGATCGGCATTGCCTTGCTATCAAGAGATCTTTCCAAGGGTCCGGATCGGATTTTTGGCGATACAGACGTCGAATGCATCGGCATTAAGAGAGCTCCCCAATAAACTGTTTGGCTAGGCAACCCGCGCATCGAGATGCCCGCTTCTGTTCGGGAAACTAGAATTGCTATCGTTACGAGACAACGGTAATAGGCGAGGACACAGTTGCACCTGCAATGGAATAATTGGAACTACACAGGTCGCGGGCTAAGTCTGACGTCGTTAAACGAACGACTTAGCCCGCTTTCAGGGTTGGCGTTTGCCCCCTATGCTTCTGCCAGCGCCCTCTTATGGAGTGAGAACGGCTCGAGGCTCGAGCATACCATCAAGGCCGAATGCACCGATTTCTCTGCCGATTCCCGACTGCTTGAAGCCGCCAAACGGAGCGCGGGGATCGTGCGGAGCGCCGTTTACAACGACGCGGCCCGCCATCAGGCGTTCGGCTAGACCTCTCGCCCGGTCCAGGTCTGTTCCGAGCACATAGGCCTGGAGACCGTAGTCGCTGTCGTTAGCGATCTGTACGGCCTCGTCTTCGCTGTCGTAGGCGATCACGCACAGTACCGGGCCGAAGATTTCTTCGCGAGCTACGCGCATGCTGTTGGTCACGCCAGTAAGGATGGTCGGACGGGCAAACCAGCCGCGACTAAGCCCTTCGGGTCTGCCTTCACCGCCAGTGAGTATGGTCGCTCCTTCCTCGAGGCCAAGGCGAATATACGACTGGACTCGGTCCCATTGCGCTCGGCTGGCGAGCGGTCCGATTCGAACTTCAGCACTGCGTGGATCGCCGACCATCAACTTCGCGGTTTCGATTTTGAGCTTTTCGGAGATCTCGGCCAGACGCGATCGGGGCGCGAGAATCCGCGTACCAGCGACGCAAGCTTGTCCGCTGTTTGCAAAGCCGGACATCAAGGCAATCGGAATGGCCTTATCGAGATCGGCGTCCGGCAATAGCACGGTCGGTGCCTTACCGCCCAATTCCAGGATAACGCGCTTCATCCCATCGATGGCAGCGCGCTGAATGATCTTTGCGGCTTGCGTTGATCCGGTGAAGCTAATCGTCGCGACGTCCGGATTGGCAGTGAGAGCCGCGCCAACGATAGGACCGGTCCCATTGACGATGTTGAGCACTCCTGCCGGCAGGCCCGCTTGATGAAGCCGCTTCGCGAGAACCTCCGTCTGGATCGCACTTTGCTCAGCGGGCTTGAGGACGAGAGGGGAGCCGGACCCTATAGCATGCGCTAGCTTCGTGGCGATGAAACCAAAATTGCTGTTCCACGGAGTGATGGCCGCAAGTACCCCGCGGGGCAACATCCTGACACTGCTGCGGCCGACGGTACGGTCGAACTCGTAGTTCTCGACGGTTTCTGCCATGACGTCGAAAACCGATGCGGTATTCTGAACCGAGAAAGCTGTAAAGTACGAGGGCGCTCCGTACTCTTCCGTCATCGCCTGGATCAACTCTGCGGGGTCGGCTGCTACGGCGTCGCGAAGCCTGCGCAGCATGTCGACGCGCTCGGCCTTGGAAGTGCTTGCCAGGCCGGGGAATGCCTTCTTCGCGGCCTCGACAGCCGCGGCTACATCTTCGGCGTTTCCGAGACGCACACTTCCAATTTTCTCCTCGGTCGCAGGATTGATCAGATCCAGCGTTTCCGTGCCTTTGGGTTCGACGAATTCGCCGTTAATGTAGTTATGTACGACTGCACGCATTGGATTTCCTCTTGAGGGCTTGATGATGTCTGATTAGACCGCTTCGGTCGGACCGATCGATGACGGGACACTTCTTGGCTGGACCGCGATCTTCGACTGACGGTCTTGGTCGGTGCGATGCGGCATATCGACCGTTTTCGGACGTTGAGCGCTCCATCGGCCGTGGTGAAATTCAGTCAGGACGGAAGAGTCATCGAGCGTTTATGTCTCCAAGGGTTAGAAGTATCGAGGACAACATCCCACCTGCATGTATCTGCTCTATGTCCTCCCTGCGCAGATTTGAAACTTCATGTCTCAGCGGGACTGCTCGATACAAACTGGTACAAAACTCGCTTCGTTGCTTTCGGGTGCGTCGATTGAGTAGGCGGCTATCGTACCATGTTCAAAGTCTCGCGACTTCACAGTCGAGAACCGGACGTTCACGTCAGATGTCACCGATCCGTTCGCCGACTGGACGTCCAGCTTCGGTCGCATGCGATCCAGAGCGTTTGTTTCCTCGCCTTGCCCCTTGAAAAAGCCTTTCCAACGGTTGCCTCTCAAAAGCCCTTCCGTTGGGGGGAGTAGCAACCGGCTCGTGGAGCCGGTAAGCGCGTCCAGAAGATACGTTGGACTTAGCACTACTTTGGCAGAATTAAACTTTCGCTTTGGAAATGCCGTTGGCAGTGCGGACATCGGATTTGTACTGTCGGTATAGCAAGCGCATTTATCACGGCCCGGCGGATGGCAGGCAAGGTCGGCTCAGGTGGTCCGCGACGAAAGCGCCGCTTCTTTTTTTTCCCGCTTTGCAGTCTGCAATCTTTGGTGCTGGAGGAAGGCATAGGCGATCATCGTCATCAGAGCGTGTCGGTGCAGTCCTTGCCATGATCGGCCTTCGAAGTGATCGAGACCAAGCTCCTCTTTCATCTGCTGGTGCGCCTGCTCGCAAACCCATCTCGCCTTGATGGTAAGCGCTGTTCTGACAGCACGGCAATCAAGGCTTGACGTGTGTCATCGTCACTGCAGGGCCGCAAGGCGCTCGGCTTCAGCCATCGCCGCGGCTTTTGTTTTGAATGGCCCGATGTCATGTTCCTCGGTATCCGGCAGCCATTTCGCCAGGAACCACCAACCGCCGGGGCGGTAGCTGACGTTGCTTCGCACCGATCCGACGTCTTTTGCAAAGAACCAACCGGAATCAATTCCATCCTGTTCCCAAGTGATGCTGTTTTCAGTCATGACATACCTGCTCGTGGACTTATCCGAGCATTTTATCCGGGCGATATGACCACGGCAACAATTCATCGATCTGGCTGTTCGGATGGCCGTTGATGATCTTGGTGATGACGTCAGTCAGATAGGCCATCGGCTCGACGTCGTTCAGCTTTGCCGTTTCAATTAGCGAGGCGATTGTCGCCCAATGCTTGGCTCCGGCGTCGGAGCCGGCAAACAACGCATTCTTCCTATTGAGGGCGATCGGCCTGATTGAACGTTCGACGGTATTGGAGTCGATCTCGATGCGGCCGTCATCAATGAAGCTGGTCAGCCCATCCCAGCGCGACAGCGTGTAGCGGATGGCTTCGGCAAGTTTGGTCTTCTGGCTGATAAGGGCGAGTTGCTCGGTTAGCCATGGTGCAAGACTGTCAGCGATCGGGCGGCTTTTGCTTTGCCGCGCGATGCGTCGCTCGTCTTGGGTCCCGCCCCGGATATCGTCCTCGATCTTGTAGAGTTCGGCGATGCGCCGGAGCGCTTCGCGGGCAATCGGCGCTGGCCCGGCGGCGGCGAGCTCATAAAAGCGCCTGCGCACATGGCTCCAGCATAATGCCAAAGACACCCTATTGCCCGCGGCAATCGCGCGATAGCCGGAATACCCATCGACCTGCAGCACACCGACGAAGCCATTGAGATGGGCCATCGGACGTTCGCCCTTGCGGTCAGGCGCATAGACATAGACGACGCCGGGTGGAGCGGCTCCCTGCCATGGCCTGTCGTCGCGGGCATAGGCCCAGAGTTGGCCAGTCTTGGTTTTGCCTCGACCTGGATCGAGCACCGGAGCGGTCGTCTCGTCGGCGAAGAGCTTGGACGATGTTTTGAGCTGTTCGAGCAGCCTCTGATGAAGCGGGCGCAGATGCCAGGCGGCGCGGCCGACCCAGTCAGCGAGCGTGGAACGGTCGAGTTCGATCCCTTGGCGCTTGTAGATTTGCGCCTGTCTGTAAAGCGGCAAATGGTCGGCATATTTGGAGACCAAAACCTGGGCGACAGTCGCCTCCGTTGGAATGCCGCCTTCGATCAACCGCGCGGGGGCCGGAGCCTGGACGACAACCTCCTCACAGGCACGGCAGGCATATTTGGGACGGCGCATCACCAGAACGCGGAATTGGGCAGGCACGATGTCGAGCTTCTCGCTGACATCCTCGCTGATCCGGTGCAGGCCATGGCCGCAACAGGGGCAGTCATGGCTCTCGATGTCGATGACCACATCGACGCGCGGCAGATGGGCGGGAAGTGAGCCGCGGTTTACACGCCGCCTCGCGGTCCGTTCCCGGCGCAGATCGTCCGACGCTTGCTCCTCAGCTTCCAGGCCATTGGCTTCGACCTGTTCTGCCTCTTCGAGTCCAAGGAGAAGCTGATCTTCGGGAAGCGTCTCGGCGCGACGGCCGAAGCGATGGCGCTGCAATTCCTTGATGATCTGACGCAGGCGGGAGTTCTCGAGCTCGCGCGAAAGCACCATGGCCTTGAGCGCGTTCAGGTCGTCGGGAAGCTCGTCGGCCGTCATCGTCATAGACCGACAACAGCACAATCCGACGACCAAAACGAGGGGGTGAATGAGGCTGATTCAATTGGTCGCGGCGGCTACCCAGCCGTCTGCGGGACGCGCGTTTCCGACGGTGCGTGGACACGTTTCCAATCAAGCCATTCGAACAAGGCAGAGAACTGCCCGGCGGTCAGTCGCATCGCACCTCCCTGCATTTTAGGCCAATGGAATTCGCCATCCTCAAGCCGCTTGGAGACCAGGCACACGCCGCTGCCGTCCCAGAAGACGAGCTTGATCCGGTCCGCCCGTTTGGCCCGGAACACATAGATCGCACCGGAGAACGGATCGGCACCCATCTCAGCCTTCACCAGCGCCGCCAAGCCTTCCGCGCCTTTGCGAAAATCGACAGGCCGGGTGGCGACCATGACCTTTATCGCTCCCGACGGCCCGATCACAACTGCGCCTTCACGGCGTGAATGACCGCTGTAATCGTCGCGGCATCGGTGCCGGATACGATCCTGATGATGGCCCCGCCAAGCTCCGATTCGATTGCGCTGGTGCTCGGCTTCCTTCTCGCTACGCGCGGCGATTCCTGCTCATTCGCTACAGGCGTAGTGGGCACATCCAGGATCGCCGGCGCAAACATCGGAACATCGACATCAGGCGAAGCTGCCAATGACTTGCGGGCAAGCCGACGCCAAGTGAATAGTTGCTGCGGGGTCAATCCGTGACGCCGAGCCACCGAGCAGACCTTCACGCCCGGCTCGTAACTCTGAGAAACAATCTGCGCCTTCTGCTCGGCACTCCACTCGCGACGGCGGCCACTGCCAGTAAAAACCTCAAACCGGCGCACTGGTTCTTCGTCGCTGGATTTAAGCGTAAGCTGTGAAATCGACATATGTCTAAGCCCTCGTTCGGGCTCAACATCGTCAATCACGCACTGATCCGGAAGGTGCGGTCAGAACATCGCTTACCCTTGATGGCGGACGCCAGCACTTTCAAAGTCGCATCGGCTGGTAAGTTGGAGAGGTAGTATTTGCGCTCGTCGTTTGATCGCCACTCGCCAACCAGCCAGGCTTCCTCACCCGGCATGTGCTGTTGTCCCTTGTCGAGAATACGTTGCGGCGTACCGTCGGCGATCCGGATGCGCAATGCCGCAAAACGTGCTGTCAGGCGACCTTTTGTACCATGCCTCCAACTAACCTTTTTCCAGCGTGCAGAAGTCAGCATCGTTTCTGCGGCAACCGACAGGGTGTCGGGGATCGAATGCTTGCGAGGACGGCCATGACCGGCGACGGGAAAGATCAATCCGACATCATAGGGATAGACCTTCTGATGCTTGGGGATGCCGACCGCCCAGGTGAGGCCGCGGCCACTCAATCCCTTTCGGAAGGCCGCCGACAGGCCGTAGCCTGCGTCAGCCAGAACTGTGCCGAACCGGACACCCGCCACGATCAACCGATCGATCTCGGCAAGAGCGATCTCCGGCTTCGTACGAGACGTTCGCATGCTGTCTGGAACACCGGCCCTTGCCATACGCTGCTGATCACCGATCCAGCTCTCAGGCAGGAACAAACGCAAGCCCACCGGGACCGGCACCTCGTCTCGCGTAAGCGTCACTGACACCAATGTCTGGCAATTTGCTCTCTTGCCCAGCATTGAAGCATATTGCGGAGCGACACCGACCGAGTGGTCGCCCTTCTTCGGCAGACCGGTGTCATCGATCACCAGAAACGCATCGGATGCACCCACGATCCTGTCCGCCTGTCGCGCGAGTTCAGTCTCAAGAGGCGCTGAATCCCAAAGGCCATCAGAAATGAAATGGTGGAGGCGGTCGTACTGGCCTGGAGCAAACCGCTCGGCCATCGGCTCGATGCTCTTGCGGTCACCGGGACCGATCAGCCCAGACACATAAAGTGGACACATCTGTCGTCGTTTCTTGTGTCCAAGCTTCTCCAGAAACGGCTGCAAAAATGCCGAAAGATTCGAATCCCAATCCGTCATGTCCCGCCCTCGATAAAGAGAGCCAGAATCATCTCAAACGTGCCTTGCCCGAATCTGCCAAAGTAGTGTTAGATGTCGTTGACAAAGGGTCGATCAAGCCGGAAGTCGCCTTCCTTTTTGACTATCGCGGTTGTGCAATTCGATGTCTCTGCAGACAGTTGCTCGCTTTCAAATGCAATTCTGATTTCCCAGAGTGAAATTCGGTTCGCATTTTCGTTCGCGAACATTTCCTGCGCTTGAACGCTGCAGGAGTAAACTTATGAACCAACACCAAGCTGGATCCGCGCTTCGGGTTCTGGGACCGCAAGAGCGGCTCATGTTTTTTTACTCAATGCGGCATCCCCGTCATTTCTGCATGATAGCTCGGATCGTGGCAAATCGGAAAGATCGTGACTATAGCCATGCAATTGCGATGGTTCAAAGTCGGCATCCGCTCCTCGAAGCTGCGATCAGATTTAACCTGGGAGAGCAACCCTTTTTCTATCGAACAGAACCCCAAGAGCCTACAGTACTACCCCGGAGCACATTTCGGCATTGGAGCGAGGTTGTCCAGTCAGAGCTTGAACGTGACTTCGAGAAAGATCGCCCGCTTTTCAGGGCGACAGCTTTGTTCGATGAAATCGGTGCGGACATCGTCCTGACGTTCCATCACGCAATCGCCGATGGCATGGCGGGAGTGACTATACTTGAAGACATAGCGATGGCGTTGGCTGGCGAGGTTCTTCAGCCGGTGCCAGTTCCGCAGCCAGTCGAGATGGGAGCCGACGATCACGATGCAGATCCAGGCTTGCTTCTTACTGACAGGCCGGATTTTGATAATCGTAGGCTTCTCGCGATCGCGGGTATGCCGCTTTGGCGGTCGTTCGAAGCCGACAAGGTAGCTGTTAAGTCAGCCTCTATACATAGAGCCATTGTCGAGAACTTGAGAAGCAAAGCTCGCGCGAACCGAAGCTCTGTAAATAGTGCCGTCTGCGTCGCGGCGGCGCTAGCCGCCGCCAAAGTTGAAGTGAAGGACGAGATCAGGATTCTCAGCGCGCTCGATCTACGCTCGCTGTTCGGCTTGGACAGAAAGAGTTGCTCGATGTCGGCCGTCGCCGGTACCGTCGGCGTTTCAACCGATCGCAGAATAGAATTCTGGGAGCGAGCAAGCCTTCACAGGGAGAAGCTCAAACAATTGCGAACAGTGGAGAACGGGAGGTATTTGAACAAAACAATCGATGAACTGCTCACACCCGGTTGTAACCCAGATCTCGCTTCGGGGCTCCTTGGAGGACTTGGCTACGATCTTGTGGTTTCAAATCTCGGCGACATAGGAGATGCCAAACAATTCCGAGACGTTCGGCTAGAAGCCATCCGTGGCCCCGCAGGTCAAGGGCGGCTCGTCGACGAGCGCTTCATCGGCGTTGTGACTTACGGTTCGGATATGAGGTTAATTGAGGCGCGGCCGGTGCATCGCCGGTCTATTCTCGACGATGTCGTGATCACCCTCATCGAGGCTAGCGGTCTCTGATTTTACAAAACTGCGATCTCTTAGGTTAGGCCTTATTGCGGCCGACGGCGAGACGATCTTTTTCTCCGATGGAGCACTAATGGAAAATGTTAAAGGAAGCGAACGCGACCACGACACTATTTGTGTGGCTGGAGCAGGGGCGATCGGAATTACGCTCTCCGCAAAACTCTCGCGAGCAGGCTACGAGGTCAACCTGGTGGCACGAGGGGAAAGCCTCGTGACAATCAGAAGGAACGGGATAGCACTTCGCGATGTGGAGGGCTTCCATCGTACAGACGTCCATGTGGGGGAAGCGCGTGACTTTGGAGTTCAGGGCGTGGTTTTCCTCTGTCCTAAGTCGCATGATCTGCCCGATCTGGCGGCAGCCGTACGGTCGCTAATCGGGCGCGAAACTGTCATCGTCCCGGTCATCAATGGGATTCCGTGGTGGCTCTTTGAACGCAGAGAGTCTTGTGATGTCGATCTAGTCACCAATGCGGTCGATCCTGGGGGAACGCTCAAGGAGCTGCTGCCTTCCTCTCAGGTTATCGGCACCACGGCGATGATGACGGCAGAGCGGCTTGGCCCCGGCATTGCGACGACATCCAACGGGCTGCATATGACGATAGGCGAACTAGACGACAAACGTACCGAACGGCTTGAAAGGCTTGAGGCTGTTCTCAATCGCTCTGGCGTAACTACTTCGATCGCGTCGCGAATACGCGATGCCATCTGGACCAAGGTAGCTAGAAACATGATTTCGAACCCGGTAACCGCGCTTACGGGGGCAACCTTGAGCCAGAATTTCGGAGATCCGTATCTCGCAGACGTCAGCAAGCGGATGCTAGAAGAGATCGTGCCTGTAGTAGAGGCGTACGGATCGAAGCTTGAAGTCGATGCGAAGACAATCATCGCTTCGGGTCACGGAATGGGGTCTGTGAAAACATCGATGTTGCAGGATTTAGAGAACGGACGCCGTCTCGAGTTGGCTTCGATCTGCGACGCGGTGCTCGAGCTTGCCAAGGCAAAGCGTCTTGCCATGCCTGTGACGGAAGCAATTACAGCCCTTGCTCACTTCATGGACAACAAAAGAAAGGCTCGTGCGGCGTAGCGGGCATTTCAAATGATAATTAACTCTCAAGCTGCAAACATGACCACGGAACCTGCAACAACTGCAGACAACCGCCTCCATGGGACATGAATATCGCTGAATCCCGATAGCGTACCGCGGCGGAGCTCTGGAGGCTGCCTTGGCCGTCAAAAGAAACCTGCTTTGGTTCTATGATTTGAACCGGCCGAGCCATTCGGCTAGTGCAGCCACGCCTTCGAAGCTGCAGAAAAAAGCTTGTTTAGCGTGTTGGCGCGGGATGGGGCGAAAATGGGGCCGCAGCAAGTTCGGCTCTGAAGTACTTGCGCCGCATTTCACTCATACTTTACCGATCGATGTTAGCGTTCGCTCTTCCTTCATATTGATAAAGGCGGACCAAGGAACTCAACGTGCCACCGCATCGCGAACTCATTGAGAGCGGCCCGATCCAATTTTTCCCCGCCCATGCAGTCAGAAAGACCAGTGAAAAAAGCTGTGGCGTCGAGACCGGGTTTAATCAAGATGTACTGCCGCGCGGGCTTGTCGCCAACATTAAGGAAGGCATGGGCAGCGCCGCCGGGAACCATGACAACATCATTTGTTTCGGCATAGAACCGTTCTCCATTTACCTCGAATAAGTATCTCCCTTCGAGGACGCGGAAGATCTCGGTTTCCATGTGTCGATGCAACGGCGGACCATATCCAGGAGCATTCTCAGTTTCGATGACGGTATACTCCCCACCGGTATTCGATGGCTCTACTCTGACCCAGAGTTTCAGACCGATCTCGGGTATCGCGATCGTCTTGCGCTCATGGTCACGGTGCGCGCTAAAAACGTACATACATCAATGCCCTTGATTGAGGATGCCAACGAAACCTTGCGTCAGCGGCCTGCCTGAAGACGAAACCGATACAAGGCAACTTGGCTTTGCGATAGCGTGGTTTCGGTTACAATTGAAAGGCCGCCCGTAAAAGCGGGGACGGCCGCGCGGGTCTATGTACCGGAGTGGATTGCTGAACGGGAAAACTGTTTATGCCGCCAGGCAAAGGCGTTGTTCCAGGGATAGGGGACCGATCGACGCTCTTTGGCGAATTGATAAGCGGCCTCAAGAATCGGTTCTCTGGCGACGAGATCAGTCTGTTCGGTGGACTTGTGGCCGGTGCGATTGACGAGTGCTCACAACCGAGTTCGTTGTCGGATCGACTGCAACTCCTTGGCTTTCTGTTTCAGGGCGTGGACAGAGCGCTGCTCGGGGATAGCTATGCCACCGGAAGCCTAAATGACACTCTCCGCGGAAGCCTCCAGGGTAGCCTGACCTACAATGAAGGCGCGGGAATCGTTGCCAAACTTGGCTGCGACAGCCAATTCCTGGCTGCCGCTCTCGCGGATCTCGTGGATGCAAGCAGGACCAGGCTGATCACCGGAGATGGAAGAGCTTCGCTCTTCGTGCGCAGTTGCGCGCTGGACAGGTCGGTTGATCAGTGCAAGTGCATGGCTCGGACCATGCAGTCTGTGATCCCGGGCATAAACGATCGCCGCTTCGATCGCTCGCAATTAGCCTCGCTTGCGTCTCAGAACCCATTAACAGCGGCTCAGGTGGGGGCTGTTTGTGGCGTCGGGAACTACTGACGCGCTCGTCGAGCAGTTCAAACCAGCTTGGGTCTCATGCTCCTTCGAGTTTTCGCGCAATGCGCACTGAATTGGCCTGGCAGTGGGCGCAGGCTGTTACTTGGCGATCTCCGTTGCAAAAAAAAGGGCGGGCTTCGTGGCGCCTTTCCGGTGGGGCTTGCTGAAGAGCATCGCAGTAGCCATCTGAGGGTCAAATGCATTGAACGCGAATCGTGATACCGTTCAGTACATGAGTAAGTTCGCGCGTTCGACCGCAATCTAAACGAACAGGATCTCCTTTGGAAAATTTGGCTTCGCCCGCTTTGGGTCTTATCGTCGGTTTCGTAACCGGCGCAACATTGGTTGCCGTTACGTTCCTCGGATTGGTAGCCTTCGGCGGTTGGATCTGGGGAAGGCCGCAATCTGCCGCAGGACGCACAGCCCTCCGGGCTCAGCTGCTTCTCGACGACTTCGCGACTTCGTGTCATGCCGCAGCATTCGACACTCCGGAGTATGACGAGGATGATCCTGGTCACTACTTCATGCACACCGACGAGCCCAACTTCATCCTCCCTGATGACGTCGATTGGTCTGTACTCGGCGCGGAGATCGAAGAAGCTCTGATCAGGATGCCCAGTGTAAGCCGGAACGTCACCCGCGGCTTGGAACACCTGGACGCCGCACCTAAGCACGACGACGCGTTTTTCGAGAAGCGCCGCGGTGAATATCTTCGTCTTGGACTTCTGGCGTTCGATCTGGCCGACCGCATCGAGCGTAAGTTCTCGATCGCGTCGCCGGAGCGGCCCGTTTTCTTTCAGCCGCGTGAGGATCTGCTTCGAGAACTGCGCAATCAGCAATCTGCAGATCTCGGTCGTCAGACAGCGTCCCAGGCTCAGTCCTCAGGAGGGTCTAATGTCACCTCTATATTCGCAGCTAGAAAGCTGACGCAGGCCGACTGACATGGTGGCGTTCTCATTGGCGATGCGAAAGGTTTTCATTTCTTTAGTCGGAGCGTTTCTCCTGCCGGTTACCATTGCCTTCGCGATGGTCCCGCGGGGTCCGCCACCTTGGACGTGCCAACCGCATGCCGCATGTAACGGCGATGACGTCTGCGTGCCAATCTTTGGCCCCCTATGAGCTTTGAGGTTCGTTTATCGGCTGACGCAGATGTTTTCGTTTTAAAGGGACTTCGAGGAGGGGAGCAACTGGCACGCCAGTTTCCATCTCTCGGAGAAGCTCAAAGGTTCGTCGAAGCCGATGAGAGAGGTGCCCGCGTCTCCATGGTCTTAATCCCTAACGACCTCGTCGCCGATGCCAAAGGATTTTGGGCGCATAGTGTGTTCACGCGGGGAAGCGGTGGCCGTCTCATTTGGAAGGACCGCGTCCTTATCTCATGCATTGACATACCGTCGTAGCGATGGCCGCTTCGCCGTCTGGGCTTGCCGTTGAGGTGTCGAATAGACCTGTCTGACAACTCTCGACCGCGTGCGCGAATAGCAAATATCGCAGGCGATGTTGACAGCGGCGAATCTAAAAACGACAACGGAACTGCCAAACAGAGAGAGGAAACCAATGGCCGACGAAACCAACCCAGGCTCCGCGCCAGAGATCGCGGCAGTAACACCGGAAGCGCCGGTGAAGAAGACCCGTGCGCCTCGTGCCAAAAAGGCCGACGCGAAAGCTGCTGCGGGAGCAAATGAACCCGTCAAAAAGAACCGTGGCGGACGTCCCAAGCGGAACGAAGCCACAGCCGCGCCTGCCGCCTCAAACACTAGCACGGCCCGCGGCAAACGGACGACGGCGGCGGCTCCTGCGACCGGGAAACGCGGAGCCAATCGCGCCACGAAGCCTACACCGGCAGCTTCGCCGATGGCCGACGATTTCGCGGAACTTCTCCTGCTCGAACAAGAAAACCAGCGCCTTCGCAAGTCGCTAGCTGAGAAGCTCCGCTCAGAAAACGCCGAGCTTCGTGGCCGTCTCGGCCTGAAGTGATCGTTTATCGGTGGCGGATGGTGTGAGCCGCATCCGCCACCGAAGTTGCAGAGCTTTACGAGAGTGGATTCCGTCTTTTGCAAGCTCGCCCAACGTGGGCGAGGCGACCTTAACGTGTTCGTGGATGGCGCTGCGCAGATGCAGGCTGTCCTTCAAGATCAACGGACCGCAGGCATTCCTAGCCTGCACTCGGGCAACTAGATCCCTGCCAGCTTCCTCAATCCCGCCTTGAGCTTTTCAAAGACCGCCAAAGCGGCAGGCAGCTGACGTCCATGGAGGTATTCCCGTCCGGCTCTAGTGAGGGAAAAGGACGGTGCGCAATCGAAGCCGCTGCTGTCCTCAGTTATTAGATCCAATTCCCACGCTTGTTGAAGGCCGGGAAGGACGACATCGATGTCGTCCAAATCTGAGAGTGGAAAGCGGCCCCATTGGTCTACGATGATGAGTGCGTTGCGTATGCGGTTCATACGTCTTATACCCCGGTGAAGGATCTGGAACTCATAACTCGGAAGATCCTTCCTCGGAAGTCGACACTCTTAGACTATTTTTGGCCTAAAAAACCGTCTGCATCATCAATGCTGACCTGATTTTTAAATCAGCCTACGAGGCCATGTCGAGACGGCTCAGTACGCGATACGTCGGAAGTCTCACACCGCGCTACTTGGGAGCCCGCCGCTGATGCGGAACTCGCGGAACGCCGCCAACGAACGGATCGACCTGCCACCGTCGACCGCCGCGAGATCAAGAATGACGGCATTCGCTACCGTCATCGGGACGACGAGCGACTGGGAGTCGCCTGGAGGCCCCCTCGACACGAGGATCTGATGAAGCGGAGCGGGCTCTATCCTTGCGCCTTGGAGGTCCGTCAGGGCCAAAATCCTCGCGCCGCGTGCGGCTGAAGCTCTGTTAATGTCTTCAACGAGCCTTGGCACCTTTCGAAAGGCCAGGAGCCACATGACGTCGTTCTCGCCAAGTGTCGCCAAGACCTCCGGTAGTTGGTGCATACGCGCGCCCAAATCGATTGCGTCATATCCGGAGCGCGCCAACCGCAAAGCGATGAGCGAACCAAGAGCGGACGCGTGACCGCGGCCGAAGACCAGAACCCGTCGAGCGTCGCGTAATGTTTCCGAAAATCTGCGAATATCAACATCGGAAACGTTGTCTCGAAGTGTTTTCAAGGCCGCGATTTCGCTGTCGATGACCGACGAGAGCACGCCGCCACCGTCGGCTTTCATCACCCGCGCAGCCATACGCGCTGCCGAGCTTTCGAAATCGCCTCCGCCGTCCGTGAGGCTGGCACGGAGGAAATTGCGAAACTCTGGATAGCCCTTGAATCCAAGACGCCGTGCTAGCCGCACCGCAGATGCAGGATGCACGCCCGCGCGGGAGGACACATCTTTTCCGTTCTCCATAGCGCCGCGGAGCGGATCACGAACGAGCACGTCCAGCAAACGGGTATCGGCGTCTGTGAGCTGGCTCGAGTATCTGCTGATCAAGTCGCTAAGGGCGACCGACGGTTCGGGAACGTCGATGGGCGCGGACTTTCGGTCTTCGGAAAATGTCATGCCAGCGCCGCATCATCTACACGTTCGCCACTCTTGTCATCGAAATAGAGTGCCTGGGCCATGTCGACGCATATCCACGCGTTGTTGTGGTTGAGTGACGCGTTCCTTCGCGGTTGTGTGACGGTCAGTCTTCCAGCCTTCGTCTCACAGTGGACAACGACGTCCGATCCCGTCAATTCTGAGAGCGTAATGCGGGCAGGAAGCGATATGCCGGACGGCTGAGAACTGTGCAGCGATAGCGCCTCAGGACGAATGCCGACAGTCAATCCCGTTTTGTCACCTAAACCGAGTGCCGAGGCAGAAACGAAGTTCATTGGCGGAGCGCCCAGGAAAGCCGCGACGAACCGGTTGGCGGGCCTATCGTAAACAACCTCGGGACGGTCGTATTGCTGAAGATGGCCGTCCTTCATGACCGCGACGCGGTCGGCCAGCGAAAGTGCCTCCGTCTGATCGTGAGTCACGTAAACCGTCGTCGCACCAAGCTGGCGATGCAACTCCTTGATTTCCGTGCGCATCGAAATCCGCAAAGCATTGTCGAGATTGGACAGGGGCTCGTCCATCAGGAATATCGAAGCGTCCCGAGCCATGGCCCGCCCCATGGCGACGCGTTGACGTTGGCCGCCTGACAGTGCGCCCGGCTTTCGGTCGAGATACTTCTCGAGTTGGAGCGTTTTGGCTACGGCTTCGGCCCGCGAATTCCTCTCGGTTTTCTTGATACCACGGAGCTCCAAACCGAAGGCGATATTTTCGCGGACCGTCATGTGAGGATACAGGGCATAGTTCTGGAAGATCATGGCAATGTCGCGATCTTGCGGAGCGAGTTTATTGGCAACCTTTCCCCTGATCCGGATCTCACCACCGTCGCATTGTTCTAGCCCGGCGATCAGCCTGAGCAACGTCGATTTTCCGCAACCGGACGGTCCGACGATGACCACGAACTCGCCAGGTGTGATGTCCAGCGAGACCCCGTGGAGAACGGTGGGTCCACCCAGATAGGACTTTCGGACCTCATGGAGAGCTATGCCGTTCATGCCGCACCTCCCGTGCGAAATTCTTCCCGCAACGTGATGGCCAGGGTCGGGCGATCGGTAGTGAACACCTTCACGCCAAGCGACAACGCCTTGTTGATCTGGGTGGTGGAATGAGCCGCCCAACAGCCAAAATCCAAGCCCGAAGCGACAGCTGAGTTTTGCAGCGCAGCGTCTGCGGTGTCGATGTGAACGCCGATCTCCTTGATGGCATGAGCGAGCGCGAGTTCGATTACGGCGTCCGTGCCGAGCTGCTTTAGCACTGGAGGACTAACTAGCCAGAGCGCCGGGCGATCCGTCACCTTCGAAAGGGTATCCATCGATGGTATCAGGAAGGACGAGAACGTCGTGCGCCCCAGCATACCGTTCTTGTCCAGCTCGGACACGACACGCTCCACGAAGTCCGGGTAAGGGCTGCCGTCGGCACCCGGCTTGATCTCGCAGCGGAAGTCTACGCGGCTGTCTGCGTAGATTGTGCAAAGTTCCTCCAGTGTGAGGGGATGACCGCCGGCGCTGTAGCGTATCGTTGCTTGGCGCACCTGCGCCAGCGTCATTTGTGCGATCGTCCCGGACGTGTCGGTGGTCGCATCGAGCGTCGCGTCGTGATGAACGACGATGCCGCCATCGGCCGTCGGATGAACGTCGAACTCGACCTCCTCGAGATTCATCTGGGAAGTCGCGATGAATCCCTGCGGGGTGCTGTCGCCGAACTCGAGGGTGCCGCCTCTATGGGATGCAATGCGTGTCATTCCTAATTTTCCTTTATTTCACAGCGCCAAGCGTAATGCCGCGCACGAGGTGGCGCTCGACCAGCAGGAAGCCGAGAAGCACAGGCAGGATGGTTACGGTTGAGGCCGCCATGACCAGGGGCCAGTCAACCAAACCTTCTCCCGGGTTTATTCGATAGAGGCGTGCAAGACCGATCTGGAGCGTGAACAGATCTTCCTTGCCGACCGCGATAAGGGGCCAGATGTAGCTGTTCCATTCGGTCATGAAGATGTAGAGCGCCATCGAGGCAATGGCCGGCCGGGAGAGGGGCACGATGATACGCCAAAGCACTTTCAACGGTGTGGCACCGTCCATATAAGCGGCTTCGTCCAAGGACTTGGGTATTCCGCGGATGTACTGCCGCAGGAAGAAGGCTGCAAACCCGTTCGATACCGCAGGAAGGATCAGTCCAGCATACGTATCGAGAAGGCCCGCCTTGGCCAGCGTCAGATAGTTCGGGATCAGGCTGATATGGCTTGGGATCATCAATGTTGCGACGGTTGCCCCGAACAGAAAGTTGCCGCCGGGGAAGGTGAAGCGAGCGAAGGCGAAGGCCGCCATCGTCGCAAGCGAGATCCCGAGCAGGGTGACGAGGGCCGATACGAGAAGGCTATTGACGAGATAGCGCCCGAAGTTGAAATCGTTTACCGCCCGGGTGTAGTTGTCGAGTGTAAAGCTTGCTTGTCCGGCATAGTAGGCATCTACCGTCTGCAACGAGATCCAGATCGAGTAAAGGACGGGAAACAGAAACAGCAGGCCCGCGAGGAGCGCTGCTGCCGTCAGGAACGGGTTCTCACGCTTCATAATGCACCTTCCGCCCGATGATCCGTGATTTCAGGAAGGCCAGAAACACCAGGAGAAAGAACAGCAGGACGGCAAGAGCCGAACCGCGCCCGATATCGAAAAGGACGAATCCGATCTCGAAAAGCAAATTGACCAGCATGTCCGTTGCCCCGGCCGGGCCGCCTTTGGTCATGACATTGACGATCGTGAAGACCTGAAAAGCCTCGATGACAGATATCACAAGGAGAAAATAGGTTGTCGGCATGACCAGGGGGAACGTCACGCGGCGAAAGACGTGCAGGCGCTTGCCGCCGTCAATCGAAGCGGCATCGTAAAGGTCCTGCGGGATGGCCTGAAGGCCCGCGATATAGATGACCACGTCGTAGCCGAGCTGCTTCCAGGTATTCACGAAGATCAGCACCCAAAGGGCAAGATGTGGATCCTGCAACCACTGAACCTTTGCAAGGCCAACATGCGCCAGGAGCGCGTTGACCATGCCATAGTCGGTCGAAAAGACCCAGGAGAAGACGACGCCGATCGAAACGGTGGACGTCACGGCGGGAAGGAAAAGAGCTCCCCGCAGGATGCGCGACGGCGCGCTTTCGCGAACCAGGTAGCTGGCAGCGAACACAGCAAGCGCAAGCCGCAGGGGCACGGAAAGGACTGTGAACAGGGCCGTGACACGCAGCGAATTCCAGAAGTCGCTTGAGGCGAGCAGCTGTTGATAGTTTCTGAGACCGACAAAGGGCATGTCAGGCGACAGGAAGTTCCACTGCCTGAAACTGAGGTCCAAGCTCATGATGATGGGAACGTAGGTAAACACCACGATGAAAATCATCAGCGGCGCGACCAGCAGGTATGGCGTGAAAGTACGGGTCATCATCGACAACGCCGACGCCCTTTCTCAGGCGTCGGCGTCCTTTCGCTTCAGTTGCCTGCTCGCTTTTCTTCATCGCGCGTCTGCTGCGCGAAATCCTTCATCGCTTCGGCCACGTCGCGCTGGCCGAGTGCCATGGCTTCCCACATCTTGTACTCGGTGGAGCGCATCCACGTGACCACAGTCGTGCGTGCCCGGCCGTGGGCAACTGGAAGAGATTTGATCGCCACGTCGATACCGGGCTGCGTTGCAAGCGCTTCCTTGGCTACGGGTTGGTCAGCACTCTTCTTGTTGATCGGAAGATAGCCGGTAGCGGCGAACCAGGTCGCATTGGCTTCCGGAGAGGCTGCGTAGCTGATGAATTTGTAAGCCGCATCCTGGACGTCCTTGGGCGATGACGCCAGGATGCCGATACCCGCACCGCCGATCGGAACCGAGCAGGTCTTGTTGCAGGGCATCGGGCGAACCGCGAGATCGTCGCCTAGCGCCTTTTTGGAACCGCCGTAGTTTCCGGTGGAGTTCATCATAATCCCGACTTTCTTTGCCAGAAACGCGTCGCGCCCCTTGTCCTCATCAGTGACACCGTCAGGGGACGCAACCTTGTCCTTGCTTACGAGGGAAGCCATCCATCGATAGGCTTCAACCGTGTTCGGCTTATCGAGAAGAATTTCGCCCGATGAAGGGTCGACCAGTTCGCTGTCGTTGGCCATGACGACACCCCAACGCGCGAACTGGCCAGGAGCAGTGATGCCACTCACGCCTTCCGAGCCGAGCTTGTCGCTTATCGTCTTGGCAGCAGCGGATATGTCAGCGAACGTCTTGAGCGGGGTGTCATCAGACAGGCCAGCGCGCTTGAAAATGTCCTCGTTGAAGTAGACCACGGGAGTGGAGGAGTTGAACGGGACAATGAAGTTCTTCCCGTTGATGACGCCAACCTCCCGAGCGTAATCATAAAGATCGGCCTTTAGGGGGTCGGCATCGAAATATGGCGTCAGGTCGGTCAGAATGTTGTTGTTGGCAAAGAGGCCATAGCGCGTGACCTCAAGAATGACCGCATCGGGGGCGCGACGGGCGGGGATGGCGGCTTGCAACTTTGCGACGACATCGTTGTAGTCGCCGACGAACTCAGCCTCGACATCGATATCAGGATTGGCCTTCTCGAAGCCAGCGATAATCTTATTCAGCGCTTCGCCTTGAGACTTGCTGAACGTATGCCAGAATTTGACGGTGGTGGCTGCGTCGGCTGCGCCGATGGAACCCAGAAAGCAGCTGATGCCAGCTGCCAAGGCGAGTTGCAATTTCCGTCTCATCGATCGCTCCTTCTGCAAATGCGATTGCAATAGGGAGCGGTGTAAAACTGGTTCAAGACAGTTAGTTGAAGGGTTTGCGAACGTTTGGTGACAAAAACCTGTTTCAGGGTGCGACCGGTGATATGGAAATGCCGTGAGCTATTGCGGCTCATGTCGCGAGGCAACTTGGCTTGAGCTGCTTTCAGGGGCAACTGAAACCGTTGCGAATACCGAAGTCGACTATTCGTCAGACGCCGCTACGGATAGCCACTGCCCGCCGTCTTCAATTTGATTGAGCAAGCGGGTGGAAACAATAACCAGTTCCGTCAGGCGCACGGCGTCTATTGGCCGGGTGTGCATGGTTGGCCGACGTGAGGAGATGATCTTGCTCATGTCGCTCTTGAACTCCGCTTGGTTCCGGAAGATTGGCTCAAACGCGGGCCAATTCAATTTCGATGTGATGATTTGCACGAGGTCTCCGACATCGGTGTATTCGATCAGAGGCCGCGCCACCTCTCCATCTTGCATGGCCTTCTTGCGGTTCTCCTTCGCCTTGCCGCCAATGCTGCCGTCCACACGTTGCTTAAAAAAGCTGTCGCCAGCTAACTTCTTGAGCGTGGCCGCCACAAACTCTCGAAGACGCTCCTCGAAAAATCTCAAAACTTTGAACGCGTCATCCTCGGTGGATCCTGCTCTTAAAGTGAGCGAAACACTTCCCACAGTGAGAACGGCAACCGGCTCCTCGTCGAAAAACGCTCCACCTGTTAGTCCGCTCTCGATCATGATCTCGAGTGCGACTTTAGGTGCAGCGTGGATCAGCCCTGGATCAACGTGGGCGTCCTCGTAGAGGCGAACCTTTGTTAAGTCGTCATGCCATAATTCCTCTCGCTCAAGATCTCCGGAAGACCAGGTGCCGAACAAAGCCCGGTAAGCTTCCGTCGACGCCGGAGAATAGAGGTCCGCGTGCATGTCTACCGCCGTAAGTGCAGACATTCTGAATCTGGTAGCCGTAAGTCCTTCATGGCTAGGGACTGAAGTTGAAACAATAGTAGTCGCTCGGCTTCTGAGGCTATCTATGCCGGCTTCTTTCAACGCGCCGCGGAACCTCTGAATCTCTGCCAGCGCGGCGGGAAGCTTGGCATACATCCGGTCGATGTCGGCTTCCGCCGCCGTTTGGAGAGCTTCCGACCACTGTGTTACTCGAAGGATGTCGAATCCTGACGCTACATCTAGGCCTAAATCCCGGACGACCACCTGCGCGTCAGCGATGCTTCGCGCCAGCTGGGCGAAATTTTTCTCCATAGCCGCAAACTCGGGTCGGGACGTCCAATCCCGAAACGCTTTCAGTTGCAATTCGAAGCTCTCGCCAGAACTTGTCATCCCCGAATAGCTCGCGATAGTGCCGTCCGACAGGACCCCGGACTGCTTCAAAAAGCTAGCGCTGTCGGCGGCTTGCGACGCGATAGCGAGAATGTCTTTTGCAGCTTTCGTATTTTGCAAGCCCGCCGGGTGATCGAAATCGCCAAGGGAAGTCATCCCCAGTCCGCCCCCGTTCGCGACTGACAGGGAATTCGTGGGAAAGCCGCGAGCGGCGGCCTCTGCTGCCGTACCAAGGCGAATGGACGTCAAAGGGTCCTGGAGTTTGTCGATTGCCGCCAATGCATGGCGCAAAGGATCTTTGAAATGATCTTTCGCCATCGATGTTTCCTTTGCTCGCGCAAAACTGCAATGATCGTAAGCGCCGGCCGTTGCTATGCAACGGCTTTGTGTTCGACAACAGAATTTTGCACAAGAGTTTTGGCGTGAAACCTCGCGTTATGTGTCCGCCTTGACTATGGTATGAAAGATGAGCTGGGCGACCGCAGCGGCAGAGGTCGCAGCGATTATATGCCAATCGTCCGACTTGTTGTCATCGCAATAATCGACAATGCCGCGGACAATGCTCACTTCTTGTACCGCCGCCCAAGCGGCATCGCGCAGACCTGCGCCTTCCATTTCAACTGCCATCACCTTGTATTGGTCCCTAAGCTCATCCCGAACGACTGGGTCTTTAAGCAGGACGTCGCCAGCGCCGATGACACCGAAATGAACTATCGCAGGAGACATTTCACGCCGGTGGTCGACGGGATGCTCGATGACCTCCCCAGCTTCATCCTTCAAAATATCGGACGGAAGATTGCCCGCGTCGATCCCGAAGGCCGCGAGAGCTTTGTCTCTTGGAGCTAGCCATTCGGTTTTGAATCCGGATTTCGAAGACTGCAAACTCCGCACAACTTGCTGGAAAGAGTAAGAAAGCTTTTGCGGTGCGTCCCTGCGTTCGATCTTGCCGCCGGCGAGCCGCTTCTGGATGTCGTGCTTCAAGACCTGGCTCGCTATCACGACGTCGCCAAGCCTCACATGTTCCTCGGGCTTGCTCGGGTTCGGGCAACCACCGGCAATGCCGACAAGCACCAGGTACGGTGTATTCACCGACCGAAGAAGATGGGTAGTGGCCAGCGCGGACGGACTGTTCCCCATCTCGCTTTGGCAGGCGAGGGCAATCTTCTTCTTTCTCCCGCCCAACTCGGTCTCAATCAAAAAGTAAATGTGCGGGTCGTCGGGGAACCGCTTGGTATCGCCGTCGCCAAAAATGGCTTGAACAGCCTCTCGCTCCTTGGGAAGAGCGGTCAATATCGCGAAGTCGACATCGATCTTATTGTGTTTGCCGTGTGGTTCGGCGGTCCCGTCAGTCTGTGACATAGCGAATATCTCAACAAATTTTTCGTTGAAGGCAATTGTGTCCAACTGGTCAACCGGACACTCTTGGATGGTTTTCAGGAAACCGCTTGCACGGCACATTTTCAGGAGGCTGCCGAAATCGACGTCGTCTTTCGGCTTGCCCGACGGCACGACGCCGCTGAAAACTCCCATGTTCTGGAAGACAGCTGCCTCCAAGTCTGCCGCATAGCTGGCGAAATAGTGGTGATTAATTATCCTGTGTAGGTGGTTGTCCACGAGCAAACTGGTGGCTTTGAACGGCAGGATCTCTTTCACGTGAGGAACGATGAATGCGTCCCTGTTTAAACGTTCCGGCACATCGCGCCAGGCGGTCTCGAATTGCAGGTCAGTTATCGACTCGACGCGGTGACCATGGAAATCCGCGAGCGGACGACCTGATGCCAAGTCAAGCAGCCAAGACGAGGCGATGTCCTTCGTCGCACTTCGACGGCGTCTCTGCCATCCGGCCGCCTGCGACATATTTTGTGAATAGAGGGCTCGTTGTCTCGAACCGTGGCGATACTGATCGATCTTTTCGAGTTTGAATTCTTCGACCGAACTGCCACCACCTACAAGTTTGAAAATCCCCCCGACATCTTTTTCCAAGAAGGGCCTGAGCAGTTCGCATGCGAAATCGGATTCGTAGTACGAGGCCGCCGGCACAAACACTCGTGAGCCCAAAATGACAGCAAATCGGAGCGCAAGTTCCATCTCGGCTCGCGCGTTTCTCGACTTGGCAAACGAGCCGTGCTCTTCAAGGAAGTGAATGTCGAAAAAATGCAGGAAAAAGACCCTGGGGCGAAGGACGCCGGGTTTCAGTACCAAGGTAGTTTGAGCTGGCGCAAGTCGTTCTGGCATATTCGACGATATTGACTAAGAAGCGGCTCGAGATTGCCCCGCAGATCCGATGCACCCCAAGCCGACAACTCATCGGCGTACTCGTTAGGCGTACCGTCTAGCAGGAATATGTGCTTGTTGTCGGCGAAAGCGATCGCGATCTCTGCAAATGTGTTCGGCCCGATATAGCTCCGACGCCCGTGTTTTTCGAAGTTGGCAACCACAATGCCCACGGTTCTCGGGTCGCGGACCTTCGAAAAATGGGCCTTCGACACACTTCGCTTGAACTTCTCATAACTCTCTTGGTCACTGTACTCGGCGGCCAGGTCGACGTCGTCGGGCGGCACGGCCGGGATGTCATATTCTGCAAGCTGCCTAGACAACCGCTGCATTTCGCCAGCAAAGGCCATACTTCCGCAGATCACAAACCTACGTTGAAAGCTGTTCCTTTTCCGCGAGGCGCGTATCGCGCCCAGCGAGGCGACGTTCTCCATCGAAAAGTTCTCCAGAGCCTGAGTCAAAAAGCCAGGTCAATAGTTCACCGTTTACAACGAATCGTAGCACGAATTCTTCTGGCGAGGCTATATGCGCCGGTGAGATTTGAACAGGAAGATCGGCCGGCTTTTCGAGAAAATATAAAGGCTGGCCCCTCTGGACGATTCGACCGATCTCATAGCAGGTGGTCTTCCCAATATAGCCATCCGCCGCAGTGACGACGTACACGGCATCAGCCTCGAAGATACGCTCAAGGGTGGCTGTCTGGACCTCGAAATCGCTCAAGACTGCAGAATCGGAGGCAAATCTTACGAATTCGATTCCTTCCGTTATGGGCGCTCCGCTTGGAGACATGACTTCGATACCGGCGTCCTTGAAGGCCCGTAGCACTTTCAGCACCTTTGGATAGTTCGCTTCGCGAAAGCTGCCGATGAGGGCGATTTTAAGCCTATGCACTGCGTTCCACCGCTTTTTCTAATGCAACTCAAGGAAGTGCATAAGCTGGGACCGCGAGATTGGCAACCCTCAGGATGGAGGGGTCTGGAACGTCCTGATCAACTTTTTCGCCTGAGCATCGTGTTCCTATGTGCCCAAGCGGATTTCAAAGATCGCCGGCGGCAGGCTGATCGGGTTTGGAAACTTTTCACTGAAAAAAGACGGACAGTGAGGACTGTCATTGATGGCCGAACTCAAGCATTCGTTAACCTTGCGTCGGTACTTTCGGTTCGTCGAGAAGGTGAGATGTCTTGACGAAATACCCAGACCGAAGAATGCTGATACAGCCCGCTGCTCGCCAGCAGCGGGCTTCAGTGGCGATCCCAACGTAGCCGATAGTCGAACCTGGGCTACTCCGTTACGCCGCGTTGCTTTGACGGACCTATTGTAAGCGAAGCTTCGCAAAAAGCGCCTCGGTCGCAGGTTTTCGTCGCAAACGTCGCTGATACCTCCGGCCAAGGACACGCTCATTTTGCGAGGTTGATCCCCGGCTTCGACAACATGTTGCCCTGCAGCCCCCATTTTTCCATGATTGCTTCATAAGTTCCGTTCTCAAATAGTACCTCGAAACCAGCGAGAAGAGCCTTGCTTAGTGGCGAGCCTTTGGGAGCTATAGTGCCCTGATAGATGTCCCCGAAGCCGTTGGGAAGGTTGGCGGCAGCGAGCCCCAACTGGCTGGAGGATTGCGAGACAAAGTATGTCAGCGGTGCCTGGCCGGAAAAGAAACCATCCGAGCGCCCGGATCGAACGGACAGGATTGAGGTGTTCTGATCAGGAAAGGACTGCACCTGAAGCGGTTTCCCCGACGTCTTGCATTCTTCCGCCTTCGTCTTAAGTACCCTTTCGGCCGAACCGGCGGCCATCACCGCAATCCTCAAGCCACAGACATCATCCAGGCTGCCGATGTTCTTTGGATTCCCGTGCGGTACGGCGAACGCGACATATTCCTTGACCCAATCAATGAAGTCGATTTTACCACGGCGATCCGGGAAATCTCCGCTGGGACCGATCGCCATGTCAAAGCGGCCGGCATCAAATCCTGCCAGCATCGCCGCTAGGCCGCTTACCGTCTGATGCTTGATTTCTACGCCGAACAACTCGCCGAACGCTGTTGCCAGTTCAGCGCTCGCACCTTCAAGTTCAGTCGGGCTCATCACGATTTCGTACGGAGGGTAAGAGCCCCAATTGACCGCGACTATGTAGCCGCGCTGCCGGATGCTTTCAGGGAGCATTGCCCGCAGTTTCTCATTTAGTTGCTGCTTGGGGATGACATCTTCGTTGGCCAGCGCAGGTATGGCTCCCGTTAGAAGCGCGAAGACTGTTGCGGCATGGATGGCGATCTTCAACATAATCTGTTCCCTTGTTAGGCGCTGTGCGCACACTCTTCTGTGAAGCCTTGTCAGATGAAGCGATTTAGAAAAGCACGGGTTCGCTGATGTTTGGGATTGACGAGCACATCCTGGGGAGCTCCTTGCTCGATGATCTTCCCGCCATCCATGAAGACGACACGATCAGCCGCTTCTTTTGCAAAGCCGATCTCGTGAGTGACAACGATCATGGTCATGCCCTCCTTCGTAAGGTCGCGCATCACTGCCAATACCTCTCCAACCAATTCGGGGTCGAGCGCCGAGGTTGGCTCATCGAAAAGAATGAGCTTTGGCTTGATAGCAAGCGCTCGGGCTATGGCCACTCGTTGCTGCTGTCCCCCGGAAAGTTGGCGAGGATACGCATCGGCTTTGTTTCGAAGGCCAACCCGATCCAAAAGCGTGTAGGCATATCCCTCGGCATCCGAACGCCGCTCTTTGTAAACACCAACCGGAGCCTCGATTATGTTTTCGAGCACCGTGAGGTGAGGGTAGAGATTGAACTGTTGGAAAACCATGCCGATCCCCTTGCGCTGGCGCGCGAGTGTAGACGGGGATGCATGATGCACGCGGCCATTGCGAACCTCGTATCCGACTTGCACGTCACCTACGCTTATAGCTCCTTGCTGTATGCGTTCGAGATGGTTGATGCACCGCAGAAACGTGGACTTCCCTGAGCCGGACGGGCCAAGCACTACAATCGTCTCACCTTTTCGAACCTCGAGATTGATGCCCTTCAAAACCTCGAGGTTTCCGAAGGACTTGTGGACGTTGATCGCGCTGACAAGCGGCTTGGATGTTTCTGGACTGACTGCATGCGGGATCATCGTACGCCCTCCTCGTTCAATTCCACTATTTTTGTGCTTGCTTTGGCGTTCCTGTTCCGATCGCCGCGACCGTAATAGGCCTCGATCCGGGATTGGCCGACGTTGAGTATCGACGTCACGACCAGATACCAAATCACGGCAACCAGCAGCAAAGGAATGATCTCGAAGGTTCGGTTGTAGATTGCCTGGACTGAGTAAAGGAGATCGTTCATGGCGATGACACTGACCAAGGACGTGCCTTTGATGAGGCTGATGAACTGATTTCCCGTTGGCGGTATGATTGCCCGCATGGCCTGCGGTATGATGATCCGCCGGAGCGCGCGCGATCTCGTCATCCCAAAGGCTTGAGCTGTTTCCCTTTGGCCTGGATCGACGGATAGTAGTCCACCACGAATGACTTCGGCCATATAAGCGGCCTCGTTAAGGGCCAATCCCGCGATCGCGGCGGTCAGAGGAGTGATGACGGTGTTGGTCTCCCAACTCAGGAACGTCGGCCCTAAAGGGACCCCGATCGACAAGGTCGGAAAAATCGTGGCCAGATTATACCAGAAAATCAGTTGCACCAGCATCGGGGTGCCACGGAAGAACCAGATGTACAGGCCGGAAAGTGTTCGGGCCAGGACGCTCTCGGACATTTTGGCAATCGCAAGCAGAAGGCCGATCGCGGTTCCGATGAGCATGGCCGCCACGGCAAGGCCGAGAGTGACGCCTAGCCCTTGAATGACTGTTGGCTCGAACAGCCAACTGACTACCGTATGCCATTCGAGGTTTGGATTCATGGCTAGTTGCCAGCCAAATTGAGCTAGGAAAGCGATTGCCAAGAGTAATGTAAGCCAGCGCACCGGGTTTGCGCGTTCCGTTGCGTGCGACACGTCGTAGATCCCATCGGTGGAGACCTGGTGCGCGGGCCTGTCGCCAGCTTTGATGCCGACCAGCATGATTGATCCTCCTTGCAAGACCCAACTGCACCCTCCTTCCTCTAAGGAAAGGCGTCATTGGGTTCGTCTCTGTCTGCATTAGAGAGATTCACTGTAAATCTTGAAAGCGTAATGTTTTTGGAGCTACATAGGCCGAAGCTATGGAGCCTTTCCGAAATATATCGCGCAACTTGATAGAGTGTACTGAGCGTCGGGAAAGATTAGCATCTATGCGATCCATGAGCTGGCAAGGGGGTAGGTGTTGGCGGCCATTGCATCGTTGGGCAATCTGAGCTTACGGCAGCTCGAGGTCTTCTACGCCGTCGTGGAAGCCGGTAGCGTCACAGCCGCAGCGGAAAATCTTAGGGTTTCTCAACCCACAGTGAGTGCCATGCTCAAGCGAATAGAGGACCAGCTGGGTCTGGCCCTGTTCAGGAAGGACCGGGGTCGCTTGGTGCCCACAAACGAGGGGATGATCCTTCACGCAGCGTTGCAAAGCAATTTTAAGTATCTCCAGTCTGTATCGGACGCCATCTCCCAGATTCAGAGAAACGTCTCGCAACTCCTGAGCATTGCCGCCATTCCACCGCTCGGGAATGGGCTTGTCGCTGAGACCATGAAGACATTTCTCGAAGAGCGTCCAGACGCCCGGGTACACCTGCTCGTTCGGCCTAAACGGGCTGTTTATCACGCCGTGGCGGCCGAAGGCGTCGATCTCGCAATCTCTTTTGGAACCGGTGAAGCAGAGCAAGAAGGGCTACAGGTCGAGACAGTATGTTCGGGTCGACTGTTCTGCATCATGCCGAAAGGTCACCCGCTCGAGAACCAGGAGGTTGTCAATCAGTCGGACCTTCAACATCACGCTCTGATCTCTTATCCTCCGGGCCATCAATGGCTCGTTGCCCAACTAGAGAAGGCGATCGAAAACGGGCTCCCGCGGCCGGATCAGATTTTGACAGTCGACAGCGTAGTCGGGGTTTATCCGCATGTAGAGAATGGCCTCGGGATTGCGTTGGTCGACGAATACTCGCTGTACTATCATTCGCAGGAACAAATTACGGCGCGGCCGTTCGTCCCCACGATCGATGTTACCCTGCAACTCGTGTATCCAAACCGCCGCCCTTCTCAGCTCACCCAGATTTTCGTCCAGCATTTCAAGGCGGCGTGCCTCAAGTTTGGTTAGAGGAGGCAAGCTGTTCGAAGTCTGAGAACAATGCTTCCGGATCTGCTGGAGTCGAAACCAGGCCCTGTCGGAGCTGCTCGTCGCAAATGGCCTTGAGCATCCGGCGGTGCGACCGCGACTGCGTCCCAAAGGGCACGACGTCATCAGAGAAGAGTTTCAGCATGGTTTCGGCCTCGTCGATGGCCCAAGGCGAGGCCTCACCAAAGTTTTTCGTCTTTGCCCACCAGATGTTCCAGGACGCCTGAAGAGCCCTGTACAGCGCTTGCACCGCATCGGGGGAACTTTCGGCAAACGACCGCTGGACCGCGACGATATGAAATGCGGGATAAATGCGGGTTCGGGAGTGATAGTCCAGCTCGGCCTGTCGGAAGTCTGTAACCAACCGGCGGAACTCTCCATCACGATCGTAGACTGACGGGGGCATGAAAGCCGTTGTCACCGCATCTATCGTCCGGTCGCGCAAGGTCCCGAGTAAGTTCTGCTCGGCGCTGAGGTAGTCGGCGTTGAATGGAGGTTCAACATCTTTTGGTCCCCGCGGTTTGAGCTTGGTGACCTCGTCCAGATCGCCAAGTAACCATGAAACGTCGTGGACCTCAACTCCTGCTTCTCGCAAGGCGGCGCGCGCCCACAGTGTGCCTGTATCGCCCCAAGAGTTGGTGCCGATCCTTCGTCCTTTCAATTCTGAAAGGCTGGTGAGGGCCGAGTCGCGTCGAACGATATAATTGCGGTGTCGAAATCCCCGCAAGACGAACGCGGGAAATCCGATCAGGTCGCGCTCGCCTCTCGCACGTCCGAGAACATATCTGTTGAAGGAGATTTCACGAGCATGAAAACCGGACGAAAAGTCGTCGGAGAGCGCGGCGCGGAAGTCGACATCGAAGTCGAAGTCCGGATCGCTTACGGCCCCGTTGATCAGTGGACAAAATTGGTCATAGGCGCGGAGGGCAATTTTGATGGTGGTTCTCGACATTTTTATACCTCAGCGGCCTGTAATCTGTCTGAAGTTTGCGACGTCAGCTGTACACGCCGCGCGAAGCCTGGTGGAATCGCTCCCGGTTGCTACCATCAGGTACCCACGTTCATATGCGCCTTCCAGTGACATGTCTGGGCGAAGAACGGTACCGAGTGGAACGGCGGCGGCGTTTGCGTGAAACTCGATCTTGTCGATAAGGGCCAAGACCTCGGGGTGATCCATTTCGCCCATTCTGCCTGCTGATGCCGAGAGGTCGTATGGACCCACAAATATCATGTCTACGCCATCAACAGCTGCGATCTCGCCGGCGCTCGCCGCGCCTTGAACGGTCTCTATCTGGCAGATCACCAGCACGTTCGAGTTGGCAGTCTCCGCGTATTCCTTCGCCGCAACTCCGAAGCCTGAAGCCCGTATGGTACCTGGGGCCGCGCCTCGTATGCCGTGCGGTGGATAATAGCTCGCTGCGATAATGGCACGCGCCTCATCAGCGCTACTGATGCCGGGGACGACAATTCCCTCGGCACCTAGATCAAGCACGCGGCGAATGTAACTGATGTCGTGCCCAGGGACACGTACCAACGACGTCGCGGGGCTAGCCCCGATTACCTGTAACTGGTGCGCCAGCGTCCCAAGGTCGCCGACGCCGTGCTCATGATCAATGATGATAAAATCGAAGCCCGAATATGCCATGATCTCGGTCGCGAAACTGCTCGCCAGGACATTCCAGCTTCCGAACACCGTTTCCCGGTTCTTCAAGCGGCGCTTGAGGACATTCTCTCTGTACATTTGACGCTCCTAACTTAATTAGCTGGGCGTTACTGTAGTCTTCAAAGCCGGGCGGAAAATCGAAATGATCTTGGGCACACATAGCCTGCGGCTATGCGACTTTTCCCGGTCGCGAGCGTGCCTATTTCGCTCTTTTGAAATGCAAAGGCGAGGGCATAGAGTTCGCAATGCCCTCGGCCAGTCGACAAACTCAGGAAAGCTTCGCGATCAACTCGATTTCCACGCATGCGCCTAAAGGCAACTGCGCTACCCCAAAGGCAGAACGAGCATGGCGGCCCTTCTCGCCGAACACTTCAGCAATCAGGTCGCTTGCACCGTTTGTAACGAGATGTTGGTTGCAGAAGTCAGCACTCGAATTGACCATGGCCGTGAGCTTGACCATCATCTCCACATTGTCCAAGTCGCCACTTGCGTGGTGCAGCGTTGAAATAAGATCGATTGCGACCGCCCTCGCGGCTTGAATACCCTCTTCTACGGAGATTTTTTCCCCGAGCTTCCCCGCCCAGACAAGCTCGCCTCGCTTGGCGAGATGCCCGGAGAGGTAAAGCAGCTTTCCTGCACGAATATAGGGAAGGTAGGACGCGGCCGGTACCGCCACTTCTCCCAACTCGATATTCAGGTCTTTCAGTCGTTCGTAGACACTCATCGCACCTATCCTTAGCCACTTACTCCGCTGCCTGATTGTCGACGGCAACTTTCCTGAATGGCCTCCCGTTCGGGCTCAGACGAATGCCGTCACGCAGATTGCGCCACGGCAGATCTTTAGGATTCGCCGAAAACGGGCCTGGAGCTTGGACGACGATGATCTTCTCTGCTATCTGTGAGAAATCAGCGCGGAAATGGACGGAGCTCTTGTTGACGAGGATGCTCATATCCTCGGGATCGATACCTACCGCGCGGTACATATTTCGATCCAGAAGCTGCGCCTTGTTCGATGTAACAACGATGCGGACCCCATCGATTCTCAACTGAGCGGATGGACCAAGTTCGGCTTGCTTTCCGTGCATCATCGGCCCGCCGTAGATAAGTTTCCCGTCAGAAAGATTTTCAACCGTGAAGCTCGCAACCAGAGGCGTGTCGCCGGGCACCTGTGCGCAGCCGCCTAGCGGAATCTCTATCCGAGCACCGACACCTGCCTTATGGGCTGCGGCCGCAGCAGCGGGATCGCACATCAACCCGAGAGCGACGTTATCAGCCCCATGCCTCAGCAATGACTTCAGGATACCGGTCGTGTTCGAGTTTCCACCCACACCCGGGTTGTCTTGTGTGTCGGCCAGAATGACCGGCTTAGTGGCAGAGTTGGCGATTTCCATTGCATGACGCACGGCGTCATCCGGCTTCTCGAACTCTATGCTCCAAGCGGCTTCAGCCGCCAGAACGCGATCGTACAACGCCTGAACGGCCTTATCGATTTTGCTGCTATCCTCGTCATATCCCCATACAGTTGGGCCGCAGTCCAGGAAATCGGATGCTGGAAACCCCGGAGCGAAAGATAGTGAGACGACCTCCGTCTCAAGTTCTTCCAAAAAATCGTACATCCCTTTGGCGGGTTGAAGCATGGTCGACATCGCGTTGACAGGAATGAGAAAGGGGAGTCTCCTGGAAGCCAACGCCAATGGCTTACCCGACGCCCGGAGATGTAGCAGGAGTTTTGCAGCCCGCACCCCGGTTTCTGCCATATCAACATGCGGATAAGTGCGGTAGGCGACGACTGCATCGGCAGCTTTCCAAAGAAGATCGGTGACGTTCGCGTGGGAATCCAGCGACACCACAATCTTCATATCCGATCCGACGACCTTGCGGACGCGCGACACCAGCTCTCCTTCGCCGTCATCGAGATCCTCGGTGACCTGCGCACCGTGGAGATCGAGATAGATCGCATCGTAGGTGAGGCGCTCCACACCTTCGATTATTTCGCCGGCAATGCATTCGTACGCATCGGTCGTCGTATGTGCCGACGCACCTGCACCTGCCCAGACAATCGGAGTCACAGTGTGGCCGAGCGCGGTTACGTGCCTGATAAAACCTCCGATGGGAATATTGACGTCAGCCAGCTTGAGCACGTCCTTTCCACGAGCCATAGACGGGAAGTCCTCCCCGTTAACGAAGCTCGCATATGTCGCTTTTGTAGGTGCGAAAGTGTTGGTTTCGTGCTGAAAGCCTGCAATCAAGATGTTCACGGTGGTTCCTCTCGTCAAACAAACGACCAAGCAGGCCCTGTGCCGCTTGCATGGCGGATGGCCCTGCGCGCTAGAGGCATTTGAAGCCGTCGGTCACTGAAATCGATGATGAGCCGTGCCGGGTGTTCCATCAACTGTAATTTATGTGTAAAAGCGTTGCTTATAGAGCAACGATAGGCATTTTGGATGCGCGAACTAAACCAAGCTCGGCTTAGATATTTCCAGGCCGTATTCGAGCGAAAGTCTATCCGGGGTGCAGCCGATGTCCTCAACACCGCACCCTCCGTGATCACTCGACAAATATCGCTACTGGAGTCTGAAATCGGACATGTGCTTTTCGAGAGACAGACGCGCGGGATGAACCCGAACGAAGCGGCACAGCACGTCATGGACTACGTTCGCGGATGTCGCGACCATCGGCATCAACTTGGCCAGAGATTGGATGCGATCGAGAGAATGGACGAGGGGTCGGTGCGGATTGTCCTGAGCGAGGGCTATGTCGACCATCTGGTGCAGCAGGTCATAGGCCCATTCTGCTCTGAGCATCCGCGACTGAACGTGACTCTTGATGCTCTACCTGTTCGGAAGATCATGAGCGAACTCGCGGACGACAACGCTCATCTTGGCTTGGCATACAATCCTCAAGCGGAGGCCCAGATAAATTTTGTCGCCACCGTAGCCGCTCCGACCAAACTGCTTGTCCGGGCGGGACACCCCTTGACGGAAGACAGTCCCATTCCGCTCTTGGAGAGAATGGTCGAGTTTCCTCTTGCTCTGATGCCACCGGGATACGGTGTTTCGCAATTGGTAGAGGCGTTGCAATACTCGGAACACATTACGTTTCGCCCGGCGTTCACCACTGGCTCCATCGTCGCGCTGAAGCAATACGTCAAATCCACGCAGGGGATGGCGTTTATTGGGGCAGGGGTGGCGGTGGCGTCGGAGGTAGGTGCCGGCGACCTCGCGCTAATCGACATCGATCACCAACTATGCCAGTCGGCCAAATTGCGCCTTATGGTGAGACGGGGACGTACTTTAATACCTGCAGCCAGCCGCCTACTTTCCAACATAAAAAGCAAGCTGCAGACTTTCGGTGGCTGACTTCCATTTTGGTGGGTTCGCAGAGGAGCCGCCGATCTCGGATGATGCCGCGGCCGCGCCGTCGAGGATTTTCACGCTGCCTTCGCTTGCTCCCGAAGTTCCCGCCGCTGCTTTCTGTCGACTGCATACTCAACCAGAACGGGAAACCCTGAATTGATAGGTGGAGTCCACACCACGCCAACGGGCGTCCACGCGAACATACTTTTGGGAAGCTCGTCGTAATGGATATCATGAATCGGCTGCAGCGCCGTTGCGCAGGCTCCAACCTGGTCGGCCAGTGTAGAGAGGCTGAGATCGACGCCTTCTCTGGCGTAGCGCTCAGCTTGGCGGTTCAATGGTTGATGCTGGCCGAACTTCTCGAACAGGATAGTCGCGAGCAAGTTCGGTCCCGCCCATCCGCGTGGCGTCGCATGGAAAGGTTCCGGTGGCTGGCTGATCTTCTCGCAGTCCAGGCAGGTGAACTTCTCGCGCACCGTCTGGATCACCTTCCACTGGCGCGGGATCACCTCCAGCGTCTCGGTGATATCCTCGCCCATCTTAACGATCCTGGCCGAGCCGCAGCAGTTGGAGGTCGAGGGTGTTTCGATGATTAGCCGTTCGCGCGGCAGGTGCTCGGGAAACGGCTTGCGGACCGGGCGGCGGCGTTCAAAGGCTGGAACTTGCACAACCTCAGCCGCCAGGCGTTCCGCGGCGATCTGTTCCTCGGCGGCGTCGGCCTCAAGTTCTTCGAGCTGCAATTCCATCTGGTCGATCAGTTGGGCGCGTCGTTCCGAACTCTGGCCGTATTGCTCGCGACGTAACTTGGCGGTCTCGAGCTTGAGGTGCCGGATCATCGCCTCGGACGTCGTCACGACAGCTCGCACCTGAGCGAGATCAGCCTCGGCGGATGCGGCACGCGCCTCCGATGCCGCAAGCGCGGCCCGTAACCTGGCTATCTCCGAAGCAGCGTCGTCCATGGCCGAAAGCTACCATGCCGCTTGTCAAAAGCTCAACAAAAACAGAGCAATGTTCGCGATCAGCCTGCCGTTGCAGGTCGCTGCGTCCAGCGTGGATTACGCCAGTCGATCCCTTCCAGGAGATAGCCGAGTTGAGCTGCCGACACTGGCACGGAGGAGCCACTCTGGCTGACGGGCCAGATAAACTTTCCAGCTTCCAGCCGCTTCAGGTAGAGCGACATGCCGACGCCGTCATGCCACAGGACCTTGATCAGGTCACCTTTGCGACCTCGAAAGCAGAAGACCTCGCCGCCATGAGGGTCGCGGCCAAGGCCCTGTTGCACCTTCGACGACAGGGTGTTCATGCCACAACGCATGTCCGTCACACCGCCCGCAATCCAAACCTTCACCCCAGGCGGAAAGGCGATCATGACGCGTCCAGAACCGGCAACAGCCGAGCAAGGATAGTTGGATCAAGCGAAACCGGGATCGTCAGGCGACGACCGTTCGGTAGGCCGATCTCGATCGTCCTGTCGTCTTCAGTCGGCGATGGGGCCATCTTGAAAGATACCGCCGGCGGTGGCGAAATCGAAAGCGGCTCGAAGCCCGTTGACCCGGAGACGTTCAGAAGCCCGCTTCGGTATTCCCGACGCCAACGGGTCAACAGTGACCGCGACTATCCATAACGCCGCGCCGTTACCGAGCCCTGCCGAAAGCCTTGCAGGCTTTCCTCGACGATCCGAACCTTCTCGTCGTCCGACCAATCCCGCCGGCGACCGACATCGCCGACAGACAAAAGCTCAATGGGGGAAATCACTGTAGTGCATTACATAAGCCATGGACTTAAAGCCAATCAGCAAATCACAACAGACGGCCTTCGTCGGAGGGGTGCCAAGTGCCGCCTGCCTCTGAGCCTCTGAATATTTTGGCGCTCGCGCTACCGGCTGAGTACGCAGGTCGAGATGCTGTAGGTACTCGCGGTACCAGCCCCTCGGCGCATTCTTGGTGGGATATCCCAGCTGGCGAATGGTCGCGTTAAGACGCTTGCCAAGCCGGATACAGAGCTCAACCGGTCGAAGTCTGTCTGCGTAGGAATACATGAACTACCTCCTTGGTGGTCCAAGTTTTCGTCCGCACGCCCTTATGCGCCTAACCGGCTCAGTTCTGCGTGGAAACCAACAAAAGAGAATAGATTGCAGCAAGGAGGATGACTGACGACAAAGACCTCTCGCGACAATCGCTCACTTTTGGCTATCTCCTGCGACATTTGCGTGTGCGGAAATGCAATGGCATTGGTTTCCATGAAAAGCCGCAAGCTTCACAGCAAAATATCGAGATCGAAACGACGGCGTCAACGAACAATGCAGGCCGACCAAAAAATCTATGAGGGCCTCCTGCTCGTCCTCGCATTGATGGCCCTTCAGCACCTCGCGTCCGGCACGGATCCCGTATGATACCCACCATCCATTGACGAGCTTGCGTGTTTGCACCGTCCACTTCATCTCGGCCAAGAGTAAATCAGTTAGTTTGCGGAAGGTACCGCGCCGCAGGAGCTTATCCCCGCGTTGCAGATTGTAGACGTCCGGCGATTGAAGTTTGACGAGATAGCTCATGGCGGGCTTTAAATGCGGTAGATGGTTTATCGGATGTGGGCGGCGGATGCTTTGCACTGCGATCTTTGCGGACAAAAATTTAAGCTACGCTCGTTTAGTGAATTCAATCATGCAGTTCGGCATCTCCAAGAGCGCTTGCGGTATTCCTTCGAGGCCATACTCTTGCACATGATCTTGCAGGGCCCAAAGTACCTTTGCGCAGCTGCGGTTGTGAGCCTGCTCCGCTCGCATTTTCACGCTGAATAGCTCGTACGCTGCGGAAGCAGAAAAGGATCCAGTCATCTTGCCGACGACAATCGCAGCTTCTATCTCATCCTCCTGCTGTCGGCCTTCAGGTAGGAGAGCAGCGTATAGCTCCATAAGGCGCCGACGGTTACCCGTAGCTAAACTGATGAAGAGGTCTATTTCGTCGTTAATGAGTGTCCGGCGGCGGTCCTCTAATGCCGTATTCGAAGCCGACGCGGTGAGAAGATCCCGCGCCAGTTGGCCTAAGAGAATGGCGTCAAGGAGCGGTCCGATGATCCCACGGGGAAGGTTTCTCGATATAGTAGACACAGGCATAAGAAGGTGTTCCGAACGAACGCGATAACAAATTGTCGATCAAGAAATTTTGCTTCGCAAGCGAAATTTATGCAATTTGCCTATGTCAATCCAATCGTGTGAGCTTCATCGCGAAGAACGGAAAGAACCTGTTTCGAATGGTGTGGTCATTATTAGCGAAAGCTTGAGTTATAGATGAGAGAGAGATTATATCCTGTTGATTTACATAGACCCGGATCACTCGGATGTAAGTTACCACGGTATCTCGTCATCTGCAGCCACTACAGCAATGGGGATTGTAGGAGCATTTCGCTCGAGCGCATTAATGAAAGCGTTGGAGGGATGGATAGAGCGATGCCCAACGTTCCGTAGAGCGTATTCAACCAATGCTGTCTTTAACGCGTCCCGGTGCTGGTTCGCGATGGCAAAAAGCCATGCTAACGTATCTCCCTCCGAGAAATTGTGCATGTAAGACTGCGTTTTACTGGTCACGCTCGCGGATCCAATCCTCAATGGGAGCTGTTGCAATCTCAAGCCCCAAATTTGCTATGCGTAGTGACCTGAAACTAATCGACGAGTTCGGGTTATTTCCCGCGAGACAAGGCGTCTGCTTGAGCACGTCGTCGATCTCCTCCTCGGCGGCCTCGATAACTTCATCGATTGCGCGGTCTAAGCTGTCGCCCGTTTGCGCGAATGGGACGGCTTGATTAAAGACTGTCGGATTCCTCTCTCGGACATCATTTTTGATCCGATTGCGGTAGGAATATGGGAACTCGGTTCCGGCTTTCTGTAAAGCGGAAATCGAATTGATAGTAAAAAGGAGCGAGATGGCCACCCGTCTTCTATCAAGCGGGCGATCGGCGGTCTTGCGCAACCGGTTTCGTCTCCAACAACCCGATTGAGGAGCCAGTAGAGCAATCGGACGCCAAGCAAATCTGTCTTCAATTGCATTGACAGATCCACTGATGCAGGCAACCATATCGGTATCCCCATAGAGTTTGCATATTGCGCCACTATTCGATTCCGCTGGAGCTGGAAGCCAGCATCTACATCCAGGCCCGCACTTTGGCCGACGCACAATCCCAACTAGACGCGGTCCTTTCGAAAACCATTGATGCAGGCGACATGTATTGGTTTACGAACGGCCCATTTGGTTCAAGATATCTTCCTGAGCTGGCATTCGGCTTGGAGATGCAAGTATGCCATTTCCAGCCTGACGAATCCTTTCAAGAGGTCGACCGCTATGACCTGTGGGATCTCGTGCGGTCGCGCGACGAGAACGCCAAGCGCTGCGTCCTACCCGCGTCGCGAAACTGGTACGGTGAGGGAAAACTGCCGATCTACGGTGCTGACGTTGTACTTCGGACAGCATGCTATGTGAAGGCGGCCTCGCCAGAAGCTGCGCTGGTCTTCATCGAGCATTTAAAGGACAAGCGACTAGACCGCTATGAGGACGACCGGATTTTTTGGGACTATTCATTCTTGGGTCCGTCCCAAGTTGTTCTGTCGCCAAACATGCTTGTCGCCAGAGTTTCAGATTCCATAATTCGAGCCGGCGAAAAGCTTAGACTGATCAGTATAGGTGAACCTGCGGCGGCTTTGTCGAACCCTCCTGATGGTTCTAGCACCGAGGACAGAGAACTGCATGAGACTGCGGCCGATGTGAGAGGGTTCCTGCGACGGATTGGAAAGGGCTTCGACGAGATGGGGGACCGAGATGCACATGAGATTGCATCATTGTTGATCCAGTATCGAAACAAAGCCGTGGGAGTGCCGTCGAGCATCGATTGGGACTGTTGAAGACTGGGAGCTGATCTGCCTCCGAAGGCTTAAATGATCGACCACGCAACGAGATGACGTGGTCGGTTGTGCCCGATAAATTGACGTTCAAAATTTCGTTTGCGCCGCTAAAATTTCTGGCGGATCCTAACTGGCACCCCACATTTTCGGAACCCATGAGAAAGCTTTCCTTCCCGACGACTATCTGCCTTTCCGACCTCATCGATCTCGGCTACTCGAAGTGCTTCGCGATACAGCTGAACCATGCTTATGACGTGGATGATACCGACTTTTGCTTGTTGGAAACATCGGACCGAGAGGGTTGGGGTAACACGCTAATGACTGCCGACGAAGCCGTCATGCGCGGAGCGGATGGCAAATACGTTCCTGGTTACGTGAGTAAATGGCTGAGCCCACATTATCGCTTGATTTGCGTCGGTCGATCCCGTCAACGCGATGACAGTGGACCAGCAGGACCAGTTGCTGGAAGCTACAGTCGGTAGGGTGGTCCGGTTGATCTCGAAGAATGACGGTGGTTCATAATTCTTTTCGCTCGTTCGGCGTCCGAGCGGAGATGGGAACTTAGCAGCCAATGATCCTCAGCGTCCTTCGGCAACAAGATCGGCCGCGATATCGGTTGTTTTGAGTGGGCTTTGGAAAGAGCTTCGCGGAGAATCTCGTTCTCCAACGTCTTGCGCCCGAGGATGCGCTCAAGCTCGCGCACTCGATCTTCCAGCTTCTTCACCTCGGAATTGCCGATCACTGGCTCGTCAGAATCCACGGCCACCGCACCTCCCTCGCTAAGGAGCCTACGCCAGCGATACAGAAGATTTGGCGCAACTCCATGTCGCCGCGCCGCGGAGGAAACGGTCTCCCCGGCGGCATAGCTTTCCTCGATGATCTGCAGTTTGCGCTCCGTTGTCCAGCGTCGTCGCCGGACGTCACCGATCATCAGATCAACCTGTCGAGACTCGTTAGACATAAGCTTATCCTCAAGCCTGTGCTTGAGCCTTCCTGCTTATGCTGAGTGTCCGGTCGAAAGTGGGGGCAGTTCACAGAGCAACCTAGCCGCGATTGCCGCGAACCTGTTTGCGTAGAGCTCATCGCCAGATAGAGCCCGGGAAGGCGAGGGAGGGAGCTGAACACAAAGGATGTCGAGGAAAGCTTGAATTTGCATAGCCAAGTTTTTCAGGGCGGCCCCTTCAAGGGATGTGTCTGAATATTCGTTAACCCAGGCGGCCATATCTCGCCTGAATGACGTCGCCATTTGCACTACAAGATCTAACTCATCGGGCCGGATCGGCCGGGTCGGAAACGGTCCGGAGCGATCGAATTCGAGAGGGGGCATTTTGTTGCTCAAAGGCATCTGTTCGATTCTGTGGGCTACTTCCTGTCGGCGCAAGCATCGGCCGTTCCACAATCTTCTGGCAATAGGCAGGGAAGGTACACCTTCAACCCGATATACCGTCCACGGTAATCGGCCGGTTTCTTACCTCACTACGTTGGCTTGATACCCCCCCGCAGGCAGAAGAATAGCTCGACCTCAGCACTTCGATGGCTCGAAGTTGCAGGCGGCGCGGCGATCTGCCGAGTTGCCGATGACCGGAGCGCCTGAAAATGGAGAAGTCCGACCGTGGAGCGCTTTTCTCAAGGCTCGCTGATAAACCGGAAATCTACCCACGGACCTCCTCTGAAGCTCAGAGCTCTGGTTTTTGACCAGCAAAAGCAAATCTCCCATAACCGATCTCATCCGTCCTTGACGTGAAAACAAAGTTACTTAATCTAAGAGGCGTGGCGCGATCCGATGGAGGAGACGGATGCGCGGCGCGCTTTTTTGCGCGTGATCCCCTGTTCTCCCCGCTGATCCGTTGCTGACATTTCCGATAGGACACGCCATGTCTCTGACCATTGCCCAACGCCTAGACAGCCTGAAGGCCCGCACCGCCGAGCTTGCGCATTGGCGCGACAGGCGCAGTGTTTCGATCGATGGCTGGACCTTCGATGGCGAGCCGATCGCCCACCGTCAGGACTGGCCGCATCGCAATGGCACGGTGCATTTCCAGGCTTCGGCAAAGGCCCCGGCCGACTGGCCGCTCGACAAGATCCGCCTGCAGCTCGATCTCGGCGGCGAGAGCCTGATCACGCTGAACTATGCGGGCGGGAAAGCCGAGACCTTCGGTCTCGATCCCTATCACCAGGAATTTCCGGTCAAGGACCGGGTGTTTTCGATTACGACGGAGAGTGTCGCGCGCTTCCCTTTCGGCGAACCGAACCGGGCGCCGCGGCTGAACAGGGCGCGGCTGATCTGGCTCGACGAGCCGGTGCACCGCTTGCATCTGCTGTTGCGGCAGATCGCCGAGGCCGCTGGTGTCCTCGGCGAGCATGAGGCGGTTCCCTATTTACTCGAAGCGGCCGAGCAGGCGCTCGCTTCGCTCGATTGGCCCTCGGATACCGCGGCCTATGTGTCGCGCACGTCGGGCGCCGTCATGCAGCAGAAGATCTGGGAGCTGCCGGAGCTGCAGGCCGATCCCGCCGGTCTCGATGACGAGCAAAGCGGTCTGGCGCAATCGGCCCATGATGCGCTGCTGGCCCGGCTGAAAGAGCTGCAGAAGCGCTTCCCGCCGAATGGCCAGCTGCTTCTGACCGGCCACGCCCATATCGATCTTGCCTGGCTCTGGCCCTATCGCGAGACGCGCCGCAAGATGCGCCGGACCTTCAATACGGCACTGTCGCTGATGGAGCGTTCCGCCGATTTCCGCTTCAACCAGTCGACCGCGCATTATTACGCGCAGATGGAAGAAGACGATCCGGAACTGCTGGAGCGGATCAAGGAAAAGGTTGCCGAAGGCAAATGGGAGACGGTCGGCGGCATGTGGGTCGAGCCCGACACCAATATGCCGACCGGCGAAAGCCTGGCGCGCCAGGTGCTTTATGGCCAGCGCTATTTCGAGAAGATGTTCGGCACCCGTCACACCGTCTGCTGGCTGCCGGATTGCTTCGGCTTTTCAGGCGCCTTGCCGCAGATCCTCAGGCTCGGCGGCATCGACAGCTTCTTCACGATCAAGGTCAACTGGAGCGAGACGAACCATATCCCCTCTGACCTCTTCTGGTGGAAAGGGCTGGATGGCAGCCAGGTGCTGACCCACACCTTCGACAATCCGATGCATGGCTATAACGGCTTCGTGCAGCCGGACTGCTTCGTGCCGACCTGGAAGAATTTCCGCGGCAAGACGCAGCACGATACGTCGCTGCTTGCCGTCGGCTACGGTGATGGCGGCGGCGGTGTGACGCCTGAAATGGTCGAGCGCGAGGTGCAGCTTCGCGACTTTCCGGCGATCCCGCAGGCGCGCTGGGGGCGCGTCGAGGATTTTTACAAGCGGGCGCATCAGGCCGCGGGCGAAAAGCAGCTTCCGGTCTGGGATGGGGAAATCTATCTCGAACTGCACCGCGCGACGCTGACGACGCAGAGCGGCGTCAAGCGCAAGCATCGCCAGGCCGAGCGTGCCCTGATCACCGCCGAAACCATCGCCTCGCTCGCCCATATGCTGGGGGCGGAGAAGCCGCGCAGCCTCGAAAGCGACTGGCGCATCGTGTTGAAGAACGAGTTCCACGACATCCTGCCGGGGTCGAGCATTCGCGAGGTCTATGCCGATGCCGAGCACGAGCTCGACGGTGTGATCGGCAATGCGCGCCAGGAACAGGCTGTGGGTCTCAATGCGCTTGCCGGTGTGTTGCCGAAGGGTGGCGTGTCCTCCGCTCTCGTTGCCGTCAATCCGTCACTGTCGCCGCGGCCGCTGAATGCGACGCTTCCCGATGGCACGGTCATCTCGTCTGCGGATATCGTCGCGCCGCTTTCCGTCGCGGTCTTCGATCGCAATGGCCTGAAGCCGGCCGGCGCCCTGAAGGCGACCAAGCAGGGGCTGGAGAACGACCATCTCGCTATCGTCATCGGCAAGGATGGTTCGGTCACCAGCCTGGTTCACAAGGCAAGCGGCCGCGAGGCCATTGATGGTTCGGCGAACCAGCTCTGGGTCTATCCGGCCGACAAACCGCGCAATTGGGATGCCTGGGATGTCGACGTCGACTATACGGCGAAGGCCATCCGCCTGGAGACGCCTGAGAGCATCGAGCTGGTCGAGAGCGGTCCATCGCGAGCGTCGATCCGCGTCGTCCACCGCTACCGGAACTCGCGCGTCACCAATACCTATGTGCTGACGGCCAATGGAAAGCGGCTCGATATCGAGACGGAGATCGACTGGCATGATCGGCGCACGCTACTGCGCACGTTGAACCCCGTTGCCGTCAGCGCCCGCACGGCGACGTTCGAATGCGCCTATGGCGTTGTCGAGCGCGCGACGCATACGAACACCTCCTGGGAGCAGGCGATGTTCGAGGCGGCGGCTCACCGCTTCGTCGATATCAGCGAGCCGGGCTTCGGCGTCGCGCTGCTCAACAATGCCAAATACGGCCATAGCGCCCGCGGCAATGTCATCGGTATGAGCATCGTGCGTGCTCCGGTCTATCCCGATCCGCTGGCCGACGAGGGATCGCAGAAGTTCACCTATGCGCTGATGCCGCATGAAGGGGCTTGGCATGAGGGCCGGGTGCTCGACGAGGCGCTCGACCTCAACCAGCCGCTGATGACGGTGGAGGCCAGCGGGCTGGCCGCGGGCACTCTGTCTCCCATAACGGTGGAGGGGACTCCGGTTGCCTTCTCGGGTCTCAAATCTGCGGAAGAAGGCGAGGGGCTTGTGCTTCGCCTCTACGAACCGGCAGGGCGCCGCGGCAAGCTTTCTCTGTCGCTGCCGTCGGGCTGGAAGGCATCCGGACCGCTGAACATTCTCGAAGAACCGATGGAGCGTAAAGGCGCAGCCGATATCATGCCCTTCGAGATCAGGACCTGGAAGCTGCAAAAGGCCCGAGAAAGAATCGCGGCGCGCTCGCTACCGCGAGCGCGTCTGCTTCAGAACGGCGGCGGTGAGATCGGCCTGGCTATAGGGTTTGACCAGCACGATGGCGCCGGCATCCGCCTCGAAGCCGGCGACCGATGAATTGCCGGTGGCGAAGATCACCGCGAGCTCAGGGTCGATCGCCCGGGCCTGCTTTGCGAGCTCCGCGCCCGAGATACCAGGCAAGCCGACATCGGTCAGCAGGATATCGAAGCTGCCAGGGCCGAGCTTCGGCAGGGCTTCCTCGGCGCTGCCCGCTTCGCTGACGGCATGGCCGGATTGCTGCAGCATTTCCGACGTATCCATGCGGATGAAGGCATCGTCCTCGACATAGAGAATGCGTAGCGCCGTCGCCTCTGCCGGTGCTTCCTGCGGCGCAGTGCGGCGCTCATGGTGGGAGGCCTTCGCCATGTTGCGCTGGCGCTGGTTGTTCAGCACATGGCGGATCTTGCGGGCCAGCGCATCGCGGCTATAGGGCTTCGACAGCAGATCGACGCCGGCATCCAGCCGTCCGCCATGGACGATCGAGTTTTCGGTATAGCCGGATGTGAAGAGCACGGCGATCTCGGGCAGCCGTTCCTTTGCCTTGCGCGCCAGCTCGGAGCTTTTGAGCGGGCCGGGCATGACGACGTCGGTGAACAGGAGATCGATCGCCATCCCGCTTTCGATGACGGTCAGCGCACTCGCCGCATCTTTCGCCTTGAGAATACGGTAGCCGAGATCGGCCAGCATCTCGACGACGGTGGCCCGCACCTCCTCGTCGTCCTCGGCAACCAGGATTGTCTCCTTGCCGCCGGTCGCCGGGCCATGATCGCCCTCGGCGAGCAGGTCTTCCTCCTCCAGCGTGCGTGGCAGATACAGGCGCACGGTCGTGCCCTGGCCGATCTCGGAATAGATCTTCACGTGACCGCCGGATTGCTTGACGAAGCCGTAGACCATCGACAGGCCGAGGCCTGTTCCCTTGCCCACCGGCTTGGTGGAGAAGAAGGGTTCGAACACCTTGGTGATGATATCCGCCGGCATGCCGGAGCCGGTGTCGCTGACCGCCAGCATGACATATTGGCCGGGCGCCACGTCGACATGCTTGCGGGCATAGTCGTCGTCGATGGAGGCATTGCCGACCTCGATCGTCAGCTTGCCGCTGCCATCCATCGCGTCGCGCGCATTGATCGCCAGATTGAGGATGGCGTTCTCGATCTGCACCGGATCCACGAAGGTGTTCCACAGGCCACCGGCGCGGATCGTCTCGATCTCGATGGCCTCTCCGATCGTCCGGCGCAGCATCTCGCCCATATTGGCAACGAAGCGGCCGACATTGACCACCTTCGGTTCCAGCGGCTGACGGCGGCCGAAGGCGAGCAGCTGGCTGGCGAGCTTCGAGCCGCGGTTGACCCCGGCGAGCGCGTGCTCGATGCGCTTCTGGGCGCGCTCGTTGCCGCCGACATCCTTGCTCAGCAGGTAAAGGTTGCCGGCAACGACCTGCAGCAAGTTGTTGAAATCGTGGGCGACGCCGCCGGTCAGCTGGCCGATCGCCTCCATCTTCTGCGTCTGGCGGATCAGCTCCTCGGCGTCGCGCAGCGCGGCTGCCTGTTCCTTCTCGGCGGTGACATCGCGGCCATAGGCAAAGACCATGTTGCTTTCGAACGAAAAGCGCCAGGAAACAGTGCGTTGGCCGCCGTTCTTGTGGTTGAGGCTAAGCTCAAGCCCCTGCATCTCCTCGCCCGATACAGCCTGCTTCAGCGCCGCATCGAAAAGCGGCGGATCGCCGTCGACGAGGAACTCGCAGAGACGATGACCGGCAACTTCCTTGCGCCGGTGGCCCAGCAGATCGGACCATGCCGGATTGATGGCGCGGACTTCGCCATCGGGACGCATGACGACGAGGATGTCGCCGGAATTGCGCCAGACGCGGTCGAGTTCGGCGCTGCGTTCGGCGACCTTCTTCTCCAGCGACGAGGCGAGTTCCTGCAGCGCCTGTTCGGCCCGGCGGCGCTCGACAGCGGTGCGGGTGCGCTCGGCAAAGTCGCGGATGAAATCGAGCTCGACCTCCGGCCACTCGCGGGGCACGGCATTGTTGAGGAAGAGGACGGCGGCGATCTGGCCTTCTTCGGTCAGTGGCACGGTGACGGCCGAATGGACGCCGATGCCCTTCAGCGCATAGGAGGTCGCGGCCGTACGCGGGTCCTTGTCGACATCGGCGAAGACGACGGTTTCGTTGCGCTTGAGGTCGTCGATATAGGTGCCATATTCCCGAAAATGCAGCGTGCCTGCGATGCTCGGATTGCCCGGCACGTTCCAGTCGCGCTCGATCGTCACCGTTTCGGCAATCGGATCGATCGTGCCATAGCCGGCGCGGGTGACATGCAGCGCCTTGCCGAGGATCTCGGCGGCGGCGTAAGCAATTTCAGCGGGTTCGGTGGTCTGGCGGATGCAGTCTGCGAGCTCGATCAGTGCCATGCGCCGCGTCTCCTCGCTGCGCGCGTCGGTGATATCGCTGTTGACGCCGATCATCCCCAGGAATTCGCCGCGCACATCGAAGCGCGGCCGGGCGTCGGTATGCAGCAGCCGGTATTCGCCGTCCGAATTGCGATAGCGGGCTTCAACGCCGAAGGCCTCGCGCTTGGCGACGGCCCTGCTGACGAAGGCCATCAGCGGAGCGACGTCATCGGGATGGATTGTAGCGTTCCAGTCAAAGGCTGAAACATCCGCTTCGCCCACGCCCCAGAACTGGCGCATCGCAGCGTTCAGATAGAGACAGCGCATCTGCTCGTCGCTCATCCAGAGCATGACCGGCGCATTCTCGGCGACCAACCGGAAGCGGGACTCGCTCTCTCTCGCCGCGTCCTCCGCCTCTTTTCGCTCGGTCACATCATAGCCTTGAACGAAGATGCCGGAGACGCGGGCGTCTTCGCCGAGGAGCGGTTGATAGATGAAATCGAGATAGCGCTCGATGAGCTCCGCATCCGGCTTCTGCTGCAGCTTCACCAGCTGTTCGGAGCCGATATAGGGGATACCCGTCCTACGGACCTGATCGAGCAGCGCCACGAAACCTTGCTCCTCGACTTCGGGCAGTGCCTCGCGGATCGTCTTGCCGACGACATCGCGATGGCCGACGAGCTGCTGGTAGGCGGCATTGGCGATTTCGAACCGGTGCTCCGGGCCGCTCATCGTCGCGACGAAACCAGGGGCCTGTTCGAACATCTTTTGCAGACGGGTCTTCTCGGCGCGTAGCTGCTGCTCTGCCTTCACCTTTGCGGTGGTCTCGACGACGATCGCCATGACGGCAACCGGCGTGCCGCTCTCGTCGCAGATCGGCGAATAATCGAGCTTCGTCCAGAGCCGCTCGGGTTCGCCGCTGCCGCCGCGATATAGGATCAGTTCCTGATCCTCATAGGCGAGCGTGCCGCCGGCCAGGCCGACCTTCATCACATGATCGTTGAAATCGGCGACCTCGGGCCAGCCCTCGCGCACCTTCGAGCCGAAGAGCTCCGGGTGGCGGCGTCCGGCAAAGGCCGAATAGGCGTCGTTGTAGATCATCACGCCATCCTCGTTCCAGAGGGTGACGATCGGCACCGGGGAATGGAGGATGAGGCTGCAAACGCTTTTCAGGGTCGGCGACCACTCGCCGATCGGGCCGAGCGAGGTCTTGGACCAATCGAAATTGGCAATGATGTCAGCGGCCTCGCTTCCCTTTTTCAGAAAGGAATGCCCGCTCATGCTGTTTTGATGCATCTCGACCGACCCGGGTTTCCTCTCGGAAACTGTCCATGAACACGCCAATAAGTATAGGGCGAATGCAAACCGGCAAGGGGCTGAAAAAGATAGGCGGTAAAACCGGTTAACGCCCGTTCTTAAGCCTTGTGGATCGGGTCGATCCAGGCGACCTGTTCGGGCTTTTCGACCGGCTCGATATCGAGATTGACGACGACGGGCTCCTGGCCGGAGCGCACCAGCACGCATTCCAGCGTCTCGTCGCGGCTGGCATTGATTTCCTGGTGCGGCACGAAGGGCGGCACATAGATGAAATCGCCGGGGCCGGCCTCGGCGACGAATTCCAGGTGCTCGCCCCAGCGCATGCGCGCCTTGCCCTTGACCACATAGATGATGCTTTCGAGATCGCCGTGATGATGGGCGCCGGTCTTGGCGTTGGCGTGGATCAAGACCGTGCCTGCCCAGATCTTCTCGGCGCCGGCGCGGGCATTGTTGATCGCGGTGGCGCGGTTCATGCCGGGCGTTTGCGCCGTGTTCGGATCGAGCGAATTGCCGGGGATGACTTTGACGCCGTGCTCGCGCCAGTCGACAGGGCCGTCATCACGGTGATGGGGGTGGTCGTGGTGGTCATGGCTCATTCGTGGTCCTCCGTTGCGCCGATTGTGCCCGCCGTTCGGCCGCCGAGGCAAGAGCGGAAATGCGCCATGGAGTTTGCCGGCCTGGGCTGCTATCCCATCGGCAGCAATGATGAAAACCACGAGTGCGATGCAATGAGCCACATTCCCCAGATCGATTACGAAACGGCATCGGCGGAGATCCGTCAGGCGCATGACGAGGAAGTCAGGGTTCGCGGCCGGATGACCAACATGAAGCGCACGCTGCTGCATTCTCCTGCCGCCCACCGCATCTATGCCGAATGGTTCACGCTGCGCGCCGAGCTCAACCCCGCCGTCAACGACCGGGAGATCTGGATCTTCTCGCATGCGATCTCGAAAGCCAGCAAATCGAAGATCGCCATCACCTTCTTCCGCCGGGCGCTGATCAATGCCGGGTTCGACCCCGATGCGCTGACGCTGTCCGATAACGAGCATCTGCTCGCCCGCTTCGGAACCGCGATCGTCGCCGATTCCAATGCCATCCCCGCCGAGATCTGGGAGGCGCTGAAGGGGCGCTATCCGGCCAAGGTTCTGGTCGATCTCGTCGCCTTCGCCGGGGTCATGCTGGCGACCGCCGTCTTCAACAATGTTGTCGACGTCGATTTCGATCCGGAGCTCGAGGCTTTTGCCGAGCGCAGCTGACTGCCGTTACGTCAGGTTGAGAAGCGCCCGGTATCATTTCTGTGCAAATCCGACCGGCATCCCCAAAAAGCGGGATATCGCCGGCTCTTGAATGGTAAGATAACCCGCCCTGGTTGAGCGGCGATTCGGTATCCAACGCCGCTCCCATAGGGGGAGTGAGCATGATGTCAGATGTGATCGCACAGATCGCCCGCGCGGCGGCAGAGCTTGAGGCCGAGCTTCGAGCGTTGCTGCAACTCGAGCAGGATGCGCCGCCATCCCTCCGAGACGATCTCGATGTTCTTCCTTGCCTTCTCGTCGAGCGCTTTCCGCAATTGTGTGATGAGCGTGCCGAGCTTCGCGGCTTGCTGAAAATCGGCCGGGCGGCCAGCCGCTCCGAACATCTCTCTCCAGCGGTTGCCGCCGCTGCGCTGGCGATGGTGGCGGAGTTCCGGGCGATCATCGCAAGGCTCAGCGCAAGGCCGGTGGTGATCGGCGTCTGATCCCATCTCAGCCGCTTTACGGCGAGCGGAAGCTCGCCTAGTTCTGTCGGGACGCGTGACAGGAACGGATAGAGCGGCATGCCCCATGACACGACTTCCTCCCGCGGCGGCCTGACGCCGCTCGCTTCGATCGACAGTTTTTGCCGCAAGGTCTTTCTTGCAGCCGGGACCGACGAGGCGACCGCCGATGCCGCGACGCGGGCGATGATGCACGGCACCCGCCATGGCATCGATAGCCACGGCGTCCGTCTCCTCGGCCATTACGTGAAGGGGCTGACCGAAGGCCGCCTCAATCCGCGGCCGCAGATCGCCGTCGCCAGCAACCTCGGCGCCATCGCTTCGCTCGATGCCGACAATGCCCATGGGGCGCTCGCCACCTATACGGCGATGGCGCATGCCTCGCGTCTGGCCGTCGATTTCGGCATCGGTGCTGTCGCCGTGCGCAACTCCTCGCATTTCGGACCAGCCGGAGCCTATGCGATGACGGCGGCCGGTCATGGCCTCATCGGTTTCGCGTTCTGCAATTCCGACAGTTTCGTTCGCCTGCATGACGGAGCGATGCGCTTCCACGGAACCAACCCGATCGCCTGCGCTGTGCCCGTCAGGGGCAGCGATCCCTGGCTGTTCGACATGGCGACCAGCGCCGTGCCCTATAATCGCGTGCAGCTCTATCGCAGCCTCGGCCGCGAACTGCCGGCAGGCGTCGCCTCCGACGAGCGCGGCTATGACACGCGCGACCCTGATATTGCCGACATGCTGGCGCCGCTCGGCGGCGAATTCGGCTTCAAGGGTGCCGGTCTCGCCGGCATTTCCGAAATCCTCAGCGCCGTGCTGACGGGCATGAAGCTCAGCTTCGACATCGCGCCGATGCCCGGTCCGGATTTTTCGACGCCGCGTGGCCTCGGCGCCTTCGTCATCGCGCTCAACCCTGAGGCCTTTCTCGATCTCGATACCTTCGACGCGGGAATGAAGCGCTACGTCGAAACGCTCAGGAATTCGCCCGCGCGCGACGGGTTCAAGGTCATGGCGCCGGGTGACCGGGAATGGGCCGTTGCCAGGGAGCGGGCCGAACGCGGTGTCGAACTCGATCCGGCGACCGCTGACAGTTTCCGCACGCTTTCCGTACAATACGGTGTGGACTTCCCGGCCTGATTTCATGCGGCGCATTGACGCACAACCGCCCCGATGTTACGCATGAGTCAATTGGTCAGGCCAGTTGACCAGTTGTGCGCTTGAGGAGAAGCGCGCCGGGGAGGCCACATGTTTTCGGCTGTTGAATCACGCCGCCTCTACAGGCAGGTGGCGGACCAGATTCGTTTGATGATAACCAGCGGCGAGCTTGCCGTCGGGCAACGTTTGCCGGCCGAGCGCGATCTCGCCGAGCAGTTGTCCGTCTCGCGCCCGACGGTGCGCGAGGCCCTGATCGTTCTTGAGGTCGAAGGCCTCGTCAACATCCGCATGGGCTCCGGCATCTATGTCGTGCGCCAGCACAGCGTCGCGGCAACGCCAGCCGAGCCGGAGCCGGTCGAAGGCCCGTTCGAGTTGCTCCAGGCCCGCGCCGTCATCGAATGCGCCATTGCGGAAGAGGCGGCGAAGGCCGCGACCCCAGCCGATATCGCAGCGCTCGACGATGCCTTGAACAGCATGCGTGGCCTGGTCGGCGACCCCAGCGCCGTGATCGCCGCCGACCGCGCTTTCCATACCGGCATTGCCGCGATCGTCCGCAATGCGGCGCTGATCCGCGTCACTGGCGAAATGTTCGACATGCGCATGACGCCTTATTTCGAAAAGCTCGCGAGCCATTTCGAAGGGCCGGCCACCTGGCTCAGCGCCCTTGAGGAGCATCAGGCCATTCGCGACGCGATCGCCGCCGGCGATCCTGATGCCGCGAAAGCCGCGATGCGGGCGCATCTTGCCATGTCGCAGAAGAGATTTTCCGAAAGCTTCGGGGAGGAGTTTCCGGGAGAGGAGGGGCGCGGCCATCCGGCCGGTCCGAAGAAAGGAAATGCAGTCACTTAAACCAGAGCTCGGGAGGAGAGAGCGATGAAGATGAAATTGGCAACAATCCTTTGCACCGCGGCGGCGATCATGGCGTCGACGGCAATTGCGCATGCGCAGACAGTCCTGAAATGGGCCCATGTCTACGAGACGTCGGAACCCTTCCATACGGAATCGGTCTGGGCCGCAGGCGAGATCAACAAGCGCACCAACGGCCGCTACAAGATCGATGTCTTCCCGGCCTCGCAGCTCGGCAAGGAAGCCGATATCAACCAGGGCCTGAAGCTCGGCACCGTCGATATCATCATCTCCGGTTCGAGCTTTGCCGCCCGCGACTACAAGCCGATCGGCGTCACCTATTTCCCCTATATCTTCCGCAGCCCGGAACACCTGATCGCCTATACCAAGAGCGACGTCTTCAAGCGCCTTGCCAAGGGTTATGAAGACAAGACCGGCAACCACATCGCCGCCGTCAGCTACTACGGCACCCGCCACACGACCTCCAACAAGCCGATCGCCAAATGCGCCGATATGGCCGGGTTGAAGATCCGCGTGCCTGACGTGCCCGCCTATCTCGCCATGCCGCGCGCCTGCGGCGCCAACACGACGCCGATCGCCTTCGCGGAGGTCTATCTTGCCCTGCAGAACGGCACGGTCGAAGCGCAGGAAAACCCGCTGACGACGATCGAGGCGAAGAAGTTCTACGAGGTGCAGAAGAACATCATCCTGACCGGTCACATCGTCGACCATCTCAACACGGTGATCTCGAAGACGCTGTGGGCGAGCCTCTCCGACGAGGACAAGAAGATCTTCGGTGACGTCATGCAGGAAGCTGCCGAGCGCACCACCAAGACGATCGAAGGCAAGGAAAACAGCCTGATCGCCACATTCAAGGAAAAGGGCCTGAATGTCGCCGAGATCGACAAGGCCGATTTCGAGAAGACCGTCATGGAGAAGGTGAAGTTCGAGGACTTCGGCTACGAAAAGGCTGATTGGGAAGCGATCCGCGCGATCCAGTAAAACCCGCGGCGCGGCGTCTGCGGGCGCCGCGCTCATTCTTTCCGCAGGGGATCAACGCCGCCCATGACGCAAGAAATCCATACGCCGGTGACCGCCGAAGAGATCGGTCACGAATTCGAAGGCCATGCGCCGACCGCCAATATCTCCGATTATGCGATCGAGGACTGGATCACGCTGATCATCTTCTGGCTGATGGCGGGCTGCGTCTTCCTGCAGTTCTTCACCCGCTATGTGCTGAACGACAGCTACGCCTGGACCGAAGAAATCGCCATCAACTGCCTGATCGGCGTCGTCTTTCTCGGGGCCGTCATGTGCGTGCGCACGTCACGGCACATCCAGGTCGATGTCTTCTATCACTATATGCCGGCCGGCCTGGCGCGCGTGCTCGCCACCTTCGTCGATATCGTCCGCATCGGCTTCCTGGCCTATGGCTGCTACCTGATGTGGCGCTATGTCGGCATCGTCGCCGACGAGCAGATGGTTACCATCGATCTGCCTCGCAACATCGTCTTCTACAGCGTGCTGATCGCCTTCGTGCTGATGCTGATCCGCGCCGTCATCGTCTTCATCGCCAATATGCGCCGCGGCTACTCGGTTCTCGAGCGCCCCGAAGAATTCCAGACTGTCGAGGGTTGATCCAATGCTGCTGCTTCTTGGCTCGTTTCTGCTGCTGATGGTGATCGGCGTTCCCGTCGCCATCTCGATGGCCGTCGCATCGGTTCTCTACATCGTTCTCTACGGCGTCGCCCCCGATATCATCGTCGCCCAGCGCATGATCGCCGGTGTAGAGAGTTTTCCGCTGCTTGCGGTTCCCTTTTTCATCCTCGCCGGCAACCTGATGAACTCGGCAGGTGTCACCGGCCGCATCTATTCTTTCGCGGTTGCGCTCGTCGGCTGGATGAAGGGCGGTCTGGCGCAGGTCAATATCATCGGCTCGGTGATCTTCTCCGGCATGTCCGGCACGGCGCTCGCCGATGCCGCCGGCATCGGCACCATCGAGATCAAGGCGATGAAGGATCACGGCTATCCGGTTGAAGCCGCCGTCGGCGTTACCGCGGCGTCAGCGACGCTCGGCCCGATCTTCCCGCCGTCTCTGCCCTTCGTCATCTACGGCATGATGGCCAATGTCTCGATCGGCGCGCTGTTCATGGCCGGCATCCTGCCGGGCATCGTCATGACGCTCCTGATGATGGTGACGGTCGCCGCTTTCGCCTATCGCAAGCGCTGGGGTGCGGATGCGCCCTTCGACGTCAAGCAGCTGGTTTCGGCGGGCATGGAAATCGTCGTCGTACTGCTGGTGCCGCTGTCGATATATCTGATGATGCTTGCCGGGCTTTCGATGAATGCCGCAGCCGGTATTGCCCTGTTGGTACTTCTCGGCCTCGACTGGTATTTCGGCTTCTCCGCCGTCATGGCGCTGATGACGCCGGTCATCCTGATCGGCGGCATGACGATGGGCTGGTTCACGCCGACTGAGGCGGCGGTCGCGGCCGTTCTCTGGTCGCTGTTCCTCGGTCTGGTGCGCTACCGCACGATGACCTTCTCGACGCTCGCCAAGGCAAGCTTCGATACGATCGAGACGACCGCGTCGGTTCTCTTCATCGTCACCGCTGCCTCGGTTTTCGCGTGGTTGCTCACCGTCAGCCAGGCGGCCCAGCTCCTCTCGGATGCGATCCTGTCGATCACGGACAACAAATGGGTTTTCCTGATCCTGGTGAACCTGCTGATGCTGTTCGTCGGCTGCTTCCTCGATACGATCGCGGCGATCACCATTCTCGTGCCGATCCTGCTGCCGATCGTCGCCAAGTTCGGCATCGATCCGGTTCAGTTCGGCCTGATCATGACGCTCAACCTGATGATCGGGCTGCTGCATCCACCGCTCGGCATGGTGCTTTTCGTGCTGTCGCGCGTCGCCAAACTGTCGGTCGAACGCACGACGATCGCCATTCTGCCCTGGCTGGTGCCGCTCTTCGTCGCATTGATCTTGATCACCTTTGTCCCTTCCATATCTCTCTGGCTGCCGCAGCAGCTCGGTTTGCTACGGTAGGAGGAACAGATGCAGACACGTCTCGCGCGCCTTTACGGCAAGGGTGATCTCAGGATCGAAAGTGGGGCCGTTCCGTCGCCCGGACCGGGAGAGGTGCTGCTGAAAATGGCGACCGCAGGCATCTGCGGCTCCGACCTGCACTATTACCAGGACGGTGGCTTCGGGCCGGTGAGGGTCCGCGAGCCAATCATTCCCGGCCATGAGGCGGCCGGTGTCGTGGAACAGGTGGGCGCAGATGTAAAGCTGAAGCCCGGCACGCTTGTTGCCGTCAATCCGAGCCAGCCCTGTGGCCATTGCGAATACTGCCGGAAGGCGATGCCGATCCACTGCCTGGAAATGCGCTTCATGGGCAGCGCCATGCGCCTGCCGCATGAACAGGGCATGTTCCGCGAATGGTTCGTCGTGCCAGAGAAGCAATGCTTCGAGGTTGCGCCGGGAACGAGTGCGGCGGAAGCTGCCTGCAGCGAACCGCTCTCCGTCTGCCTGCATGCCGCGTCAAGGGCGGGCGAGATCCGGGGCAAGCGCGTCCTTGTGACTGGCGCAGGCCCGATCGGCTCGCTGATGGTTGCAGCTGTCAGGCACCACGGCGCCGAGGAAATCGTCGTCACCGACCTTGCTGATGCGGCGCTGCAACGGGCGACCGCGATGGGCGCGACGCGGGCAATCAATGTCTCCGCCGGGGCTTCGGCACTGGCGGAATTCGAGGCAAACAAGGGCTATTTCGACCTGGTCTTCGAATGCTCGGCGGCGGCGCCGGCCATCCGCAGCGCGATCGCCACCGTCAAGCCGCGCGGCACGATCGTCCAGGTCGGCGTCTCCGGTGAAGTGCCCGTACCCCTGAACGCCATCGTCGCCAAGGAGCTGCACATCCACGGCACGCAACGCTTCCATGAGGAATTCGCGACCGCGGTCGCGCTGATCTCCAGCCGGGCAATCGACGTCCGCCCGATCATCAGCCACAGCATGCCGCTGGAGCAGGCCGATGCTGCCTTCGTGCTGGCCGGAGACCGTACTGCGGCCTGCAAGGTACAGCTGACGTTTTAAGCGGGTAGTGAGACACCCAGCCGCTCGGCATGCGGCTTCAGCGAAGCCATGATTCCCGGGAAGAGGGCGACGCCATCCGTCAGTGCCTTGCGCTTGCGGGCAAGGCCATTTTCGCCGGGGAGGCGCACGCGGGGGACGCCGGGGCGTGGTGGGTTGCTGTGGCAGGCGTCAGCGAGCCAGCCGGTCTGGCGGAGAAACGCGTCGCGGCCGCCGAAGGCATCGGGATCGAAGACCTGCACGGTGACCGCTGCATTGGTGCCCTTCGGAGCATCGACGCGGCCGTAGCCGGCAAGACCCTGCGTGAAGGCTTCGACATGCAGCGCCATGCCATAGCCTTTCTGGCCGTGGTCGAGGCCGCCGGTCGGCAGCAGCGTACCGCCACGCTCGATGACACGAGGATCGCGGCTCGGGTTGCCGTTTTCGTCGAGCAGCCAGTCGTGCTCGTACTGCCTGCCTTCGCGGATGAGCCGCTGCGCCATGTTGACGGTGGTGATCGAGGCGCTGATATCGATAAGGATCGGATCGCCAGGCGTCGGGATGCCGTGGGCGACCGGGTTTGGCGTGTAGACGCCGCGCGTGCCGCCGAAGGGCGCGACCTGCGCGCCTGACGGGCTGGAGCTAGCGACGCTGACCATGTAGCCGCGGTCGGTGGCGAGCGTCAGGTAGGCGGCGAGGCAGCCGATATGGTGGCTGTCGGCGATCGCAACGGTGGCGGTACCATATTGCGCGGCGCGATCGCTGGCGAGCTTGACGGCTTCCGACGTCAGCCATGCGCCGGGCAGGCGCTTGCCGTTCCAGGCGATTGCCGGGCCGCGGTCGGAGATGACATCGGGAGCGCCCGATACCTTCATCACGCCGTCTGCAATGCTCTGCAGATACCAGCCGGCGAGCGCCAGGCCATGTGTCGTATGGCCGAGAAGGTCGGCTTCGACGAGAAAACGGGAGACGGCTTCGGCCTTGTCTTCTTCGAGACCGGCCGCCGCAAACAGAGATGTCGCGAAGGCGCGCAGCTTTTCTGCCTGATAGAGGGTCTCAGTCGTATCGGCCATGGGAGCCTCCGGATCGTTGAAAGGTCAGCGGGCGAGGAAACGCGGATGCAGCGTCTCGCCGCGCAGCGTTGCCAGGACGTGTTCGGCCGAGATGACCGACATGGCGCGTTTGGCATCGAGGGTGACGCCCGCCACATGCGGCGTGACGATCGTGTTGGGCAACGAGAAGAGCGGGTTGTCCTTTTCCGGCGGCTCGACGGCAAAGCTGTCGAGGCCTGCTCCGGCGAGGTGGCCGCTTTTCAGGGCGCCGATCAGCGCCGTCTCGTCGACGACTTCGCCGCGGGCGGTGTTGACGAGGAAGGCGCCGCGCTTCATCAGCCCGATGCGGCGCGTATCGATCAGGTCGCGCGTCTCTGGCGTCAGCGGGCAATGCAGGCTGACGATATCGGCAGCCGACAGAAGCCTGTCGAGATCGGTCTCGCGGGTAAAGCCGTCGAAGGCTTCAGCGGGCGTATGCGGATCGAAGGCCGAGACCTCCATGCCGAGCGCCTTCGCCATCTTGCCCAGCGTCTGGCCGATGAAGCCGAAGCCGACGAGGCCGAGGCGCTGGCCGCGCAGCTCACGGCCGTGATACTGGCCCTTGTCCCAGGTTCCGGAGCGGATCAGCGCATCCTGGCGGGAGAAATCCTTGACCAGCGCCATGATCAGCGCCAGCGCGTGTTCGGCAACCGAGATGCCGTTGCTGCCTGTGGTCATCGAGACGGGAATGCCGAGCTCGCTCGCTGCCTTGACGTCGATGTCATTCGTGCCGACGCCATGCTTGGCGATGTGGCGCAGATGCCCACCGGCCTTCATTTCCTCAGGGCCGAGGACATCGGCGAGCAAGCGGATGATGGCGCCATCGGGCTGATGTTCCCGCATCAGGCCGATCACCGTCTGGCGGTCGATATAGGGCTTGGTCTGGACGACCTTGACGTCTTCCTTCTCCAGCACATCCCGGCCTTCGGGCGCGAGTTCTCCTCCGAGAACGAGTACGGTTCTCTGCATGCCTGCCTCCTCATTTCCCCCCGGCAGAGCGGCGCGCAGGCGCCGCCCGGTCCGCTATGCGGCCTTGCGCGGCGAGCGCGCCATCAGCCGGGCGTAAGCGATGGCCGAGAGCATGTTGACGTGATTGGCCTTGCCGGTTCCGGCAATATCGAAGGCCGTGCCGTGGTCGACCGAGACGCGGTCGATCGGCAGGCCGAGCGAGACGTTGACGGCGGTCTCGAAGGCCACGAGCTTGATCGGGATATGCCCCTGATCGTGATACTGGGCGATGACCAGATCGAAGGCGCCGTTATAGGCGCGGGCAAATACCGTGTCGGCCGAAATCGGGCCGACGACATCGATGCCCTTTGCCTGCGCCAGCTCGACGGCAGGCGCCAGGAACTCGGCATCCTCGGTGCCGAACAGGCCGTTTTCGCCGCAATGCGGATTGATGCCGGCGACCGCGATGCGCGGCTTCATCCCGAGACGCATGAAGTGGTTATGACCGGCCTCGATCGTCGCCAGCACGCGCTCGGTCTTGGCGCGTTCGATGGCGCCGCGCAGCGAAACGTGGGTGGAAACGTGGATGGTGTTCAGCCGCTCGGAGGCGAGCAGCATGAAGGAGCTCTTCGAACCCGTCAGATGCGCGAGCAGACCGGTGTGGCCGTCGAAATGATGGCCGGCGAGGTTCATCGCTTCCTTGTTGATCGGTGCGGTGACGATGACATCGGCTTCGCCGGACATGGCGAGATCGACGGCGCGGCTGATGTATTTCACCGAGGCGTCGCCGGCGACCGGGCTGACCTTGCCGATCTCGGGCAGGGGCGCGCCGAGTTCGACTTCATCGACTGCGATGGTCGAACCGTCTTCCGAAGCGGCGGAGCCGAAGCGCAGGCCGCTTCCGGTGGCGCGGTCGGCGCGAACAAGCGCTTCCGTGTTGCCGACGATGACGAAATCCTTGCGCTCGCCGGCGGGCATGGCCGCCAGCGCCTTGACGATCACTTCGGGGCCGACGCCTGCGGGATCGCCGAGCGTCACTGCCACTTTTGCATTCTTCGTCATCGGTCAAATTCCCTTAAAAAGCAGCTTGATAAATGGCGCGGATATCATCGCGGGCGAGATCGCGCGGATTGTTGTCGAGCAGGCGGCGGATAGCAAAGGCGTCGTCCGCCATCGCATCCAGATCGTCGGCGGGGACGCCGAGGCCCGAAAGCTTCATCTCGATGCCGAGATCTGCGCAGAAGGCATAGGCGGCATCAAAGACCGAGCGGACGTCATCCGAAGTCTGATAGCCGAGCGCTGCCATGACGGCGCGGGTCTTTTCCGGCACTGACGGCGTGTTGAAGGCCAGGACATGCGGGAAGATCAGCGCATTGGCGGCGCCATGGGCGACATGCCAGCGGGTGCCGAGCGGATAGGCCAGCGCATGGCCACCGGCCGTATTGACCGGGCCGAGGCAGAAGCCGCCATAGAGCGACGCAAGCGAAAGACCGGCTCGCGCTTCCGCATCCGAGCCGTCCTTGACGGCGCGGGCAAGATACTTGCCGACGAGGCGGGCACCTTCGATCGCGTAGATGTCGATCATCGGGTGGGCCTTGCGGTTGGTGAAGGCCTCGACGCAATGGGCCATGGCATCGACGCCAGTTGCGGCCGTCGTGCGGGCCGGGACGGTGAAGGTCAGCGCCGGATCAATGACCGCGATATCCGCCAACATGTAAAGGCTTTCGACCGCGAGCTTCGCCATCGTCTTCGGGTCGGTGACCAGGGCGCGGGTCCCGGCCTCGCTGCCGGTGCCCGATGTCGTCGGCACCTGCGCCAGCGCCACCTTGCGCGGACCGCTGACCTTGTGCGGGCCGACGACCTCGTGAAGCGTCTGCGACGATCCGGCGAGAACGGCGGCAAGCTTGGCGAGATCCATGGCGCTGCCACCACCGAAGCCGACGATCAGCTCGGCCTGAGCGGCATTCGCGGCTTCCAGCACCTTGTCGAGATTAGGAATGTCCGGCTCGGGCGTGACATCGGCGAAGACCGACACATGGCCCGGAAGTTCGAGCACATCGACGCGCGAGGCGTTGAACGCATCCGAGATGACAAGCGTACGGGCATAGCCCTTGGCGGCGGCCCACTTGCCGAGCTTGCCCGCTGTGCCGACGCCAAACTCGATGATTTCAGGCCTGACAACCGTGATAGGCGAATCCAGACTGACCATGACACGGCTCCTCCATGATTACGGCCAAAGCCGCTATTGATGTAAAGTTGTTATATCAACTGTATGTTTCTGGCAATAAGGCGGACGATGGTTTTTGAGCAAATTCGCAGAAAACCTATGCGGTAGCTATCGATGGGCCGTCTGTATGTGCTCAATAAAGCATTGATTTTCTGTTGTTTTGTGAGCGAGAAGAGCGCTCTTCCTCCTAGTGCCCCTGTTGTTGCCGAGGCAAGAGACGCGCCGCATTCACTTGTAAATGCGATCAAGAATTTCGCGCCAGATGGCGCGAAATCCAGTCGTGTAGGGCCTCAGATCGTGACATCACTTGGCAGGCGAACATATTTGATCGCCCGGCGATAGTAGGTGTAGGCGATGTGCAGCGTTCCATCCGGTCCCTCGGTGATCGAGGGATAGGAGAATTCGCGGTTGAGCGAGTCCTTGGAGTTGTTGCTGAGGCAGTAGCCGTCGCCGGTGTCGAGATCGATGTGGGAATCGAAGCTCTGGCCGCCATTCGTCGAGATCGCCAGGCTCAGGGGCGCACGCGGAACGCCCCAGACGGCCTTGCGGCGCGTCGCAACCGGTGTTTCCGCAGCCTTTACGCCGCCCTTGTCGCTTTCGATCTCGTCATAGAGCGACTCGCGGCGGGCGTCTGATGTCTCGGCGTTGCTGTTGTTGTAAACCATGGCAATGCGGCCGTCTCCAAGCTTGGTTGCCTGGATCGAGGAGTTGTTGTTCGGCAGGTTGATCGGCTTCGGTGCCGACCAGCTCTCGCCATTATCCCCGGATTCCGATGACAGGACATGTTCGGAAAAACGGTTGCGGAAGAAAGCGACCATTTTGCTTCCGTTCAGCGGGATGATGTTCATGTGCACGGCGCCGAGGCTCTCCGGCACGTCGACCATCGTCCAGCTCTGGCCCTGATCCCGCGAGACCAGAACGCCTGCAGTATCGGCATCGCCGCTCCAGCGCTGGCCAGGCAGGCTGACACAGCGGAAGGCCGGCAGCAGCCAGTTGCCTGCGGAATTGACGACGACAGGCTGGCGCACGAAAGTGCCCGGCAGATCGCAGAGGACGCGGACAGCGCCGAACGTCTTGCCACCATCTTCGGAGATCCGGCACTTTACAACTGAGCCGTCCTGGTCGCCAGATGTCTGCGAGGTGTAAAGCAGCCAGACATTTCCGTCCGGCGCATTGAAAATCAATGGATTCTGCTCGGATTTCGCCGGATCGTCAGAGAGTTTTTCCGCTTCGGACCATTGATCCGCGCCGGGCGTCAGCCGGGACATGTAAACGGAAATGTCGCCCATTCCTTCCATCGTGCCGCCGAACCAGACGCAGGTCAGCGTACCATCCGGCAGGAAGGCAAGATTGGCGGCGTGGTTCTGGATGCAGGGGGAGGGCAGATAGGCGTCGGCCCGGCCCGGCTGGGCCGGGTTCGGGGCGATCTTGCCGGTCATCAGCGCCGGCACGGCTTCCGGCGGGAGCGCGGTGAAGCTCATGGCATCCTCCTTACGGCAGCTTTGCGTAACCTTCGGCAAGTGCGGCATATTCCGCGTCGGTGAGGGCAACGAGCGGCGGGCGCGTGCGCTTCCAGGCGGCATTGCCGGTCTTCAGGCCAACCATCGCCTTGATCGTCGGGATCTGCACGTAGGAATTGGAAAGTGTGCGGTAGCCGTTGATGCGCGCCTGCGCCGCATCGACCTTTGCCGTCTGCGCTTCGTCATGGACGTGGTCGTAAACGGTGCGTAGCGAATCGGCGACGAGGTTCGAGGTTGCCGTGATGCAGCCTGCACCGCCGGCCTTCAGCAGCGGCAGCAACAGCGGATCGGCGCCGCAGAGTACGGAGAAGCCCGGATATGCAGCGATGATCGCCTGCATGTTGTTGAAATCGCCTGCAGATTCCTTGATGCCGACGACGGTGTCAGGGAAGGCTTCGACAAGGCGGCCGATCAGCGGCACGGAGAGCGGAATGCCCGAAACCTGCGGGATGTGATAGAGGATCACCTGCAGGCGGTTGTCATTGACGCCTTCAAGGATTGCCGAATAGGCCTTGAAAAGGCCGTCGTCGGAAACGCCCTTGTAGTAGAAGGGCGGCAGCATCACGACCTTGGTGACGCCGAGCGAAAGCGCATGCTTGGTGAGTTCGATGGTCTCTGGAATGGCGGCAACGCCGGTGCCCGGCAGAAGCTTGTCCGGCGAGATGCCGGCCTTCAGCGCAGCTTCGAGCAGCATGCGGCGCTCGCCCATCGAGAAGGAGTTGGCTTCGCCCGTCGTGCCGAGCAGGGCGACGCCATGGCAGCCTTCCTCGATCAGGCGCTTGCAGTGTTCGGTAAACAGGCCGACATCCGGGCTGCCGTCGGCGTTCAGGGGTGTCGTAGCGGCGCTGAAAACGCCCGTGATCTTGTGATTGCTCAACGCATCCTCCTCTGCAGCGCAAGGCTGCTCCTGGCTATATCAGTGCGTGACTTTTCCTCGAAATGATAAGTTGTTGTCAATCTTACAAGCTGCGTCAGAATGGCATGCGTATTTTATCCTATTGAAATTAAATGCTAAAAATTTTTGTCCAAAGTTTGGAAGTTGAAATCTGTAAATTTGGATTGACAGATTTACATTATCGCGCAAATCTCTGGGTCATTGTAAAGCGTCCGGCTCGGGGAGGGTTTTCGAGTACGCGCTGTTTTGCCCATGGGAGGAATGTATGGCAGACCGTAATGACAAGAATGCTTCCACGGTGTCGCGCCGCGATGCGCTGAAGCTCGGCCTCGCCGCCGGCGTCGGCTTCACGCTGTTCGGCATGAGCGCCCGCATCGTCATGGCCCAGGAAGGCCAGGTGCTGAAGGCCATCAACCCGGCCTTCGACCAGGATTGGTCGCCGCTGCGCGGCGGTGGCCGTACGTTCCGCTGGAATTCCTTCTGGTGGGCTTCGCCGATGTATTTCGACGCCGAAGGCAAGCTCAACCCCTACGTCTTCACCAGCTGGGAATCGCCGGACAAGAAGGTCTGGACCTTCAAGATCGACCCGAAGGCCGTCTTCTCCGACGGCAGCAAGATCACCGCGGCCGACGTCAAGGGTTCGTGGGAAGTCGCTTCCCGCCCCAACACCAAGAGCCAGCGCGCCGATCAGGTCATGGGCAAGGTCGAAGGTTACAAGGATGTCGCCGGCGGCTCGGCCACCGAGATCTCCGGTGTCGCAACGCCTGACGAAGGCACCGTCGTCGTCACGCTGACGGAAGCCGATCCGATCTTCTTCATGCGCCTTGCCAACCACATCATCCCGATCACCAAGGCCTCGCAGTCGAAGGGCAGCGACGGCGAGGAAGTGGCTGACTGGTACAAGCCCGACAATAGCGCCGTCTATTCCGGCCCGTTCAAGCTGACCGCGATCGATATCGACGCGGGAACGCTGACCTTCGAGCCGAACGAAAACTTCTTCGGCACCAAGCCTAAGCTCGCCCGCATCGAGATCGCCTCGATCGAAGATAACGTCACTGCAACGCAGCTCATCAAGTCGGGCGAATACAACGCTCATACCGAGCTCGTCACCTCGACGATCATCCAGGATCTCGGCCCGGAATTCTCCGCCGGCCCGATCATCCCGACCAGCCAGCACTTCTGGTTCAACGTCAAGCGCGCGCCGATGGACGATCCGAAGGTTCGTCAGGCGCTGATCATGGCGATCGACCGCGACGGTCTCTTCAAGGCATCCTATCCGGATGGTCCGCACAAGAAGGCCGACCAGATCCTGAACTCGGTTCCGGGTGCCGACAATTCCGGCTTCGAGCCCTATCCGTACGATCCGGAAGGCGCCAAGAAGCTGCTTGCTGAATCGAGCTACGGCGGTCCCGATCGCCTGCCGAAGATCATGTTCGTCGGCATCTCGGCTCCGGCCATTCAGGCAGCTGCCCAGTTCATCGCCGAGCAGTGGCGCCAGAACCTCGGCATCACCGCCGTCGACATGAAGCCGCAGCAGGACTCCTATGCCGGTCCAGACCAGAACTCGGTCCAGATCTTCCGCGACGACGTCGGCACCCGCGTTCCGGATGCCGTGTCCTATCTCGCAGGCTGCATCGCTTCCACCTCGTCCAACGCCCAGAACAAGCTCGGCGGCTACAAGAACGACAAGGTGGATGCGGCTCTGGCAGAGGCAGCAACCAAGGCTGCCGACGATCCGGATCGCGTCAAGCTCGCTCAGGATGCCCAGAAGGCATTCCGCGACGATTGGGCGTTCATTCCGTGGTATTCTCAGGCCATGTCCCGCTGGGCAACCAAGGACGTCAAGGGCATGGAGAAGAACCTCGACTGGCAGGTCGTCGCTCCCTGGGACGTATCGGTCGGCTGATTGAGACGGTAAAGCCGGTCTCTCCAGCCCTCAAGCAACCGCGCGAAGGCCGCAAGGTCTTCGCGCAAGTTTCAAGAAGAGTAGGCGCGTTCCGCGCAGTTTGCGGTAAATGCGCCTGATAACAGGTGGGAGGTGGCCTTGCTTCGCTATGTACTAACGCGATTTGCCATCTGGATTCCGTCGGTTCTGGTCGTGATGCTCGCCGTCTATGCGATGGCCTTCTACGGCGCCGGCGATCCGATCAAGCTGATCTTTCTTCGTGCGCCGGGCGACGTCGCCTATAATCCGGAGCGCATCGAAGCCATCCGCGAAAGCGCGGGCCTCAACAAACCCTTCATCGAGCAGTTCGGCTATTACATCTGGAACCTGCTGCATGGCCAGTTCGGCAATTCGCTGACCTCGGGCCGTTCGGTCTGGGCGATGGTTTCGGCCGCTGCCCCGGTTTCCTTCAAGCTGGCGCTCTGTTCCATCATCCTGACGGCTGTCGTTGCGATCCCGCTCGGCATGCTGGCAGCGCTGAACCAGAATTCCCGCGTCGACTACACGATCACCGGTACGGCGCTGTTCCTCTGGGCAATCCCGGCCTATGTCGCCGGTCCGCTGCTGATGGTCGGCCTCATCGTGCTGCTGCCGATGATCAAGGTGCCCTATGGCTGGGGCGGCGTCTTCGACGTGCGCATCATCCTGCCGCTCATCGTGCTTTCCTTCCAGCCGATCGCGCTGATCGTGCGCCAGACGCGCGCCGCCGTCATCGAAGTGCTGTCTGAGGATTTCGTCCGCACGGCCCGCGCCAAGGGCGTGCCTGAGATGGTCGTTGCCATCAAGCATATCCTGCGCCCGGTGCTGACGCCCGTCGTCACCCAGCTCGGCCTCATCATGATCACCATCGTCAATGGCGCGATCTTCGTGGAGCTGGTCTTCGGCCTGCCGGGCCTCGGCCGCCTCACGGTCCAGGCGCTGACGAATTCCGACTATCCGGTCATCCTCGCCATCACGCTCATCGGATCCTTCCTGGTGATGATCTCGAACCTGCTCGTCGATGTGCTCTATCCGATGCTCGATCCGCGTGCCAACGACGCAAGAAGGAGCCGCTGACCATGTCCGCCATCCCTCTCTCGACAATCGAAACCGCCGACGAACTGCCGGTCAACCTGTGGCGCGACGCCTGGTACCGCCTGAAGCGCAACAAGCTTGCCGTCTTCGGCCTGATCGTGGTGCTGATCCTCGCCTTCGCGGCAATATTCGGGCCGTATCTGACGCCCTATGATTACCTGACGCAGGATCTGCAGGCCCGCAATGCCGCACCGTCGCTGGCGCATCTCTTCGGTACCGACGATCTCGGCCGCGATGTCTTCAGCCGCGTCGTCTTCGGCACGCGCACCGCCTTCCTCGTTGCCGTCATCGTCACTTTCATCGCCGTGATGATCGGCCTGACGCTCGGCGCCATCGCCGGCTTCTTCGGCAATCCGTTCGACCGCGTCATCATGTGGCTGACGGATGTGACCATGTCGGTGCCGAACCTGCTGCTCGTCGTCGTCATCAACGCCTCGCTGAAGTCGCCGATCACCAACTGGATGGAGGCGCAGTATCAGGCGACCCTCAATCCCTTCTATCGCCAGACCATCTGGGTCGACTTTCTCCTGGTCTTCGGTTCGATGGCGCTGATCTCCTGGCCGCCCTATGCGCGTCTCGTCCGCGCCCAGGTCCTGTCGATCCGCAGCCGTCCCTATATTACGGCCGCCCAGGCGCTCGGTCTTTCCAACTGGGTGATCATCAAGCGCTATGTCATCCCGAATGCGCTTGGCCCGCTCATCGTTTCGGTCAGCGCCGGTCTCGGTACCGCGATGGTTCTCGAAAGCGCTTTCAGCTTCCTCGGCGTCGGCGTCAACCCGCCGACCCCCAGCTGGGGCAACATGATCTCGGATGGTCTGCGTGTCTGGCAGCACTATCCGCATCTTCTCGCCGCTCCGGCGGCCGTGCTCGGCCTCGCTTCGGTAGCCTTCAGTTTCCTCGGCGACGGTCTCAACGACGCGCTCAACCCGCGGGGCAGCAAGTGATGAACACGAAGACATCTGAACGCCTTCTCGATGTTCGCGACCTGACGGTCGAGATCGACACCCGCCGCGGTCCCGCCGTCGTCGTCGATGGCATCGACCTCTACGTCAACAAGGGCGAAACGCTCGGCGTCGTCGGCGAATCCGGCTGCGGCAAGAGCCTGACCATGCTGTCGCTGATGCGGCTGCTGCCGAACAAGATCAAGGTCACCAAGGGCACCGCGCATTTCGACGGACGCGACCTGCAGAAGATGTCGAATGGCGACCTGCGCAAGGTGCGCGGCGGCGATATCGGCTTCGTCTTCCAGGACCCGATGACCTCGCTGAACCCGGTGATGCGCGTCGGCGACCAGATCTGCGAGCCGCTGATCTATCATCGCAAGATGAGCAAGGCGGATGCCCGCGCCCGTGCTGTGGAACTGCTGCGCCTCGTCGGCATTCCCGGTCCCGAAGAGCGCCTGATGGCCTATCCGCACGAGCTTTCGGGCGGCATGCGCCAGCGCGTGATGATCGCGATCGGCCTCGCCTGCAATCCGAAGCTCCTGATCGCCGACGAGCCGACAACGGCGCTCGACGTGACGATCCAGGCCCAGATCGTCGATCTGGTGAAGGACCTGCGCGCCAAGCTCGGCATGTCGGTCGTCTGGATCACCCACGATCTGGCGCTGATCGCCGGCCTCGTCGATCGCGTTGCCGTGCTCTATGCCGGCACCGTTGTCGAGGATGCGCCGGTCGACGAGCTCTATGCCCGTCCGAGCCATCCCTACACGCGCGGTCTGCTGTCCTCGATCCCGAAGCTTTCGGATTCCCCGGCAAGCCGTCTCTCCTCGATCGGTGGCACGCCGCCGGAGCCCGGCCGCCGCCCGAAGGGTTGCCCCTTCGCGCCGCGCTGCCCGCTGGCCGAAGCCGTCTGTCATGAGCGCGTGCCGAAGCTCGAGCCTGTTGCGGGCGCCGGCAACCACCGCGCCGCATGTTTCGTCGTCCAGAAAATGCAGGAGGCCGCGTGATGGGTGCCCAACCGCTTCTGAAAGTCGAAAACCTCGTCAAGCATTTCCACGTCAAGCTCGGTGCCTTCGGCGAGCGCGCAGCGACCGTCTATGCGCTCGACAACATCAATCTCGACATCATGGAAGGCGAGACGCTGTCGCTCGTCGGCGAATCCGGCTGCGGCAAGTCGACGACCGGCTTCACGATCCTCAACCTCTACAAGGCCACATCGGGCAGGGTGGTCTACAAGGGCCAGGATATTGCGACGCTCGATGAAAAGCAGATGCGCCCCTTCCGGCGCGACCTGCAGATCGTCTTCCAGGATCCGTATTCGACGCTCAATCCGCGCATGACGATCGGCGAAGCGATCGGCGAGCCGATCCTGTTCCACAAGCTCGCCACCAAGGCGGAGCTGAAGAGCAAGGTCGATGCGCTGCTGACCGATGTCGGCCTGCCGACCCGCTTTGCGCAGCGCTATCCCCATGAGCTCTCCGGTGGCCAGCGCCAGCGCGTCGTCATCGCCCGCGCACTCGCCTGCCAGCCGAAATTCATCGTCTGCGACGAGGCGATCTCGGCGCTCGACGTGTCGATCCAGGCGCAGATCATCAACCTGCTGCTCGACCTGCAGGAAAAATACGGGCTGACCTACCTCTTCATCGCCCACGATCTGGCCGTTGTCCGCCACATCAGCACGCGCGTCGGCGTCATGTATCTCGGCCGTCTGGCCGAACTCGCGAGCCGCGAAGAGCTGTTCGACAACCCGCTGCATCCCTATACGAAGGCGCTGCTCTCGGCCGTTCCGGAAACCGATCCGGAGCATGAGCGCACCCGCCAGCGGCAGATCCTGCAGGGCGACGTTCCGAGCCCGCTCAATCCGCCGACGGGCTGCCGTTTCCACACGCGCTGCCCCGCCGCCATGGACGTCTGCTCCAAGGTCATTCCGGAATGGAAGGAAGCAAAGCCCGGCCATCTGGTCGCCTGCCACGCCGTCAACACGGGACAGACTGCATGACGTTGAAAGCCGCCATCATTGCCGACGACCTGACGGGAGCGCTGGATACCGGCACGCCCTTCGTGGACGCCGGGCTTTCGGTGGCGGTGGCGATCGATGTCGAGACGGCAGATGAGGCGCTTGCGGCGGGGACAGATGTCGTCGTCATCAACACCGCCTCCCGTGCTTTGTCGGAAGACGATGCGGCGCGCCGCGTGCGCCAGGCGGCAGACGCTTTGAGCGCGCGGCAGCCGGCGGTCGTTCTGAAGAAGATCGACTCCCGGCTGAAGGGCAATGTGGCGGCCGAAAGTGCTGCACTCGCAGACGCGCTCGGTCTTGCCAGGATCGTCGTGGCTCCCGCCATTCCCGATCAGGATCGAACCACCTATCGCGGCTTCGTCGTCGGCCGCGGTGTCGAAAAGCCGATTGCCGTCGCCGATCTCTTTACCGGCCGCGATATGGATGTCGTGGTCGCCGACGCCGAGAGCGATTTCGATCTCGACGATATCGCCCTCGGCAATGACTGGAATAGCGTGCTGGCCGTCGGAGCCCGTGGCCTTGGCTCGGCGCTCGCCCGCAAGATCGGCCGTGCCGGCGGGCATCCGCTGCCCTTTCAGGCATCGCGCCGGACGCTCTTTGCCTTCGGGTCCCGCGACCCGATCACGGCGGCGCAGATGAACCGCCTCGAAGCCGCAGGTGCGCTGCGCGCCGTCATCGATGCGCCGATGGGCAGCGTCGAATGTGGCGAGGGGCTGGCGCTGCCGCTGCTTCTGCGCTGCACCGGCGAAATTGCCGGTGAGGGCGCAACGGTCGCCCGCCGCTTTGCAGGCGGTGTAAAATCAGTGATCGATGATACCAGGCCGGACATGATGATGGTCGGTGGTGGTGACACGGCGCTTGCGATCTTCCGCGAACTCGGCATCAAGACGCTGATGCCGAAGGGAGAAATCGAGGCAGGTGTGCCGTGGTTTGACGTAACGGCCGCCGACGGGCGGCATTTCCGGTGCGCGGTCAAGTCTGGGGGCTTCGGCAATACCGAGAGTCTGCTAAGACTGGTTCCACGGAATCAGGCGGCTTGAGCATGGTACCGGCGGGGAGAATGGGTGTGGATGAAGCAAATGGCGCATCGCTGAATGCGGGTAACGGTCCGGCTGCGAAGCCCGAGCGCGGCAAGGCCGTGAAACTCGTCGACCGTGTCTTCGACCAGATCCTCGAGCGCATCCGCGCCGGCAACTATCCACCGGATTCGCGTTTGCCGGGCGAGCATGAGCTTGCGTCGATGCTTGGCGTGTCGAGGCCGATCGTGCGCGACGCGCTCGCCAAGCTTCGCGAGCAGGGCACCGTCTACGCCCGTCAGGGCGCCGGCACCTTCGTCAGCGCCCATGGTTCGCCGACCACGCAGCTAGCCTATTCGCCGGTCAAGACGATCGCTGACATCCAGCGCTGCTATGAATTCCGCCTGACGATCGAGCCGGCCGCTGCCTTTTTCGCCGCCAAGCGGCGCGACGAACAGGCGATCCAGAAGATCGCCTCGGCACTCTCCGATCTCCGGGAAGCCACCAGCCACCAGCTGCACCGCAGCGACGCCGACTTCGTCTTCCATCGCGCTGTCGCCGAAGCTGCCAACAATCACTATTACACCGCCTCGCTCGATGCGCTGAAGCCGCATATCGCCGTCGGCATGCATCTGCACGGCCTGTCGCTGCTCGGCCCGCGCCAGGGGCTGGAGCAGGTCTACGAAGAGCATAACGAGATCTACCGGGCCGTCGCCGAAGGCCGCGCCGATGATGCGCGCAACCTGATGCAGACCCACCTCGAAGGCTCGCGCGACCGCCTGTTCGAAGGCCGCGTCCTCGATCTTTCGTTCAAATAGCCCGTCTGCCGATATCCGGAATAGCGCAGGCCTCGCCGCCTCCGAAGATGCGCGAGCGGGTGAGGAAGCGTTTCTCGCGTCCATTGTCGAGCGAGAACATCCCGCCGCGGCCGGGCACCACATCGATGATAAGCTGCGTATGCTTCCAGGCTTCGAACTGGCTGCCGCTGATATAGACGGGGACGCCGGCGATCTCGCCGAGTTTCACGTCTGTTTCCCCCACCCGGAATTCATCGGCCGGATAACACATCGGCGATGAACCGTCGCAGCAGCCGCCGGACTGGTGAAACAGGATATCCGGATGATCGGCGCGGATTTCGCCGATCAGGTCGATAGCGGCGTCGGTGGCGAGCACGCGCGGTTCGCCGTTGATTGTTTCTTCCATTTTGTTCCTCCCGTGGATGAGGAGAGGAAACCCCTCCCCAACCCCTCCCCACAAGGGGGAGGGACTTAACTTGTGGCACCGCCTCGCTTCGCAAATCAACGTTCTCGCGAACGCGAGGTTGCTATGAAGCGCGGAGAGCCCAACGGCTTAGCCCCTCCCCCTTGTGGGGAGGGGTTGGGGAGGGGACTTTCCGCCTCCGCTGACGTCCTTCTCAAAAGAACCCAAGCGCCTTCGGGCTGTAGCTCACCAGCATGTTCTTGGTCTGCTGGTAGTGGTCGAGCATCATCTTGTGGGTCTCGCGGCCGATGCCGGATTGCTTGTAGCCGCCGAAGGCCGCGTGGGCCGGGTAGGCGTGGTAGCAATTGGTCCAGACGCGGCCGGCCTGGATTTCGCGGCCGAAGCGGTAGGCGCGGTTGCCGTCGCGGGTCCAGACGCCGGCGCCGAGGCCGTAGAGCGTGTCGTTAGCGATCTCGAGCGCTTCCTTCTCGTCCTTGAAGGTGGTGACGGAGACGACCGGGCCGAAGATCTCTTCCTGGAAGACCCGCATCTTGTTGTGGCCCTTGAAGATCGTCGGCTTGACGTAGTAGCCGCTGGCGAGCTCGCCGCCGAGATCGTTGCGGGCGCCGCCTGTCAATACCTGGGCACCTTCCTGCCTGCCGATGTCGAGATAGGCGAGGATCTTTTCCAGCTGCTCGCTCGATGCCTGGGCGCCGATCATCGTCGTGCTGTCGAGCGGGTTGCCCTGCTTGATGGCTTCGACGCGCTTGATGGCTTTTTCCATGAAGCGGTCGTAGATCGACTCCTGAACGAGCGCACGGCTCGGGCAGGTGCAGACTTCGCCCTGGTTCAGCGCGAACATCGCAAAGCCTTCGAGCGCCTTGTCGAGGAAGTCGTCATCCTCGGCCATCACGTCGGCAAAGAAGATGTTCGGCGACTTGCCGCCGAGTTCCAGCGTGACGGGGATCAGGTTCTGGCTGGCATATTGCATGATCAACCGGCCGGTCGAGGTCTCGCCGGTAAAGGCGATCTTGGCGATCCGCGGGCTCGTTGCCAGCGGCTTGCCGGCTTCGAGGCCGAAACCGTTGACGATGTTGAGGACGCCCGGCGGCAGCAGGTCGCCGACCAGTTCGGCCCAGACGAGGATCGACGCCGGGGTCTGTTCGGCGGGCTTCAGCACGACGCAGTTGCCGGCGGCAAGCGCAGGCGCGAGCTTCCAGGCAGCCATCAGGATCGGGAAATTCCAGGGAATGATCTGGCCGACGACGCCGAGCGGCTCGTGGAAGTGATAGGCGACCGTGTCATTGTCGATCTCGCCGATAGAGCCTTCCTGGGCGCGGATGCAGGAGGCGAAGTAGCGGAAATGGTCGATCGCCAACGGAATGTCGGCCGCCATGGTTTCGCGGATCGGCTTGCCGTTGTCCCAGGTTTCGGCCTGTGCCAGAAGCTCCAGCTTGTCTTCCATGCGCTGGGCGATCTTCATCAGGATATTGGAGCGTTCGCCGGGTGCCGTGCGGCCCCACTTGTCCTTGGCCGCATGGGCGGCGTCGATGGCCGCGTTGATATCCTTCTCGTCGGAGCGCGGGATTTCGCAGAGCTTGCCGCCGGTGACCGGCGTGATGTTGTCGAAATATTTGCCGCCGATCGGCTCGCGCCACTCGCCGCCGATATAGTTGCCGTATTTCAGCTTGAACGGCGACTCGACGATTTTCTGATGCAGCATGTCATCCTCCCTTGATGATGCCTGGTTCAGGAGTGAACCGGTGGAGGAAATCTGCTCGTCTTTTGCTCTTCGAAATACCCGCCCGGAGCAATGCCGCACTGCACACTGTCGCAGCGCTGCGACAGGCGAGAACCCTCAGTGGAGGTTCAGTCGCTTCATCTTGCGGTGAAGCGTAGCACGGCTCATGCCGAGATTGGCGGCCGCCTGCGAGACATTGCCGTTGGTGCGTGTCAGCGCCCGGAGCAGGGCGGCGCGCTCGGCATCCATCAGCGCTTCCTCGCCGTCAGCTGGGCGGCTTTCCTGCAGGGCGTCGGCGGCCGGGATACCGGCGGCGATCCGGCGGTCGTCGAGTTTGAGGGCCAGCCGGGCGGCGCGGGTTGCGCCAAGCACGAGGTCGTGCCGGTCGACGGCAAGTAGCGCCGCAGCCGAATTCGTACCGGAGGGCACCATCAGGAAGCGCGAACCGGCAAAGGCACTGCGGAAGATGTTGAGCTCGATGCGCATCGCCGCGTCGCGCACGGCTTGTGCCAGGATCGACAGGGTCATCTCGTTGACGTCGTCGCGGCAGGTGGAGATGTCGAGCGCGGCAGCCAGCTGGCCGCGATGGTCGCGGATCGGTGCGGTGGTGCAGCTGAGCTTGATGTTGGAGGAGAGAAAATGCTGGTCGCGAAAGATCGAGACGGAGCGCTCGTCGGCGAGCGCCGTGCCGATGCCGTTGGTGCCGATGCTCGCTTCGGTCCAGACTGAGCCGGTCCAGAGGCCGAGGTCGTTGAATTCCTTATCGTCGGCACTCGCGCCGCGCCGCTCAAGCGCGACGCCCTCGCGGCAGGTCAGAAGCAGGCAGCAGCCGGCTTTGCCGACCGTCAGGAACAGCTTGTCGAGCTCGTCGTTTGCGTCGCGGATCAGCTGTTCGGATTGTTGGCGGGCGAGGCGGAATTCTTGCTCGGTCAGCCGCAGCGGCGCGCGCTTCTCTTCAGGGGTCAGCTGATGCTTGTCCATGCAGCGACGCCAGGAGGCGACGATCGGGGAGCTGGCGGCGGCAGAGTTCTGCTGCGCCCACGTATAGACATGGTCGGCATGCGCTGTGAATTCGTGCATCTGCTCCTCCCACGGAACGTAGACCGCAGTCTGGGGCAAATACCGTCTCATTGCAATTCTGCTTAATTAAGCAGCCCATTCCATGCCGCAGGGGAACTGTCGCAGATCTGCGACAGTTCGATGCGTCAGCTGGCCTTCGGCTGTGCGGCAGGCAGAAGCTTGCCGCGGGCGATGAGCCAGAGCGTGCCGATCGCGATAAAGCCGACGATGGCGTTGACGGCGATGAAGATCACCACCGCAAGGCCCTGGAGTGCGGCATCGCTGCTGTGGCTTGCGACGCGGATGGCGGCTGTCGCCAACGCCGTGGCGCCGAAGGTGAAAGCCCAGTAAGAGCCGGTGAAAGGCTGCTTGGTGATCCACGGCAGCAGGCGCAACAGGATGGCGGCCTCGAGGATGGCGTAACCCAGCATCGCATGAAGCAGCATATCCGGCGTTCCGCCATTGACGCTCAGATAGGCGACGCTGCCGACGGCCGGAGGGGCAAGCTGGATGCCGAGCGTCGGGCGCAGCTGTACCGCAAGTTCCGGTGCCGTCAGCAACCGGTGCAGCAAGACCGAGTCGATCGCCAGCCAGGCGAAGAAACCGGCGCCGAAGGCGAGCTGACCGAGCTCCTGAAAGCCGAGCGCACCGAGAACGATAGCGGTGACGAAAGAGCCGGCAACGGTCGGCAGGTAGAGGACCGGCGTCGTCGTGGTCACGTCGCGGCCGCCCTGCCACAAGGCTCCGGTCCGCCACAAGGCGAAAGCGAAGGTGAAGACGAAGCCGACGGCAAAGAGGATTTCGGTCGCCGGCCGCGAATAGGGCAGCAGCGCGAGCCCTGCGAGCATGGTCGCGACACCGGCGAGGCCGACGAAGCAGCATTGCACCGCATGTTCCAGCTCCGCCAGCGCTTCGCCGCGGGCGTTCAGCCACTTCAGGCCATAGAGAACGCTGACGACGAACCAGACGGCGACTGCCAGCAGGCTGAGGATCTCGCCCGGTGCTGCGGGCAGGCCCCACACGGAGGCGGCCGCCCGCCAGCTATTGCCGAGCCCGGCAATGCCGAGCACCATGCCGAAGAAGGATGCCGGGACGCGCGGCATCTGAAAACCGGTCCTTGCCGGCATGTCTGCAGCTTGCATTGCCATGACCTCGCTTCATCAGGGGAGCGGAAGGCGGCGCGCCTCCCGCATCGTCGAATGCACTTACTTGGCGATCGCCTCGGCGGCGTCGAGAACGCGGGCAGAATAGACCATGGCGGCGCCGGCATTGATAGCCACCGCAACACCGAGCGCTTCGGAGATCTCCTCCTTGGTCGCGCCCTGCTTCAGGGCTTCGGTCGTATGGACGGCGATACAGCCATCGCAACGCACCGTGACTGCGACTGCGAGCGCGATCAGCTCGCGGTGCTTCGCATCCAGGTAATTCGTCTTCTGCCCGGCGGTCGAGAGCGTCTGGTAGCCCTTCACTGTCTCCGGAACGGTCTTGCCGAATTCACCGATCCGGGCGATCAGCTGGCTACGATATTCTTTCCAGTTCAACATGACTTTGCCTTTCCATCATCTGCAGCAGCTCTCTCGCTGTCTGTTGAGATGGAATATGGACTTTTCGTGTGATCCGATGAATGTTTCAGAAGTTCAATTTCTAGCGCGATCGTCTCATGGATATTCTCAGCCGCCTTATCGACCTTGCCGGGCTTCGCACCAGCCTGGACATCCGCTGCCGCCTCGAAGGCGCCTTCGAGATCGACCACGAACCGGCCGGCCGTGGCGTCATCCCGTTTCATGTGGTCCTGTCCGGCAACTGCCGCCTGCGGCTTCCCGACCGGCGGGTGGTTGAGCTGACCGCAGGGGATTTCCTCATGCTGCCGCGCGGCGAGGCGCATCTGATTGTCGGCCGGGAGGGCGGTGCCGGGCCGCCCCCGGTGCGGTTGACACATGACGGCATGCTGCCGGTGCGCGAGAACTGGGAGGGAGCGCCCGATGTGGATCTGCTTTGCGGGCATTTCGATTCGGCTACCGGGTCGTCGTCGCTGCTGCTCGATACCTTGCCCGATGTCTTTCATGCCTCGCTTGCCGGAGCGCAATCGGAGGAGACGCTGAAGCTGCTGGTCGGCATCCTGCGCGACGAGGCGATGCATCAGGAAGCCGGCGCGCTGACGATCGCGACGGCGATCTGCCTGGCGCTGCTGACGATGGCACTCAGAGCGCAGAATACGGCCGCGCTCGGCACTGCGGGTCTCCTGGCGCTGATCGCCAATCCGCGTTTCTCGCGGGCATTGAAGGCTGTGATCGCGAACCCGGCGGAGGATTGGACGATCGACCGGCTGGCCTCGCTCAGCGCCATGTCACGCGCCACCTATGCCAGACAGTTCAAGGAAACGTCGGGGATGACGGTGGCGGGCTTCGTGACCGATCTCAGGATGACGCTCGCCAGCGACCTGCTGATCCGCACCCGCCGAACAGTCGCCGATATCGCCGCCGAGGTCGGCTATGACTCGGAGGCGGCCTTCGGCAAGGCATTCAAGGCAAGGCGTGGAGTGCCGCCGGCGCGCTTCAGGCAGCAGATGGTCTGAAGCGCGCCGGGCTTTTCGTCAGGCGACGGCGCCGAACTGGGCGTTGTGCAAGCGGGAATAGGCGCCATTGCGGGCAAGAAGTTCGGCATGCGTGCCTTGCTCCTCGATGCCGCGGGGACCCATCACCACGATCCGGTCGGCGTTGCGGATGGTGGCCAGGCGGTGGGCGACGACGAGCGTCGTGCGTCCTTCCGACAGTTCCGAAAGCGCCTGCTGGATCGCATATTCCGTTGCCGTATCGAGCGCCGAGGTCGCCTCGTCGAGGATCAGGATCGGCGGGTTCTTCAGGAATATACGGGCGATTGCCAGGCGCTGCTTCTGGCCGCCCGAGAGCTTGACGCCACGCTCGCCGGTCGGCGTATCGAGACCCGCGGGAAGCGAACGGACGAACTCGTCGAGCGACGAGCGCCTGAGTGCTTCCATGATGTCCGCATCCGATGCGCCGAGACGGCCATAGGCGATATTCTCGCGGATGGTCGAGCCGAACAGGAAAACATCCTGCTGCACGATGCCGATCTGGCTGCGCAGCGAGGCCTGGGTCATGTCGCGGATATCGATGCCGTCGATGGTGATGGCGCCCGATGTCACATCGTAGAAGCGCGGCAGCAGCGAGCAGATCGTCGTCTTGCCGGCGCCCGACGGACCGACGAAGGCGACGGTCTCGCCTGCAGAGATCGTCAGGTTCAGCTTGTCCAGCACCTTGCCGTGATCGGAATAGCCGAAGGAGACGTCCTTGTAGGCGATATCGCCGTGCAGCGATCTGACGGTGACGGCATCCGGACGGTCGGCAAGATCCGGCTCGGTGTCGATCAGCGAGATGAAGCGCTTAAAGCCGGCAATCCCCTTCGGATACATTTCGAGCACCGAGGTGATCTTGTCGATCGGGTGGAAGAAGACGTTGACGAGCAGCAGGAAGCCGACGAAGCCGCCATAGGTCAGCTCGCCATTGACGACGTAGAAGGTGCCGGCAACCATGATGACCAGCTGCACCAGCCGGGTGCTGAGATAGCTGAGCGCTATGCTTGCCGTCATATAGCGATAGGCACTGAGCTTTGTCTCGCGGTAGCCTTCGTTATTGAGGGCGAAGAGCTCGCTCTCATAGCCTTCGTTGCCGAAGGCCTTGACGACGCGGATGCCGCCGACGCTTTCCTGAACGCGGGTGTTGAAGTCGCCGACCTTGCGGAAGAGGTTGCGCCAGGTGACCGTCATCTTGGCGCCGTAGCGGCTGACGAGCCAGGTCATGAACGGCACGATCGTCGTCGTCAGCAGCGCCAGCTTCCAATGCACCGTGAACATCAAGATGAAGGCGCCGATGAAGGTCATGATGGCGATGAACACGTCTTCGGGACCATGATGGGCGACTTCGCCCACCTCTTCGAGATCCTTGGTGACGTGGGTGATCAGGTGGCCGGTCTTGTTGTTGTCGAAATAGCTGAACGACAGCTTCTGGATGTGATCGAAGGCCTGGCGGCGCATGTCCGACTCGATCGAGATGCCGAGCGCATGACCCCAATAGTTGACCACAGCCATCAGGCCGGTGTTGACGGCATAGACCGCGAGCAGTGCAGCCGCGACGGCGGCGATCAGCCCCCAGTCACGGCCGGGAAGCAGCTCGTCGACGAAGAGCTTGACGGCAAGCGGAAAGCCGAGCTCCAGGAGGCCGGCAATGACGGCGCAGCCGAAATCAAGGAAAAACAAGCGCTTGTAACGCGCATAGTAGGAGAAGAAGCGACGAAACATGAGTGCCCTCCAGGGCAGTATCTGTCAGGATCGTAGGATGGGAAGCGGGCCGAACAGACGAGCCCAATCGGCACCGCTGTTCAGCGTTGTGTTGTGCCGAGATTTCGCATCGTGACGATCCTCCTTCATGAGTCGCTGCAGGGACTTATAGTATGACAGCATCGCGCTGTCACTACAGATTGTGCTGAAAACAAGAAAGCCCGGCGAGGCTGCGCGTCGCCGGGTTCTGAGAATGCAAAGCGTCAGGGCCTCACTTCGGCGTAACGTCGAAGCCGAACCACTTTTCCGACAGCGTCTTGATCGTGCCGTCGGCCTTGGCGGCGGCGATCGCGTCGTTGAACATCGCCTTCAGTTGGGTGTCGTCCTTGCGCAGGCCAACCGAGCTGCCACGGCCGAGGAAGCCACCCTGGAAGCGCGGACCCGTCGTCGTCATGTCCTCGTTGCCCGGCTTCTGCGAAGCGGTGGTGAGATAGGCCATCGAGGCCATGACCAGATCGACACGGCCGGCCTTGAGGTCGAGGTCGTGTTCTTCGGTCGTCTTGTATTCGCGTACGTCGACGACGCCCTTCAGGTATTTGTCGACGAAGGCGGCGGCGGTGGAAGCGGTCTGGACACCGATGGTCTTGCCCTGCAGCGCCGGTTTGATCTTCTCGATCTCGGCGGCGGCGCCGGCCTCGTCGCTGGCGAGCGAGAAGACCTGGCCCTTTTCAGGCAGGCCTGCCAGATCGCTTTCCTTCGAGGTGGCGAAAGCCTGGCCGGTGGAGCCGTAGGAATCGCTGAAGGCGATCACTTCTTCGCGCTTGGCGGTCGCCGACATGCCGGAGATGATGGCGTCGAACTTGCCGGCATTCAGGCCCGGGATCATGCCGTCGAAGTTCTGGACGACGACCTTGCACTCGACCTTCATGTGGGCGCAGAGATACTTGGTGAGCTCGATCTCGTAGCCGTCGAGCGTGCCGTCCGGCTTGGTGAAGTTGTAAGGCTTGAACGCACCTTCGGTGGCGATCGTCACCGTCGTCCACTTCTTGTCGTCGGCATGGGCGATGCCTGCGGTAGCAATAACCGCCGTTGTGGCTGCTGCGGTCAGAACCCGCGAAAGAATTGTCATTTTAGCTCCCCTTTTCTTGGTTTGGGCTGAGAGATTATTTGCTGATGAACTGCCGGAAGCGTTCCGACTGCGAATTGGCAAAGACGTCCTGCGGGCGACCGTCTTCCTCGACGACGCCTTGATGCAGGAAGACGACGCGGCTGGATACGTCGCGGGCAAAGCCCATCTCATGGGTGACGACCAGCATCGTGCGGCCTTCTTCGGCGAGCGCGCGCATGACGCGCAGCACTTCACCGACGAGTTCCGGGTCGAGCGCCGAGGTCGGCTCGTCGAACAGCATCACCTTGGGGCGCATGGCGAGCGCGCGGGCAATCGCGGCGCGCTGCTGCTGGCCGCCGGAAAGGTGCGCCGGATAGAAATTGCGCTTCTCTGCGATGCCGACCTTGGCAAGCAGCGCTTCTGCTTCCTCGATGCATTCGGCGCGGTTGCGCCCCTGCACGTGAACGGGTGCCTCGATGACGTTTTCGAGCACGGTCTTGTGGGACCAGAGATTGAAGCTCTGGAACACCATGCCGAGCTGCGAGCGGATGCGGTCGACCTGCTTGCGGTCGGCCGGGCGGCTGCCGCCCTTGGCGTCGGGCAGCATGCGGATCGTTTCGCCGGCCACCGTCACTTCGCCGGAATTCGGCGTCTCCAGGAGATTGATGCAGCGCAGGAAGGTTGACTTGCCGGAGCCGGACGAGCCGAGGATCGAGACGACGTCGCCCTCGTGGGCATCGAGCGAAATGCCCTTCAGCACTTCGACATTGCCGAAGCTCTTGTGCAGGTTCTTGACGCTGAGAGCGGTTGCCGCGGTCATCGGGCGTCTCCTTCAAGTGCGGGCGCAGCTTTCACTGCCGGATGATAGGGAACGGGCTGGCGCAGATGCGGGCTCAGCCAGTATTCGACGAGATGGACGAGCCGGGTCAGCAGGAAGTTGATCGCCAGGTAGATGGCTCCGGCAACGATGAAGACTTCGATCGCCCGGTAGGATTCCGAGATGATGCGGGCGGCGACGCCGGTGACTTCCATCAGCGTGATGATCGAGGCGAGCGAGGTGGCCTTGACCATCGAGATCATCTCGTTGCTGTAGCCGGGCAGAGCCTGGCGGATCGCCAGCGGCAGCACGATGCGGCGGAATTGCATCAGGCGTGGCATGCCGCAGGCGCGGGCCGCTTCGATCTGGCCGAAGGGAACCGAAAGCAGGCCGCCGCGGATGATTTCGCTGGCATAGGCGGCGGTATTCATGGTCAGCGCCAGCACGGCGCACCAATAGGGCTCGCGCAGAAACGGCCAGAAGATGCTGTGGCGGACGGCCGGGAACTGGCCGAGGCCGTAATAGAGCAGGAAGATCTGGACGAGCAGCGGCGTGCCGCGGAAGACGAAGACATAGCTGCGGGCGAACCACTCAAGCGCCTTGTTGCCGGAAAGGCGGCAGAGCGCGATGGCCAGCGCCAGGACGGCACCGAGCGCAATCGAGGTAGCAGCAAGCTCGAGTGTCAGCGGAATGGCTGAAACCAGGCTGACGAAGGTTTCAAACAGAAATTGCCAGTCCATCAGCCTCTCCTCACGCCACGCGAAAAGTGCTTTTCGGCACGCCGCAGAAACAGGCCGGAGCCGGTGGAGATGACGAGGTAGATACCGCCGGCAATGACATAGAAATCGAAGGGCAGGCCGGTCGAGCCGGCGGCGATCTGCGTCTGGCGCAGCAACTCGGCGACGCCGGTGATGGAAACGAGGGCGGATTCCTTCAGGACGACCTGCCAGACATTACCGAGGCCGGGTAGCGCATGGCGCAGCGTCAACGGCGCGACGATGCGGCGGAAGCGCAGGGCGCGGCCCATGCCGCAGGCGATCGCCGCTTCGATTTCACCGGGATGGACCGCCTTGAAGGCGCCGCGGAAGACTTCGGTGAACTGGGCGCCGGAGGTGACGCCGACGGCGAGCGAACCGGCAAGAAAGCCCGGGAAGCCGAGAAAGCCCTCGGCGCCGAACAGCTTGCCGATCGCGGTGACGGCAGCGCTGCCGCCGAAATAGAAGAGGTAGATGACGAGCAGATCCGGGATGCCGCGAAGGACTGTCGTATAGGTATCAGCCGCGATCTTCAGGCCGCGGCCACCCGATATTTTCGCCCATGCGCCGAAGGAACCGATCACGGCGCCGGTCGAATAGCCTGCGAGCGCGATCAGAACGGTCATCCACGCGCCTGCAAGCAGCGCCTTGCCCCATCCGTCGGGGCCGAAGCTGATAAGCTCGAGGATGCCCGGCTGGTTCATGACGCCTGCCTTTCGGGAAGCGGCGGCTGCACGTCGTCAGGGATCGGATTGACGAATGGCGTCCCATCGAGGCGGCCCTTCAGGTCCGCCTTGGCCGCCTCGATGAGATAGGGATTGCGGATCAGGTCGATGGCGGTGCTCGCCATGACCTTCGCCGCGTGTTCCGTGCCCTTGTGGGCAGCCGGAAGTTTGCCCTGGGCAACGAGCTGCCAGGAATGGCCGGGCGTGCCGATCGCATAGGTGGCGCCGCGCATCTGGACGGTCGGAACCACCCAGCTGACGCTGCCGACATCGGTGGAGCCGACGATGGAGCTGTCGCCGGCATAAAGCGGGAAGATTTCCTCGCAGAGCGGCTGGTCCTTCTTCGGCTTCAGGCCGAACCGGGCGTAGGACGAGGCGATGTCCTCGGGGCTCATCGTCGCCTGGAACTTGCGGGCCGTCTCGCGGTCGGCATCGTCGAAGACGGGTGCGCCGAGGCGCTGGAGATTGGCAAACATCAGGTCTTCGAGCGGCACATTGCCGACGAGATTGGCGTCGCCGCTGATCACTTCGCTGCGCACCGTGGTCTCGGTCATCAGCGCAGCACCCTCGGCGACCTTCTTGACGCGGGCGACCAGCGACAGCAGTTCGGGCAGGTTGCGGGCGCGCACGAGGTAGCGCACCGTTGCCTTGGCCTGCACGACATTCGGTGCCGAACCGCCGGTATCGGTCACGGCATAGTGGATGCGCGCGCTCGACGGCATATGCTCGCGCATATAGTTGACGCCGACATTCATCAGTTCGACGGCATCGAGCGCGCTGCGGCCGAGATGCGGAGTGGCCGAGGCATGCGAGGCGCGGCCGCTGAAATGGAAGTTCAGCTCGTTGCAGGCGAGCGAGACCGGATTGTTGACGCCTGCAAAGGCTGCCGGATGCCAGCAGATGGCGATATCGACATCGTCGAAGACGCCGGCGCGCACCATGAAGCCCTTCGACGAGCCGCCTTCTTCGGCCGGGCAGCCGTAATAGCGGATGCGGCCCTTCAGGCCGTTCTCGGCGAGAAAATCCTTGACGGCGGAAGCCGCCAGCATCGATCCGGCGCCGAGCATGTTGTGCCCGCAGCCGTGGCCGTTGCCATTCGTGGAGGCTTCGCGCTTTTCCGCGAGGCCGGCAACCTGGCTCAGGCCGGGCAGGGCGTCGAATTCGCCGAGAATGGCGATGACCGGACCGTCTTCGCCGGCTTCCCCCATCACAGCCGTCGGCAGGCCGGCAATGCCGCGTTCGACCCTGAAGCCCTCGGCTTCCAGCTGGCGGGCATGCTCTTCGGCGGAGCGATACTCTTCGTAATTCGTCTCCGGCATATCCCAGATGCGATCGCTCAATGCGGCGAAGGCTTCGCTCTTGGCTTCGACGATGTCCCAGACGGCTTCGGTGTTTTTCATGACTTTCAAAACGGCTTCGTTTCGCATAGTATCCAAAATTGGCGCCAATTTAGGTTACAAAAAATTTTCGCGCAATCCATGGGAATGAATAAATTTCGGACGAACTCAAACGATTGCCACGCCTACAGAATTTGAAACAGGCGTGTTATCGGTGATGAAAAAGGGGATTGGAAATGGCTGACGTCGTGATGGAAGAAGGGCCGGAATCGGCCAGCGCGCGCGACGTGACTGACTTCATCCTGCAGGACATTCTGGCCGGTGTGCTGCTGCCCGGCACCTGGCTGAAGCAGATCGACCTCGAGCGCCGCTACAAATGCACACGCCCCGAAGTACGCCGCGCGCTGGATCGGCTGGCGCAGAAGCGCCTTGTCGAGCATGTCCCGAACCGCGGCTACCACGTCTATGAGCCGGATGGCCGCCGCGCCCAGGAAGTCAGCGAAATCCGCATCATCCTGGAGACCGCGATCGCGGCAACGATCGTTTCGAACGCTGCGGGCGACGAGATCGCCAAGCTCAGGAAGCTTGCCGATCACTTCGACCTGATGGTGCTGAACGGAACGATGCTGGAGCTCTACGAAGCCAATCTGGCCTTTCATCGCCAGCTGCTGACGCTCGGCGGCAATATCGAACTCGTCGATCTCATCACTGAAATCCGGCAGAGGACGTCTTCAGCACCAGTCTCGCAATGGCGCACGCGCGCCCGGGTCGAACAATCAGGCCGCGAGCATCATCAGATGATCGATGCGATCGCGGCCGGAAATGTCGAAAAGCTGAAGGAGTTGGTCCGCCAGCACATCCTGCAGCGTTGATGAAAGCGGGCCGGGAGCCTCGTCTCCCCCGGCCCGCACGGTCATGATCAGTTGGACTGCCAGCTCTTGACGAGCTCGTCGTAATTGACCGTGACCGGCTTTTCCTTCTCGTTCTCGATCTTCAGCTGCGGAGCGAGGTTGCCCTTGGCGACGGCATCCTTGTTCCAGTATTCGAGATCGTGCTCCTCGGCGAGCTTCGGCCCGATGTCACCCTGAACCTTGGCGCGTTCGAGGCGCTGCAGCACCTTTTCCTGCTCGGAGCAAAGCGAATCCATGGCTTCCTGCGCGGTCTTGGCGCCGGAAGAGGCGTCACCGACGGCCTGCCACCAGAGCTGTGCGAGCTTCGGATAGTCAGGAACGTTGGTGCCGGTCGGCGACCACTGGACGCGGGCGGGCGAGCGATAGAACTCGATCAGACCGCCGAGCTTGGGAGCGCGCTCCGTGAAGCTCTTGTCGCGAATGGTCGACTCGCGGATGAAGGTCAGGCCGACATGGCTCTTCTTCACGTCCACGGTCTTCGACGTCACGAACTGCGCGTAGAGCCATGCGGCCTTGGCGCGGTCATCGGGGGTCGACTTCATCAGCGTCCAGGAACCGACGTCCTGATAGCCGAGCTTCATGCCATCCTTCCAGTAGACGCCGTGCGGTGAGGGCGCCATGCGCCATTTCGGCGTGCCGTCCTCGTTGACGACGGGCAGGCCGGGCTTGACGGCATCAGCCGTAAAGGCCGTGTACCAGAAGATCTGCTGAGCCACTTCGCCCTGCGCCGGAACCGGGCCGGATTCGGAGAAGTTCATGCCCTGCGCTGCCGGCGGGGCATAGGCCTTCAACCAATCCAGATATTTCTGGATCGAGTAGACGGCGGCCGGGCCGTTGGTATCGCCGCCGCGAGCGACGCACGAGCCGACGGGACGGGAGTTCTCGTCGACCTTGATGCCCCACTCGTCGACCGGAAGACCGTTCGGGAGGCCCTTGTCGCCATTGCCGGCCATCGACAGCCAGGCGTCTGTGAAGCGCCAGCCGAGCGACGGGTCCTTCTTGCCGTAGTCCATATGGCCGAAGACCTTCTTGCCGCCGATGTCGCGGCCGGTGAAGAATTCGGCGATGTCCTCATAGGCCGACCAGTTGACCGGGACGCCGAGATCGTAGCCGTACTTCGCCTTGAAGTCGGCCTTGTTCTTCTCGTCGTTGAACCAGTCGTAGCGGAACCAGTAGAGGTTCGCGAACTGCTGGTCGGGAAGCTGATAGAGCTTCTTGTCCGGCGCGGTCGTGAACTTGGTGCCGATGAAGTCGTCGATGTCGAGACCGGGATTGGTGACATCCTTGCCTTCGTTCGCCATCCAGTCGGTCAGCGAGCGGGCCTGCTGGTAGCGCCAATGGGTGCCGATCAGGTCGGAGTCGTTGACATAGGCGTCGTAGATGTTCTCGCCCGACTGCATCTGCGTCTGAAGCTTTTCGACGACGTCGCCCTCGCCGATCAGGTCGTGGGTGATCTTGATGCCGGTGATCGCCGTGAAGGCCGGCGCCAGCACCTTGGATTCATATTCGTGGGTCGTCAGGGTTTCGGAAACGACCTTGATGTCCATCCCGGAGAAGGGCTTGGCAGCGTCGATGAACCACTGCATCTCCTTTTCCTGGTCGGCGCGCGGGAGCGACGATAGATCGCCGATCTCCTTGTCGAGGAAGGTTTTCGCCTCGTCCATGCCGGCATAGGCAGAGCCCGTCATTGCCAGCAAAATGCCTGCTGTCGTCGCTAGTAGATGCCGTCGCATAATATCCTCCCAGGGTTTGCGATTGCAGTCTTCACGTCTCAGGCGGCCAGTACCCCCGGCCATCTGTCTCACCTTGGCATCACACGTATCGGAACACGCCGATGGCGTAGATCACGGAGATGCCAAGAGCCCACCACAGGCCGGGTCCGACAAGACCCAGCCATGCCAGATGAATGAACGCTGCCCCCAGCAGCGAAATGAACAGACGGTCGCCGCGCGTCGTCTCGAAGCGCAGCAGGCCGGTGCGCGGCGAGCCGCCGGGCACGAAATATTCCCAGACGCTCATGCCGACGAGCAGCATCAGGATCGTCAGGAAGAACAGCGCCGTCGGCAGCGTCCAGGCCATCCAGGAAAAGGTCATGGTCGTCTCCTCCTCAGACGCGGCCCAGGGCAAAGCCCTTGGCGATGTAGTTGCGGACGAAATAGATGACGAGGGCGCCGGGCACGATGGTCAGCACCCCGGCCGCCGCCAGCACGCCCCAGTCCATGCCCGCCGCCGAAACGGTGCGCGTCATGATCGCCGAGATCGGCTTGGCGGCCGTCGTCGTCAGCGTGCGCGCCAGCAGCAGCTCGACCCACGAGAACATGAAGCAGAAGAAGGCGGCGACGCCGACGCCGCTCGCAATCAGCGGCATGAAGATCTTCACGAAGAAGCGTGGGAAGGAATAACCGTCGATATAGGCCGTCTCGTCGATTTCCTTCGGCACGCCGGACATGAAGCCTTCGAGGATCCAGACCGCCAGCGGCACGTTGAACAGGCAGTGCGCCAGCGCCACCGCGATATGGGTATCGATCAGCCCGAAGGCCGAATAGAGCTGGAAGAAGGGCAGCGCGAAGACCGCCGGCGGCGCCATGCGGTTGGTCAAGAGCCAGAAGAACAGGTGCTTGTCGCCGAGGAACCGATAGCGCGAGAAGGCGTAGGCCGCGGGCAGGGCGGCCAGAACCGAAATCACCGTGTTCATAACGACATAGATGATCGAGTTGATATAGCCGTTATACCAGGACGGATCTGTGAAGATGACCGCGTAGTTGGCGAGCGTCGGGTTCTGCGGCCAGAGCGAGAAGGCGCCGGTGATCTCCGAGTTCTCCTTGAAGCTCATGTTGACGAGCCAGTAGATCGGCAGCAGCAGGAAGACGATGTAGAGCGTCGAAACCACCCAGGAGAAGTTTCCGGCAGGCTTGTATTTCATTGTCTGAGCCATGGTCCTCTCCTTTCTCAGCTGTTCGCGTCGCTGCTGGTCATGACCGTGTAGAAGATCCACGACAGCAGCAGGATGATCAGGAAGTAGATGATCGACATCGCGGCAGCCGGGCCGAGATCGAACTGGCCGACGGCCATCTTCACGAGGTCGATCGACAGGAAGGTCGTCGAATTGCCGGGACCGCCGCCGGTAACGACGAAGGGTTCGGTATAGATCATGAAGCTGTCCATGAAGCGCAGCAGCACGGCGATCAGAAGCACCCTCTTCATTTTCGGCAGCTGGATGTAGCGGAAGACGGACCAGCGCGAGGCGCCGTCGATCTTGGCCGCCTGATAATAGGCATCTGGGATCGAGACGAGGCCGGCATAGCAGAGCAGCACGACAAGGCTCGTCCAGTGCCAGACATCCATGACGATGACGGTGATCCAGGCATCGACGGGGTCGCGCACATAGTTGTAGTCGAGGCCGATCGCTTCCAGCGTATGGCCGAGCAACCCGATATCGACGCGGCCGAAGACCTGCCAGATGGTGCCGACGACATTCCACGGAATGAGCAGCGGCAGCGACATCAGGACGAGGCAAACGGGAACGCCAAGCCCCTTCTTCGGCATGTTCAGCGCGATGAAGATGCCGAGCGGGATTTCGATCGCCAGAATGATCAGCGAGAAGGCGAGGTTGCGCTGCAGCGCTTCCCAGAAGCGGTCGGATTCCAAGGTCTGCACGAACCAGTCGGTGCCCGCCCAGAAGAATTCATTGTTTCCGAACGTATCCTGCACCGAGTAATTGACTACGGTCATCAGCGGGATGACGGCGGAGAAGGCGACGAGCACCAGCACCGGCAGAACCAGAAACCAGGCCTTGTTGTTCCAGGTCTTTTCCATGCTCAGCCCTCCCTGCCGACGCGCCAGGAATTGGCGTAGATGCTGATGGCATTGGGATCGAAGCTGACCCTCGCATCCTCGGGGATTTCGCCATCTTCCGGCACGACGATCGCCATCGGCTGATCGGCGAAGCGGGCGCGGACGATCTTCTGTCGGCCGATATCCTCGACCTTGGAGATCGAGACCGGCATGCCCTCCCGGCCGAGCCGGATGAATTCCGGGCGAATGCCGAGCTCGACCTTCGATGCGCCTGATATGTTCGGCGCATAATCGAGGCTGATCGTCTCCTGCCCGACGCTGACGGTGTTGCCGGAGACCTTGGCGGGCATGACGTTCATGCCGGGCGATCCGATGAAATAGCCGACGAAGGTGTGGCTGGGGCGCTCGAAGAGTTCCGCCGGCGTGCCGATCTGGACGATCTCGCCGTCATACATGACGACGACCTTCTCGGCGAAGGTCAGCGCTTCCGTCTGGTCGTGGGTGACATAAACCATGGTGAAGCCGAACTGCTTGTGCAGCCGCTTCAATTGCGAGCGCAGCACCCATTTCATATGCGGATCGATGACCGTCAGCGGCTCGTCGAACAGGATGGCGTTGACGTCGTTGCGCACCAGGCCGCGGCCGAGGGAGATTTTCTGCTTCTGGTCGGCCGTCAGGCGCTGCGCCTTGCGCTTTGCCCAGTCCGAGAGGTCGATCATCTCGAGAATTTCGCGGACGCGGCGATCAACCTCTGGCTCGGCAATGCTGCGGTTGCGCAGCGGAAAGGCCAGATTGTCGTAGACGGTCATCGTGTCGTAGATGACCGGGAACTGGAAGACCTGTGCTATGTTGCGCGCCTGCGTCGAGAGATCGGTGACGTCGCGGCCATCGAACAGGATGCGGCCATGCGACGGCTGAAGAAGTCCCGATATGATGTTGAGAAGCGTGGTCTTTCCGCAACCTGACGGGCCGAGCAGCGCATAGGCGCCGCCATCGGCCCATTCGTGATCGACTTCCTTGAGGGAATAATCCTTGTCGGACTGCGGATTGGGGCCGTAGGCGTGGCGGATATGGTCGAGCGTGATGCGTGCCATGTGAGCCTCCTATGCCCCCTGATCCGGAGTGACGATCGCCCGGCCGTCCGGACCGAAGGCCATCAGGTGACGTGTATCGAGATAGACGGCGATCTCGGTATCGGGATCGATGTCGTGGATGCCATGTGCCAGCATCACCCATCGCACGCCGTTGAAATCGACATGGACGAAGCTTTCGGAGCCGGTGATCTCGGAGATCTGCGTTTTCGCGATCAGCTTCGGCGACGCCTGCGTTTGTGCGGCCAGCGCCAGATGGTGCGGGTGGAAAGCGATGGTGACGGGGCCGTGGGCCATGCCGGAAAGATGCGCCGGCGCAGCGAACTCGACGCCGCTTGCGTGCCGCAGGATCGGGCCGCTCTTGACGACATCGATGAAATTCAGCGGCGGATCGGCGAAGGTCTTGGCGGTGACGAGATCGACGGGGCGGCGATAGACGCCGATCGTCTTGCCGAATTGCGTGACCCGGCCTTCGTTCAGCGTCGCGGTATTGCCGCCGAGAAGCAGAGCTTCCGAGGGTTCGGTCGTCGCATAGACGAAGATCGCCCCGGAGGCTGCGAAGATGCGCGGCAGCTCCTCGCGAAGCTCTTCTCGCAGCTTGTAGTCGAGATTGGCGAGCGGCTCGTCGAGCAGCACGAGGCTGGCATTCTTGACGAGGGCGCGGGCAAGCGCCGTGCGCTGCTGCTGGCCGCCGGAGAGATTGAGCGGCGTACGGTCGAGATAAGGCGTCAGCTTCATCAGGTCAGCGGCCTTGCGCACCTCGATGTCGATGGCCTTGGCATCGCGGCCGGCAATGCGCATCGGCGAGGCGATGTTCTCGTAGACCGACAATGCCGGGTAGTTGATGAACTGCTGATAGACCATCGCGACATTGCGCTTCTGGACCCGCACGCCGGTGACGTCGGCGCCGTCGAAATGCACCGATCCGCTGGTCGGGCGGTCGAGCCCGGCCATCAGCCGCATCAGCGATGTCTTGCCGGAGAGCGTCGGTCCAAGCAGGACGTTCAGCGATCCCCGTTCGAGTGTCAGATCGGTCGGGTGAATGTGGTATTCACCCCCCACCATCTTGGCGGCATTGCGCAGTTCGAGCATTCCGGTTCCCGTGCCTCCTCAAGACGGGGACCACATGCCGTTCCTATCCGGCGAGCTGTGCGGGCAGGGCGGCGATGTACTCCTCCAATGTCTGCATCTGTTCCGTCGTCATGTGTAGTCCGGCCTTCGTCCGCCTCCAGAGAACATCCTCAGCGGTGAAGGCCCATTCGTTCTGCATGAGATAGCGCACTTCGGCCTCATAGAGATCCGACCCGAAATGCCGCCCGAGATCGGCGGTCGAAGCCGCCTTGCCGAGCAGGATGGTGGCCCTGGTGCCGTAGCGGCGCGTCAGCCGCCGCGCATGGGCCGGCGCCAGGAACCGATAGGCCGCCTGCAGCTTGGCCACTTCCGCCTCGTAACCCTGCGCCGGAAAGTCGCCGCCCGGCAGATGGCTTTTCGCCGTCCACGGCGAACCCTTGATGCCGATCGCTTCGCCGATCTTCTCCAGCGCATGTTCCGACAGGCGCCGGTAGGTGGTGAGCTTGCCGCCGAAGACATTGAGGAGCGGCGCGGCATTCGCCTCGCTGCCGTCTTTTCCTTCAAGCTTCAGCACGTAATCGCGCGTCGCTTCCTGCGCCTTCGAGGCACCGTCGTCGAAGAGCGGGCGGACGGCGGAATAGGTCCAGACGATATCGTCGGCCGTGACCGGCTCCTTGAAGTATTCGCTTGCCGCCTTGCAGAGATAATCCGTCTCTTCAGCGGATATCCTGACATCCTTGGGATCGCCGCCATAATCCCGGTCGGTGGTGCCGATCAGGGTGAAGTCGTCCTCATAGGGAATGGCGAAGATGATGCGGTTATCAGGGTTCTGGAAGAAATAGGCCTTGGGACCGTCGAACTTCTTCCTGACGATGATATGGCTGCCCTGGACGAGGCGGACATGGCGGGCCTCGTTCTGGCCAAAGGCTGAACGGATGACGTGATCGACCCAGGGACCGGCGGCATTGACCAGCATGCGGGCCTGATGCGTCTCGCTGCGGCCCGAGAGCGTATCCACCGTCTCGACGACCCACAGCCCATTCTCGCGCCGCGCCGACACCACTTTGGTCCGCGGCATGATCAGCGCGCCCTTGTCGGCGGCGTCCCTGGCGTTCAGCACCACCATGCGGGCATCGTCGACCCAGCCGTCGGAATATTCGAAGGCTTTCGTAAACAGCGCCTTCAAGGGCTTGGCTGCCGGATCGCGGCGCATGTCGAGCACCGATGTCGGCGGCAGGAGCTTGCGGCCGCCGAGATGATCATAAAGGAACAGACCCAGCCGGATCAGCCAGGCCGGGCGGATGCCGCCCTTGTGATAGGGCAGGACGAAGCGCATCGGCCAGATGATATGCGGCGCCATCGCCCAGAGCACTTCGCGCTCCATCAGCGATTCCCGCACGAGGCGGAACTCGTAATGTTCGAGATAGCGGAGCCCGCCATGGATCAGCTTGGTGGCGCCCGATGAGGTGCCGGAGGCGAAGTCGTTCATCTCCGCCAGCGCCACCGAATAGCCGCGCCCCGCCGCATCACGCGCGATCCCGCAGCCGTTGATGCCTCCGCCGATCACGAATAGGTCGTGCAGTGTTTGGCCCACATTCCCCTCCCGTGCGTGCCATCAGTTTCGATTACCCTCCCCGGCAAACCGAAACTTGAGAGACTAGAAGTGAAGATGAACCGAATGTCAAACGAATGTTTGCGGGGGCCGAAAACGATCTCAGGGGCGTGAAACATTGCTCAGCTGTGCAAAGAGCGAAAATCCAGCTTTCGGATTGAGTTAGCGGTTTGACGGGCCCTCAGGCCCGCTCTTCCCAGATCTTGGCTGTTTCGACGATCGTCGCCACGGCCTTTTCCATATCCTGGATGCTGACCCATTCGAGCGGCGAGTGGAAGGCATGGCCGCCGTCGAAAATGTTGGCGGTGGGCAGGCCCATGAAGGAGAGGCGCGAACCATCGGTGCCGCCGCGGATGCTGCCGCGCACCGGGTTCATTCCGGCTCGGCGGATCGCCTCGATTGCGTGTTCGACGATCTCCGGATTGCGGTCGAGCACCGATTTCATGTTGCGGTACTGGTGTTTGACCTTGAACGTGTAGGAGGAGCCGGGATAGGCGGCGATGACCTCCTTGACGATCCCTTCGAGCAGTGCCTCCTTCTCGGCAAGGCCCTCATCGACGAAATCGCGGATGATGAAGCCGAGCTCGGCCTTTTCCATCGATCCCGTCACGCCGGTCGGGTGGATGAAGCCTTCGCGGCCGGATGTGGTCTCGGGGGCGATATGCTTCGGCAGCTTGGCGATGATCTCCCCGGCGATCTTGATGGCATTCTCCATCTTGCCCTTGGCAAAACCCGGATGCATGGCGACACCCTGGATCGAGATCTCGACGCCGTCGGCCGAGAAGGTCTCGTCCTCGATCTCGCCGGCGGTCGAGCCGTCGATCGTATAGGCGAATTCGGCGCCGAGCTTCTTCAGGTCGACCTTGTCGACACCGCGGCCGATTTCCTCGTCCGGCGTGAAGAGGATCTTGATGGTGCCGTGCTTGATCGAGGGATTGTCGACCAGAACCTTCGCCGCCGTCATGATCTCGGCAAGGCCGGCCTTGTCGTCGGCGCCGAGCAGCGTCGTGCCGTCTGTCGTGATGATATCGTTGCCGATCTGGTCCTTCAGCGTCGGATGATCGGAGACGCGGATCACCTGTTGTGGATCGCCGGCGAGCCGGATGTCGCCACCCTGATAGTTGCGGACGATCTGCGGCTTGACATTGGTGCCGGTGAAATCGGGCGCCGTGTCCATATGCGAACAGAAGCAGATGACCGGGACGGTCTTTTCCGTGTTGGCCGGGATCGTCGCGTAGACATAGCCATGTTCATCCAGATGCGCGTCCGAAAGGCCGATCTCCAGCAGTTCCTCGACCAGCACGCGCCCGAGATTCTTCTGCTTTTCGGTGGAGGGCTGGCTCTTCGATGTCGGGTCGGACTGCGTGTCGATGACGGCGTAGCGCAGGAAGCGGTCGAGAACGGAGCTGGTCATGGGGTCATCCGGTGATTGCCTGTGGGGAAGACCGGTATAGACCGTGACGGCGCCAAGGTGAACGACGTTTTGTGCTTTCAGCGGAGGACAGCACGCAGGCGCGGCGCGGCGAAATCCAGGAATACCCTGAGCTTCAGCGGCAATACGCCCTGCGACAGATGCACGAGATGGACGGGCGAAGGCTGCTGCTCGAACTCTTCCAGCAGCGGTACCAGCAAGCCGCCTTCGACGGCGCGTTTTGCCTGGTAGGAGAGGACCCGGGTAATCCCGAGGCCCGCCACCGCAGCATCGACGGCGGCTTCCGCCGTGTTAACCGACAGCCGCGGGTGGATCGGCGCGGCGATCTCCTGATCGTTTTCCCGCAGCGTCCAGAACTGCGCCGAAAAGATGCCCTCGAAGGAAACGCAGGCGTGATCGGCAAGCTCGCGCGGATGCGCCGGACGGCCGTGGCGCCGGAGGTAATCGGGACTGGCATAGATCGTCCGGCGGATACTGCCGAGCCGGGTGGCGATCAGGTTGTTTTCCGAGAGAGTGCGGATACGTAGCGCCACATCGATATGCTCGTCTGCCAGGCTGACCGGCCGGTCGCTCATCGTTAGCCGCATGTTGATGTCGGGGAATGCCTTCAGGAAGTCGGTGATCACAGGCAGGACATGCAGCCGTCCGAAAACGATCGGCGCCGTCATCGTCAGATCGCCCTTGGGGGAGAGATACTCGCCGGATGCGCGCCGCTCCGCTTCCTCGACGCGGCCCAGGATCTCGCGCGCCGCGCTCACATAGCCTTCGCCTGCTTCCGTCAGCGAGATCCGGCGATTGGTGCGCCTGATCAACCTGATGCCGAGATGGGCCTCGAGCTCGGAAATCTTGCGGCTGACCGTCGGCAGCGGCGAGTGCAAGGCGCGCGAGGCCGCCGACAGGCTGCCGTTCTCCACCACGGCTAGAAGCACGCTCATCGCATCGAGACGATCCATTTTGCCTTCCGGAAAATGAGAGGATGATTATCGAAATCACTATCTACTACAGGAAATCGGAAATCACTAGGTTTCTTCGCAGGTCATCTGGGCCAACCGCTTCAACCCGCTGCGAAAGGAACCCCGCCATGAAGCTCTATCATTTCCCACTCTCCGGCCATGCGCACCGCGCCGTGCTTTTTCTCTCGCTCCTCGGGGTCAAGGCGGAGCTGATCGAAGTCGATATCCCCAATGGCGAGCACAAGTCGCCGGAATATCTGAAGATCAATCCGTTCGGCCAAGTGCCGGTGCTCGACGACGATGGCGTGATCGTCAACGATTCCACTGCGATCCTCGTCTATGTCGCCAAAAAGCTCGGCCGCAAGGACTGGCTGCCGGATGACCTGCCTTCGGTTGCCAAGGTGCAGAAGTGGCTTGCCGTAGCGGCAGGCGAGATTGCCTACGGCCCGGCCGCGGCCCGTCTGATTACGGTGTTCGGAGCGAACTTCCGTCCTGAAGAAGTGATCGCCCGTGCGCATCGTATCCTGACGCTGATCGATGCCGAGCTCGAAAAACACCGCTTCATCATCGGCGACCGTCCGACGATCGCTGACATCGCGCTCTACAGCTACATCGTCAACGCACCGGAAGGGAATGTCGATCTGACGCCCTACCAGGAAGTGCGCAACTGGCTCGCACGGATCGAAGCCCTGCCGGGCTTCGTCGAATTCCGCAAGACCGCAGCCGGTCTTGCTGCCTGATCGCAGGCTGCGGCCGGAATTGTCCGGCCGCTTTTCTCACAGGAGGCACCAATGCTTGATGGCGTCGAAAAACCAGCTTCGCCCTGGCATGAGGGCGAAATCGAGTTGCAGCGGAGCGTTGGCGTCGCCGAACAGATGGAACCTGTCGGCCGCCGGGTGCTGCGCACCTTCCTGCTTGATCAGCATCGCGAGTTCTATCCGCTGCTGCCCTTCATCGCGATCGGCAGTGTCGATCCCGATGGTTGGCCCTGGGCGACGATCCGCGCCGGAAAGCCGGGTTTCATGCATTCGCCCGATCCGCTGACGCTGACCGTCGAAGCCGGCCGCGAGTCAAGCGATCCGGCAGAGCGCGGCATGGAAGACGGCGATCCGATCGGCCTTGTCGGCGTAGACCTCATCACCCGCCGCCGCAACCGTCTGAACGGCACGGTCAGCCGCAGCAGCGACGACCGCTTCGATGTCGGCGTCGGCCAGAGCTTCGGCAACTGCCCGCGCTACATCCAGAACCGTTATTTCGAGTTCGTCCGCGATCCGGCCGCGCCATCTTCCTCCACGGCAATCGCCTCCGACGGACTGGATGCGGCAGCGCGCAAGATCATCGAAGAGGCCGACACATTCTTCGTCGCCTCCTATGCCGATCGTCCCGATGAAGGGCGGCAGGTCGACGTCTCGCATCGCGGCGGCAAGCCGGGCTTCGTGCGGATCGAAGCCGATGGCAGCCTCACCGTGCCTGACTTCAACGGCAACCTGTTCTTCAGCACGCTCGGCAATTTCATCATCAACCCGCGCGCCGGCCTCGTCTTCGTCGATCACGAGACCGGTACCGTGCTGCAGCTGACGGGCAGCGTCGAGGTCATTCTCGACTCGCCGGAGATTGCCGCGTTCGAGGGCGCGGAACGGCTGTGGCGCGTCAAGCCTCAGAAGATCGTGCTGCGGCCGGATGCCTTGCCGCTGCGCTGGACCTTTGCCGAAAACGGCTTCTCGCCGAGCAGCCTGATGACCGGCAGCTGGATCGAGGCCGACCGCCGTCTGAAGGCGGCGGCCAAGGCCAGGGCATGGCGGACATTCCGCGTCGAGAAAGCGGTCGACGAGAGCGAGACGATCCGCTCCCTCTATCTGGCGCCCGTCGATGGCGACGCTTTGATCCCTCATCTGGCCGGTCAGCATCTGCCGGTGAAGATCGCCGACGGCGATGAGGCGCTGCGCCGCAGCTATACGATCTCAAGCGCACCATCAGACGGTTATTACCGGCTGAGCGTCAAGCGCGAGGGCAGGGCATCGCAACGGCTTCACGCGCTGCAGCCGGGCGACGAGATCGAGGCGATGGCGCCCGGCGGCGCCTTCACGATCGAGGCCATGGAGCGCAAGCGGCCGGCCGTGCTGCTGGCCGCCGGCATCGGCATCACGCCGCTTCTGTCGATGCTGCGTCATGTGGTGCACGAAGGCGACCGCACGCGCCACCGCCGCCCTATCTGGCTGTTCCGCTCGTCGCGGACGCGCGCCGAACGTGCCTTCGATCGCGAGATCGCCGAACTGGTCGAGCGCAGCCAGGGCACCGTCCATGATATCCGGGTGCTGAGCACTCCCGCCTCCGGCGACGAGGGCAGCTATGACGCTGCAGGCCGGATCGATATGGATCTGTTGAAGGCACATCTGCCGTTCGGCGATTATGATTTCTATCTCTGCGGCCCGGCCGCCTTCATGCAGTCGGTGCACGATGGCTTGCGTGGGTTGAACGTTGCGGAAGAGCGTATCCATGCGGAAGCCTTCGGTCCCTCGGCGCTGAAGCGTGATGCCAAACCGGTCGCTGCAGCAGCAGCGCCCTCAAAACCGGCGGCCACCGAGCCGTCGCGGGTGATCTTCACACAGTCCGCCAAGGAAGCGCGCTGGAAGCCGGGTGACGGATCGCTGCTGGAATTTGCCGAAGCGCGCGGGCTGACGCCCGCCTATGGCTGCCGCGCCGGCAATTGCGGCGATTGCAAAACGCGGATCGTAAAGGGCGATGTCACCTATATCACGGAGCCGAGCTATCCCGTCGAAGCGGGCCAGGCGCTGATCTGCAGTGCGGTTCCGGCCGAAGGCGGCGCCCTGCATCTGGAGCTCTGAGGCGGGCTCACTGCCTTGTGAACGAACAATCCTCGCGGTCGCCGGTTAGCCAGATGACATCAGAGGAGTTTTCAAGATGTTGAAATCGCTCATCACGGCATCGTTCATCGCCGCCTCAATGGCATCCGCGGCGCTTGCCCAGACGACGGTCAGCCCCCCGGGCGGTGCATCCGGCGGTGGCATGACCGGATCGCACCAGTCGATCAGCCCCAATATCGGCGGCGGTACGACCGGCCGAACGGCAACCGATCCCGGCATCACCAACAGCACCATCAACCCCGGCACCGTCGATCTCAACAAGGGTGGCCGGACCATCAATCCGGGTGGCGTCAACCGGGCCATTCCCCCGTCTATCCCGTGCGCCGGACAGCAAAACAATGGCGGCGATGCTGCCGGCACAATGGCGCCCGATTGCGCGCAGTAAAAAGCTTCGAAACGATGATAAAGGCCCGCTCTAACATGCGGGCTTTCTTGCATTAACCTGGCCTATACCAAGAAATGCGATACTCGTTTTGCGTTCTTTACCAGGTGGCACACGTTGATGGAAAATCTGTCCCACTATCAAACAGGAGGGACAGCATGAACGCTGCACCAAATTACGGTCTGATAGGTCTGGTAAGCGTAACAATGATCGTTATTGCTGCCGCCGTTTTGACTTACGCCGCGTGAGTCAAACAGACCATGTCATATCGCGCCAAATCTCATAAGGCGCTTGGCGAAGGCATCTCCCGGGCCTCGTTAAGCTTACCCCGTAACCACCATATCAGCATTCACTTGAATCCTTGATATTTCAAGGCATTCTCCGGCCGTGGCCACACAGCCGGTTGAAGTATTGCGTACCGGCTTCCTAGTACGCCCGCCTCCCTGCTTTACCGGGAGGCGGGTGTCCTTTGGGCAACAGCTCTATGCATTGCGAAGAATCCGCGCAAAGGCGAATAGACCCTCTTGAAATTCCAAAACCGTGACGCTATCTAGCGCTCACCACCCGTATCGATGGCCTGCGCGGCTGACCTCTGGTCCGCTGAGCTTTCGCCGTCCGGGCAATAAAGAAAAGGCGCTCCCCTCTGGGTCGAGCGCCTTTTTCTTTTTCGGCAGTCATTTCAGGTTCGCCGCCCAGGCGGAGACTTCGCGGCCCAGCGTCTGCAGATGATCGGCGGCCGAGAAGCCTGAGAGCTTCTTGCGCGGCACCAGATCGTGGTCGCCATCTTCCAGCCAGAGTATGCGGATCGCCTTGGAAAGTGTGTAACCCTCGACCTCCGGTCGGGTGCCGAAAGGATCGCGGGTGCCCTGGACGATCAGCGCCGGGGTCCGGAGGTTTTCCAGATGCGCGGTGCGCAGTTGCGCCGGTTTTTCCGGCGGATGGAAGGGATAGCCGAGGCAGAGGAGGCCGGCGATCTTGCCTGTGGCATGAAGCTCGTCGGCCACCATGCTGGCAACCCGCCCGCCCATCGACTTGCCGCCGATCACCAGCTTGCTCTTAGCGCCGAGCGCCGCAACGGCATCGCGATATTCCGGCTGCAGCGTCTCTGCCTTCGGCGGGGGCTTTCGCTGATCCGAGGTGCGGCGCGCCGCCATATAGCCGAATTCGAAACGGGCGACGCGGAAACCGGCATCGGCGAGTGCTGCCGCAGCAGCGTTCATCGACTTGGAATCCATCGGCGCACCCGCGCCGTGGGCGAGTAGGATGGTGGTTCCGGCATCATCGGGGCCGGTGATGAGAAAGCGGCTGTCCATCAGGACGTTCTACCGCCTGACGAACTGTCCGGCCAGTCCCTCAATGGAAACGCGGCAGGTCGGGAAGGTTGGAAAATTCCTCGGTGAGGATCTCGGTCAGCGCCACCAGCACTTCCTTGCGTGAAAAGCCGGCTGCCTCGAAACGATCGATCAGATCGACGGCGTCAAGTTCCACTTCGCCGCGGCAGTGCTCGACGCGATCTGCAGATACCAGCATTGCTTCCTCAAGTGTCAGCATCTTCGTGCTCCCTTCTGAATAAGCAACTTTCGAGAGCGCAGTTGGTTCCGCGTTCTCGGAGGGGAGCCCGCACGTCGCGGGCTCCGCCAAGCTCAGAGAGACTTGAAGACCGTATCGATGGCGCCAGCTGCCGCCTTGACGACGATATCGGCCTCCTCGCGGGTCAGGCAGAGCGGCGGTGCGAAGCCCAGGATGTCGCCCTGCGGCATAGCGCGGCCAATGACGCCGCGCTCGAGAAGGGCGGCGGCAATCTGCGGGCCGACCTTGCGGGAGACGTCGAAGAATTTGCGGTCGTCCTTGTCCTCGACGAATTCGATCGCCGCCATCAGGCCGTCGCCGCGCACTTCGCCGACATGCTTGTGAGAGCCGACGGCCTTGGCGAGTTCGCTGCGGAAGTACGCGCCGGTCTCGCCGGCATTCTTCACGAGATCGAGCTCGTCGATCAGTTCGAGATTGGCGATGCCGGCCGCCGCGCAGATCGGGTGCGCCGCATAGGTCCAGCCGTGGCCGATCGCGCCCATCTGATCGGAACCCTGGACCAGCACCTGCCAGACCTTGTCGGAAACGATGGTGCCGGAAAGCGGCGCGTAGGCCGAGGTGAGGCCCTTGGCGATGGTGATGAGACCTGGCTTCATGCCGTAGTGATCGGAGCCGAACATGGTGCCGAGGCGGCCGAAGCCGGTGACGACTTCGTCGGCGACGAGCATCACGTCATACTTGTCGAGAACCGCCTGGATCTTCTGCCAGTAGCCCTTCGGCGGCGGCACGATGCCGCCGGTGCCGAGGATCGGCTCGCCGATGAAGGCGGCAACCGTATCCGGGCCTTCAGCAAGGATCATCTCTTCCAGCTTGTCGGCGCAATATTGCGAGAACTGCTCCTCATCCATCGAGCGGTCAGGGCGGCGGAAGTAATAGGGCGCTTCCGTATGCAGAACCGGTGCGCGCGGCAGGTCGAAGGCCTTGTGGAAGAGTTCGAGCCCGGTCAGCGAGCCGGTCATGACGCCGGAACCGTGGTAGCCGCGCCAGCGCGAGATGATCTTCTTCTTCTCCGGCCGGCCGAGGATGTTGTTGTAGTACCAGATCAGCTTGATGTTGGTCTCGTTGGCATCCGAACCCGACAGGCCGAAATAGACGCGGCTCATGCCTTCAGGCGCCCGGTCGATGATCATCTTCGACAGCGTGATCGAGGCTTCCGTGCCGTGGCCGACATAGGCGTGGTAATAGGCGAGGTTCTTTGCCTGGTTGGCGATCGCATCGGCGATCTTCTGACGGCCGTATCCGACATTGACGCAATAGAGACCGGCAAACGCATCCAGGCTGGTGCGGCCGTTGGTATCGGTGATGTAGGCGCCTTCACCCGAGGAAATGACGCGCGTCGGCGTCTCGCCGCGGGCATGCATGCCCATATGCGTCGAGGGGTGGAAGAAGTGGTCGCGGTCCCAGGCGTTGAGTTCGTTGCTTCTGTCGAGCATGGCTGATGTCCTTGATGTCTGGATTGGGAGGACCGCTTACGCGGCAGTGTCGATGCAGAGGTATTTGAGCTCGGTGAAGGCCTCGATGCCATGGCGCGAGCCCTCGCGGCCGATGCCGGATTGCTTCCAGCCGCCGAAGGGGATCGGGCCGCCTGTGATCTTCACCCGGTTGATGGCGACCATGCCGTATTCCAGCGCCCGGCCGAGCCGCATCTGGCGCGCGCCATTGGCGGTCACGACATAGGCGACGAGGCCGTATTCGGTATCGTTCGCCTTGGCGACGACTTCCTCTTCGCTGTCGAAGACCGTGATCCCAGCGACCGGGCCGAAGGTTTCTTCGCGCATGATCAGCGCGTCAGCCGGAATGTTCGAAAGCAGGGTCGGTTCGTAGAACAGTTTGCCGGCCTTGTGGCGCTTGCCGCCAGTGATGAGCTTGGCGCCGCGCTTCAGGGCGTCCTCGACCTGTTCCTCGACCTTGGCGACGGCCCGCTCATGCATGAGGGGACCGATCTCCGCATCCGCCGAGAAGCCGTCGCCGACCTTCAGCTGGCGGATGCGCGACGCGAAAGCCTGTTCGAAACGCGGGGCGATCGAGCGATGCACGAAAATCCGGTTGGCGGCGAGGCAATCCTGCCCCGACGTCGCGAACTTGGCATCGATGGCGATCTTCACGGCCTGCTCGACATCGGCGTCCTCGAAGATGATCAGCGGCGCGTGGCCGCCGAGTTCCATCACCAGCCGCTTCATGGTCGGCGCGCATTGTGCCGCAATCAGCCGCCCGATACCGGTCGAGCCGGTGAAGCTGACGGCACGCACCCGGTCGTCCTCGCAGAGGCGCCCGACGATAACAGCGGCATCGCCGGTAACGACGTTGAAGACGCCGGCGGGAATGCCGGCACGCTCACCGAGTTCGGCGAGAGCCAGTGCAGAGAGCGGCGTTTCGGAGGAGGGGTGGGCAACGACGGTGCAGCCTGCTGCAAGTGCCGCGGCCGCCTTGCGGGTGACCATGGCAGAGGGGAAATTCCAGGGGGTGACGATCGCGGTGACGCCGAGCGCCTCGCGGCGCACGATCATTTCGGCGCCCGGAAGGTGGCTCGTGACATTCTCGGCATTCAGCCGTTTGCCTTCCTCGGCATACCATTCGATGAAGGATGCGGCATAGTCGATCTCGCCGAGAGACTCGGCGAGCGGCTTGCCCTGCTCGAGCGTCATGATCAGCGCCAGATCGTCCTTGGCGGCGAGCATCAGATCGTACCATTTTCTGAGGATGCGGGCGCGCTCCTGCGGCAGCAGTCCGCGCCAGGCGGGCAGCGCCCGCGAGGCGGCATCGATGGCCGCGGTGGTCTCGGCGGCGCCGAGGCTTGCGACCCAGGCGACGGTCGCGCCGCTTGCCGGGTCGGTGACCTCGAAGCTCTTGTTATCGGCAGCGGACGTCCAGCGGCCATCGCAATAGGCGAGGTCGCGCAGCAGATGCCTGTCCTTGAGACGCGAAAGCGCCTGATGAAAATCGGGGCGGGCAAAAACCGCGGTCATGTCCTGTCTCCTCGTTACCGACACCGAAGTCTTTCACGGGAGGAGGCGAGATTTTGTCCTTTGAGGGCGCTTCAAACAGAGAGATTGTCTAAGGCTGAGCGCCGGGCCGCATGATCTCTCTATGCGTCGTTCGAGGTTTCGCCCGGCTGTACCAGAGCGGCGACCGGCAGCACGGTCTCGTCCTTGACCGTCTTGGTGACGATATAGGTGAAATAGCGCTCGATCCCGAGCTCGCGGTCGAGCAGCCCGTCGATCAGCCGCTGGTAGGCATCGATATCGGGGGCGGCGATCCGCAGGAAGTAATCGACCCCGCCGCCGACGGACCAGCAGCCGACGATTTCGGGGATACCGGCGATCGCCCGCTCGAAGCGTTCGAAATCGCTCTGCCGGTGGTTGGCCAGCGTCACCTCGACCATGACGCTGGCGACCGGGGCGATTTTGCGCAGCGCGATGCGGGCATGATAGCCGGTGACGATCCCTGCCTTCTCGAGCTTGCGCAGCCGCATCCAGCAGGGCGTCGGCGAAAGGCCGGCCTTTTCTGCCAAAGCAAGTTTGGTAATGCGGCCATCCCGCTGAATCGCATCGAGAATTCTGAGGTCGATGGCGTCTAACTTCATGATCTTTCCGGGCTTGCAAATCATTTCATGAGCGAAGCGCGACAATGGAAGCGCATTTTGCCGTCGTCAATCCGGCGATCGAAATCGCTGTCTTCCTGTGCGCAAGCAGTCGTTAACCATCGCCGGTCTAACGATTGTGCTGACAAAACGGGATGATTCGATGGATGCCTCTCCTGCGGCGCTTCTGGCCGCTCTCAAGAACAGCGAACTTTTGATCGTGCGTGACGTGACCAAGGCGGGCGATGTCGATCGCTGTGCCGAGACGCTCGATAACCTGCATGGCGAGGCAGCCGTGACATTCTGGAAGGCCGAATGCCGCCGGCTGGCGGACGAGCTCGGCCAATGCGGCCTGTCGGAAGACGCCGTGCGCGATCGCGTCCTCGATTTCCAGGCAACGGTGCAGACGGCGCTCGTCCAGCGCCATCAGGCACGGGCTCTCTCGGCAACGCGCGCCGAGCAGCAGAAGAAGCGCCGCACAGCCTGAACCGTCACTGCCGGCGCAGGCTGATCTCGCTTGTGGTCACCGACTTGCCCGACGCCGGATCCTTGTCGATCGTCTGGATCAGCAGCTGACTGTTGCCGCGCTTGCGGATCGTCATGTTGGCATTGCGGTCGCCGTTGACGAGCCGCGCCCAGCGCACAGCGAGATTGATCACATCCCCCTGGCGGCTGCCCGAGAGCTGCGACGGCGAGCCGGACGGGCCGGTATAGTTGCCGGAATAGCGCGTGCCGCGCGCCGAGAGGTCAGCGGAGATCGCCCGGTTGACCACCAGAAGACCCCGGCAATTGCCTCGCATCGAGATCGAGGCACCCGGTGCATCTATATTGAATTTGCAGGAAACATTGATCGGCGAGCTGCCGATCTTTCTGAGCACCTTGCCGGTGCCTGTCCAGCTGCCGCTGAGCGGCTGCAGGAAACCCGCCTCGTCGGCGGCGGCCGGAGCGGCGGCACAGAGACCGGCAAGAACTGCAATAAGACGTGCTTGACGACGCATGATCTCAATCCCCCTGAGCGGAATTGGGACAGAACGCGGTCCATCACCCGCCGGTTCCGCGCCCGGCACTCAAAGCCAGTTGATGCGCTTCAGCACGTAGAGCGTGGCGACCGAAGTCGCCGCCACGAAGGCGACGATGATGATGAAGGCCCAGGTGTCGTTGACCCCTGGAATGCCGCCGACATTCATGCCGAAGAGGCCGGCCACCACGCTCGGCGGCAAGAGCAGCGCCGCAAGCGCGGCAAGCCTGTTGGAGTTGCGGGCGATGCGCTCGCTGATGACGGTCGAAAGGTCGTCATGCAGGATGCCGGTGCGGTCGCGGATCGCGTCGAGATATTCGATGAAGCGCATCAGCTTGTCGATGACCTCGCGCATCCGGAGCTTGTCGCGCTCGGCAAGCCAGGGCGCATCGTCGTGCTCGATACGGTTCAGCGCGTCACGCTGCGGAGCGAGATAGCGGCGCAGCTGAACGGCGCGGCGGCGCAGCAGCTTGAGCCGCTCGCGCACTTCGGCGGCCTCGCCATGAAAGATCAATTCATCGAGCTCGTCGACTTCCTCGTCCATCTGGTCAAGAACGGGCTCCAAGTCTCTGACAAGCTTGTCGCTCACGAGCGCCAGAAGTTCGCCGGTGCGCTTCGGCCCCTTGCCCTTTTCCAGCGCCTGGCGGATGTCGCGCAGCGCCGTGATATAGTGTCCGCTGTCGCGCAGGGTGATGACGCGGTTTTCATCCACCCAGGCATGCAGCGGGACGAGATCGAGATCGACGGGCGCGTCTTCGGCCTCTTCGGGCGGTGCCGCGCAGACGCCGCGCAGGATGATCAGCAAACCGTCGTCGACGGGCTCGACACGCGGGCGGGATTCGTCTTCCAGCAGGGCATCCGTCACCAGCGGATCTAGGCCGCCACGCTCGGCAACCCAAGCGGCCGCGGCAACGTGATCGCGTTCCAGGTGAACCCAGAGAATGCCATCGGCAGGCTTCCAGTCGCGCAGACCGGAGGCACCGATCTCGCGACAGCCGCCCTTGCCGTCGAGTAGCACCGCAAAGCGAATGCCCGGCTCGGCGCCGTAATTCAGCTGGATCTTCGGGGCCGCAATTTCCATCCGCTCGCCATCCTCCCGTGGAATGCAAAAAGAAAGCGAAATCATACGCCTATATGCGCATGGTTTAGCACTTCGCGAGGGCAGACGGAACTACAGTTTCTGATCGGTGATTGCCCGCCCGCTACTCGGCGGCCGCGGCAAGGCAGCCGTCGATGATGGTGCGGATTTCGGCGCGGCAGGAACCGCAATTGGTGCCGGCATTGAGCGCCTTACCGATCGCCTCGACCGAATGACAGCCATTGCGGATCGCGCCGGTGATCTGGTTGACGCCGACGCCGAAGCACGAGCAGACGGTGGCGCCGGGATCCGGCTGATCCGCTCCCGGCCGCCCGGCCGCGATCGCAAAGCGCTTGCGCAGATCGCCGTGCGAGGCGGTTAGCTGCTGCACGGCCCAGGCCCGGGCAACGGCGACCGGTTCGGGAGCGACGAAGAGGGCGGCGAGCAGCCGGGTGCCGTCAAAGAAGGCGAGCCGCGTTTCGCCGGTCGCCCCGTCGCAATAGCCGAGCGGCTCGACATCGGCAGGGATGCCGAGATGCTTGCGGCACCAGTTCGCCCAGTCGGAAATCCGGGCGCAGGCCGCGAATTCCAGCCGCCAGCCGCCTTCCGCCTTGGCGAGAGCCCAGTAATCGCAATCAAGGTTCTCGGGCCTCGCGGCGGAAACGGCAAAGCCGTAGTGCTCTGCCTTGAGCGGTCGTGCCCTGACGGCGACGTTTTTCGAGGCAGGCTGGCCGGAGACGGGATCGACAACGGGTGCCACGGCCGCATCGATGCGGGCGCGAGCCGAGAACTGGCCGTTCCAATGCATGGGAACGAAGATACTGCCGCGTGCCTGGCGCTCGCTGATCAGCGAGCGGACGACCGCCGTGCCATGAGGGCTCTCGATCTCGACCAGACCGGCGCCGCGGATACCGAGCTCGATGGCGTCCCGCGGATGGATTTCGGCGAAGGGTTCGGCGATATGGGCGGAAAGGCGGGCGCTCTTTCCGGTGCGCGTCATCGTGTGCCACTGGTCGCGGATGCGGCCGGTGTTCAGTGTTAGCGGATAGTCCGCGCTCGTCCTGTCCGTTTCCGGAGGGTTGACGGCAATGAAGCGGGCGCGCCGGTCGGGATGGAAGAAGCCGCCATCGGCGAAGAAGCGTTTGCCGCCGGGGGGAGTGGGAGTCTCGGCCAAAGACGCTGGCCATTGGAAAGGGTGCAGCGCCCGATAGGCTGCGTCGTCGATGCCGGCATAGGCGCCGATATCGAAATCGCGGCTGCCCTCATTTTCGAAGGCCGAGAGGGCGGCATGCTCGGCAAAGATCGCTGCCGGATCGGCAAAACCGAACGCCGCCCCATGGCCCATGCGCCGTGCGACTTCGGCAAGCTGCCACCAGTCGGCACGCGCTTCGCCGGGAGCCGGCAGGAAGGGGCGTTGGCGCGAGATGCGGCGCTCGGAATTCGTCACCGTGCCATCCTTCTCGCCCCATCCGAGCGAGGGGAGGAGGACATCAGCATGGCGCGTCGTGTCCGTGTTCCCAACGATATCGGATACGACGACGAAGGGGCAGGCGGCGATCGCCGCCTCGACGGCATCAGCGTCGGGCATGGATACGACGGGATTGGTCGCCATGATCCAGAGCGCCTTGATGCGGCCTTCGGCGACAGCGCTGAACATGTCGACCGCCTTCAGGCCGGGCTTGGCGGCAATGCCGGGCGACGACCAGAAACGCTGCACGCGGTCGCGATCCCCAGCATTCTCGATTGCCATATGCGCGGCCAGCATATTGGCCAACCCGCCGACTTCGCGCCCGCCCATGGCGTTCGGCTGACCGGTCAGCGAGAACGGTCCCATGCCGGGACGGCCGATCCGCCCGGTCGCCAGATGGCAGTTCAGGATGGCATTGACCTTGTCGGTGCCCGATACCGACTGATTGACCCCCTGGCTGTAGCAGGTGACGGTTTTCTCCACCGTCTCGAACAGCCGGAAGAATTCGCGCAGCTGCATGGCGGGAAGGCCGGTACGCTCCAGGAGTTCATCCCAGCTGAGAGCCGCCGCGGAGGCAAAGGCCTCGGCGAAGCCCACCGTATGGGCGCCGATATAATTCTGATCGATCGCCGGGCTGGTCGCCAGATGCGCGAGCAGGCCGGTAAACAGCGCCACATCGCTATCCGGACGGATCGCCAGATGCAGGTCGGCAATATCGGAGGTCATCGTCCGGCGCGGATCGATCACGACGATCTTCATGCCGGGCCGAGCCGCTTTGGCGGCGGCGAGCCGCTGGTAGAGAACGGGGTGGCACCAAGCGAGGTTCGAGCCGGTCAGGATGACGAGATCGGCAAGCTCGAGATCCTCATAGGTGCCGGGGACCGTATCCGATCCGAAGGCGCGGCGATGGCCGGCGACCGAGGACGACATGCAGAGACGGGAATTGGTGTCGATATTGCCGGAGCCGATGAAGCCTTTCATCAACTTGTTGGCGACGTAGTAGTCCTCTGTCAGCAGCTGGCCGGAAACGTAGAAGGCCACCGCATCAGGGCCATGTTCGGCGATGGTTTCGGAGAATTTCGTCGCGACGAGGTCGAGGGCGGTGTTCCAGCTGGTCCGCGCGCCATCGACTTCAGGATAGAGCAGACGGCCGTCGAGATCGATGGTCTCGGCAAGCGCCGAGCCCTTGGAGCAGAGGCGGCCGAAATTGGCGGGATGATCGGGGTCGCCCTTCACGGAGACCGATCCGGTGTCCTCGACCTTGGCGATGACGCCGCAGCCGACGCCGCAATAAGGGCAGGTGGTTTTGGTTTCAGTGGGCATGGGGGTTGGCCCTCAGGTCGCCGAGTGTGTGGCTACCCCCCTCTGTCCTGCCGGACATCTCCCCCACAAGGGGGGAGATCGACACGTGGCATGCATCTCCCCAAACAATGAAGGTTGAGGCGAGCGGGTGAGCCCAGCCAATCTCCCTCCTTGTGGGGGAGATGCCTGGCAAGGCAGAGGGGGGTAGCTCCGAACGCATTCGTCTGATCACTCCGCCGCCATCATCAAACTCTCGAACGCAATAAACAGCGCCCCATCCTCATTCCGTACAGGAATCGTTCGCACCACCCCGTCATCGGCCCCAAGCGCCTTGCCGGTTTCCAGTGAGATCACCCAGTTGTGCAGCGGGCAGGTGACCGCCTTGCCGTGAACGATGCCCTGCGAGAGCGGTCCGCCCTTGTGCGGGCAGTGGTCTTCGATTGCGAAGACCTCGTTTTCGGCCGTGCGGAAGACGGCGATCTTTCCCTGCGGGGTCTTCACGCAGCGCGCGCCGCGCAGCGGGATGTCCGAGATATCGCCGATCGAGATCCAGTTCATATCCATCTCCTCACTCCGCCGCTTCGCTGAAGCCGACGGTCGCCATCGGCTTGAACTCGTGCTTGTCCTTGCCGGAGACGCGCTCCGACCAGGGATCGACTTGGGCAAATTTCTGCGAGAAGACGAAGCGCCCGTAGTAGCCGGTGCGCTTCTCGGTATCCTCCATGATCTGCCGGCGGATTTCGTCGAGGCCGATGCGCTTGGCCCATTTGTAGATGCGCTCGAGATAGCGGCCCTGCTCGCGATACATCTGCGTCAGCGCCACGATATACTCCAGCGCTTCGTCCTCTGTCCTGACAAGGCCGAGCACTTCGGTGCCCTTGATGTCGAGACCGGCAGCACCGGCGAAATGGATCTCGAAACCGCTGTCGACGCAGATCACGCCGATATCCTTGCAGGTCGCCTCGGCGCAGTTTCGCGGACACCCTGAAACCGCCAGCTTCAGCTTTGCCGGCGTCCAGGAGCCCCACATGAATTTCTCGATGCGGATGCCGAGGCCGGTCGAATCCTGCGTGCCGAAGCGGCACCAGTCGGAACCGACGCAGGTCTTCACGGTGCGCAGCCCCTTGGCATAGGCCTGGCCGGAGATGAAGCCGGCCTTGCCGAGATCGGCCCAGACGGCGGGAAGGTCTTCCTTCTCGATGCCGAGCAAATCGATGCGCTGGCCGCCGGTGACCTTGACCATCGGTATCTCGAATTTGTCGATGACATCGGCGATGGCGCGCAGCTCGTTGGCATTCGTCACGCCGCCCCACATGCGCGGCACGACCGAATAGGTGCCGTCCTTCTGGATGTTGGCATGGACACGCTCGTTGATGAACCGCGACTGGTAGTCGTCGGCATATTCATCCGGCCAGTCGGCGACCAGATAGTAGTTCAGCGCCGGGCGGCACTTGGCGCAGCCGCAGGAGGTCTTCCATTCCAGTTCCTGCATGACAGCAGGAATGGTCTTCAGCTTCTTTGCCTTGATCAGGCGGCGCACGTCGTCATGGCCGAGCTCCGTGCAGGTGCACATCGGCGTGACCGCGGCTGGGTTATAGGCATCGCCGAGCGTCAGCGACATCAGCTGTTCGACGAGGCCGGTGCAGGAGCCGCAGGAGGCCGAGGCCTTCGTGTGTGCACGCACATCATCCAGCGAGGTCAGCCCCTTGGCACTGATCGTCGATGTGATCTTTCCCTTGCAGACGCCGTTGCAGCCGCAGATTTCCGCATCATCCGGCAAGGCTGCAACGGCCGCCATAGGGTCCAGCGGCGACCCTCCCTGATAGACTTGACCGAAGATCAGCGTGTCGCGCATCTGCGAGATGTCGGTCGCCTTCTTCTTCAGGTCGTTGAACCAGGCGCCATCGGCCGTTTCGCCATAGAGCACGGTGCCGATGATCCGGTTTTCCTTGATGACGAGGCGCTTGTAGACGCCCGCGGTCGCATCGCGCAGGACGATTTCCTCGCGATCGTCGCCATCGGCAAAGTCGCCGAGCGAGAAGAGCTCGATGCCGGTCACCTTGAGCTTGGTCGGCGTATCCGAATGGACGAAGGCAGGCTTGCTGTCTCCCGCCAGATGCGAGGCAGCGACCCGCGCCATCTCGTAGAGGGGGGCGACCAGGCCATAGACCATGCCGCCCACTTCGGCGCATTCGCCGACCGAATAGATATCGCCATCCGAGGTCTGCATCCCGGCATCGACGACGATGCCGCGGTTGACCGCGAGGCCGGCATCCTTGGCGAGATTGACGTTCGGACGGATGCCGACAGCCATGACCACGAGCGTCGCCGGAATGATCGTGCCGTTATCGAGCTCGATGCCCTCCACCTTGCCGTCGCCGACGATCGCCTTGGTATTGGCCTTGCAGATGACCTTGATGCCGCGTTCCTCGACGGCCTTCTGCAGCAGGTAGCCGGCCGCCGGATCGAGCTGGCGCTCCATCAGCGTCGGCATGACGTGGAGAACGGTGACGTCCATGCCGCGCTGGGCAAGACCGGCAGCCGCCTCGAGACCGAGCAGGCCGCCGCCGATGACGACCGCCTTTTCACGCGACTGGGCGGCAAGCAGCATGGCCTGCACGTCGTCGAGATCGCGATAGGTGATGACACCCGGCAGGTCCTTGCCGGGAACCGGGATGATGAAGGGCACGGAGCCGGTGGCGATGACCAGCTTGTCGTAGCTTTCGGTGACGCCGTGATCGGAGGTCACGGTCTTTGCGTCGCGGTCGATGGCGACGATCTTGTGGCCCTTGTAGAGCGTGATGCCGTGGTCGATGTACCAGCCGTCGCCGTGGATGACGATCTGCTCGTAGGTCTTCTCGCCGGAGAGAACCGGCGAGAGCATGATGCGGTCGTAATTGACGCGCGGTTCGGCGTTGAAGATGGTGACGGCGTAGCGGCCGGGCGCCTGTTCGAAGAGATGCTCCAGCATGCGCCCGGGCGCCATGCCATTGCCGATGATGACGAGTTTCTCGGTCATGGTGTTACTCCGCAGCTTCGACGAAGCGGTGACGCTCGTAGAGGAACTTCAGCACGGCCTCGCGGCATTTGAGGTAGGTTCGGTCGGAGGCGAGCTCGATGCGGTTGCGCGGACGCGGGATCGGCACGTCGAGGACTTCGCCGATCTTGGCCGCCGGGCCGTTGGTCATCATCACGATCCGGTCCGAGAGAAGCACCGCTTCGTCGACATCGTGGGTGATCATCACCATCGTGTTGCCGAGCCGGGCATGGATCTCCATGACGGCATCCTGCAGATGGGCGCGGGTTAGCGCATCGAGCGCGCCGAACGGCTCGTCGAGCAGTAGGATCTTCGGCTCCATGGCAAGCGCCCTGGCGATGCCGACGCGCTGCTTCATGCCACCGGAAATCTCGGCGGGGCGCTTGTCCTTGGCGTGAGCCATCTGCACGAGGTCCAGATTGGCCATCACCCAATCATGGCGCTCCGCCTTCGTCTTGCTGCCGCCGAAGACCTTGGAGACGGCCAGATTGACGTTCTCGTAGACGGAGAGCCAGGGAAGCAGCGAATGGTTCTGAAAGACGACGGCGCGTTCCGGCCCCGGCGCGTTCACTTCGCGGTTTTCCAGCAGGACGGCGCCCGAGGAGACGGGCGTCAGTCCGGCGATCAGGTTGAGCAGCGTGGACTTGCCGCAGCCGGAATGGCCGATGATCGAGACGAATTCGCCCTTGGCGATCGTCAGGTTGATCCCCTTCAGGACTTCGGCATGAACGCCGCCGCGATCGAAATGCTTGTCGATATGGTCGAGCTTCAAATAAGCGGTCATCTCTGATCTCCTCAATTTGCCGAAGCGCCGCGGGTGATCAGCCGGCCGGCTGCCGCCACGAGCTTGTCGAGGGCGAAGCCGACGACGCCGATATAGGCGAGGGCGACGATGATGTCGGGCAGGCGCGACGAGTTCCACGCATCCCAGATGAAGAAGCCGATGCCGACACCGCCGGTCAGCATCTCGGCGGCGACGATCGCCAGCCACGAGAGACCGACGCCGATGCGCAGGCCGGTGAAGATGTAGGGGGCGGCCGAAGGCAGCATGATCTTGAAGAAGAACTCGATCTGGTTCAGCCGCAAAACCTGCGCCACGTTGCGGTAATCCTGCGGGATGTTGCGCACGCCGACGGCGGTATTGATGATGACCGGCCAGATCGAGGTGATGAAGATCACGAAGATCGCCGAAGGATTGCTGTCCTGGAAAGCCGCGAGCGACAGCGGCAGCCAGGCGAGCGGCGGCACGGTGCGCAGCACCTGGAAGATCGGGTCGAGACCGCGCATCGCCCAAACCGACTGGCCGATGATCGCGCCGATGACGATGCCGCCGACAGCGGCAAGTCCGAAGCCATAGGCGACCCGCTGCAACGAAACCAGCACGCGCCAGCCGAGGCCGATATCCTGCGAGCCGTAGTTGAAGAACGGGAAGGCGATCAGATCGTAGCTTTCCTGCCAGACTTGATGCGGCGAGGGCAGCGAGGCCGTCGGCGACGAACAGAGAAGCTGCCAGACGCCGAGCATCACTGCGAGCACGACGAGCGGCGGCACGACATTGCGGGCGGCGGCTGTCGCAAGCTGCCGGACATTGACGCGGCGCGAAGGCGCCTTGCTCAGGCGCACCACGTTTGCCGTCTTGGGGGCAGGCTGCGCTGGGGTAATCGGTTCATTCTTTGCGAGGGCTGACATGCGATCGCTCCTTAAGGCAAGAAAAGGCCGGCGCGCCCGTCACGCGCCGGAGGCGGGGAACTAGGACGCGGCCTTGATGGCAAGGCTGTCGAGATAGCCGGAGGGGTTCTCGGGATCGAAGACCTTGCCGTCGAAGAAGGTCTCCTTGCCGCGCGAGGAAGAGGCCGGAATATCGGCGGCGGCGACGCCGAGATCCTTGGCGGCCTGGCGCCAGATATCTTCGCGGTTGACCTTGTCGACCAGCGCCTTGATGTCGGTGTCGGGCGCGAACTTGCCCCAGCGGATGTTCTCGGCCATGAACCAGGTGTCGTGGCTCTTGAACGGGTAGGAAACGCCGCCCGCCCAGAATTTCATGTGGAGATCGGTGCCGTGGGCGACACGGCCATTGCCGTAGTTGATGTCGCCCTTGAGGCGGCCGAGCACGTCCTTCGGCGGCACGTTGAACCATTGGCGCTTGCCGAGGATCGTCGCCATCTCTTCCTTGTTTTCCATGCTGTCGCACCATTGCTGGGCTTCCATCACGGCCATCAGCAGGGCCTTGGCGGCGTTCGGGTTCTTCTCGATCCATTCGGTGCGCATGGCGAGCGCCTTTTCCGGGTGGCCCTTCCAGAGCTCGCCGGTGGTCGCCGCGGTGAAGCCGATGCCCTGATTGACGAGCTGCTCGTTCCAGGGCTCGCCGACACAGAAGACGTCCATGTTGCCGACCTTCATGTTCGCCACCATCTGCGGCGGTGGAACGACGATGGTCGAAACGTCCTTGTCGGGATCGATGCCACCCGCGGCGAGCCAGTAGCGGACCCAGAGATCGTGCGTGCCGCCGGGGAAGGTCATTGCCACCTTCACTTCGCCGCCCGCAGCCTTCTTCTTCTCGAAGGCGGCCTTCAGCTTGGAAGCGTCGAGCTGCACGCCGGTCTCGGCATATTCCTTGGCGACCGAGATGCCCTGGCTGTCGTAGTTCAGCCGCGCCAGGATCGACATCGCCACCGGCTGGTTGTTCTGCGTCACCTTGCCGGCCTGCATCAGGTAGGGCAGCGGCGACAGGATATGGGCGCCATCGATGCCGTTCGCCGCGCCTCCGAGCACGAGATTGTCACGGGTGGCGCCCCAGGATGCCTGCTTGGCGACGTCGACATCGGGCATGCCGTGCTTTTCGAAGAGGCCCTTCTCCTTGGCGACGATCAGCGGCGCGGCATCCGTCAGTGCGATGAAGCCGAGCTTGGCGCCCGTGACTTCAGGCGTGGCAGCCGCCGCAAAGGCGCCGGATGGGAAGGCTGAGCGGACCGCGCCGATCAGGGCTGCCGTCGCTGTCGTCTTCAGAAGATTGCGGCGGCTGAAGCTGCCGGTGAGGATCTTGGTCATGCGCAGTTCCCCTTATTGTCGAGTGGTCGCCGGATTTTGGGCACAAAAAAACGCCGCTCGGAGATTGCGTCTGCGGGAAGGGAGGGTCCCGGACAGCAAAAACCTTGCGACGTCGATGTCTCTTGCAAGCGCCTATCGCGCGCTCATCTGCCTGGATCGCCGTTGATCCGGGCGCTATTAGCCCTGCAAAGGCCGTGCCAATTTCAGATCGCTGCCGTCAATTGATTGAAAGCGTTTGGTATTCTGCCTTGAAATGATGGCAAGTGAATTTTTATGCGTTCTAAAATTCTGCGCATCTTTTATGCGAATGCCTGGATGGAAGCGGACCGCGCTGCTAGCAATTTGTGCAGCGCGGCAGACCTTCAGCCCTCGTCCAGCTGCCGGATGGCGATCGATGCGCTCTTCACTTCGAAGCCGTTGATGTAGGCAGCGAAGTCGCCCGGATCGAAGATGCGGCCGTCCATGAAGCGCTCGCCATCGCGGTCTCCCTCGATGCGAACATCGGCATCCTCGGGCGTGCAATCGTCGCCGAGTGCGGCGCGGTAGAGGTCCGGCCGATAGGCGGAAGCGGCGGCGCGCGCCAGCGTCAGGCTGGGCTCGGCCTGGCCCCAGCGGATCATCTGGCTGTAGATCCAGAGCGCCTGGCTCGGGCGCGGATAATTGGCGAACTGGCCGTGGAACTGGAAATAGTTCTCGATGACGCGACGGTTGCCTTTGGCGTCGAGGCTGAACTCACCAGCAAGAACGTGTCGAATGATCTCGACAGGCGCCGCGATGTAGCGCAGATCGGCGAGGACATCGGCAAGCGCGTCATGGTTTGCCGCGTCGTCGCACCAGCGCGCGGCCGCATCGAGTGCAACGATCAGCCGCGAGACGGTCTCCGGATGGCGCTCTGCCCAATCCGGCCGCATGCCGATTACCTTTTCTGGAGCCGACGGCCAGATATCCTGCTTGGCGGCGACGATGCGGCCGACGCCGCGCTCGGAGGCAATCATGTTCCAGGGCGCGCCAACGCAAAAGCCGTCGATCGCGCCGGCGGCAAGCGCATCCGATGTCAGCGGCGGCGGGACGACGACGAGCTTGACGTCATGATCGGGATCGATGCCGCCGGCGGCGAGCCAGTAGCGGAACTCGTAATTATGCGAGGAGAAGGGATAGGTCATGCCGAGCGTCGGCATCGGTTCGCCGCGTGCCCGCATATCGGCAAGCACGGCGGCAAGCGCCTTGGCGTTCTCCATCGCGCTCGCGGTTTCCCCGGTACCCGCGACCTGCTGCATGCGTTCAAAAAGCCGCGTCGAAAGCGTGATCGCATTGCCACCGCGGCCGAGCGAGAAGGGCGTGATGGTCGGCGATGGATTGGAGCCGAGGCCGAGCATGGCGGCAACCGGCATCGGCGAGAGCATGTGGGCAATGTCGAACTGCCGGAAGGCCAGGCGGTCGCGGACATTCGCCCAGGACACATCCTTCACCAGTTCGAGTGCGATGCCCTCCCTGGCGGCAAAGCCGAATTCGGCGGCGGCGATCAGCACCGATGCATCGACAAGCGGGATGAAACCGGCGCGGAGAACTCTCGGTCCCTCGCCGTTGGACAGGGCGGGAGAGGCGATGCGGGCGCTGCCGCTGGCAATCTTGGTCAAGGCATTCACTCCAGCGTCCTCCAGGCGCTTATTGCATCGCGGGCCGGGCTCACATCAGCAGCCCCGCAGCCGTCACGACACTTTGCGCAATTTCGGACATTTTCTTTTTCTCGTTCATTGCCGTCTGGCGAAGCAACGCAAAGGCTTCCTCTTCCGAAAGGCCCCGCATCCGCATCATGATGCCCTTGGCCCGCTCGATCACCTTTCGCTCCTCCAGCGCTGATTTGGCGTCGGCGAGTTCCCGTTGCAAGCGGCTGAAGGCATTGAAGCGGCTGACAGCCATGTCGAGGATCGGCTTGACGCGCTCCTTCTTCAGCCCGTCGACGATGTAGGCGGAGACGCCGGCTTCCACGGCGGCCTCGATCGAGGCGGTATCGGAGCGATCGACGAACATGGCGATCGGGCGGCTGATCGAGCGGGTCAGCTGGAAGAGATGTTCCATCATGTCCCGGTTCGGATTCTCGATGTCGATGATGATGACATCGGGTTTCAGCGTCTCGATGATCCGCGCCACGCCCTGCACCTCATGGATGACGGTGACGCGCATATGCCCCGCCTCCCGCAATCCCTCTTCGATGATCGAGGAGCGGATCGCGTTTTCATCGATGACAAGGATCGTCAGGTCGAAGTGGCTCATGCAGCATTTATGACGCAGTGCAGCAATGCTGGCAAGCGGATGGCTATAAAAATGGGCAGTATCAACAAAAGCCTACGAAATAGGCTCTTGTTGATACTGAAGCTAATCACGTGACGGCGAGGCCGCCTTCATCGAACAATCGGATATCCGCCGGAGCAGCGCTGAGAAAAATCCGGCCTCCGGTGTTGATCTCCGCCGCCGAGCGATATTCGACGGTGACCGGCTGGCCGTCGGGCAGCTGGCAATAGAGATATTGCGTGCCGCCGAGATATTCGGCGAAATCGACCGTTGCCTCCAGCCCGTCCGTGCCGGTGGTGCTGACGGTCAGATGCTCAGGCCGAATCCCCAATTTCACCTTGGCGCCCGATACCAGTGCGCTCCCGGCGAGACCTGATTGGACCGCCTGTCCGCCAGCCGAAACCCGGCCCGCGCCCTGCCACACGGCGTCGAGCAGGTTCATCCGCGGCGAGCCGATGAAGCCCGCGACGAAGGTATTGGCCGGGCGCTCGTAGATTTCGCGCGGCGTGCCCGATTGTTCGATGCGCCCGTCGCGCAGCACGACGATCTGGTCGGCGAGCGTCATCGCCTCGGTCTGGTCGTGCGTCACGTAGATCATGGTGTTGCCGAGCTCGCGATGCAGACGGGCGATCTCGATGCGCATGGAGACGCGCAGTTCGGCATCGAGGTTCGATAGCGGCTCGTCGAAGAGGAAGACCTCGGGCTTGCGCACGATGGCCCGGCCGATCGCCACGCGCTGCCGCTGGCCGCCCGATAGCTGGCCCGGGCGGCGGTCGAGAAGGTGGTCGATCTTCAGGATCGCCGAGGCGGCCTTGACGCGTGCCTCGATCTCACCCGCTTGCGTGCGTGCCATTTTCAGCCCGAAGGCGAGGTTTTCGCGCACGCTCATATGCGGATAGAGCGCATAGGACTGAAAGACCATGGCGATGCCGCGGTCCGAAGGATCGAGATCGGTGACGTTGCGCCCCTTGATCTCGATCTCACCATCGGTGACGTCCTCCAGCCCGGCAATCATCCGCAGCAGGGTCGACTTCCCGCATCCGGAGGGGCCGACGAAGACCACGAAGGATCCCTCCGATATCGTCAGGTCGATGCCATGGATCACATCCAGGCTGCCGAAGCTCTTGCGAACTCCGGCAAGTACGACGCCTGTATCCGCCATCTTATTCACCGCGCGCCTCGCCGGCGCGGACCCAGACGAGCATCTCGCCCGGCTCGCGGTTGTCCCAGAAGGGGTAGGGCACGAAGCGGGCGGTGGCCGGCTTCGCGGAGGGCGGCGTGGTCCGGTAGAGATCGGCGCCCCAATCCGAAGCATCGCGGCTGACGGGCAGGTCGAGAGCGACCGCGCCGCGAAGCCCCGCGATTTCAGAGACCTTCGCCTTCGACGGATCTGCCGAAAGCGAAATACCGTTCAGCCCGGCGCCATTGTCGGTCTCCTCGACGCAATAGACCAGCGGCCCGCGCATCAGTGCGGTGCGGCCGGCATCCTGGCGGACGAGCGGGTTGGCGAAGAGCTTGCGCGCTGCAAGCGGAATGACGAGATCGACCGCATCGCCACTCTTCCAGTCGCGCTCAATCCGCGCATAACCGTCCGTTGAGATGGATTCGATGCCGATGCTCTCGCCATTGACCGAAAGCGTGGAGCCGTCCGCCCACTCCGGAATGCGCAGCGACAGCGCGAAGCGGGCCGGGTGGTCGAGATTGAGGTCGAAATGGATCGCTCCATCCCAGGGGTAGCGGGTTGTCTGCGCCAGCTCGACCTTGGTGCCCGAGAGCTCGAAGCGGGCCTTGCTTTCTCCATAGAGATGAACGGCAATCTCATCTTCGGCGACCGCATACATATAGGAGCCGACGGAGGCCAGCAGGCGGGCGATATTCGGCGGGCAGCAGGGGCAATGGTGCCAGATCCAGCGGTGATGCTTGCCGGCGCTTTCCAGCGGGTTTTCGTAGAAGAAGGTCTTGCCATCGAGCGAAAGGCCGGCCATTGCGCCGTTATAGAGCGCCTGCTCCATGATATCGGCATAGCGCCGGTTCGGGCCGCGGCCCAGCATTCGGTTCGCCCAGAAGACCAGACCGACGGAGGCGCAGGTCTCGGCGTAGGCGCTTTCGTTCGGCAGGTCGTAATAGTCGGTGAAGCCTTCGTTGGACGCCGCCGGGCCGATGCCGCCCGTCACATACATCTGCTTCGTCGTCAGGTCGTCCCAGAGCGTTTCGAGTGCCGAGGTCAGCGTATCGTCATTATACTCGGTGGCGATGTCGGCCATGCCGGCATACAGATACATGGCGCGCACGGCATGGCCGACGACCTTTTTCTGATCGCGCACCGGCACATGTGCCTGACCATATTCATAGGTCTTCTGGTGGAAATCGGCCGCACTGCGGCCGTCGCGCACCGCTTCTTCCGTGAAGAAATGCGGCTCCTGTCCGCGCTCGTCGACGAAGAATTTCGAGAGGTCGAGATATCTCTTCTCGCCGGTGACGCGCGCCAGCTTTACCAGCGCCAGTTCTACTTCCTCGTGGCCGCAATAGCCGGCGAGCTTGCCCGGGCCATGGCCGAAAACGGTGATCAGGTAATCCGCATAGCGGCACATGATGTCGAGCAGCTTGCGCTTGCCGGTCGCCTGGTAATAGGCGACTGCACCCTCGATCAAGTGTCCGGCGCAATAGAGTTCGTGGTGGTCGCGCAGGTTCGTCCAGCGGCGGCCGGGCTGCACGCGCTGGAACCAGGCGTTCAGGTAGCCGTCCTTGTCCTGCAGCTTCTCGTACATGTCGATGATTTCGTCGACGCGCGCCTCAAGCTTCGGATTGGCGCGGCGATAGAGCGAATAGGCGACAGTCTCGATCGATTTGCCGAGGTCGCTGTCCCAGAACATCTGTGTGGAGCCGCCCCAGGGGCCGATCGGGATGACGACGCCGGGGCTCGGCTGGCTGACATCGATCGCCTGGATCATGCCGGCCTCGACGCAGCGGTCGAGCAGCGTTTCGGCCGTTGAATCGCAGATCGCATCCTGGCGATCGCCGAAAAGGCCGGCGAGCTCGACGCTCGGTACGGGCAGGGGGCGGAACTGGCGGTCTCTCTTCAGCTTGTTCATGGCTTCATCCATTTCGTTGAAAGATCATCATTTCACCGCGCCGGCCATCAGCCCGCGCATGTAGTAGCGTTGCAGAAGCAGGAAGACGATCAGGCAGGGGATCGTCATGACGACCACACCGGCCTGAACCGCACCCCAGTTGATGGCGCCGAGGCGCCCGGCGCGCACTGCCGTCATCAGGACGGGCAGCGTGTATTTCTCGTTGCTGGAGAGCAGCACGAGAGCGGCAAGGAACTCGTTCCAGGCATTCAGGAACGCAAAGATCGCAACGGTCGCCACGCCCGGCAGGACCAGCGGCAGAAGCACCCTGACCAGCAGTTTAAGATCCCGCGCGCCGTCGATACGGGCGGCTTCCTCGATCTCCTTCGGCACGGCATCGAAGGCATTGCGCATCATGAAGACCGAGAAGGGGAGCTGCAACGTCACATAGACAAGCGTCAGCCCAAGCAGCGAGTTGTTGAGGCCGAGCTTGGCGAGAATGATGAAGAGCGGCGTCAGGATCGACTGGAACGGGATCATCAGCGTGGCGATGATCAGCACGAAAAGCACATTCTTCAGCGGGAAGCGGTAGCGCGAGAAGCCATAGCCGGCGAGCAGGCTGACGGCGACCGTCAGCACCACGGTGGCGAGCGACACGAAGAGCGAGTTGATCATGTGCTGCCAGATGCCGGCGCCGAACGTATCTAGCAGGGCATAGGCATCGAAGCTGACGCCCGTCGTCGGCCATGGCGGCAGCGGCGGCAGGCTCGCTTCCGTACCATGCCGGAACGACGAGAGCAGGGCGATGACGAACGGCGCCAGGAAAAACACCGAAATAGCGATCCCGGCGACGTGATAGGCCGATTGCGAACGGAACCGCTTGCGGGCGCGGCGTTCTCTGGAGGTGGTCATCAGCGCTCCTCCCCGACACGCAGCAGCCAAAGCTGGACGATGGAGATCGCCACCAGGATCGCCAAGAGCGCGATCGACAGGGCCGCGCCGTAACCGAGATTGAACGACACGAAGGACTGGTTGAAAATGTAGTAGACCACCGAGATCATTTTGTTCTGCGGCCCGCCCGAGGTCATGATGTAAAACTGGTCGAAGGCAAGAACCGAGCCGGTGACCGAGACGACGAGCGCGAGCGCGATCGTGCGACGCATCAGCGGCAAGGTCAGATGCCGGAAGCGCTGCCAGCGCCCGGCGCCATCGATGCGCGCGGCTTCCGTGAGTTCGGATGGGATCGCCTGCAGGCCGGTCAGCAGGATGATCATCGTGAAGCCGGCGATCTTCCAGACGACCATGACGACGATCGTCGCAAAAGCGGTGTCGAAGCTTGCCATGATATTCGGGCTGCGCTCGACGAGGCCGAGCGCCCGCAGCGCCGGGCCAAAGAAGCCGCTATCGACATTGGCAAGCCAGACCCAGAGCAGGGAGGCGGTCGCAAGCCCGACGACGACGGGCAGGAAGATGATCGTCCGGTAGGTGCTGACGAAGCGCCGTTCCTTCTCGACGAAGATCGCAAGCGGAAAGGCAACGGCAAAGATCGCGATGGTGACGATGACGGTGTAATAGGCGGTGAAGTTCAGCGCCGCCATGAAGCGGCTGTCGTTGAACATGCGGGTATAGTTGGCAAAGCCGATCCAGCGCTGGGCGCCCATCAGCGGCCAGTTGTGCAGGCTCATCCAGCCGGTGAAGATCACGGGCATCACGAAGAAGACGATGACGAGCGCCATGGCCGGCGCGATATAGAGAAGCCCGCGCCATTGCGATCTGCGCCGCCTCTTGCGGCTGCCGGCAGGGCGCTGGGGACCTGAAACGGTCATCGAAATGCTCCGCATCTTTCATTGCTGCATGGAATGGATCGGCCGGAGAGCTGCCACTGCTCCCCGGCCGCGGCCGGGAGAGATTATTGGCCGCTGTCTATGATCGACTGCATCTCGGACTGGGCGCTCGAGAAGGCTCCGTCTTCGTCGTCACCGAAGATCGCTGCATTGGTGAAGGTCGCCCAGGGGCCGTTGGCGCTGTTGATCAGGTCGTTGAACTGCAGCGTATAGGGCGTCTTGGCAATCGAGATCGCCTTCAGGCCGACCTGCATGCGCGGGTCGAGCCCGGCAAGCACCTGATCGGCAATGTCGCCGCGGGTCGGAAGGCTGCCATACTTGGCCATGACCTTCTGGCCGTCCATCGAATAGATATATTCGAGGAACTCCTTCACCGCGTCGATCTTCTTTGTGCCCTTGGTGATGACGAAGTTATCGCCACCGGCAAAGGACGACGGCTTGCCATCGACGCCGGGGATCAGCGTCACGCCGAAATTGATATCGGGATGGCTGGTGACCAGCGTGCCGATTGCGAAGGCGCCGAGCGACTGCTGGCCGATCTTACCGTTGGTGAAGCTCAGGAAGTTCGAGCCGTTATCGCTGGCCGCACCTGCCGGAACCAGGTCCTTCTTGACCATATCGCGATAGAAGCCGACGGCCTTGCGCATCTGCGGCGTATCGAGCGTCGCGGTCTTGCCGTCCTCGGAGAGGATATCCGCACCCGCGCCCCAGACGAGTGGCGTGAAGGTGAAAATCATGCAACCGCCGCAACCGCCGCCGGAGAAATAGAAGCCGTAGGTGTCGTCGCCGAGCTTGCGGATCTTCTCGGCATTGGCCGAAATCTCTTCCCAAGTGGTGGGCGCCTTCTCGGGATCGAGCCCGGCCTTCTTGTAGAGGTCCTTGTTCCAGGCGAAGACCGAGGTCTCGACCGAGAGCGGCAGACCATAGATCTTGCCGTCATAAGTGCCGAGGCGAACATGCGACGGCGACAGCGAGTTGAAGTAGGGCAGGCTCTTTGCCCAGTCCGAGAGGTCTTCGAGCTGGCCGGCCGCAGCAAAGGCCGGCGTATAGATCAGGTCCATCGACAGCGCATCGGGCGCCTGACCACCGGCGATCGCCGTCGCATATTTCTGCACCAGTTCGCTGAATGGCACTTCGGTGGCGACGACCTGGTTCTCGTGGCTGGAATTATAGGCTTCGACAACCTTCTTGAAGGCGTCGCCGATGCCGGAACGGACCCACATTTCGATCTTCTCGGCAGCCGAGGCTGTCGATACGAGGCTAAGGGTGGCAATGCTCGTTGCCACCAACAGACGCTTCATCATGGCACTCCTCCCAATATGGCGCGTCTCCTTCGCGCCGTTTCTAAATCCCGAGGGCGTCGCCCCCGCATGTCTGCCGCACGACGAGGCGGCACGGCAATTTCCGCACGCCGGGCTCCACCGGGCGTCCCTCCGCAAGCGACAGGATCGTCAATCCTGCCTGCCGCCCGAGCTCCTTCAGCTCCATATCCACCGTCGTCAGCGGCGGCCGGGTCTGCGCCGCGACAATCTCCCAATTGTCGAAGCCGACCACCGACACATCCTGCGGCACCTTGATGCCGCGCTCGCGCAACGCATCGATGACACCGCGGGCGATCTGGTCGTTGCCACAGAAGATGCCGTCAGGCTTCTCGCCTCCGGCATTCCAGAGCCTCGCCACCGCATCATGCCCCCAGCCTTCCGACCAGACGCCGAAGAGAACCGGCACGCCGTCGCCTGCCACCTCGCGATAGGCATTGGCGCGCTCGCGAACCGAGACGAAATCCTCCGGCCCGGTAATATGGGCGATCCGCCTGCGCCCGAGTTTCCGCAGCCACTCCGTCGCAAGCCGCGCGCCATGCCCATCGTCGGAACTGAACGTGACGCTGTCGGGCGCGCCTTCGGTAAAGGCATAGACGACGGGCACGTTCAGGTTCGACAGATCGACTGGTAACCGTCTGTCCAGGCGCTTTCCTGTGGCAATGATTCCATCCACCTGCTTGTCGAGCATCGCATCCACATGGATCTGACCGAGCGCCGGATCATCCTCGATCGCGCAGAGGAAAACCGAGACGCCATGATCGACCAGCGCTTCGGAAACACCGGCCATGACAGGCAGCGTGAAGCGACCGTAAGTGTCGTTCGTCAGCAGCCCGATGGTGAAACTGCGCTTGCTCAGGAGACCGCGCGCCAGAGCATTCGGCCTGAAGCCGATCTCCGTCGCAATGCGCTTCACCCGCTCGCGGGTCTCGGCGCCCATGCGGCCCGTATCGTTCAACGCCTTCGATGCCGTCGATATGCTGACGCCCGCAGCCGCAGCCACGTCATGGATGGTAATCCGCCCGCGTTTTCCTCCCGAGATGTTCAGCTTTTCCTCCTAAGCTTTGCGGTGAGAAAACCTTTTACCAAGTGCTGTGTCAAGTGAGAAAAGGTTTTCTCTCACGCAAATGTTGGCCGATGGCGAGAACGAAATTGTGGTGGTCGCTGTCGCATTCCAACGGAGGGCGTTCTTGGCAAATTGTCGTTGCGGTGGTAATTTTTACCACCGAGATGGAGAATACTTCATGGCCAATGTCGAGAAGATCAGCGTTTCAATGACGCCGCAGCAGGCGGAGTTGCTGAGAGACGCCGTCAGCAGCGGCGCCTATGCGAGCAGCAGCGAAGTCATCCGCGAGGCGATGCGGGACTGGTCCGCAAAGTGGGAGACCCGGAAAGGCGACATCGAACGTCTGCGGCGCCTCTGGGCTGAGGGCAGGGCCAGCGGAGAGCCTGTCTCGGTTGACTTCGAGACGCTGCGTGACGAAGCGCGCCGGGAGTTGAGCGCGGCTCGCAAAAATGCCGGTTGATCTGGTCTGGCTGCCGCAGGCTCTCAAAGATGTGCGCGACATCTACGTGCGCATCGGCTTGGAGCAACCCCAGGCGGCCGAGCGCTTCTTCGACAGTTTTGAACGCAAGGCGAAGCTGCTGGCCGAACAGCCGCGTATGGGAGCGCGTCACCCGGAGATCGGACCGGGTGCGCGGATGCTGGTCGATGCGCCGTTTCTGATCCTCTACGAAACCATCCCCGATGACGATGACATGCCGGTTGAACGCGTTCAGATCGTTCGCGTCGTCGATGGCCGCCGTGATCTTCGCGGCCTGTTGATTTAGGTGCAGGGAATCGCCGCCCAATCAATCCGCTAATAAAGCAGCAGTTTACGAAGTTTCGGCAGCGATCCTTAACGTCTGGGGCGTAGAGAGGTCGGATGATGGTGCTGCGTGGGGATCCGTCGTCTGCGATGAGAGAGAGACTTTACTATGTCGATCGCCTGAGGGTCTTCGCCTTCGGCCTGCTGATCCTTTATCATTCCTCGGCCGCCTTCTTCCCTGACATGGGCTGGCTGCTGCATAGCGAGAATACCAGCCGCGGCCTGTCGCTGGTCATGGATTTCCCGCGTGCCTGGCGCCTTGCGCTCCTCTTCTTCATCTCCGGCATGGGCGTCGCCTTCACCTTCAAGCCGGAGCAGGGGCTGACCTTCATCTACAAGCGCACGGTGCGGCTGCTTATCCCGCTGCTCTTTGCCATGGCGGTCATCGTCGTGCCGCAGGTCTGGTACGAGCGGATGTATGAGAACGGCTATACCGGCTCGTTCCTCGAATTCTGGCTGACGCGCTATTTCACCGAGGGAAAATATCCGACGGGTAATTTCACCTGGGCGCATATGTGGTTTGTTGCCTATTTGCTGGTGATGTCGGTGATCTGCTATCCGATCTTCCAGTATCTGCTGCGGCCCGGAAATCCGATCTTCGCCTGGTTCGAGCGCGTCGCCAAAACCGGCGCCATCTACCTCTTCTTCCTGCTGCCGCTCGGCCTCAATCTGGCGCTGTCGCCGATCTACCCGCGTGAGACCAATGCGCTCTATAATGACGGCGCCTGGTTTGCAGTCTGGGCCAGCTGGTTCGGCCTCGGTTTCCTGATTTCCCGCCATCACCGGGCGCTGATCGGCACGCTGATCGCGCGCCGCTATGTCAGCGGCGGGATTGCGCTTGCGACCACCATCTGGCTCTACCTGGCATCCTGGACCGTTGCGCCGGAGCAGGCAATCGGCAGCTACGATGTCAATGAAACACTGCTTTTCAAGACCAGCGTCTTCCTGCTCGCCTGGAGCATGATTTTGACCCTGATCGGTTTTGCGGCGCGCTATCTCAATCAGCCGAGCGAGCGGCTGGTGACGATGAACCGGCTGGTCTTTCCGCTCTACATCGTCCACCAGACAGTGACCGTCGGAGCGCTCTACTATGTCCTGCCGCTCGATCTGCCGGCGATCCAGAGCTTTGCGCTCGTCGCCGCAACAACCGCCGTCGTCTCGATCGCTTTCGCGGTTGCCGTCGATCAGCTGCCGAGCCCGCTGCGTCAGCTGGTCGGCCTGACGGAGAAGCCGCAGCCTGCGCGTGACGGCGAAGCTTTGGAGCGCTCGGCGCGGCGTGGATAATCGCCGCTCTGGCGGGTTCCAGCGCGCCGATGGCGTCAATGCGCTTGCCTAATCTTCGGGGCAAATCCTATCGTGCATGATGTCGCCGAACCGAACGGATTGCATCATGACCGCTACGCGCCCGATGCCTGAAGAGAAGGGCATTCTCGAATTTCTCGAAATCTGCAGCAGCGTCTATTCGGATGACGCCGTGTCGCAATCGATCGAGGCACAGCGGGCGCAATATGATGCGCTCTGCGCCCGCTTCAGCCCGCCGCTCCCGGATGGTCTGACATTCGCCGATAGCCGTATTCGCGATGTCCCGACGCGGCGCTATCGCCCCGCGAAGGTCAGAACGCCGACGTTGCTCCTCTATCTGCATGGCGGCGGCTTTGTCGTCGGCTCGCTGGAGAGCCATCATGCGATCTGCGCCGAGATCGCCGATTTCGCGGGCGCCGAGCTCGTTGCCGTCGACTACCGGCTGGCACCGGAGCATCGGTGGCCGGCGCAGACCGATGATTGCTTTGCCGTGCTGGAAGCTCTCGCCGCAGGCGGCAGCCGCATCGTCCTGATCGGCGACAGCGCCGGCGGAAATCTTGCGGCCGGGCTCGCCCTGCGGGCTCGGGACAAGGGGATTGCGGGCATTGCAGGTCAGGTGCTGATCTATCCGGCGCTCGGCGGCGATCTGACGACGGGCTCCTATGTCGAGATGGCCGACGCGCCAGGACTGACGACAGCCGATGTCGCCTACTACCGCGAAGTGCTCCAGGCGCCGCCCGGCGATCCCGTCGCCGGTGCGCTCGCCGCCAAGGATGTCAGGGGCTTGCCGCCCGCCTATATCACCGGGGCAGCCTTCGACCCCTTGCGTGACGATGCCCGCTACTATGCGGCGCGGCTGGCGCAAGCGGGGATCGAGGTCTGGTTCCGCGAGGAGCCGCAGATGGTTCACGCCTGGCTGCGCGCCCGCCATATGAGCGAGGGCGCCAAGCAGGGCTTTCGCGCTGTCTGCGAAGCCGTCCGCCGGTTTGCGGCGGGCTGACGCTCACATCAGGTCGCGGGGGATGCGCATCTCCGCAAATACCTTTTCGAAGACCTGCACCTCACCCTCATAGGCGGTCACCACGGCGCTGATGATCCAGTCGCTGGCGCTGCAGGCGATCTTTGCCGTCGCAATCGTCCGCACGAACCAATCCGGGCGGCGCATGTCGCAGGTCCAGGTCGAAATACCGGTCATCGACAGGGGGGCGCCCGGCGTGATCGACCAGACTTCTTCGCGCAGCTGCCGGGTCGAGAGGCCGGTATCCGGATGTTCGAACAGCCCGGTATCCTCGTGGATGCGGTAGTCGGTGCGATTGGCCGAGAGGTCCTTCAGGACCTGCCGCTTGGTGACGCCAGGCGCATGCTCGATATATTTCGGCAACGGATCGGGGTTTTCAGGCTCGGGGATCGCAATCTTCTCATGCGCGCCGAGCAGCGGCAGGCCGAGGCCGAGCGAGGCGATATCGATCTCGACGCCGTCATCTTCGGGCGGCGGCAGGATCATCGGCCAATAGGCGGTCGAGATCGCCAGCCGGATCCGGTGCCCCTTGCGGAAGCGATAGCCGCAGGCATCGAGCTCGAGCCGGATCGAGATCTTCTCGCCTGGTGTCAGCGCCTCCGGCTCCGCATTGCCGTTGCGATGGGTGAGATTGATTACCCCGAAGGCAACGCGGGTCGCCGTTCCATCCGGATGCACATCGACGAGACGGGCGCAGAGATTGCCGGTCCTTGCCTGCGTGCGCAGAGCGAGCGTCAGCACCGGGCGGCCGAGATAGTCGTGATCGGCAGCAAGCGGGACCGTTTCGAAAGTCAGTGAGCCCGCATCGTCTGAGCGCTGGTCGAGCGCCATTTCGGCATCCGGCTTCAGCGTGAAATACTCGCCCGACGACGTGCCGGTATCGAGCGGCGAGCGCAGATAGACGGCGTGTTCCGGCGCCTGCGGGATCGGCATGCCCTCGGTCAGCTTGCCGAATTGCTCGACAAAGAAGCACTGCATCTGCGGCTTCGACCAGAGGTCCTTGGCGACCCAGAAACCGGGATCGAAATCGCGGCGCGGGGCAGGGCGGATGGCGTCGAGAATATAGGCGCGCGTCTGCGGCAGACGGTCGATGCCGTTCTCCTCGCCACGCAGCCACTTGTTCCACCAGGCGATCGCCTCGCCATGGAAATCGGTGCGCGGTTTCGGCCAGGCGAAGTGCGGGTATTTGTGCACCCAGGGGCCGATCAGCGCCTTCGCCTTGTCGCCCAGCCCCTCGACCGCCATCAGCGGCGTGTTGCGATAGCCGTCGGCCCAGCCGGCGATCACGAGCGCCGGGATCTCGACCTCTGAGAAATCCTCGGAGATCGAGCCATGCTGCCAGAATTCGTCGCGGCGCTGGTGGCTCAGCCACTCTTCCATGAAGAAGGGTTCGTGTTCCAGCCGCTCCAGCCACATCTCCTTCCAGCGCGCGCCGACAAGGGCGGGATCGGGCGACCGCGACTGATAGCCGAGCATGGTCGCGGCCCAGGAGAGCTGCGCCGAGAGATGGCAGCCGTTCTTGTAGTGAATGTCGTCGTTATAGCGATCGACCGTGGAGGCGATGGAGATGACTGCCTTCAGCGCCGGCGGGCGCAGTGCTGCCACCTGCAGGCTGTTGAAGCCGCCCCAGGAAATGCCCATCATCCCCACGGAGCCGTTCGACCAGGGTTGCGCCGCAATCCAGGCGGTCAGTTCGCAGGCATTGGCAAGCTCGAGCTCGGTATATTCCCCGTCGATGACACCGTCGGATTCCCCGGAGCCGCGAATATCGACACGCACACCGGCAATCCCTGCCGCTGCAAAGACCGGATAGGTCGACTCGTCACGCAGGCAGGTCCCATCTCGCTTGCGATAGGGCAGGAACTCGAAAACCGCGGGAACGGGATCGCTTTCGGCCCCATCCGGCATCCAGATGCGGGCGGCAAGCCGCGTCCCGTCCTTGAGCGTGATCCAGTGGTTCTCGATGGTGGTGAAGCCGCGCGCGGTCATGTCTTTTCCTTCATGCACTGTCATGGGAACGAGGCGGCCTGCGCCGCCCCGAAATCTCAGTTGCCGGCGCTCTCCATCCGGCGCGTCGCCAACACGCGCTCCAGCCAGCCGATCTCCATCTCCGGTACCGACTTCAGAAGCAGGTCGGTGTAGTCGTCGAAGGGCGGCGAAAGCGCCTTAGACTTCGGCCCGAACCGCACCAGCTTGCCACGGTGCATCACCGCAACGCTATCGGCAATCGCCCGGACGATCGCGATATCGTGGGTGATGAAGATGCAGGAGAGCTGCTCTTCCTCCTGAAGCCGCATCAGAAGCTTCAGGATGCCCTCGGCGACCAGCGGGTCCAGCGCCGAAGTAGGCTCGTCGCAGAGAATGAGCTCCGGCTTCGCGGCGAGTGCCCGGGCGATTGCGACGCGTTGTTTCTGGCCGCCCGAGAGTTCGGCGGGATAGCGGTCGATGAAGCCGTTGCCCATCTCGATCTGGTCGAGCAGTTCCTTGACGCGCGCAGTCTTCTTCGCGCCCCGCAGGCCGTAATAGAAGGTCAGGGGACGGCCGATGATATCGCGCACCGTCTGGCGCGGGTTCATGGCGGTATCGGCCATCTGGTAGATCAGCTGGATCCGCCGCAGGTCGTCGTTCGGCCGGTTGCGAAGGCTCGGCGTCAGCGGCTTGCCATCGAAGATGATCTTGCCCTCGTTCGGCGGAAGCAGCCCGGTGATCACCCGCGCAAGGGTGGATTTCCCCGAACCGGATTCACCGACGACGGCGAGCGTCTGTCCTTTCGGCACGTGAAGAGAAACCCCGTGCAGAACCTTGAAACCGTTGGAATATTCGGCGCTGATATTCTCGACCTTGAGCAGCGCGCCGGATTGATCCAGCGCTTCGTCGCGCGCCGCCTGCCGGACGTTGACCAGCGCACGCGTATAGTCCTGCGCCGGCGCCTCGATGATCTGTTGCACGCTGCCATATTCCACCGTCTTGCCGTGGCGGAGAACCATGATGTCGTCGGAGATCTGGGCGACGACGGCAAGGTCGTGGGTGATGTAGAGGGCCGCCGTATGCGTCTCCTCGATCGCGTGCTTGATCGCCGCGAGCACGTCGATCTGCGTCGTCACGTCGAGTGCCGTCGTCGGCTCGTCGAAGACGATGAGCGACGGATTGGAGCAGAGCGCCATCGCCGTCATGGCGCGCTGCAGCTGGCCGCCGGAGACCTGATGCGGGAAGCGGTCGCCAAAGGTTTCGGGGCTCGGAAGACCCAGCACCTGGAAGAGATAAAGCGCGCGCTTGCGCGCCTCCTCCTTGCTCATCAGGCCATGCTTCACGGAAGCTTCGATCACCTGGTCGCCAAGCTTGTGGGCTGGATTGAAAGCGGCGGCCGCCGACTGCGCGACATAGCAGACACGGGCGCCGCGGATCTGCCTGATGCCGCCCTTGCCGAGCGGCAGGATGTCCTTGCCCTCGAGCAGCACTTCGCCGCCGGTGATCTCGGCGCCGCCGCGGCCATAGGCGAGCGCCGAAAGGCCGATCGTCGATTTGCCGGCGCCGGATTCGCCGATCAGGCCGAGAACCTTGCCCTTCTGCAGGTCGAAGGAGACGCCATCGACGATCGTCACCCGCTTCGGCGGCTCGCCCGGCGGATAGCTGGTGGCCTCGATCTTCAGATTGCGAACTGAAAGAAGCTCAGGCATCGCCGCGTCCTCCCTTGAGGCTGGATGTGCGTTTCAAAAGCCAGTCGACGACGAGATTGACGCAGACCGCGAGCGCGGCGATCGCCGTACCCGGAACCAGCGCTGCGGAAATCCCGAAGATGATCCCGTCCTTGTTGTCCTTGACCATGCCGCCCCAGTCTGCGGCCGGCGGCTGGATGCCGAGGCCGAGGAAGGAGAGGGTGGAGAGAAAGAGGATCGAGAAAGCGAAGCGCAGGCCGAATTCGGCCAGCAGCGGCGAAAGCGTGTTCGGCAGGATTTCGCGGAAGATGATCCAGAGCTTGCCTTCGCCGCGCAGCTTGGCGGCCTCGACGAATTCCATGACCGCGACATCGAGCGCCACGGCGCGGCCGAGGCGGTAGACGCGGGTGGAATCGAGGATTGCCATGACCAGGATCAGGATGACGATATTCTGCGGCAGCACGGCGAGAACCACCAGCGCGAAGATCAGCGTCGGGATCGACATCATCAGGTCGTTGAAGCGTGAGAACACGGTGTCGATGATCCCGCGCGACACGGCGGCCGTGAAGCTCAGAAGGATACCGAGCGAGAAAGAGATCAGCGTTGCGCCGAGCGCCACGAAGAGCGTGGTGCGGGCGCCGTAGATCAGCCGCGAAAGGATATCGCGGCCGAGATTGTCGAGGCCGAAGAAATACTGGTTGTCGGCGACCTGCCAGACATTGCCGACGACCTCGGTCTCGCCATAGGGGGCGATCCAGGGCGCGAAGATCGCGAAGATGAAGGCAATGACGATGCCGATGATGCCGATCCAGGCGGTGATGGGGATATCTCTCAATCTCATCGCGGATGCCTCAGTCTCGGGTTGGCGACGATCGCCAGAATGTCGGCAATCATATTCAGGAAGATGTAGACCGCAGCGAAGATCAGGCCGCAGGCCTGGACGACGGGCATGTCGCGCACCGTGACCGCATCCACCATGTACTGGCCCATGCCGGGATAGACGAAGACCACCTCGACGACGACGACGCCGACGACGAGATAGGCCAGATTGAGTGCCACGACGTTGATGATCGGCGCCAGTGCATTGGGTGCGGCATGCTTGACGATCGAGCGGAAGGCGCCGAGGCCCTTGAGCTCGGCGGTTTCCATATAGGCCGACGACATGACGGAAAGGATTGCGGCCCGCGTCATGCGCATCATGTGCGCAAGGACGACCAGCACGAGAGTTGCTGTCGGCAGCGCGATCGCCTTCAGCCGCTCGACGAAGCCCATGCTGTCATAGACCGTTGCGGGGAAGGTCGCGACGCCGAGTTTCACGGCGAAGAACATGATCAGCAGGTAGCCGATGAAGAACTCGGGCAGCGAGATCGCCGCAAGCGAAATGACGTTGATGATCTTGTCCGGCATCCGGTTTCGGAAATGCACCGAAAGCATGCCGAGCGCCACGGCAAGCGGTACCGAGATCAGCGCGGCGAAGCCGGCCAGAAACAGCGAGTTGCCCAAGCGCTTGCCGATCTGCTCGCTGACCGAGTTCTTGCTGGCCCATGAGGTGCCGAAATCGCCCTGGACGGCATTGCCGAGCCACTCGACGTAGCGGGTCGTCACCGGCCGGTCGAGGCCGAGATCCTGGCGGATATTGGCGACCGCCTGCGGCGTTGCCGACTGGCCGAGATAGGTCGTCGCAAAATCGCCGGGCAGCGCTTCGAGGCCGCCGAAGATCAGGATCGATACGGCAAAAAGCAGGACGAGCGAGAGCACGAAGCGCTCGATGATGAGGGCGAACAGCGGAAAGCGCTGTCGGAATCTGAGACCCGGCAAAGGGTTGCCGGTCGATGAACTGGGCATGGCGAAGGCCTCGCGCTGAAACGTCAGGGGGACCGCAAGCCTTGAGCTTGCGGTCCTGGTTCAGTCAGAGATGGCGGGGAAGCCCCCGGCCGTCAGGCATCGAGCCAGACGCGGGTGGCGACATAGCCGTTCGACATGTCGTTGCCGATATCGTGGACATAACCCTTTACCTGCTTCGAGCAGGCGTTCACGAAGTCGTTGAACATCGGCAGGATCAGGCCGCCTTCGTCGCGCACCATCATCGCCATGGTGCGGTACATGTCCTTGCGCTTGGTCTCGTCGAGTTCCGAGCGTGCTTCAAGGAGCAGCTTGTCGAAGTCGGGACGCTTGAAGCGGGTGTCGTTCCAGTCGGCCGTCGAGAGATAGGCCGTAGAATACATCTGGTCCTGCGTCGGGCGTCCGCCCCAGTAGGAGGTCGAGAAGGGCTGGACGTTCCAGACGTTGGTCCAGTAGCCGTCGCCCGGCTCGCGCTTGACCTCGATCTCGATGCCGGCCTTCTTGCAGCTTTCCTGGTAGAGAACGGCGGCATCGACGCCACCGGGGAAGGCGACTTCGGAGGTGCGCAGCAGCACGGAGCCGCTGTGGCCGGACTTCTTGTAATGGAAGGCCGCCTTGTCGGGATCGTAGGCGCGCTGCTCGATCCCCTCGGGGAATAGGGCGTAGGTGTTGTTGATCGGGAAGTCGTTGCCGACCTTGCCGTAGCCGCCGAGGATCTTCTTGACCATCGTCTCGCGGTCCATGGCGTATTTCAGGGCAAGCCGCAGGTCGTTGTTGTCGAACGGCGCCTTGTCGCAATGCATGATGAAGACGTAGTGGCCGCGGCCCGAGGTCGAAAGGATCTCGACAGTCGGCGCGCGCTTCAGGAGATCGACGGTCTTCGGATCGACGCGGTTGATATAGTGAACCTGACCCGAAGAAAGCGCGGCGATACGGGCGGTCGCGTCGTTCATGCCGATGATTTCGATGGAATCGACATAGCCGCGGTCCGAACGCCAGTCGTCGGCATTCTTTTCGAAGGTGGCGCGAACGCCGGGCTCGAAGCTCGTCAGCTTGTAGGGGCCGGTACCGATGGAGGCGAGCGGATCGTCATTGCCGCCATTCGGCTGGATGACGAGGTGGTAGTCCGTCAGCAGCAGCGGCATATCCGCATTGCCTTCGGTTAGCGTCAGGACGAGGTTGCCGCCGTCGGCCTTGACGTCCTTGATCGAGCCGAGAACGCCGAGCGCGCCGGATTCCGACTTCTTGTCGGTGTGGCGCTTCAGGGTGGCGACGACGTCGTCGATCGTCAGTTCCTTGCCGTTGTGGAACTTCACGCCCTTGCGGATCTTGAAGGTCCAGGTGGCCGCGTCCTTCGACGGTTCCCAGGATTCGGCAAGCGAGGGGACGGCGGCACCGGTCAGCGGATCGGATTCGACCAGCATGTCGCCCCAGCAGCGGCCGACGCAGAACATGAATTGCGAGAGAAACTTCGCCGGGTCCTTGGAGTCGGTGGCAGCGCCACCTTCAAGGCCGAGCTTCAGATGGCCGCCGCGCTTCGGTTCGGCGGCTTCGGCGCTTTCGGTGAAAAGCTTGTCGGCGACGGCAAGCGTCAGGCCGGCAGCCATGGCGCGTCCCAGAAATTCGCGGCGGTTCAGCCCGCCCGCGGTGACGCGGCTTGCGAGATATTTTGTGTAGTCGTTCATTCCCCTGTTCCTTCTTGTCTCGATTGAAGAATTGGCAAGTGGACCGCAGAACCGGTTTCCTCTTCCGGTGCCAGGTCCATGTTCGTTCGGGAAAACGTCGCGGTTGGTGCCGCCCTTATCTTCCTTTCTCGGTTCGACGATTGCGCGTGGGTTTGGGCGCCAGCTTGATGGCGCGGCGATCGGGAATGCCGGCGGTTGTTGTTGTCCGGCTTGTTTCCTGAAGATCGGAATTCTGGGTAAGGATGGCGCCCGCGATGGCGAGACGACAGCGGGCCGCATGCGTTTTGGCTGCGGCGGAGGGCAGGGAAGTCAGCAGCTCAAAGGTGGTCAAGCTACGTCCGTTCAACCTAGGCTACCTCCGCTCTTTCTGCGGGGGAGCCTTTGAGAGCCGCCCCGGCAATGAATATGCATAGGATCGAATTAAGGGCCACTTTGACCGGCCGGGGGGCCGGTGAAACGACATCATATACATCGTCTGCGACATATCGAGCATATGCTCGCCCGAAGGGCGATTTTGCATTGACGGTTACAAGCCGTGCTGAAGTCGAATAGCAAGAGGCCGATCCTGCAGATGAGGATCGGCGCCTATCTCTCTGGTTGTATTGAGTGATTTCGCTGCCGTTATTGGCCGCCGATTCCGAAGCCCCGCAAGGCGCAGCCTTGCGGGATCTGCTTTCGGAAATGGAAGCCGGCAGACAGATCATCGTCTCATCCCTGCTTTCTCTGCCCGACATGGCGGCCAGCCCCATCCGGGGCGGGGAGCGAGGCGTGGGCTTCGGCGATCGCCTTGGCCTCCGCCAGGATTTCCGGCGGCGCCGGAACGGCCTTGCCAGCCTTCGAGTCGACATGCAGCAGCATCTGCTCGCCGGTCGCGAGCACCTCGCCGCTTGCCGCATCGCAGATGCTGTGGAAGACGTGGAGCCGCTTCTCATCGACCGACAGCAGCTGGCAGGTTGAATAGATCGCCTGGCCGAGCTTGGCTTCGCCGAGATGCCGGATATGGGTCTCGACGGTGTAATAGCTGTGCCCCGCCTCGACATAGGCAAGACCGGCACCGATCAGCCGCAGCAGCGCATCCGTGGTGTCGCCGAAGACCTGCAGGTACCGGTGTTCGGTCATGTGGCCGTTGTAATCGACCCAGGCGGGGCTGACCTTGGTATCGACCAACCGCAGCGGACCGGAGGTCTTCGGCTGCTCGGCCGCTTTCGCGCCCGCCCAGAGCGAATGCTCGAAATCTTTCAGCAGCTTGCCGGCGCCCCAGCCCTTGCCGCCATCGCCGGCTTTCAGCGCCTGCAGGATGCCGGTCAGGTTTTCATCGCGAATGCGTTCCAGTTCACGGATCGACCGGCCCTCGGCCTGATCGTCGGACTGCTGGCCGATCTTTTCGACGAGCGCATCGTCCAGGTCGACGACATCGGTAAGCTTCGTCCAGGGCCAGGCGAGGCAGGGGCCGAACTGCGCCAGGAAGTGGCGCATGCCCGCTTCGCCGCCGGCGATCCGGTAGGTCTGGAACAGGCCCATCTGCGCCCAGCGCAGGCCGAAGGAATAGCGGATGACATCGTCGAGCGTCTCGACCGTGCAGATGTCGTCATGGATTAGCCACAGGGCCTCGCGCCACAGCGCTTCCAGAAGACGATCGCCGACGAAGGCCTCGATCTCCTTGGCGATATGCACGCCCTTCATGCCGATCGGCGGCAGCTTTTCCATCGCCGCCTTGATGGTCGCATGGCTGGTCTTCTCGCCACCGACGATCTCGACGAGCGGCAGCAGATAGACCGGGTTGTAAGGGTGGGCGACGAAGAGCCGGTCGGGAAACTGCATGTCGCGCTGCAGATCGGTCGGCAGAAGGCCCGAGGTCGAGGAGCCGATCAGCGCGTCCGGACGGCAGGCGGCGTCGATCTGGGTCAGCACGTTGCGCTTGAGATCGAGCCTTTCCGGCACGCTCTCCTGGATCCAGTCGGCATCGACGACGGCTTCTTCCAGCGTCTTGCAGAACGTGAGTTTGCCGCGCGGGGGGAGGGGTGCGCCCGTCAACATCGCATAGGCGCGCTCGGCATTGGCGATCACCTCGCCTACGATGCGGCTCGCTTCCTGATGCGGGTCGAATACGTCGACATCGATGCCGGCAAGCAGGAACCTGGCGATCCATCCGCCACCGATGACGCCGCCGCCGACACAGGCTGCCTTGTTGATCTTGATCATGCAGCCCTCAACGTTTCCTGAGCTTCAGTTTTTCACGAACGGCATCCGGCCCGATGATGCGCGCGCCCATGCCTTCGATCACCTGCACGGCCTTCTCGACCAGCTGCGCGTTGGTGGCGAGCAGGCCCTTGCCGGCATAGAGATTGTCTTCGAGGCCGACTCGCACGTTGCCGCCGGCAAGCACCGCGGCAGCCGGATAAGCCAGCGCATTGCGGCCGATCGAAAAGGCCGAGAAGGTCCAGTTCTTCGGCACGTTGTTGACCATCGCCATGAAGGTGTTGAGATCATCCGGCGCACCCCACGGAATACCCATGCAGAGCTGGATCAGCACCGGATCCTCGATCAGCCCCTCCTCGGCGAGCTGCTTCGCAAACCAGAGATGGCCGGTGTCGAAGGCCTCGATTTCGGGGCGCACGCCGAGATCGGTCATCTTCTTCGCCATCGCCCGCAGCATCGAGGGCGTGTTGGTCATGACGTAGTCGCCGAGACTGAAGTTCATCGTGCCACAGTCAAGCGTGCAGATCTCGGGCAGGCATTCGGCGATATGGCTGACACGCTCGCTGGCGCCGGCCATATCGGTTCCGGCGGGGTTAAGCGGCAGCGGCCTTTCGACATCGCCGAAGATCAGGTCGCCGCCCATACCGGCCGTCAGGTTCAAGACGACATCGACATCGGCGGAGCGAATGCGGTCCGTCACTTCGCGGTAGAGATCGTTGCGGCGGCTGGCGGCGCCGGTCTCCGGATCACGAACGTGACAGTGAACAACGGCCGCCCCAGCCTTGGCGGCGTCGATCGCGGAATCCGCGATCTGCTTGGGAGTAATGGGAACGTGGCTGGATTTGGAAACCGTGTCACCGGAGCCGGTGACGGCGCAGGTGATGAAGACATCGCGGTTCATCGCAAGAGGCATCGTATTCTCCCTCGTATTGCACCCATTACGCGGCAATCGGGACGCCCATGCTTTGCATTAACGGAAGTGATTGATACAGTATCGGTAATCTGGAGACTTCATGCTCACCCGCTCTAACGACCGCCTCGATCTCGATCTTCTCGTCCTGCCGGAGACGAACCTCATTCTGCTGGCCTCCGTCATCGAGCCGATGCGCGGCGCAAACCGCATCGCCGGTAGCGAGCTCTATCGCTGGCGGCTGCTGACGCCAGATGGCGCTCCGGTGCTGACGACGAGCGGCATTCCGGTGCCTGCAGCCGGTGCATTCAGCGCCGCGCGGGAGGACGCGCCGCTCTTCGTTCTCGCGAGCTACAACTGGCGGCAGAGCGCCACGGCCACGCTGAAGATGCAGCTCTCGCAGGCGGCGCGCCATCGCAGCGTCATCGCCGGGATCGAATCCGGCACATGGCTGCTCGCCGAATCCAGCCTTCTCGATCGCCTGACGGCAACGATCCACTGGGAAGATTTCGAGGATTTTTCGCTGGCTTATCCGCAGGTGAAGGCCGTCAAGGACCGCTTCGTCATCGACGGAAAGCGGCTGACCACGGCAGGCCCGCTGCCGACCGTCGACTTGATGCTCGAGATCATCCGCCAGCGGCAGGGCTACTCGCTGGCGCTCGAGGTCAGCCGTCTGTTCAGCTACGAGCAGGTGTCGTTCCACAACGAAAGCCAGCTTTCGCCCTCTGCCGCGGGCCTCAGCATGCGCGATCCGCGCGTGGCGTCGGCCGTGCGGCTGATGGAAGAGCATATCGAACAGCCGGTGATGCTCAGCCGCATCGCCAAACGCGTCGGCGTCAGCGCCCGTCATCTGCAGGGATTGTTCCAGGAGAGCATCGGCGCGCCGCCGCATGTGCACTATCTGGCGCTGAGGCTGAACGCGGCGCGGCGCAAGGTCATCGAGACCAAGGCTTCCTTTGCCGATATCGCCGCCGCCACCGGCTTCAACTCGGCCTCCGCCTTTGCCCGCAGCTATCGCGCCAGCTTCTCGGAAAGCCCGTCCGACACCCGCAGGCGCCTGCGCCGCCCGGTTACACCAGCGCCTGATAGCCGATCGGCTTGAAGGCGTCGCGCACCATGTCGGCCAGTTCGCGTACGGCTTCGGTCGAGTGATAGGGGTTGCGCCGCAGCACGACCTTGGACGTATCGACCGGCGCAAAGCCGTCATCGGCCGTCAGTTCGCGGCAGCCCGGCGGAATGTGGCTGCGCGACAGCGTCGTCACAGCAAGCCCGGCCACGACGGCGTTCTGCAGGCCCGAGCTGGTGTCGGCAATAAAGGCGATGCGGTAGCGCCGCCCCATCTGGTCGAGGGACCGCAGGGCGAAGTCCCGGCACCAGTTCGAATTCCTGTAGATGGCGATCGGCATCGGATCGAGATCGTGCAGGCGGTGGACCTGCGACGTGACCCAGACGGTCGGATCGATACAGAGAACCTCGCCGCTCGACTGGTTTCCCCAGTCGAAGACGACGGCGAGATCGAGCTCGTCTCGCTCCAGTGCCGCGAGGTTCCTGACGGTGTAATCGCAGGAGACCGTCACCTCGACGGCCGGATGGCGGACCGCGAATGCCGCAAGCGCTGCCGGCAGCACCGTCTGGCTGTATTCTTCGGGGATGCCGATACGGACGGGGCCGTCCAGCTCTTTGGTACGGATCGTCGCCGCCGCTTCATCCAGGAGATCGATGACGCGCTGTGCATAAGGTAGAAGCTGCAGCCCCCAGCGCGTCGGCACCACGCCGCGGGCGCCGCGCTCGAACAGCGTCTCGCCGATCGTTTCCTCGAGCTTCTTGATCTGTGCGCTGACGGCCGATTGCGTCCGGCCGATCGCCTGCGCAGCCGACGAAAAATTCGACGTCTCGACGACGACAAGGAAGGTGCGCAGCAGATCGCTTTCGATGGGTTGACGCATTCTCAAGCCACAAAAAAATCAGATGGCAGCTATCTCAACTATTCGTTTGCTTAATGTCAAGAACGGTAGCAAACAAGGCAAATCAGACCTCTGGTTCGGGAAAACCAATGTCACTCCATACAGACGTCCGCCCGCTCGGCCTGAGCGAGCACGAAAAGGGCGTCATTCTGGTAGTTGCCGCCACGCTGGCTTGGAGCGCGAGCGGCATCTATTCACGGCTTCTGTCCATCGACGCATGGACGACGATCGCCTGGCGTTCGCTGTTCGGCGGATTGTTTCTCTTGATACCGAGCTTCTTCCTCGAAGGCGGATTGTCGAGAAAGCAGTGGGCCTCGATCTTCCATCCCTCGGGGATCGCGATGATCGCCTGCCAGACCTTCTGTCAGGCCTGCTTCATCGGCGCGCTCTACACCACGAGCGTCGCCAATGTCGCCGTCATCTATGCGACGGCTCCCTTCATCGCCGCACTCCTCGGCTGGGTCCTCCTCAAGGAGCGGGTCGGCAGCCGCACGATGATTGCCGGCGGCGCCTGCCTTCTCGGCGTCATCATCATCGTTGCCTCGTCGATCGGCGGCGGAACCGGCTTTGGCGATCTGCTGGCGCTGGGGATGACGGCCTCCTTCGCGCTGATCATCGTCATCCCGCGCATCAGCCCCGGCGTGCCGAGCCTGCCGCCGACCATCGTCAGCGCCTTCCTGACGCTGGCGATCTTCTCGCCCTTCGGTTCGGTCGGCTCGATCGACACTTATAACTGGGTGGTGCTGGCGGCCTTCGGCGCCACGAATTTCTCGATCGCGCTGGTCCTGTTCCTGGCCGGTGCCCGGCGCATGCCGCCGGCTGAGGCGGCGCTGATCGGCACGATGGAAATCGTGCTGACGCCCTTCTGGGTCTGGCTGTTCTTCGCCGAGCAGCCGCCGTTGGCGACGCTCCTCGGCGGCGCCGTGATCGTTGCGGCCGTCGTCTGGCATACGGCGGGCGACCTGCGGTCGAGCCGGCGCGGGCTGGCGAAAGGCTGATGCTCCGCAGGAGTTTTCGCCAGCCGTCTTGACCGCGCTTTCGCATTGGTGTTGATCCGATGCCTTCGCGAAACTATTTGCGCTCAGGTTGCGCTGCCTTTGGGTGGCGCGAAGCGCTCCGGAATATACCCGATGTCGAAATCCAAGCTGAGGAGAGATGCCGATCTCCTCTTGCACCGAGGAACCAGAACCGAGGAGGCCTACCCGGCGAGCCGCGCCCGCAGGCCGGCCGAGGTGCAGCGCCTGATCGGCGCGATCGGCAGCCTGATGCTTGCCGATGGCACGCCGATGATGGAAAAATTCGTCGCCGGCAAGATCTTCCACCTGCTGCAGCAGCCGGGCGCGGTCTCGACCCGTCCCGCAACACCGCTGAAGCTGGTGCCGCAGCTGCAATTCGCGTTGCGCCAGATCGCTTCCAAGGGCAAGCCCTTCGCCGAGGTGGCGGCCGCCATCAACGACGTTGCGAAGAACCTCGACTGGGTCTCCAGCAAGACCGGCCCCTTCGCCAGCATGAATATCGAGACCGCGCATGCGCATGCGATTATCGCCGGTGCGTCGGGCCTCGAAGAGCGGGAAGACGTGACGCTCGGCCTGACGATCATGGAGCCCTACAGCCGCTTCCCAGATCACGTGCAGTATCGCGCCCGCGTGTTCCTGGCGCTCTCCGATTGCGAATTCCTCTGCGACGACCGCGGCTGGCAGCAGGCCACGCCGGGCTCCGCTTTCTATAACGAAGCCGGTCACACCGTCGCCATGCGCTGCACTGCGCGGCCGCTCCTGGCGGCCTGGTGCCAGATGGAGCGCTGAACTCTTTCACTGTCGCAAGCCGCACCAGCGGCCGATTTTCGCTGTCCTGAGTATAGGCAACACGGTTCGACAACGCCGCAGGAAAATCAAATTCCTCAGAGCCTATGAGAACAGCATAGTTATTCTAGTAAATCTGTAGACATAAATTACTTTGCTCGACGAGATCTTTCGGAGGGCTATCATGGACATTTCAAGACGCGCTTTTACGGCTGCACTCGCAGGCGCTGCCGCTACCCTGCCATTCATCAAAGCCGGTACGGCCGCCGCAGCCGACAAGGTCGTGCGCATCGGCTATCAGAAATACGGCACGCTGGTGCTCTTGAAGGGGAAGGGCAGTCTGGAAGCCAAGCTGCAGGCGATCGGCTATTCGGTCGAGTGGACCGAGTTTCCCGGCGGGCCTCAGCTGCTCGAGGCGCTGAATGCCGGCGCCGTCGACTTCGGCTCCACCGGCGAAACGCCGCCGATCTTCGCCCAGGCGGCCAGCGCGCCGCTGGTCTACGTGGCCCATGAACCGCCCGCGCCGCGCGGCGAAGCGATCCTCGTTGCGAAGGACAGCCCGATCAAGGCGGTTGCCGATCTGAAGGGCAAGAAGGTCGCCTTCAACAAGGGCTCCAACGTCCACTACCTGCTGGTCAAGGCGCTTGAGGAAGCGGGCCTCACCTATGCCGATATCGAGCCCTCCTTCCTCGCCCCGGCCGACGGCCGGGCGGCCTTCGAGCAGGGCGCCGTCGATGCCTGGGTGATCTGGGATCCGTTCCAGGCCTCAGCAGAAGAGGCGATCGAAGCGCGCGAGCTCAGAAACGGCGAGGGCATCGTCCCCAACCACCAATTCTATCTCGGCACCAAGACGCTGGTCGACGGCCATGCCGAAGCCGTCGATACGGTCATTGCCGCGATCGCCGAGATCGACGAATGGGCCAAGGCCGACGTTTCCGCCGCCGCCAAGGAACTCTCGCCGCTGGTCGGCATTCCCGAGCCGGTGCTCGTCAAGGCGCTGGAGCGCCAGTCCTATGGCGTGAAGAGCCTCGACGATACCGTCGTCGCCCAGCAGCAGGCGATCGCCGACACCTTCTTCGAGCTGCAGCTCATCCCGAAGAAAGTCACGATCGCCGACGCCGTGCGCCGCGCCAAGGCGTGAAAGCTGCTAGTCACAGGTCACCGCGTTCCAGCCTTGGGGGACGCCCTGTTCCTCGCGGACGAACTCGAAATTCTCGAAGTCGGCGGCCATCAGGATGACGTTTCTGTCGGGTTGCCCATCGGCACCGCGCAGATAGATGCGGCGGCGGGTCGGGAAGACCAGTCCTTCGAACGTCCGGTCATCATAGGAATAGTGAGCGGCGATACCGCCGCCCGCGATCTCCACCGCATAGTCCTGGCGCCGGATCAGGGCGTTGCTGTCGAAGTAGAGCACTTGTTCGGTGGAATGCGTGACGTAGGAAGCCGGGAACCGGACTTTTATGGCCCGCCAGACTTCGCCGTCCTCGTGCCACGGTTCGATCTCTTCGCAGCTGACGCCATCGGTCAGCAGCGAGAATGGCAGTGTCAGGTAGGTCCACATCGCGTATCCGGCGAAATAGACGAGCTGTGAGGCGCTCCATGGCACATTCGGCGTGAATGACTGGCGCGGATTGTCCAGCCATTCGAGCGTCGCGCCTGCGGCGCTTTCGACTGCAGTCCGGAACGGTTCGTAGATGCCGATCTGTTCCGGTGCCAGAAATGGATCGAAGGTCGTCTTCTGCAGGCGCGTATCGATTGTCACCCGCGTCGGCCTTTTCGCAAAGGCCTCTTGGCCGCGAGCTTTCAGCGCCAGACCATCCGGCGTCATCGTCGCGGTGATCTTGCGGATGCGCTGCCATCTGTCGAGGCCGCCATGGGCCTCGATGGAGGATTTGATCAAGTCGAGCATTGTCAGACCTTTCTGTATTGCAGAGGTTTGGCCTCAGGCCGCCTTCTGGCGCTGATCGGGTGCGCTGCGGCTACGCGAAGCGGCAATCGCCCGGTCGGTGAGCTCCGAAGCAATCAATGCGGCGGCGACCAGACCTGCGGCGACGAAGCCGAGATTTTGACTGCCGACGATGTCGATGGCCGTTGCGCCGATGATGCCAGCCGCGGTGGTTCCGAGAAAGACCGCAGAGTTGTTGAGGCCGAGCACGATCGGCGCAATCTGCGGCGCGATGCCGACGATGCGGTGCTGCTGCGGCACGGTGCTGCCCCAGCCACAGGCGCCCCAGAGCAGGACGGCGGGCACGGCAGTCCATAGGCTGGCGCCGCTCCACTGCAGAAGCAGGAAGTTCACAAGCACCATGCCGAGCATCGTGATCAGCACTTTCCGCGAACCGATCGCGTCGATCAGCCGCCCGGCAAGCAGGTTGGAGACCGTTCCGGCCGCGCCCCAGAGCACCAGAAGTCCGGCGAGGATCGCCGTGTCGCCACCGATCGTGCGGCCGAAGACGACCGAGAAATAGGTGTAGATGGTAAAGGCAGCGCTGAAGAACAGGAAGGTCGTGGTCAGCGCCAGACCGATCCTGGCATCGGCGAGCGGCGCCAGACGCTTGCCGAGCGAGACGGCAGGCGGCATCGGAATATGCGGCAGGAAGACAAGCACGCCGGCGCCTGCGATGGCCGCCAGTGCCGAGACGAAGACCATCGTCCAGTGCCAGTCGCCGAGACCGCCGATCAATGTGCCGATCGGAGCGCCAAGGGCGGTCGAGACGGTCATGCCTGTGGCGACGACCGAAAGCGCAAAGCCGCGCTTCTCGGGCGCCACGATCGACGCGGCCGAGCCGGTTGCCGTCGGGGCGAACATGGCGGCTCCGAGACCGGCGAGCGCGCGGGTGGCGAGCGCCATTTCGAAATTGGGTGAGAGCGCCGTTGCGAGATTGGCGATGACGAAGATGCCGAGGCCGGCAAGCAGCAGCCTGTTGCGGGGCATATATGCCGCAGCCGCCGCAATGACAGGCGCCAGAACCGCGATCGTGGCCGCATAGATCGTTGTCATCTGCCCGGCAGCGCCGATGCTGACGTTGAAGTCGCGGGCGATTTCAGGCAGCACGCCGGCAACGACGAAACTGTCGGTACCGAGCGCAAACATGCCAAGGGCAAGAACGAGAAGTCGTCTGTCCATAAAAGAATGATCCGTTTTGAAGATATGTCACGGCAAGGCAGTGGCGCCGGCGGCCAAGTGGGAGAATGGCCGCCGGAACCAGGCTGCAGTTACTTGCCCTGAATGAGCAGGCCGAGCGGCGCCAGCGGGCCGACCGGAATGAACTGGTAGGAGGCAAAGCCGCCGGTCACCAGCGGAAGGCCTTCGACTTCGGTCTTCGCCTGCTCGATGGAATCCACGTTCATCAGGAAGATGACGCCCGGGGCATCCTGGCGGGCCCAGAACTGCTCGATCTTGCCACTGAGATAGTGCTGCAGCGTTGCGGGCACTTCCTTCGGCATGATCTCGCGGCGCTGCTCGTCTGTGACGGGCTTGATGATCGATCCGATAGCTAGAACTTTCATGATTTTTCTCCGCAGAAAGCGTTGAGTTGCGAAAGGGAAACTAGCGATCGTCGGCATCAATCACTATCGGCGTAAACGCCAACTTTAGCATGGTTTACGCCAGGGGCGTCAGTGCTCGGATCGGCATCGGGAGGGGCGCCTGATCTGCTGGCGCTGACCAGACCGGCCGAAATTTTGTCGCACTTATTGAAGCGAACGGGGCGAGCGGTACCTTGAGCGGAGTTACTCGCTGCTCCACGGAGGGTTAGACAGTGGAAAAACGTCCTGCGCCGTCGCTCAAAACGCCTTCAGACCTGAAATCGAATGCCATCACCGACATATCGGCGGCGATGACCGCGATCCTTGCCGATGTCTTCACTCTGTATTTGAAGACCAAGAACTTCCATTGGCACATGTCCGGCCCGCATTTCCGCGACTATCATCTGATGCTCGATGAGCAGGCCGAGCAGATCTTCGCGATGACCGACGATATCGCCGAACGGGTCCGCAAGATCGGCGGAACGACGCTGAAGTCGATCGGCCAGGTGTCCCGCCTGCAGCGCCTTTCGGACAATGACGCGGATTACGTGACGCCCGACGACATGCTGGCCGAGCTCAGGGACGACAACAAGCGGCTCGTCGAGATGTTCCGGGAGGTGCACAACCTGACCTCCGAGCATAATGATCACGCAACGACCAGCCTGATCGAGAACTGGATCGACGAGACCGAGAGGCGCGTGTGGTTCCTCTTCGAAACGACACGCACCCGCTAGAAACACGGTTACCCAATTTCAAAGGCCCGGAGCTTAGCTTCCGGGCCTTTGTGTTAAGCCAGAACCGACGACAGAAATTCCCGCGTCCGCTGCTCGCGCGGTGCGCCGAATATCTCCTCGGGCGCGCCTTGTTCGCAGATCCGGCCCTTGTCGAAAAAGCAGACGCGATCGGAGACTTCCCGGGCGAAGCGCATTTCATGGGTGACAAGCAGCATGGTCAGGTCATGCTCGTGCGCCAGGCCGCGGATGACGGAGAGCACTTCGCCGACCAGCTGCGGATCGAGCGCCGAGGTCGGCTCATCGAAGAGAAGCACCCGCGGGCGCATCGCCAGCGCCCGGGCGATCGCCACGCGCTGCTGCTGTCCGCCGGATAGCTGTGAGGGATAGAAGTCCTTCTTGTCTGTGAGACCTACCATGTCGAGCAGCTGCAGCGCCCGCGCCTCGGCTTCTGCACGCGCAATGCCGAGCACCCGCAGGGGTGCTTCGACGATATTGCGCAGCACCGTCATATGCGGGAACAGATTGAAGCTCTGGAACACCATGCCGACATGGTTGCGGATCTGGCGCAGATGGCTTTCCGAAGCCTTGAAAGGGCCTTTGCCGTTCGGCTCGTGATAGGACATGTCCTGCAGCGTCAGCTTGCCATCCTGAAACGGCTCGAGCGTCATCAGGATGCGCAGCACGGTGGATTTGCCCGACCCGGACGGGCCGATCAGCGTCACCTTCTCGCCCTTCTTGACGCTGAAATTGAAGTCGTCGAGCACCGTTAAGGGGCCGAAGCGCTTGGCGACGTTGGAAAATTCGATGATGGGCGGATTGTTGTTCTCGGTCATCGCAAGGGGATTCCTGCTTTCGGAAGGGCTTTCTGCAGGCGGTGGAGACCGGCCGAGCAGATCAGCGTCAGGAGGAGGAAGATCAGGCCGACAAGCGTCAGCGGCACGAGATATTCGAAGGTGCGTTCGCCGATCATGTTGGCAAGGCCCATCATCTCCATGACGGTGACGACGGAAAGGACCGGCGTTTCCTTGATCATGGCGACGAGATAATTGCCCATGGCCGGCACGATCCGTGGGATGGCCTGCGGGATGATGATGTCGCGATAGGCCTGCATGCGCGTTAGATTGAGGGCCGTCGCCGCTTCCCACTGGCCGCGGGCGACGGCCTCGATGCCGCCACGATAGACCTCGGATGTATAAGCGGCATATTGCAGGCCGAGGGCGATGGCGCCCGTGAGGAAGGCCGGAAGCACGACGCCGAAATCGGGCAGAACGTAATAGAGAAAGAAGAGCTGCACCAGAAGCGGCGTATCGCGCAGGAATTCAACGACGAAAGCAGTCGTCCAGGAGATCGCGATCACGCGGCTGCGGCGCAGTAGCGCGAAGACGAGGCCGAGAACGAGCGCGATGGCAAAGCCTGCCGCCGCAGCCTTCAGTGTCACCGTCAGGCCGATCAGGATGATCGGCAGGATCGAGCTCGTATAGGTGAGCCAAGTCGTCGTATCCCATTCGTATCCATACATCATGTGGTCATATCCTCACGAACGGGGCATCTGCGGGAAGGCGTGGCCACGCCGCACGAAATGCTCGATCACCCGGATCGCCACCATTAGCACCAGCGACATGGCGAAGTAGCAGAGGAGCGTGATCGAATAGATGCTGGCGCTATCCAGCGTGATGTTGCGGATCGATTGGGCCGCAAAGGTGAGATCGGCAATCGATATCAGCGACACGAGCGAGGAGAGCTTGAGCGTCTCGATCGCCAGATTGCCGAAGGCCGGCATCATCTCGACGATCGCCTGCGGCAGCGAGATGCGAAACAGCGTCTGGAAACGGCTGAAATTCAGGGCGCGGGCGGCCTCCAGCTGCTGCACAGAGACGGATGACAGCGCCCCGCGCACGATCTCGGCGCCATATCCGCCGGCATGGGCCGCCAGCACCAGGATACCCGTCGTGATCGGATCGAAGCTCAGGCCGACGAGCGGCAGCGCGTAGTAAAACCAGAAGAGCTGAACGAAGAGCGAGGTGCCGCGGAACACCTCCGTGTAGCACAGCGCGACAGCCGAGAGGATGGGTCCTCCTTCGACGCGCAGGATGCCGAAAATGAAAGCGAGCACCGCGCCGACGGCAATCGACGCCAGCGTGATCGTCATCGTGATGAATGCACCATGCCAGAGCATCGGCAGGTAGGCTGTCCAGTTCATACGGAAGTCTCCTGATCGTTAGGAGCGGCGCCCGACCGATCGGATCGGGCGCCTTCTGCCGTTACTTGCCGGCGCAGAGGTCGTCGACCTTCTTGTCGGCCGCTGCAGCGATACTCTGTTCGGACAGGCCGTACTTGGTGAGGATCGCCTTGTACTCATCCGTCGTGCGGAACTTGACGAGGGCGGCGTTGAAGGCGTCGCGCAGTTCCTTGTCTTCCGGCCGGAAGGCAAAGCCACCATAGTTGCGAACCGGCGCATCCTTGACGATCGGGTCCGTGAACGGCGCGACCTGCTCGACCTGGGCCTGGCCCTTTGCGAGTGCGGCAACGGTCAGTTCGGTCGCTGCATAGGCGTCGGTGCGGCTCTGCACGGTCGGGATAGCATCGGCATTGGCCGGAATGAAGACGATCTGCTCATCCTTGACGCCGACGGCGCGCAGGAAGTCGACATTGTTGGCGCCGGAGACGACGGCCACCGTCAGCGACGGATCCTTGGCGATGTCGGCATAGGTCTTCAGGCCCTTCGGATTGCCCTTCTTGACGAGCAGGCCTTCGCCATAGGACGAGTTCGGCTCGGTGAAGGCGACCTGCTTGCAACGTTCCGGCGAGATGTTCTGCTCGGCCGCGGCAAAATCGAAGCGCTTGGCTTTCAGGCCCGGGATCAGCGTGCCGAATGGCGTGACCGTCCAGTTGATCTCTTCGATCCCCATGGATTTCAGCACGGCGCTGGCGACATCGGGACCGATGCCGGCAGAGGTGCCATCGGGCTGCATGTAGGAATAGGGCACTTCATTGGCGGTCGCGGCACGGATGTACCCCTGCTGCTTGACCTCCTCGAGTGTCAGTGCGCTGGCAGACGTTACGCCCAGCATCAGTGCAAGGGCGGAAAGGCCGGCGATTGTCTTGATTGGCATGCGAATTCTCCTCTGGTTAGGGTTTTGCTGTCCGTTTTCGGATCTCGCGGGTTCTCTACGGTTAGGTCTCCTCCGTGATCGTGGCGATCACGGAAAGGCAGTCGCCGGCCTTGATCAGGCCGGGTACGTGGCGAGCCGCGAGCACACCATCCATGGCGGCGCGGTACTCGATTGGCGCAATGCCGGTTTTGCCGACGGGGTAGACACGGGCGATGACCTCGCCTGTCCTGACCGGATCGCCGAGATCGGCGGCGAAGGCGATCAGTCCCTCATCCTGCGCAAAGGTGAAGCAATCGCTCGATGGCATATCCAACCAACGAGTGGGCGCGGCATTCGGTTCACCCGAAAGGATCCCGGCATGCCGCAGGAGATTGAGGCTGCCCTTGCGGGCGATCTCGATCGACCGCGCCGTGGCCGTCCCGGCGCCGCCGAGTTCGGTGGTGACGAAAACCTTGCCCATCTCCTCGACTGTCGTATCGAGCATGCCGACCGCGTCGATCTCCAGCATCTTCATCGAGAAGGGTGCGGCGAAGGCCGCGACGGCATTAAAGCAGCGCGCTTCCTGATCCTTGTCCGGCAGTTCGTGGGCTGCGGCATAGGGCAGGAAATCCAGTGTCCTGCCGCCGGAGTGGAAGTCGAGGACGATATCGGCGAGCGGTATGAGATGACGCGTGACGAAGTCGGCGATCTTCTCCGTTACCGTACCATCCGGACGGCCCGGAAAGCTGCGGTTCAGATTGCCCCGGTCAATCGGCGAAGTCCGCGTGCCAGCGCGAAACGCGGGATAATTGAGCGCCGGAACGATGATGACGCGTCCGTTGATCGCGGCGGGATCAAGCGTCTGCGCCAGTTCGAAAAGTGCCGCCGGCCCCTCATATTCGTCGCCATGGTTTGCCCCGGTCAGAAGCGCGGTCGGGCCCTCGCCGTTGGCAATGACGCAGATCGGGATCATCACCGAGCCCCAGGCGCTGTCATCGCGGCTATAGGGCAGGCGCAGATGTCCGTGCTGCACGCCCTTGCCGTCGAAATCGACGGAAGGGGTGATCGGCGAAGGACGGAGCGCGGCGCTGGTCAGCATTGCCTCAACCCTTCACGAACAGCTGGCGCGGCACATTCGACAGGCATTCGACGCCGGTGTCGGTGATCGCGATGCTCTCGGTGATCTCCAGCCCCATATCCTCGAGCCAGAGACCGGTCATGAAATGGAATGTCATGCCGGGCTTCAGCTCCGTCCGGTCGCCGGGGCGCAGGCTCATGGTGCGCTCGCCCCAATCCGGCGGATAGGAGAGCCCGATCGGGTAGCCGGTGCGGTTGTCCTTGATGATCCCGTATTTCTTCAGAACGGCAAAGAAGGCGTTGGCGATGTCCTCGCAGCTGTTGCCCGGCTTGGCCGCTGCAAGCCCGGCTTCCATGCCTTCGAGGGTCGCCTTCTCCGCATCGAGAAAGGCCTGCGTCGGCTTGCCGAGAAAGACGGTGCGCGACAGCGGGCAATGATAGCGCTTGTAGGCGCCGGCGATCTCGAAGAACGTGCCCTCGCCAAGGCGCATCGGCTTGTCGTCCCAGGTGAGGTGGGGCGCCGAAGCGTCGGCGCCCGACGGCAGAAGCGGCACGATTGCCGGATAGTCACCGCCGAACTCGGGCGTTCCCCTGATGCCCGCGTCATAAATCTCGGCCACGAGATCGCATTTGCGCATGCCGGGTTCGACGACCTCGACGATGCGCTTGTGCATCAGTTCGACGATCTTGCCGGCCTTGCGCATATAGTCGAGTTCGGTCGGGCTCTTGACGGCGCGCTGCCAGTTGACGAGGCCGGCTGCGTCCTTGAAGCGGGCGTGGGGCAGGTTCTTCTGCAGCGAGGCGTAGGCTGCCGCCGAGAAATAATAGTTGTCCATCTCGACGCCGACGGTCAGCCCCGACCATTTGCGCTCGTCGATGATCTGCGAGAGCAGATCCATCGGGTGGCGCTCGGTCGACTGCACATAGTGGTCCGGGTAGCCGATAATATTGTCATGGTGCAGGTAAGCGGTGCGCTTGGCGCCGTTGGCATCCTGCTTGCGGCCATACCAGATCGGCTCGCCCGATGGCGGCACCAGCACGCATTGATGCACATAGAAGGACCAGCCATCGTAGCCGGTGAGCCAGTGCATGTTGGACGGGTCGGTGACGACGAGCAGGTCGATCCCGGCCTTTTCCATGGCATGACGGGTCTTGGACAGGCGCTCGGCATATTCCTCACGCGTAAAGTTCAGCGTCACGCTCACGCGGCATCTCCCATTTCTCTTTTGTTTTCGATTGTCTGACCGCTGCCTGCCGCTGTTGCGCGGCTGACGGCCAGATTGGCGATCGCAGTGTCCTGCACGCCGGTCCCGGTCAGGTCGGCAAAGGTTATGTCCCCGGCGCTGACGCGACCCTTCGCCGTACCGGCGATCACCGCACCGAGCTCGGCGAATTGCTGTTCCGGCGTTGCGGCGCCTGCCTTGATGGCGTGGTGCAGCTCGCCGAGAATGCGCGTCTGCGAAAGGCGATCGGCGATATAGGTGGCGCGGGCGAAGACGGCAGGGTCGATCTCGTTCTTGTGCTCAGAGTCCGATCCCATCGCCGTCAGATGCTGGCCGGGCTCGAGCCAATCGGCCATCAGGATGGGCTTTTCGGCCGGTGTCGTCGTGACGACGATGTCGCTGCCGCGCATCGCCTCGCGCGGATCGGAGAAGGTGGTAACGCCGATGCCAAATTGCCGCGCGCATTCGGCCGCGAGCTTTTCCGCCTTTGCATGATCACGCGCCCAGATGCGCGCCGATTTGATCGGGCGCACCAGCATCAGCGCCGAGAGCTGCAGCTGCGCCTGCATGCCGGCGCCAAAGATCGTGGCGACGGACGCCTCCGCGCGCGAGAGGTGCCGGGCGGCAACCGCACCGGCTGCGGCGGTGCGCACGTCGGTCAGATAGCCGTTGTCGAGAAGCAGGGCTTCGACCAGCCCCGTCCTGGCGCTGAACAGGATCATCAGCCCGTTGAGGCTCGGCAGGCCGAGCTTCGGGTTGTCGAAGAAGCCGGGGCTGACCTTGATCGCGAAGCCATCGAAGCCCGGCACATAGGCCGTCTTGACGTCGACCTCACCGCGGAATTCGGGAATGTCGAGCCGCAGGATCGGCGGCATCGCCACCGGCTGCGTCGCCAACGCCAGGAAGGCCTGCTCGATGCAGTCGACGGCCGAAATATCAAGGCTGACGACGGCGCGCAGGTCCCGTTCCGTCAGGATGCGAATGCGGCTCATGCAGCACCTCCCTCGACGATATCCCGGTGAACCCTGGCGTCGATATTGCCGCCCGAGAGGATCACGACAGTGGGGCCGGTGAGTTCGACTTTGCCTGCGAGAATGGCGGCAATGCTGACCGCTCCGGCGCCCTCGACGATCTCGCCCTCTTCGCGCGAAGCGTGGCGGATTCCCGCGGCGATCTCGTCTTCGGTCAGCAGGACGATCTCGTCGAGCAGATCGCGGCAGAGCGGGAAGGTCACGCGGTTCGAAAGGCCGATGCCGCCGCCGAGCGAATCCGCCAGCGTCTCCTCTTCGCGCACCGCGACGGGCCTGCCGGCGGCAATCGATGCATGCATGGCGGCGCCACGCTCCATCGAGATGCCGACGATCCGCGCCTGCGGCCTCAGCGCCTTGACCGCGACGGCGATGCCGCCCGCCAATCCGCCACCGGACAGGGGGATGAGAACGGTCGCGAGATCGGGCAGATCCTCGACGATTTCGAGGCCGATCGTGCCCTGACCGGCAACGACGTCAGCATGATCGAACGGCGGGATCGGCGTCAGACCGCGGCTTTCGACCAGCCGCTCGACCTCATCCTGCGCATCGTCCTGCGACACGCCGACAATGCGGATTTCGGCGCCGAGCGCCCTGATGGCCTCGACCTTGTTGGCCGGTACCAGCGATGACATGCAGACGGTTGCGGGAATGCCGAGCGCCTGCGCGGCATAGGCAACGGCGCGGCCGTGATTGCCCGTCGAGGCGGTGACGAGGCCGCGCTCGCGGGCCGCAGGGTCTAGCGCGAGAATGGCATTCGTCGCGCCGCGCAGCTTGAAGGCGCCGATCGGCTGGCGAGTCTCGAGCTTGAGATGGACTGGCTGGCGGGCACGCTTGGAGAGGGAAGGGGAGCGAACGAGCGGCGTGCGCGTCACGCGTCCGCGGATGCGATCGGCAGCGCGCTCGATGTCAGCCAGGCTGACCGGCAGTGTCTCGTTTTCTGTTGATCTCGGCTCGCTCTTCATGATTGTCATGTTGAGAGCGAAGTAAAATCATGTCAATTATTATATTGTAATGATTCAATGATTGTCCTGAACCGGACATCATCCGATGGAGCCGACGTCATAGACGGGCGGCAACTGCTCGAAAGCCTGGCGCACTGTCGTCAGCGCTTTCCGGAGTGTCGCGTGGCTCATCCGCCCGCCAAGGCAGATCCGGATGCCGCCGCCATGGCCGGGGCCGGCAATGAAGGGCTCCGACGGCGTGACCGCGACATTCTGGTTGGCCAGCGAGCGCACTAGGCCGTCTTCCGTCCAGTGCTGCGGCACCTTCAGCCAGGCGCAGAGCGAGAGAGGGTGGCTGGAGGCGAAATGGTCGCCGAGGATTTCGGCGGCGATGCCTTGGCGCGTCCGCGCCTCATCGCGCTGTATCGCCAGCAATTCCTGTGCTGTGCCGTTCTCGACCCAGCGCGTGGCGATCTCGGCCGTGAGATAGGTGCCGCTCCAGCTCGATACCCTAAGAATGGAAGCGGCACGGATGGAATAGGCCGGTGGGACGACGAGGTAGCCGACCCGCAGGCCGGTCAGCACCGTCTTGGTGAAGCTTGTGGCGAAGAAGCCGAGATCGGGCAGTAGCTCGGTGATGGAAGGCAGGTCCTCCTCGATCATCGGTCTGTAGACCTCATCCTCGATGACGAAGATGCCGTAACGCTGTGCAATCTCGGCGATCGCGCGTCGGCGCTCTGCGCCGGCGACGTGGCTCGTCGGGTTGTTGAGCGTCGGAATGAGCACCAGCGCCCTGACACTGCCCACGGCGCAAGCCGCTTCCAGCGCATCGGGCAAGATGCCCTCGGCATCTGTCGGCAATCCCTTCAGGCTGAAGCCGAGGATATTGGAGAGCCCGATGATCCCGTGGTCGGTGAGGTTTTCGCACAGCACGACATCGCCGGAGCGGATGATGCAGCTCAGGGCGAGGAAGATGCTGTGCGCCGCCCCGTTGGTGACGAGGATGCGCTCGGCGCCGGCGCTGACGCCCATCGGCTGCAACCAGAGCCGTGCTGCCTCGCGATGACGGTCGAGCCCGGCGATCGGCCGGCAGGGCCGCATGAAGCTCGCAATATCGCTCTCGGCAAGCTCGCGAAAAATCTCACGGGAAGCATCCTCATGGGCATCGAGATAGACGGCGCGGATGATCGAGAGGTCGAGCACTTCGTTCTGGCTGTGATCGAGCATCATCCGGCCCGCGCGATCGGTGACGCGCGCCTTGACGAAGGTGCCGCGGCCGATTTCGCCGCTGAGATAGCCGAGCCTCTCCGCTTCCTTGTAGGAAAGGCTGACGGTTTGGACCGACAGGCCGAGTTCCCGCGCCAGGTCGCGATGCGTCGGCATCCGGTCCATCGGCTTGAGGATGCCGGAATCGATATCGGCGATGATCCGCTCGGTCAGAGCCGCATGCTTCGTCTCGCCCTTCTGCTTCGCCACGCTCGGCCGCCAGACGACCGGCTTTGTCGCGGGAGTCGGATCGGTGGCGAAAGGATTGGCTTGGCGGCGCATGAATTGTCTCGTTTTGAAGGCGATAATTTCATGACATTATGCACGCTTCGAGCAGAAAGATGAAGCGCCCCGCGCCGCCGATCGCGATCAGCCCGCAAAAACCACTCAAAGCGTTACGCCGCCGCTGTTTTTTGGCTCTCAGATCCCGGAGCCGTCGAGATTCTGTTCGTCCTCGCCTTCCCAGGGTGTGGGCATCGCGGCGCGGCTCACGTCCACCGTTGGAAGCGGCATCCAACACTTCAGTTCCGGTTCGGCATATTCGATGATCTGCCCCGGCGAAGAATCGGATGCCCGCCAGCCCTCGGCGCCAAACCGGTCGCCATTCGACCAATAGGCAAGATCGACCTCGGCAGGCCCCTGTTCGACGGCGCGGATCGTCACAAGGATCCGGCTGCCGTCTCTCGGTGCGCTTGCCATGTGGCGCCAACGGTCTGGTTCGGCCATTTTCTTCCTCCCATGTTGATCTTCGTCAGTCTCACGCCTCGAATAGCGCTCGTTCATCAGCAAACTTCCCAGCGATGAAATCGCAGACCGCACGTATCGGCGTCTCCTTGCGATCCTGGCGCCGTGTGAGCAGCCAGATTTCGCGCGGCGGCGGAACCGGCTCAAGCCGGCAGAGCCTGAGGGAGCGCTCGGCGCGTCCGATATAGTGGGGCAGAAGCGCCAATCCGGCGCCCGATCTGGCGGCGGTTGCCTGCGCGACCTGATTGTTGGCGCGAAACACCAGCCGTTCATTCGGGAACTCCCGGGCAAGCCATGCGGCTTCCGGCAGATAGGAATTCGTCTCATCAAACCCGATGAATTTCGGCGCAGCACCTTCCTCCACCTCTTGGCAGATGACCGGCGTGCCGTAGAAGCCGAACGCCATCGGCAGCAGCAGCTTTGCCATCAGGTCTCCATCCTGAGGCCGGCCGAGACGAATGGCAATGTCTGTTTCATGACGCTCAAGGCTCACCGAGCGAAGATCAGTGGCGAGATCGATGTCCAGTCCGGGAAACTGAAGCGGGATTTCGGCCAGGCGCTCCGTAAGGAAACCCTGCGCAAGCGCCGGAGGGGCATTGATGCGAACCAGCCCCCGGGGCGCGCCATCAGTGCCGCCGCGTACCAGCGTCTGAACTGCCGTCTCCATGTCGCTGGCAACCGCGAGCGCCTGCGTGCCCGCTGCTGTCAGGACGTAACCATCCGGCCGTCTCTCGACCAGCTTCTCGCCGAGCGTCGCCTCGAGCGAGCGGATCCGCCGCGCGATGGTCGCGTGATTGACCGACAGGGTGCGGGCCGCCGCCGAGAGGCTGCGATGCCGCCCGAGCGCCAGGAAGACGCGGATGTCCTGCCAGTCAGGCTCTGTGCGTTTTTTCTCAGCCACTGAGAACCAATAGCCAATTTCACACAAGAAGTCACCAGCCTACCTCTGGTGGGCAAGACAATCAGCCCGCCGGCTGACCGCAGTCAGCGGCCGGACAAGGAAGGAAATCATTATGAGCAGCGAACAGAAAGTCGTCATCGTCACCGGCGCCTCGCAGGGCCTGGGTGCCGGTATCGTCAAGGCCTATCGCGAGGCGGGCTATGCCGTCGTCGCTAATTCCCGCAACATCAAGCAATCCGCCGACACTGGCATCGTCGCGGTGCCCGGCGATATCGGCGAACGCGCCGTCGCGCAGACACTCGTCGATACCGCCATCGAGCGCTTTGGCCGCATCGATACGCTGATCAACAATGCCGGCGTTTTCATCGGCAAGCCCTTCGTCGACTATACGACGGACGAGCTCGCCAATGTGCTGAAGGTCAATATCGAGGGCTTCTTCCATATCACGCAGCTGGCGCTGCCCCATCTGGAAAAGCATCACGATGGGCATATCGTTCAGATCACCACGACGCTTGTTCATCAGGCTCTCTCCGACGTGCCGTCGGGTCTCGCCCTGCTGACCAAGGGCGGCCTTGATGCTGTCACCCGCGGTCTGGCGATCGAATATGCAAAGCGTGGCGTGCGGGTGAATGCCGTGGCACCCGGCATTATCAAGACGCCGATGCATCCCACCGAAACCCACGAATTTCTCAAGGGCCTGCATCCGGTCGGCCGCATGGGCGAGATCGGCGATGTCGTCGATGCCGTGCTCTATCTCGAGCGCGCCCGCTTCCTGACCGGCGAAACCATCAATGTCGATGGCGGCCAGCACGCCGGACGCTGGTAACTCACGCTTGCCCGCGTTCTGCGCGGGCAGCTCTCCACGTTCATCAACCGCCGCGTCGGATCAGACGACCGGCATAGCGAAGGTAAGAACCATGCCTTATGTGAATATCAAGGTAACGCGTGAAGGAACGGTGCCGGGCGCGCAGGCTACGACGCCGGAGCAGAAGAAGGCGCTGATCAAGGGCGTCAGCGATCTGCTTTTCGAAGTGATGGGCAAGCCGCATGCTTCGACATTTGTCGTCATCGATGAGGTCGAATTGGAGAACTGGGGCGTCGGCGGGGTGACCACTCCGGAATTTCGCCGGAAGCAGGCTGAACAAGACGCCAAATCCGAATAGGGTTGCCGGCGGGCGCCAGAGAAAAGGAGGTCGTGACCATGGAATCCCGGAAAGACAGCCGCATCACCGATCTCTTCGGCATCGATCTCCCCATCATCCAGGCGCCGATGGCGGGAGCCACGACGCCGGAGATGGTGATGGCGACGAGCGAGGCCGGCGGTCTGGGCTCGCTGCCCGGGGCAATGCTGACGGTCGAACAGATGCGAAGTGCGCTCGACCAGATTCGCGCCGCGACGCGAAAGCCTGTCAACGTGAACTTCTTCGCGCATGCCGCTCCTGAGCCGGACCCCTCCGCGCAGATGCTGTGGCGGGCGGCGCTGTCTGCCTACTACGTCGAGCTCGGTCTCGATCCGGCCGATGCTGTTCCATCGTCCAATCGCGCGCCGTTCGACGCGGCTTTCTGCGAGATCGTCGAGGAGTATCGTCCCGAGGTCGTCAGCTTCCATTTCGGCCTTCCGGGCGACGCGCTGCTTGCAAGGGTGAGGGCGACGAATGCCAGGATCATCGCTTCTGCCACCACGGTAGCCGAGGCGCGCTGGCTCGAAGAGCGCGGCGTCGATGCCGTCATCGCGATGGGATACGAGGCGGGCGGTCATCGCGGCAACTTCCTGAGTATGGATATGGCAACCCAGGTCGGGACTTTCGCGCTCGTCCCGCAGATCGCCGATGCCGTCTCGGTGCCGGTGATCGCCGCTGGCGGCATTGCCGATCAGCGCGGTGTGCGCGCCGCCTTCGAGCTCGGCGCATCCGCCGTCCAGGTGGGCACGGCCTATCTCCTGACGCCGGAAGCAAAAGTTACGGACTTTCACCGCCAGGCGCTACGCGCCGGAGGCGCGGACAAGACGGCGCTGACCAATGTCTTCACGGGGCGGCCGGCCCGCGGCTTCATGAACCGGCTGATGCGTGAGATCGGCCCGCTCTCGGATATTGCTCCGGCGTTTCCAACAGCCGGTGGCGCCCTGATGCCGTTGCGCACGGCGGCCGAAAAGACCGGCAGCTCCGATTTCTCAAGCATGTGGTCCGGGCAAGCCGCGGGGCTGGCAAAGGAGAGATCCGCTGCCGAGCTCACCCGCTATCTCGCCGCGGCGATCAGGCAATAGGGCAGTCCGCTCCCTAGTGCTCCGAACTCAACGCATGCTTGACCCGCAGGATCGTCAGGCAGACCGTACCGATGACGATCGGGATCGAGACCAGCATCACCAAGGGATCGATGTGATATCCCGCATGATCAGCGGTTTCGAACACGACCTTCAGCAGGCTGAGCAGGTAATAGCTGATCGCGATGATCGAGAAGCCCTCGACGGCGCGCTGGATCTTCACCTGTGTCGCCGCCCGTTCGGCCATGGCCTGGATCTGCACGGCGTTCTGGTGTTCGATCTCCACCTGAATGCGCGTCTGCAGAAGGTCGATCAGGTGGGTGGTCGCCTGTGAAAGCTGTTCCAGCCGAAGCGCCGTCGCCTGACAGGTACGGACGGCGGGCTTGAAGCGGCGCGCTACGAAAGTGCCGTAGCGCTGGATGCCGGGCACATGGGTTTCGCGCAGCAGCGCAATGCGTTCCTCGACAATAGTCGTGTAGGCGCCGGTGGCGCTGAACCTGTTGCGGGTCTCGGCGGCTGCCGAAATGATCTGCGAGGAGAGCACCGTGATATCGGCCAGCAGCTCCTTGTGTTCGTCTGCCGGGATCAGCAGATTACGGTTCGTCAGCTCGATCAGTTTCCGGTCATAGGCGCCGATCATCGGGGCCAGACGATGAGCGACCGGCAGGCCGAGCAGGGCCATCGCCCGGTAGGTCTCGATCTCGAATATGCGCCGGACCATCCGGCCGAGTCGATGGGCGTTCAGATCCCTGTTGAAGAGCAGGATACGGCTCGACCCATCCTGCCGCACCTTGAAATCGGAGCAGACGAGGGCGGAGCCACCACCGATGAAGGAGGCCGCGGTGTCGCCGAAGCCGAACCTTGCCAGATGCGGCGGGAGGTCCTCGGCGGTTTCGTCGACGACCAGGATTGCTACTCGGCAGATCTGTTTTGGCGATGCGATGCCGGTCAGTTCCACCACTTCGCTATCCGATAGTTCGGAGGACGGCCATTCCGCTGCGTCGGCAGAGAGTTTTCGAAGCCGCGTCACCGTTACGAATTCGGTGTGCCGCTCGACGCGGACTGCGACATCCGCTTCATTCGACAGGGTGTCGTGAAATCCCATATGGCTCGCCGCACTGCCTTCGCCCGGCATGATGGCGACATGCTCGACGAAAGCCGGGCCATCGAAATAGATCGACGGGCGCGCATGTAGTTCCGCATTGAAATCCGACGACGATTCCATTTCTGCTCCATCCCCAAGGTGGGAGGACGCTACAAAGGGAGATTTGAGAAGAAAAGCGGTAACCGCGGCTCGAATTAGGTTTGCCGCATAAATATCGATTTAACTCAATGGCGAGACGGCGGAGTGCCGAAGTCGCGCTATTCGAACAGATCCGGATGGTCCGCTTCGATCTGCGGCAGGTCCGAGAGAATGCCGTTCAGATGCGCGCGCATCGCCGCGTCGGCCGCATCGGAGTTGCGCGTATCGATCGCGGTGATGATTGCCTCATGCTCGGCGATCAGCCGCAGCATGGAATCCGGATGGCGGAGCTGCAGGTTGCAGACGCGGTCCATATGCGCCTTGATATCGGAGATGGCGTTCCAGGCGAGGCTGCAGCCCGCGCCCTCGGCGATCGCGATGTGAAACTGTTCGTCCTCGCGGCGGAAGGCGTTGTGGTCCTGCGCCTCCATGGCGGCGCGCTGGCGCATGAGGATCGTATCGATCCGCCGCCGCGTCCAGGTGTCGAAGCTTTCGCTGGCGCGCCGCGCAACGGCGGTCTCCAGCGCCTCACGCACGAAGCGGGCTTCCATCATCTGCCGCGCCGAGATGCGGACGACGACGGTTCCGCGATTTGGGCGGATGTCGACGAGCTTGGATTTGCCGAGCGCGATCAGGGCTTCGCGCACCGGCTGGCGCGATACGCCCATGCGGGTGGCGATTTCCTGTTCCGAAAGCCGCATGCCGGGAGCGAGCTCCAGCTGAATGATCAGCTCGCGCAGGTCCCGCTCGACCTGTGCTGCGGCGGTTTCGCCGGTCTCAACCTTTAAAGTTTCGAGGTGCATATCTCGTGCCGCCGTCATGCGTTGACATCCATTTAAAACCACCATACAGTACCATACAATTCAAACGCAACATAAATCCGGCGGTGCAAAAGCCGGGCAAATAGGGAGGGGCCGGCAGCTTGCGTCCGGCCTTGAGGAAGCATTGTTGTCTAAAATGTCGAACTTCATCACGCCCGATTCCAGTGATCCGCGTCTCCACATTAAATCCCGCTATCAGATGCTTGTCGATGGCAAGTCTGTCGACGCATCGTCGGGCAAGACGATCGATCGCGTCAGCCCCGGGCATGCGGGTGTGGTGGTCGGCACCTGGCCGGATGCTTCGGCAGATGACGTGAGACAGGCGATCGCGGCTGCCCGCCGCGCCTTCGATACCGGCCCCTGGCCGCGGATGTCGGGCGCCGAGCGCTCCCGGCTGATGTTCAAGGTCGCCGATCTCATCCTTCAGAAGCAGGAAGAGCTGGCATTGATCGAAAGCCTGGAGGTCGGCAAGCCGATCGCGCAGGCGCGCGGCGAAATCGGCTTCTGCGCTGATCTCTGGTCTTATGCGGCGGGTCAGGTTCGCGCGCTCGAGGGGCAGTCCCACAACAATATCGGCGATGACCGCCTCGGCCTCGTGCTTCGCGAGCCGGTCGGCGTCGTCGGCATCATCACGCCCTGGAATTTCCCCTTCATCATCGCCTCCGAGCGGGTTCCCTGGGCGATCGGCGCCGGTTGCACCGTCGTCCTGAAGCCCTCGGAATTCACCTCGGGCACCTCGATCCGCATGGCGGAACTGGCCCGCGAAGCCGGCATTCCCGATGGCGTCTTCAACGTCGTCACCGGCTACGGCGATCCGGCCGGTCAGGTGCTCGCCGAAGATCCCGGCACCGATATGGTCGCATTCACCGGCTCGGTGCGCGTCGGCACCAAGCTCGGCGAAATTGCAGCGCGCAGCGTCAAGCGCGTCGGCCTGGAGCTCGGCGGCAAGGGTCCGCAGATCGTCTTTGCCGATGCCGATCTGGAAGCTGCCGCCGATGGCATCGCCTATGGCGTCTATCACAATGCCGGGCAGTGCTGCATTTCCGGCAGCCGTCTTCTCGTCCAGGAAGGTATCCGCGATGCGCTGATGGAGCGGCTGCTCGATATCTCGCGCAAGGTCACCTTCGGCGATCCGCTGAACGAGCGCACCAAGATCGGCGCAATGATCTCGGAGGCCCACGCCGCCAAGGTCCATTCCTATGTCGAAGCGGGCGTCAAGGAAGGCGCCGAACTGCTGCTCGGCGGCGCGCGGGCAGGCGAGGGGGCCGGTCTCTATTATGCGCCCACGGTCTTTGCAGGCGTCACGCCCGATATGTCGATCGCCCGCGAGGAGATCTTCGGGCCGGTGCTTTCGACGCTGACCTTCAAGACGGCCGACGAGGCGGTGGCGATGGCGAATGCCAGCGACTACGGGCTTTCGGCCTCCGTCTGGACCAAGGATCTCGAAACCGCGCTGCAGAGCATCCGCCGCATCAGGGCCGGCCGCTGCTGGATCAACAGCGTCATCGACGGCACGCCGGAGCTGCCGATCGGCGGCTACAAGAAAAGCGGCCTCGGCCGCGAGCTCGGCCGCTACGGCTTCGACGAATATTCGCAGTTCAAGGGCATCCATGTGACGCTCGGGCGCCCGGCGCCCTGGTTCGCCTGATGATTAAGCAGGTCCTTTCGCCAAGGCAGGAGAGCGGAAGGGCTTGATGGGGGAAATCTCGGCTGGCGCGATCTTTGGTCGGAGCTCGCCAGCCGAGAATTGGGTCTTTCGACCCGTATTGCACATCCAAAGGGAGGATACGCAAATGAAACTGACCAATCTTAAAGCCGCGGTGCTTGCCGCGGGCTTTGCCGCCATGGCCTCGTCGACGGCGCTTGCCGCAGACGTCAAGGCGACGATGATCATCTATCTTGATCCGAGTGTGCAGTTCTTTAACCCCGTGGTGAAGGGCGCACAAGATGCAGCGGCACAGTTCGGCGTCGATCTCGACGTGCAATATGCCAACAACGATCCGGTTCGCCAGAACGACCTGATCGAGAGCGCAACGGCAAGCGGGGTCGACGGCATCGCCGTGGCGATTTCCTCTTCGGATGCGTTCGACAGCAGCATCTGCGCCGCCGTCAAGGCCGGCATTATCGTCATCGGCTTCAACAATGACGACCTCGAAGGCGCCAAGGGCAATTGCCGCCAGGCCTATGTCGGCATGGATGAGTTCGCATCGGGCTATGAACTCGGCAACCGCATGATCAAGGAGTTCGGCCTGAAGTCCGGCGACGTCGTCTTCAATCCGCGCGAAATCCCCGAGGCGAGCTTCGCCGTCGCCCGCGGCGGCGGTATCGAAAAGTCGATGAAGGAAGCCGGCATCAAGGTCGAGACCGTACGCGCCGGACTGGACCCGGCCGAGGCGCAAAACATCATCGCTCAGTTCCTGGTCGCCAATCCTAATGTCAAGGCGCTGTTCGGCACCGGCTCGGTCACCTCGACCGTCGGGGCAGGCGCAATCAAGGATGCCGGCGCCAAGATCCCGTTCGGCGGCTTCGACCTGGCGGTCGAGATCGTCAACGCGGTAGAATCCGGCGCGATGTTCGCCACCATGGACCAGCAGCCTTACCTGCAGGGCTACTATCCGATCGCCCAGATCGCGCTCGCCAAGAAATACGGCCTGACGCCGACCGATGTCGATACCGGCCAGGGCGCCTTCCTCGACAAGTCGCGCATCAGCTCGGTCAAGCCGCTGATCGGCAGCTACCGCTAAGCGACAGACAAGGGGAGCCGCCTTTACGGCCGGTTCCCCGCTCTCCCAAAAATCGAGTACCAGACCGTGACACCTATTCTTGCAGAGAGTGCCGCGCCCCGGTCGCGGACCCAGAAACAATCGATCCTCAAACAGATCATGGGCAAACCGGCAGGCGCAATCTTCCTCGTCTTCATGACGCTGCAGATCGTCTGCATCGTCGGAGCGCTGCTCTATCCCGATGACTTTCGCTACCTGTCGCCGCAGAACCTGACGATCCTGATGAAGGCGATCCCGGTGCTCGGCTGCCTGGCGCTCGGCGCCGGCGTGCTGATGATATCCGGCGAGTTCGATCTTTCGATCGGCTCCGTCTACACCTTTACCGCCATCCTGATGGCAAGCCTCGTCAATCTCGGCATCAGCGCCTTCATCGCCGCGCCGATTGGCATTCTGGCGGGCGTGATGATCGGGCTTCTGAACGGCCAGATCACGCTGCGCTTCGGGCTTCCGTCATTCATCGTGACGCTCGGCGGCCTGCTGTTCTGGCGTGGCGCCGTGCTGCTCTATAACGGCGCCGTTCAGGTCCGCTTCGATCCGGAAGCCGTCTTTACAAGCCTGTTTTCGGGCAGTCTTTTCGGCATCAACGCGGCCTTCATCTGGATCATACTGCTGGTCGCAGCCTTCCATCTGCTGCTTCACAGCCACCGCTTCGGCAACCACGTCTTTGCGACCGGCGGCAATCGCGGCGCAGCCGAGGCGATCGGCATCAATACCGGCCGCGTCAAGCTGATCGGATTTGCGATCGCCGGTGGCATGGCGGCTGTTGCCGGGATACTGGCAACGACGCGCGTCGGCAGCGTTCAGCCCGGGCAGGGCGCGGGTCTCGAACTGCAGGCGATCGCCGCTTGCGTGATCGGCGGCCTGTCGCTGCGCGGTGGCCGGGGGTCGATCATCGGCATCTTCCTCGGCGTGCTGCTCATCCACACCATCACCGATGTCCTGCTGCTCCTGAGAGCGCCGGGCTTCTATCTCGACATGTTCATCGCGACGCTCATCGTGCTGGCGGCAATCTTCAACCATCTCATCGAGCGGCGGGGGCTTGCGTGATGTCGAAACCCAATCTTCTCGAACTCCACAACATCTCCAAGAGTTTCGGCGCGCTGACTGCGCTCAGCAACCTGAGCTTCCATATCGGCGAAGGCGAAGTGGTCGGCCTGCTCGGCGACAACGGCGCCGGGAAATCGACGACGGTCAACCTGATCTCCGGCATCCACAAGCCGACCGACGGATATCTGACGGTCGACGGCAAGCGGACGCTCTTCACCTGCCGTTCGGATTCGGCCGACGCCGGCATCGAGACGATCTACCAGCATACGGCGCTGGTCGATTCCCTCTCGATCACGCGCAACATCTTCATGGGCCGCGAATTGACCGATCGCTTCGGTTTTCTCAGGCAGGCAGAGATGCGCGAGATTGCCATGGAGGTGCTGAAGAACGCCGTCCATATCGCCGGTATCGACTCGCCCGATACGCTCGTCGGCAATCTTTCCGGCGGCCAGAAGCAGGCGGTGGCGATCGCCCGCGCCGTCTATTTCAAGAAGCGCGTCCTGCTGCTCGACGAGCCGACCTCGGCTCTCTCCGTTCGCGAAACGGAAGCGTTGCTCAACCAGGTGCTGAAGCTGAAGGCCGAGAATGTCTCCAGCGTGCTCGTCACCCACAATCTCTACCATGCCTACCAGGTCTGCGATCGCTTCGTGATCATGAGCCACGGAACGAAGGTATTCGACGTCGAAAAGGCCGACACGACCGTCGGACAATTGACCGAGTATGTCGTGCTGAGCTGACACAGATGTTCAAGATAAGAGGCAAATGAATGACCCTATCTGTCAAAACCCGCCAGGTCGTCGGGCCTGAGGATGCCGCGCGCCGCAATACGCAGGGACTGCGTGAAGGCTTCGTCATCGAAAACCTGTTCCGCCCAGGCGAGATCAACCTGACCTACAGCCATCTCGACCGGATGATCGTCGGCGGCGTTTCGCCGACCCGGGAAGCCCTCGAAATCTCCTGCGTTCCCGAGACCGGAACGGATGCCTTTCTCGAACGCCGCGAGGCGGCGATCGTCAATATCGGCGGCGCCGGTAGTGTCACGGTTGGGGACAAGACCTACGAACTTGGTTTTCAGGAGGCACTCTATGTCGGCATGGGGGCGTCAGCCCTTCGCTTCGAGAGCCGCGATGCCAGCGGGCCGGCGCTTTTCTATCTGCTGAGCGCACCCGCCCATCGCGCCTGCCCGACGGTCCTCATCACCCGCGATATGGCGCGCAAGGTGGTGCTCGGTTCTGCAGAAGAGTCCAACGCGCGCACCATCAACCAGTATGTGCATCCCGATGTCTGTGACAGCTGCCAGCTTCTCGTCGGCTTGACGATGTTCGAGCCGGGCTCGGTGTGGAACACGATGCCGGCGCATGTCCACGACAGGCGGATGGAGGTCTATCTCTATTTCGGCATGCAGGAGCAGACGCGCATTTTCCACTTCATGGGAGAGCCGAGTGAAACCCGGCACGTCGTCCTGAAGAACCACGATGCGGTCCTCTCGCCGGGATGGTCGATTCATTCGGGCGCCGGCACCGGACGCTACGCCTTCATCTGGGCGATGGCGGGCGATAACATGAGCTTTACCGATATGGACAAGGTTCCGATGGACGCGCTGCGGTGACCGGCTTCGATCTGAGCGGCCGCTGCGCCGTCGTCACCGGCGCCAATACCGGCATCGGCCAGGCGATCGCAGCCGGCCTTGCAAGCGCCGGCGCCGACATCATCGGCGTCGGGCGCTCGGCGATGACGGAAACGGAGGCGCTGGTGCGCGGCCACGGCCGCAGCTTTCGCACCATCGCGGCTGATCTTTCAAAGACAGAGGCCGCACGCGCTGTCATCGAACAGGCCGTCGCTGCCGGAGCAACGCCTGATATTCTCGTCAACAATGCCGGCATCATCCGCCGCGCCGACGCGCTGGATTTCACCGAAGAGGATTGGGATGCCGTCATCGACACCAATCTGAAATCGGCCTTCTTCCTCAGCCAGTCCTTTGCGAAGAATGCGATCGCGTCCGGACGCAGCGCCAAGATCATCAACATCGCCTCTCTCCTGTCTTTTCAAGGGGGTATCCGCGTTCCCTCATACACGGCCGCAAAGAGCGGCCTTGCCGGCCTGACGCGGTTGATGGCGAATGAATGGGCGAGCCGGGGCATCAACGTCAATGCGATTGCGCCCGGCTATGTCGAGACCAATAATACCGAAGCGCTGCGCGCCGATGCCGAACGCAGCGCCGATATCCTGAAGCGAATTCCGGCGGGCCGCTGGGCGCGTCCGGACGATATGGTGGGTGCGGCGATCTTCCTTTCCGCTCCCGCTTCCGATTATGTGCATGGTGCCATCCTGCCCGTCGACGGCGGATGGCTAGCCCGATGAAAGGATCATGATGTCATTCTTCTCCCTTCCCGAAGACACGGTCTGGACCGAGGTCGCCCCCGGCAACCGCCGCGCCGTTCTGAGCCAGAGACCCGAAATGATGCTGGTCGCCTTCCGCTTCGAGGAGGGTGCAGTCGGCGCGCCGCACTCGCATCCGCATACCCAGGTCAGCTATGTCGCCGAAGGCGCATTCGACGTCACCGTCGACGGCAAGACGACCCGGCTGGAGCAGGGCAGCAGCTTTATCGTCGCCCCGAACCTCGTGCACGGCGTCGTGGCGCTAGCGCCCGGCCTGTTGATCGACACGTTCACGCCGCGCCGCGACGATTTCTTATAAGCCAGCCCGCCGCGCAAGAGCCCCTCAGACACCGACGCGCGTCAGCGCGCCGGCCTCTGCCGATGGTCTCTGCCCTTTTGTCCTGAGCAGCTCGGTTGCCGTATCGAAATCGACGGCGCGCGAGAACAGGAAGCCCTGGCCGAGCACGCATCCCATCGCAACGAGATCCGAGACCTGGCTTTCGATCTCGATGCCTTCGGCAACGACGCGGATGCCGAGCTTGCCGGCGATGCCGACAAGGCCTTCGACGATAGCGGCGCCCGGCTCCTCGTGGATGAGCCGATCGACGAAGGATTTGTCGATCTTGATGATATCGACGGGAACGGTGAGCAGGTGGGTGAGGGAGGCATAGCCCGTGCCGAAGTCGTCGAGCGCGACGCGCAGCCCCTGCTCCCGAAAGGTGCTGATCTCCTCGCCGATCATGTGGTCGCGGGGGTCGAGATAGACGGACTCGGTCACCTCCAGGATTACATGTTCCAGCGGCACGCCCTTTGCGGTGAAATGCTCCTGCAGCTTTGCCTGGAGATTGCCGGTGTGGAAATCCGCGGCTGACAGGTTCAGGCCGACGTGTTGCAGCGGCAGGCCGAGATCGAGCCAGCGGCGCATGTCGGCGGCGACGGTCACGAGCATGAGCTCGGTGATCTGCAATGCGATATCGCCATCCAGCATCGCCTCATGGAAATGCGCCGCCGCAACGACGTCGCCCGAGGCCGTCCGCATCCGGCAAAGCGCTTCGAAGCCGACGATCTCCTTCGTGTCGAGCCGAACGATCGGCTGGTAGTGCGCCTCGATCCGTCCTTCGGCGAGCGCAATGCCGACATCGCGAATTGCGCGGAACCTGCGTGTCAGCGCCGTGCCCATGCCGGGATAATAGGCTGTGAACTGGCCGCGATAGCGCGATTTGCCGTGATAGAGCGCGATATCGGCGTTCTGGCGCGCGTCGCCATTGCCGGAGATAGCGCCGCCTGCGGTCACCGACGGGAACACGACATGCCTGTCGCATTGCGCCGGGCGCTTGATTTCACGGAGTATGGCGTTGCAGTGCTCGGTCAGCTCATCAATGCCGATGCCGTCGAAGATCACGGCAAATTCGTCGCCACCGAGCCGGAAGGTCCGATCCCTGGGCACGGCGGCAGCAATACGCCGCGCCACCGTCTGGATCAGGGCGTCGCCCGCGCCATGGCCGAATGTGTCGTTGACCAGTTTGAGATTGTCGATATCGGCAAGCAGCAGGCCGAAGTCGCTGTTTGCGGCCTGCAGGCCGTGCAGCACTTCGTTGAAGCGCGCCCGATTGGCCTGTCCCGTCAGCGCATCTGTATAGGTGAGGCGTTCCCTTTCCCGGGTGCGCTCGTCGCGCTCGATCGCGATTGCGCAGAGATGCGTGCAGGTCTCGATGACTTCCTTGTCATGGCTCTCGGGATGACGGCCGTTGCCGAAATAGAGGGCGAAAGTGGCGATGACCTTACCGCCGCTGATAACAGGCGTCGACCAGCAGCCTAGGAGCCCGAGCGGCAGGGCAAGCGCCCTGTATTTGGCCCAGCGCGCGTCGCTCGCGATATCCGTGACGATGACGGGGACGCCATAATAGGCGGCGGTGCCACAGGAACCGGCAAGCGGGCCAATCTCCAGATTGTCGAGTGCATCGCTGTAATGCTTCGGCAGGGAGGGAGCTGCGAGCGGGTGCAGCACGCCGTTTTCAACGCGAAGGACCGAACATTGAATGCCCGGCAGGCGGGCTTCCACCAGACGGCACAATGTTTCCAATGTTTCGGTGAGCGGCTCGCCCTTGGCGATCCGTTCGAGAACTTTGTTTTGCAGTTCGAGCATATCGGCGCCAATGAGGTTGGAATACTCAGGGTAGGCGCAGAGACCACAAATCTCGTTTCCGGAACTGCTAAAATACGATCTATCGTTGTTTTTTAATGTAGGCCGACTGTCGGGAGATGCCGATCTTCGCAACCGGCACCTCCTAGTCTGGCACATTAGCGCAGATCGTCGCGCTTCCCGTCGACGAGATGCGGAAGGGCTTCGAGCGTGCCGGGCTGCAACTCGGCGGGGAGGAGCGCCTGCGGCATATCCTGGTAGCAGACCGGCCGCAGGAAGCGGCGGATCGCGAGCGTGCCGACCGAGGTCGTGCTGCTGTCCGATGTCGCCGGGAAGGGGCCACCGTGGACCATGGCATGAGAGACTTCGACGCCCGTCGGCCAGCCATTGGCAAGGATGCGCCCGGCGCGCCGCTCGAGAACCGGAATGAGCGGTCCGGCTGCGGCGACGTCCTCGGGCTCGAGATGCAGCGTTGCGGTCAGCTGTCCCTCGAGCTGTTCGGCGGCGTCCCGCATTTCATCGACGCTGTCGCAGACGATCAGCAGCGAGGCTGATCCGAAGATTTCCTGGCTCAGCTCCGGATTGGCGAGGAAGCTCTTCACATCGGTCTTGAACACCGCCGCGCGGCCGCGGTTCGGCCCTGCGGGCGGCTGGCTTTCGGCAGCCGCCGACACGCCGTCGTGAGCAGCAAGCGCATCTCGCCCGGCTTCGTAGGCTGCATGAATGCCGCTCGTCAGCATCGGTGCCGGCTGGTGCGCGCCGAGCTCGGCTTCGAGCGTCTGGAGGAAAGCCGAAAGCCCTGCGCTCTGCTGCACGAACATCAGGCCCGGGCTGGTGCAATATTGGCCGGCGCCGAGCGTTAGCGATGCGGCATAGCCCTTGGCGATCGCTGCAGCGCGCTTTTCGATCGCCTGTGGCATGACGAAGACGGGATTGACGCTGCTCATTTCGGCATAGACGGGGATTGGCTCGGGGCGGGCCGAAGCCAGCGCCACCAGAGCAAGGCCGCCGCGCCGTGATCCGGTGAAACCGACCGCCTTGATCTTCGGGTTCTTGACCAGTGCCGTGCCGGTGGCGATTTCGCCGGGGAGATAGGAGAACACGCCTTCCGGCATTCCCGTCCGTTCTGCGGCGCTGCGGATGGCGCGGGCGACAAGTTCGCCGGTGCCGAGATGTGCGGGATGTCCCTTGACGACGACAGGGCATCCAGCCGCCAGCGCCGACGCGGTGTCTCCGCCCGCAACCGAGAAGGCGAGCGGAAAGTTGCTCGATCCGAAAACCGCCACGGGGCCAAGCGGGATCTGGCGCATGCGCAGATCCGGGCGTGCCAGCGGCTGGCGATCCGGCAGGGCGCTATCGATGCGTAGATCGAGCCATGCGCCATCGCGCACGGTCTGAGCAAAGAGGCGCAACTGGTTCAGTGTGCGTGCAAATTCGCCTTTGAGCCGCCCCTCCGGCAGGCCGCTTTCCGCACCTGCGCGTTCGATGATGGCCGCCTGGGAGGCGTCGATCTCTTCGGCGATTGCGTCCAGGAAAGCGGCGCGTGTTTCGATCGGCAGCTGGCGGTAGCGGTCGAACGCATTCCAGGCGAGGTCGCAGGCGCGGGCGACGTCTTCCTCGGAGGAATTGCGGAATTCGGGCGTAAGGGTTGCCGATGTCGCGGGATTATACGCGATCAGCGTCTTCTGGCCGGGAGCCACGTCGCTATTGCCGATCAAGGCGGCCCCGGTGATGCGATCTGACATGAAATTGTCTCCGTCGATATTCTTCATTCTTGCCGGTAATGCGATCAGGGCTTTTGCGCAATCGCCTGAATGAGGCCGGCCCTGCCTTCGCGCAGATTGCGCCCGAGATTGCGGCCGGCAATGCCGAACTCGCTGCCCATGACGACGTGAAGGCCGAGCGCTGGAGCTTTCGCCGCTGCTGCCTGCGCGCGCTGGCGCGCCTCGAACCAGTCCGCACCGGCTTCCGTGCAATCCGTCCACGACGTGATGCGGAAGCCCTGTGAAACGAGCACGTCTCGCATCTCATCGGCGGTCACGACAAAACTCATCGCCGGTTGCTCGGCCCATGGTACCGGGAAATGCATGGGAGTGACTTCGCCGGCGACGACGTCATAGATCGCCAGCTTCCCGCCGGGTCGCAGGACGCGGAACGCCTCACGGTAGAAGCCGGCGCGATCCGCGATGTTCATCGCGACATGCTGCGTCCAGGCGAGATCGAACATGCCGTCGTCGAACGGCAGGGCAAGCGCATTTGCCTGCTTGTAGGCAACCTTTCCGGAAAGGCCGGTCCGCTCCGCCAGGAAGCTTGCCGCATCGACGAAAGACTGGCTGAGATCGATGCCCGTCACCTTGCAGCCGAACCGCGCCGCTAGATAGCGCGACGGTCCGCCGAGGCCCGAACCGATATCGAGCACCGCTGCCGAGCCGTCGATATCGAGAGCATCGGCAAGCTCGACCGTCGCCGCCAGGCCGCGGGAATGAAACTGGTCGAGCGGCGCGAGATCCTCAGGCGCCAGCACGCGGCGAGCAAGGCCATCGGCCGCAAGCGCTGCTTCCAGACGCTCCCTGAGGCTGCCGCGATCGTAATATTGCTGAATGGATTGGTTTTCGGCCATCGCCTGATCTTCCTGTCGCCATCATGCGGCCGTGCTGGCGAGGAGCCAAACATCGGCCAGGATGCCGATTTATAGCCGGGCGTGAGGCCGAGGCCTATCGGCATAAATGCCAATCTTGAGGTCATTTACGCCAGATGAAAGAGTGGCATATGAAGCGCCGTTGGCGGCAATTGCGGGGAGCGGCCAACGATGGCGCCGGCCGCTCCCTGTCTCCGAGCGACCCGCCGCCTGGCGCTCAAGGAGGAGGACATGATACGCCTCCAAGGCACATGACGGTATCAATCCGATGAAAGTCTGACGGCGCGTGGCCGAAGAGCCGCAGCAAAACGTTCCTGCGGCAACGGAGAATAGCGCTATTTCAAGGGCTTGGCCTGTGGACAAGTGGTGGAAAACCTGTGCAGCCATCAGGCCGGCAAAGCCGAAGTGTTCTCTTCTTGTTCCGTTGCGGCTTGCGCTCGGCCTGCGACTCGGGTCACATTGTCCTCAACCAAGCTTCGGCCTCCGCCGCAACTGACGCCGAAGATTTGGTACGGGCGCTCCCTTCTGGTCGAGCGCCCTCTTTTTTTTCGAAGAGGCTATTCTCTGCGAATGATCGCGCTTCGGATCAGTTGGTCGTGCTGTCGCACATCGGCACGGGGCGCGACGGCTGCGGCGGATGATCGGCCTTGTACTGGGCGATGATCGGCTCGAGCTTTTCCTTCGGCCAGAACTTCGGAGAGCCGATCGCTTTCAGGCAGGAGGCGTTCCAGTAGCTGCCGTTGGTGACCGGCGATTGGCCGGCTGCGACGGCTTGCGCCACGGCTTTGATGTCGCCTGAATCCGGGTAGATGTAGAGCGTCGTCGGGTTGCCATCGACCATGGACAGAACCTTCGGCGCATCGGATGGCGACCAGCTGGTGCAGCCGTCGCTGCGACCGCCCGCATAGGTCACGAGTTTGCCGAGCGGCGTATAGCCCTGGCTGTTGGCATAGGGGCTGTCGGGCTTCTTCTGCATGCAGATGCCGGAAACGAGGGCTGCCGCATGGCCGCCGATCGCCCGCTGTCTGGCATTGGCGGTCTCGCCAATCCCGTCGAACTGCACGAAGGAGCGGATGAAGGCCGCCTGGCGGTCGGCACTGGTGCGGTAATAGCCTTTGAAGGAGGTCTTGATCTCGCTCGTCAGATAGGCGCCCCCCGCGGTCAGGTTGGAATCCAGCGCGTTGCCGAAATTCTTGGCGCATTCCCGGCCATTGGAGAAATTCGCCACACCCTGGAGATTGCGCCCCCCACCGTGACCGGAAGAGATGACGCTGAACGACATGTCGCCCTCGCAGATCACATAGAACCGGCCGCTCGACTGGTCGCCCGGGTCGTTCGGCCGCGTAGCGTCCATCGCGAAATAGCAGCCGTTCCGGACTTTGCCTTCGGCCACCTTCGAGAAATAGAGACTGCGCGCGCGCTGGAGGACGGGCAGGGCGATCTGCCCGTCGTCGACGCCGACATGTACCATCAGCCAGTTCGGGATCGGCATCGTGGAGCCGGACGGCGCCGCCTGTGCGGAAGCCGCGATCGAGAGAAGCGCCAGACCGGAAAACCCAAGGAGTGAAAACCTTCTGGACACGGCGCATTCTCCTGGCAGTTTCGCGGCACTATTCGTTCGGCGCGGGTTGGTCGATCCCACCTAGCTTATAGATGATGGTTTAATAAGTTTTAACAGCCGGGCAACGATCTGCTGGTTGATTGTTACCGCCCGAGCTTCATGTGCCGGTTCACATCCTTGTAGAGGAGGTAGCGGAACTTACCGGGTCCGCCGGCATAGCAGGCCTGCGGGCAGAAGGCGCGCAGCCACATGAAGTCTCCGGCTTCGACCTCCACCCAGTCCTGATTGAGCCGGTAGACCGCCTTGCCTTCAAGCACATAAAGGCCGTGCTCCATGACATGGGTCTCCATGAAGGGAATGATCGCACCCGGCTCGAATGTGACGATCGTCACGTGCATGTCGTGGCGCAGATCGAGCGGATCGACGAAACGCGTGGTCGCCCACCGTCCCTCGGTGCCCGCCATCGGCGAGGGCGCGATATCCTGTTCGTTGGTGAAGATGGGTTCGGGAATGCTGAGACCTTCCACCTTCTCATAGGTTTTGCGGATCCAGTGGAAGCGTGCGGTTTCCTCGCCACGGTTTCGCAGCCGCCAGCCGCAGGAGGGCGGCAGGAAGGCATATCCGCCGGGACGGAGCACATGAGTTGCTCCCGCAAGCTCTACGCTGATCTCCCCCTCGACGACGAACAGCACGCCTTCGGCCATCGGATCGGCCTCTGGCTGGTCGCTGCCGCCTCCGGGGGCGACTTCCATGATATATTGCGAGAAAGTTTCAGCGAAGCCGGAAAGCGGGCGCGCAATCACCCAAAGGCGCGTCTTCTCCCAGAAGGGCAGGTAACTGGTGACGATATCCATCATGACGCCCTTGGGGATGACTGCGTAGGCTTCCGTGAAGACGGCGCGGCCGGACAGGAGCTCTGTCTGGGCAGGGTTGCCGCCACGCGGCGAGAAGTAGGTAGGGTTGGTCACTTTGCACTCCGCGAACTATTGTGCATATATCGATGGGTGCCCGACGATATCGGGGCAGAAACGGGCCGAGCAGCGTTGCAGACGGCCGTTTCAGGCGGTCTGGCCGGCCGCTCTGCGACCTTGAAGAGCAGAATAAAGCGCGCCGAAACAGTTGCTAAAATTTGAAAGTCTTTTGCATTTTTTCGGGGAAATCCTGATCTAGCGCCGCGCTTTCAGGCAAAGCACAATCCCTCTCAGCAGGAAAATTCCGGATTTCGGGTTTCTTGCGCCTGTATCCGGAGGAGATGCAGGCGGCCCCATGACATAGGGCAGCGCCGGGAGCGCTCGCCTCGGGAGGAATTATGTTCGAACGGCTTTTCAAATTGCAGGAGCACGGTACGACCGTGCGCACCGAACTCATCGCGGGCGTCACGACGTTCCTGACGATGTCCTATATCATCTTCGTCAACCCCGATATCCTGTCGAGCACCGGCATGGATCGCGATGCGATCTTCGTTGCCACCTGTCTGGCAGCTGCACTCGGCTCGATCGTCATGGCGCTGGTCGCCAACTGGCCGATCGGTATGGCGCCGGGCATGGGGCTCAACGCCTTCTTCGCCTTCACCGTGGTCGCCGCCCTCGGCTTTACCTGGCAGCAGGCGCTCGGCGCCGTCTTCATCTCGGGCATGATCTTCGTGCTCCTCACCGTCACAGGCGTGCGGCGTTGGCTGATCGATGGCATTCCGCATTCGCTGAGAAGCGCGATCGCCGCCGGTATCGGTCTGTTTCTGGCGATCATTGCGCTGAAGAGCGCCAATATCGTTGTCGATAATCCGGCGACACTCGTTGGCCTCGGCAATCTGCGCGAAACCGGCCCGCTACTGGCGATCTTCGGCTTCTTCGTGATTGCCGTGCTCGATGCGCTGAAGGTGCGCGGCGCAATCCTGATCGGCATTCTCGCCGTCACTGTCCTCTCCTGGATCTTCGGCGTCAGCGAGTTCAAGGGCATCGTCTCGATGCCGCCGTCGATGCTGCCGACATTCATGCAGCTCGATATCGTCGGTGCACTGCATGGTGGCCTGGTGCACGTCATCCTCGTCTTCGTACTCGTAGAGGTGTTCGATGCCACCGGCACGCTGATCGGCGTTGCCAAGCGCGCGAAGCTGATCGAAGAGGGCAGGCCGAACCGCCTGAGCCGGGCGCTGCTCGCCGATAGTGCCGCGATCGTCGCAGGCTCGCTGATGGGCACCAGCAGCACGACTGCCTATGTCGAAAGCGCCTCCGGCGTGCAGGCTGGCGGCCGCACCGGCCTGACGGCATTGGCCATCGCCGTGTTGTTCCTGGCAGCGCTCTTCATCTCGCCGCTCGCCGCTTCGGTGCCGAGCTACGCCACGGCCCCGGCTCTGCTCTATGTCGCCGGCCTGATGATGCGCGAGCTCACCGAGATCGACTGGGACGACCTGACGGAAGCGGCACCGGCAGCCCTGACGGCGCTTGCCATGCCCTTCACCTACTCGATCGCCAATGGTCTCGCTTTCGGCTTCATCAGCTACGTCGTGCTGAAGGTCGGCACCGGCCGCTGGTCGGTCCTGCATCCGGCGACGCAGATCGTCGCGGCGCTCTTCGTGGTGCGCTTCGCCTTCTTCGCTTAGCCGCGAAAGCCGCATGGAACCTGGCCGTTCGAGGGGACGGCCCGGCTTTTTGCGTTCCGGTTTCCCCGATGGCGGCTTTGTAAAGCCCAATCCTGCCCGCCATTCCCCCTCTAAAACTTGAAAGTCTCGAAGGATCTCGCTGCTTTTCAGGGGAATGGCCCTGTCCGATATTGGAGACAGGAGTGCTACGCTCGGGAGAAATCATGCAGTCTCATGCAACAGGAGCCGGCCGGCTCACGACCCATGTTCTGGATACGGTGCGCGGAAAGCCCGCCGACAGGCTGCGCATCGACCTCTACCGCATCGAGGACGAAACGGCGCATCGGTTGAAGTCGGTCAACACCAACGACGATGGGCGCTGCGATCAGCCGCTGCTGTCGGCGGAGGCGATGCGGGCCGGGACCTATGAGCTGAGGTTCCACGCCGGCGATTATTTCCGCGGCACGGATGGAACGGCCGAATTCCTCGACATCATCCCGATCCGCTTTGCCATCGCCGACGAACGCGCCCACTACCATGTGCCGCTGCTCGTCTCGCCCTTCAGCTATTCCACCTACCGCGGGAGCTAGTGATGACCGCTGTCACCATCCGTCAAGAGCTGCGCTTCATTCTTAATGGGCAGGACATTGCCCTCTCCGATGTCGCGCCGGACCAGACGCTGCTCGACTGGCTGCGCCTGTCGCGTTCGCTGAAGGGCACCAAAGAGGGCTGTGCCGAGGGCGATTGCGGCGCATGCACCGTGCTCGTCGGGCGGCTGACGCCCGCGGGCGGGCTTGTCTATGAGAGCGTCAATGCCTGCATCCGCTTCCTCGGATCGCTGGATGGCTGCCATGTGGTGACGGTCGAGCATCTCTCCGGCCGTGACGGACGGCTGCATCCGGTGCAGCAGGCGATGGTGGACTATCACGGCTCGCAATGCGGCTTCTGCACGCCGGGCTTCGTCATGTCGCTCTACGGGCTCTGGATGCAGACGCCGGAGCCATCCGACCGGCAGATCGAGATCGCCCTTCAGGGCAATCTCTGTCGCTGCACCGGCTACGAACCGATCCTGCGTGCCGCGCGCGCCATCTCCAGCTATGGCGGGACTGCCAGGGATCCACTGCTCGTCGAGCGCGCAACGATGATCGACCGCCTGCAGGCGCTGCGGGACGGTGCGCGCGTCGAAATCGAGAATGGCGGCGGAAAGCTGATCGTCCCTGCCGATCTCGACGACTTCGCCACGATTTTCGAAGCGTCTCCTGCTGCTACTGCCGTCGCCGGTTCCACCGATGTCGGCCTCTGGGTCACCAAGCATATGCGCCGGATCTCTCCGGTCATCTTCATTGCCGGGCTTCAGGAACTGAAGGCGGTCGCGGTGAAGGATGGCGTCATCTCGATAGGCGCCGGGGTCACCTATTCCGAGGCGATCGAGACGCTGTTGCAGCACATTCCGGCGCTCGGTGAACTGGTGAACCGCATCGGCGGCCAGCAGGTGCGCAACATGGGAACGATCGGCGGGAACATCGCCAACGGCTCGCCGATCGGCGACACGCCGCCGCCGCTGATCGCGCTGGGTGCGACGCTGACTTTGCGCAAGGGCGCTGAGCGCCGCACGATCTTGCTGCAGGATTTCTTCATCGCCTACGGCAAGCAGGATCGCCAGCCCGGTGAATTCGTCGAAGCGGTGCATGTGCCGGTGCCTGCGGCCGATGAGGCATTCGCGGTCTACAAAGTGACGAAGCGGCGTGACGAGGATATCACGGCGACGCTCGCGGCCTTCTCTCTCAAGCTTTCGAACGATGGCACGGTCGCGGGCATCCGGATCGCCTATGGCGGCATGGCCGCGACGCCGAAACGAGCCTTTGCCGTAGAGGAGGCGCTGCTCGGGCAGCCCTGGACAGAGGCCACCGTCGAACGCGCGATGGAACGCTATGCGGAGGATTATGCGCCGCTGAGCGACATGCGCGCCACCGCCGAATACCGGGCACTGGTCGCAAAAAACCTTCTTCTCAGATTCTACCTGGAAACGACATCGGGCGCCGAACTGGCGCAGGTGTCCAGATATGAGGCTGCGTGAGCCATGAACAAGCACACTGCCGACATCAAAGCCGAAACGATCACCGGCGGCGTCCATACCAGCCCGCGCCATGATTCCGCGCACAAGCACGTTGCCGGTACAGCGATCTACATCGACGACATCGCCGAACCCGCGGGCACGCTGCATGCCGGGCTCGGCCTGTCGAATGCTGCTCATGGCATCCTGAAGGAGGTCGATCTCTCGGCCGTCGCTGCCGCACCCGGCGTCGTCGCGGTGCTGACCCATGAGGATGTGCCGGGGGTCAACGACATCTCGCCGTCCTATATGAGCGACGATCCGGTACTTGCCGTTGGCAAGGTCGAGTTTCACGGCCAGCCGATCTTCTGTGTCATTGCCGAGACGCGCGAGCAGGCGCGCCGGGCAGCACGCCTGGCAAAGATCACCTATGAGGAGCTGCCGGCCGAGATCGACATATGGGACCTCGACGTATCAACCCATCGCCAGGTCGTCACACCGCTGACGCTGAAGCGCGGCGATGCTGCGGCCGGGCTCGAAAGCGCGCCGCGCCGCGTCAAGGGCCGCATGCGCCTTGGCGGGCAGGATCATTTCTATCTCGAGGGGCAGGTGTCGCTGGCGCTGTCCGGCGAGGATGACGAGATCATCGTCTATTGCTCGACACAGGGGCCGAGCGAAACCCAGCACATGGTTGCCCATGCGCTCGGCGTGCCGAGCAACGCCGTGACGATCGAGGTGCGCCGCATGGGCGGCGGCTTCGGCGGCAAGGAAACGCAGGCCAACCAGTGTGCGGCGCTCGCCGCGATCGCGGCGAAGAAGCTCGGCCGTCCGGTCAAGCTCCGCCTCGACCGCGACGAGGACATGACCGCGACGGGAAAGCGGCACGACTTCGCGATCGACTACGATGTCGGCTTCGACGACGAAGGCCGGATCCTGGCGATTGACTATACTTTCGCGCTGCGTGCCGGTTTCTCCGCCGATCTCTCTGGCCCGGTCGGCGACCGCGCGCTGTTCCACTGCGACAACGCCTATTTCTTCCCGGCGGTTCATGCGAAATCCGCGCCGCTCTATACGAATACGGTCTCCAACACCGCCTTCCGCGGCTTCGGCGGACCGCAGGGCATGGTCGGCGCCGAGCGCGTCATCGATGAGGTGGCCTTTGCCGTCGGCAAGGATCCGCTCGACATCCGCAAGCTGAATTTCTACGACGCCATGGGTGTCGAGGGTGAGCGCAATCTCACGCCCTATCACCAGAAGGTCGAGGATTGCATCATCCAGCGGATCGTCGCTGAACTTGAGGAGAGCGCCGACTATGCCGGCCGCCGCCAGGCGATCCAGGAGTTCAATGCCCGGAACCGCGTGGTCAAGCGCGGCATCGCGCTGACGCCCGTCAAGTTCGGTATCTCCTTCACCAAGACGGAATCGAACCAGGCCGGTGCACTGGTGCACGTCTATACCGATGGTTCCGTGCATATGAACCATGGCGGCACGGAGATGGGGCAGGGGCTTCATCTGAAGGTCGCACAGGTCGTGGCCGAGGAGTTCCAAATCGATCTCGACCGGGTGAAGATCACCGCGACAACGACGGCCAAGGTGCCGAACACGTCGCCGACCGCTGCTTCCTCCGGTGCCGACCTGAACGGCATGGCGGCGCAGAATGCGGCACGGCAGATCAAGGACCGGCTGATTGCGTTCGCCGCCGAAACCTACCAAGTGCCAGCCGAACAGGTGATCTTCCTGCCGAACCGGGTGCGCATTGGTGCGAACGAGATCGCCTTCAACGATCTGGTCAAGAAGGCCTATATGGCCCGCGTCCAGCTCTCCGCCGCAGGCTTCTACAAGACCCCGAAAATCCATTGGGACCGCGCCAAGGGCCGCGGCCATGCCTTCTATTACTATGCCTATGGCGCTGCCTGCTCGGAAGTGTCGATCGATACGCTGACCGGCGAATATGTCGTCGAGCGCACCGATATCCTCCACGATACCGGCCGCTCGCTGAACCCGATCATCGATATCGGCCAGATCGAGGGCGGTTTTGTTCAGGGCATGGGCTGGCTGACGACCGAGGAACTGTGGTGGGACGGCAAGGGGCGGCTTCGCACTCACGCGCCATCGACCTACAAGATTCCGCTCGCCTCCGACCGGCCGAAGATTTTCAACGTCGCGCTGACGGACTGGTCGCAGGCCTACGAGCCGACCGTCCATCGCTCGAAGGCCGTCGGCGAACCGCCCCTTCCGCTTGGCCTTTCCGTGCTGCATGCTCTCTCGGACGCGGTTGCGAGCGTTGCGGATCACAGGATCTGCCCGCGCCTCGACGCGCCGGCAACGCCCGAACGGGTGCTGATGGCGATCGAGCGGCTCAAAGCGGCGAACAGGGAGTGAGCGCATGCCTGCCGCGCGTGAAGACATCCGGGATTTCCTGCGCCGCGAACCGGCTTCGATCCTGATCGAGGTCGTTGGGGCCGCGGGTTCGACGCCGCGCGATACCGACGCGTGGATGCTGGTCTCAGAGCGGGCGATCTTCTCGACGATCGGCGGCGGCCAGCTTGAGCACATGGCGATCGACCAGGCGCGCCGGGCGCTGCGGCTGCAGACCGCCGCAGGCACGATGAATGTGCCGCTCGGCCCGGAGATAGGCCAGTGCTGCGGCGGCCGGGTCAACCTTGCGCTGACGGCGGTCGATGCCCGCCTCGCGCGTGATCTCGTTGCGCGCAGCGACCGGGAGATTGCTGCGCGCCCGCACGTCTATGTGTTCGGAGCGGGCCATGTCGGCGATGCGCTGGCTATGGCGCTATCGCTCGCGCCCCTGCGCGTCATTCTCGTCGACACCCGCGAAGATGAGCTGGCGGCCTCCTCCGTGCCGCGGATCGAGACCTGCCTGACGGCGATACCGGAGGCGGTCGTCCATGACGCCCCGGCCGGCAGCAGTTTCGTGATCCTGACCCATGATCATGCGCTGGATTTCCTGATCACCGCCGAAGCGCTCAGCCGCCCGGATGCCGCCTATGTCGGCATGATCGGCTCATCGACCAAGCGGGCGACCTTCCGCAGCTGGCTGTCGCGCGAGGTTGGTCATCCCGAACTGTTCGACAAGCTCGTCTGCCCGATCGGCGGAACCGTCGTTAAGGACAAGCGCCCGGCCGTCATCGCCACACTGGCGGCGGCGGAGATCATGACGGCGGCGCTGAACTGGTCGGCGAAACGCGATCAGTCGGCTTCGGCAACGGCGGGTTCGTCGTCCAGGAGCTTGCCGATCAGCCGCTGACAGCGGTCGGCCATGAAGTCGATCATCAGCCGCACCTTCGGATCCTGGAAGCGCTTGTGCGGATAGAGAGCGGCAAGCTGCACGGAGGCGGGCGGACTGTCCTTCAGGATCTCCACCAGCTTACCTTCTCTCAGATAGGCCTTCACCTCGAAGAGCGGCTTGTTGATGATGCCGCGTCCCTCGAGCGCCCATTGCGTAAGCACGTCGCCATCATCGCTGTCATAAGGGCCGCCGACTTCGAACTTGCGCAGGCCTTCGGCCGTCAGGAGCGTCCAGAAATATTCCTTCGAGCCCGGATAGCGCAGCAGCAGACAGTCGTGTTTGTCCGAGATCAGCGCATCCGCATTCCCGGGCATGCCGCGGCGCTCGATATAGTCGGGCGACGCACAGAGCACGCGCTGGCAATTGAGGATGCCGCGCATGCGCAGGTTCGAATCCTCGAGCACGCCGAGTTTGAAGGCGACATCGACGCCTTCGGCGAGGATGTCGACATTATGGTCCGAGAGGCGCACCCGCACTTCGATATCGGGATATTTGTCGTGGAACTCGGGGATTCCCGAGGCAATCAGCCGGCGGCCGATACCGAGCGGCGCGGTAATGCGCAGCGACCCCTTCGGATTGCGGGACAGGTCGGCAATGGCGCCTTCTGCCTCGTTGACGGCTTCGATGATCTTCACCGCCCCGTCATAGAAGACGCGGCCATGCTCCGTCGGCGACAGCTTTCGTGTCGTCCGGTTGAAGAGCCGGACGCCGAGATGGCTTTCCAGCTCCTTGATGCGGTTGCTGGCGACAGCAGGCGTGACGCGCTGGTCGCGCCCCGCAGCGGAAAGCGTACCGAGTTCGATCACGCGAACGAAGACGCGGATGTTATCGAGATAGGACATAGCGCTTTCTACCACATCATTTCATGGGACAGCGGCCGCGATCTTATAGATTTTTTTGAAAGTGTTCGAGGATTTCACGGGATTTCCGGGGAAGTCGCGCGATGGCAGAACCGTTCCCGATAACTGGGAGGTCTCCATGTACGAATATGCCATCGCCTGGGATTGGGTGACTTTCGCCGTCCGCTGGCTGCATGTGATAACGGCAATCGCCTGGATCGGCTCTTCCTTCTATTTCGTGGCGCTCGATCTCGGCCTGAAGATGCGTCCCGACCTGCCGCCCGGCGCCTTCGGTGAGGAATGGCAGGTCCACGGCGGCGGCTTCTATCACATCCAGAAATACCTGGTGGCGCCGGCCAACATGCCCGACCATCTCGTGTGGTTCAAATGGGAGAGCTACGTCACCTGGCTTTCGGGCTTCGGCATGCTCTGTCTCGTCTATTATGCGGGTGCCGATCTCTACATGATCGATCCCGCCGTGCTCGACGTGTCCAAGCCGGTGGCTATTGCCATCTCGCTTGGAACGATCGCCGGCGGCTGGATCATCTACGACCTGATCTGCAAGTCGCCCTTCGGCAACGACAATACGCGGCTGATGGTGGCGCTCTATTTCATCCTGGTTTTCGTCGCCTGGGGCTACACCCATCTCTTCACCGGCCGTGCCGCCTTCCTGCATCTCGGTGCCTTCACCGCCACGATCATGTCGGCCAACGTCTTCTTCATCATCATCCCGAACCAGAAGATCGTCGTCGCCGACCTGCTGGCCGGGCGCACGCCGGATCCCAAATACGGCAAGATCGCCAAGCAGCGCTCGACGCATAACAACTATCTGACGCTGCCCGTCTTGTTCCTGATGCTGTCGAACCACTATCCGCTGGCCTTCGGCACCGAGTTCAACTGGATCATCGCCTCTCTGGTCTTCCTGATGGGCGTCACCATCCGCCATTACTTCAACACCCGTCACGCCGATGCCGGCAATCCGACATGGACCTGGATCGTCACCGTCATCATCTTCATCTGCATCATGTGGCTGTCGACGGTGCCGAAGATCCTGACCGGCGATGCGGCGGAGGCGAAGATTTCGGCAGCCCAGCAGCCCTTCGTCACCGCCGAGGCCTTTCCGAAGGTGCGCGATACGGTGCTCGGGCGCTGTTCGATGTGCCATGCGCAGGAGCCGGGGTGGGAGGGTATCATCAAGCCGCCGAAGGGCGTGACCCTGGAAACTGACCGCGACATCGCGGCCCATGCCCGCGAGATCTACCTGCAGGCGGGCTGCTCGCATGCCATGCCGCCCGCGAATGTCACTCAGATCACCGACGACGAACGGCGCCTGCTTGTGTCCTGGTACGAGAGCGCCATCAACGGAGAGAAGACCCAATGACCGATATCCTGATCCGCGGCCGCGTGCTGACTTTCATCTCCGAGCCGCAGGGCATCGATGACGATGCCTCCTATCGTTATTTCGAAGATGGTGCGGTTCTGGTGCACGGCGGCAAGATCGTCACTTCGGGCGTCTATGGCGATGTTAAGAAACTCGCCGCTGCCGATATCAAGGTCGAGGATCACCGCCCGAACCTGATCCTGCCCGGTTTCATCGACACCCATCTGCATTTCCCGCAGACGCAGGCGATCGCCTCCTATGGCGCGCAGCTGCTTGAATGGCTGAACACCTATATCTTCGTCGAGGAGCAGAAGTTTGCCCGCCCCGCGCATGCCGCCGAAGTGGCCGGCCGCTTCATGGACGAGCTGCTGTCGAACGGCACGACGACCGCCGTCGCCTATTGCTCGGTCCATCCCGAAAGCGTCGATGCCTATTTCTCCGCCGCCGAACAGCGCGGCATGGGCGTCATCGGCGGCAAGGTGATGATGGACCGCAATGCGCCCGAAGCGCTGCGCGACACGCCTGAGCGTGGATATCACGAGAGCAAGCGGCTGATCGAGAAATGGCATGGGCGCGGTCGCGCCCGCTACGCGATCAGCCCGCGCTTCGCCATCACCTCGACGCCGGAGCAGATGGAGATGAGCAAGGCGCTGGTTTCCGAGCATCCGGATTGCTATGTCCAGACTCATCTCTCCGAAAACCTCGACGAGATCGCCTTCGCCACCTCGCTCTATCCGGCCGCAAAGGACTATACGGATATCTATGCGCGCTACGGCCTGTTGAACGAGCGCACGCTGCTCGGCCATTGCATCCACATGAGCGACAGGGAAATCTCGGTTCTCGCAGAGACCGGTGCCGTCGGCGTCTTCTGCCCGACATCGAACCTCTTCCTCGGATCCGGCCTGTTCGACAGCGCCGGTTTCGACAAGCTCGGCGTCCGCTGGTCGGTCGCGACCGATGTCGGCGCCGGCACCAGCTTCTCGATGCTGGAGACGATGGACGAGGCCTATAAAGTGCTTCACCTGCAGGGCCAGCGGCTGACGCCGCTCAACTCCTTTTACCGGATGACGCGCGGCAATGCCGTGGCGCTTGGTCTCGAGCAGGAGATCGGTTCGCTGGAACCGGGTGTGATGGCCGACATCCTCATCCTCGATTCCCGCGCCAAGTCGGCGATGGAATACCGGATGCGGACAGCGCGGTCGCTGATCGAGGAACTCTTTATCCTGCAGACGATGGGCGACGACCGCTGCGTCGCCGAGGTCTATGTTGCCGGCAAGGCTATGAAGAAGGCCCGTCGCGCGACGGCCGACAGACAGCTCGAAACCGCCTGATCTCTCGATCAGAATCCTGTCGCCGGCCTTCACGAAGGCCGGCGCTTTGCGTTTCGGTTCAGGGCCGTTTCGTGCGCCCGCCCATCGCCTTGGTCAGGCCCTCGGCCACGCTCTGCACCAATGGGCCGATGGCCGCGATCTTCTCATCAGGCAGCCGCACGGCCGGTCCCGAGATGGATATTCCGGCAACGGCCTCGCCATATTCGTCGAAGATCGGCGCGGCGACGCAGCGCATGCCGAGCGTGTGTTCCTCATCGTCGATGGACCAGCCGCGGGCGCGGATTTCCGCGATGTCGCCAAGCAGCTTCGGCAGGCTGTCGCGCGTCTTACCGGTGAAATGCTGCAGCGGCCGGCCGGCCAGCAGCGTCTCGATCCGCTCGTCCGTCCATGTCGAAAGGATTGCCTTGCCGATGCCCGAGGCGTGGATCGGCCCGCGCCGTCCCGGCCGGAAGAAGGCGCGCATCGGCGCGTGGCTTTCCACCTGCGAGATAAAGACCACATCGCCATCATCCTCGATCGCGATATTGGCGGTCTCGCCGCATTCATCCATCAGCTGCTTGAGGAACGGACGGCTGATCGTGCCGAGCTTGCGGAAGCGGAGATAGGCCGTGCCGATCTCGAAAGCCTTGACGCCGATCGTCCAGGCACCGGTCTCGCCATCATGCGTGACCATGCCGTGCTGCGCGAGTGACGTCAGCAGCCGGTGTACGGTAGAGGGCGCCATGCCGGATTGCTCTGCAAGATCGGTGAGGACAGCGCCTTCAGCCTCTGCCACCAGTTCCAGAAGCTTAAGGCTTCGGTCGAGCACCTGGACCGAGGAGGGAGCCGCGTTCTCGGACGGCTTGCGTCCCGGCCTGCCTCGCCCCTTTTCCTGATGCTCCGCCATGCCGTCATCTCCTGTCCCTTAGTGGTCATGACATAGCCGGACGCGATCGATTGTTCCAGATTCATTGAAAATGTTTATTTCCACATGATGGTATTGATTTCCATTTTTGAATTGCGCCGGATGCAGGATGCGTTAGCCTCATTCTCCAGATACGGAGGATTACCCAATGGCAAGAATGCGAGCTGTCGACGCAGCGGTACTGGTTCTGGAGAAGGAAGGCGTCGATTGCGCCTTCGGTGTTCCGGGCGCTGCGATCAACCCATTCTATTCGGCGCTGAAGGCGCGCGGTTCTGTCCGCCACATCCTGGCGCGGCACGTCGAGGGCGCAAGCCATATGGCGGAGGGCTATACCCGCGCCAGCGCCGGCAATATCGGCGTCTGCATCGGTACCTCGGGTCCGGCAGGCACCGACATGATCACCGGCCTCTACTCGGCCTCGGCCGACTCGATCCCGATCCTCTGCATCACCGGCCAGGCGCCGCGCGCCCGCCTCGACAAGGAGGATTTCCAGGCGGTCGATATTTCCAAGATCGCTGCCCCCGTCACCAAATGGGCAGTCACGGTCATGGAGCCGGCGCTGGTTCCCTTCGTCTTCCAGAAGGCGTTTCATATCATGCGCTCCGGCCGCCCCGGGCCTGTTCTGATCGATCTGCCGGTTGACGTTCAGCTGGCCGAGATCGAGTTCGACATCGACACCTATGCCTCGCTCGGCGCCTACAAGCCACAGGCCACCCGCGCCCAGGCCGAGAAGGCCCTGACGATGCTGAACGAGGCCCACCGCCCGCTGATCGTCGCCGGTGGCGGCATCATCAATGCCGATGCCTCCGATCTGCTGATCGAATTCGCGGAGATTACCGGTGTCCCCGTCATCCCGACACTGATGGGCTGGGGCACGATCCCCGACGATCATCCGCTGATGGCCGGCATGTGCGGGCTGCAGACATCGCACCGCTACGGCAACGCCTCGCTGCTCGCCTCCGACTTCGTGCTCGGTATCGGCAACCGCTGGGCTAACCGCCATACCGGCAATGTCGCGACCTACACCAAGGATCGCACCTTCGTGCATGTCGATATCGAGCCGACGCAGATCGGCCGCGTCTTCGCTCCCGATTTCGGCATTGTTTCGGATGCCGGTGCGGCGCTGAAGCTGCTGCTCGATGTTGCCACCGAATGGAAGGCCGCCGGCAAGCTCGCCGACTGGTCGGCATGGGCTGACGAGTGCCGCGACCGCAAGCGCACGATGCTGCGCAAGACGCATTTCGACCAGACGCCGCTGAAGCCGCAGCGCGTCTACGAAGAGATGAACAAGGCCTTCGGCCGCGATACCTGCTACGTCTCGACGATCGGGCTCAGCCAGATCGCCGGCGCCCAGTTCCTGCATGTCTACAAGCCTCGCAACTGGATCAATTGCGGCCAGGCCGGACCGCTCGGCTGGACGCTTCCGGCAGCCCTTGGCGTGCGCGCCGCAGATCCTGACAGGCCGATCGTTGCGCTCTCCGGCGACTACGATTTCCAGTTCATGATCGAGGAACTCGCCGTCGGCGCGCAGCACAAGCTGCCCTATCTGCATGTGGTCGTGAACAATTCCTATCTGGGCCTTATCCGCCAGGCGCAGCGCGGCTTCAATATGGATTTCGAGGTCAGCCTGGCCTTCGAGAATATCAATGCCTCCGGCGCGGCCGAACCCGGTTACGGCGTCGATCATGTCGCTGTTGCCGAAGGCCTCGGCTGCAAGGCGCTCCGCGTCCGCAGTCCCAACGAATTCCAGGAGGCATTCGCGACCGCCAAGCGGCTGATGGATGAGCACCAGGTGCCCGTCGTCATCGAGTTCATCCTCGAGCGCGTCACCAATATTGCCATGGGCGTCGATATCGATGCAGTCATTGAGTTCGAGGACCTTGCCGAGCGCGGCGAGGACGCCCCGACCGCGACGCTGGCGCTGCTGGACTAGGAGGAGAATACCATGCCGAAATTTGCCGCCAATCTGACCATGCTCTTCAACGAGGTGCCCTTCATGGAGCGCTTCGCACTGGCCGCCAAGGCCGGCTTCGAGGGCGTCGAATACCTGTTCCCCTACGAGTTCGACAAAGCCGCACTGCGCGCTGCGCTCGATCTCCACGGCCTGACGCAGGTGCTGCACAATCTGCCGGCCGGCAACTGGGCGGGCGGCGAGCGTGGCATCGCCATTCTGCCTGACAGGATCGACGAGTTCCGCCGCGGCGTTGCCGAAGCCATCGAATATTCCACGACGCTCGGCTGCCCGCAGGTCAATTGCCTCTCCGGCATCGCGCCCGTCGGCCTGCCGCACGAGGTGCTGCGGACGACCTTCGTCGCCAACCTGAAATACGCCGCCGCAGAACTCGGCAAGCACGGGATCCGGCTGCTCATCGAGCCGATCAACCGCTTCGATATTCCAGGCTTCTATCTCAATACGCCGGATCAGGCTGCGTCGTTGATCGCCGAAGTCGGCAGCGACAACCTGTTCATCCAGTACGACCTCTATCATCAGCAGCGGACCCAGGGAGAACTGATCGGCACCTTCACCAAGCATCAGGCGAAGATCGCCCATATTCAGTTGGCCGATAATCCCGGCCGTCATGAGCCGGGCACCGGCGAGATCGCCTATCCCTTCGTTTTCGAACAACTCGACGCCCTCGGCTATGGCGGCTGGATCGGCTGCGAATACAAGCCGCGCACGACGACCGAGGCCGGGCTCGGCTGGTTCACCGCAGCCTCGCGAGCGCCAGCCAGCGCAGACATTCTCAAGATCAGGAGCTAACACCATGGCAACAATCGGATTTATCGGCCTCGGCATCATGGGTACGCCCATGGCGCGCCACCTGCAGAATGCCGGCCACATCATCGTCACCTCGAAATTCGCCATCCCGCCGCGCCAGGAACTGCTCGACAACGGCCTGCAATTCGTCGAGACGCCGAAGGCGCTCGCTGAAAGCGTCGACACCATCATCCTGATGCTGCCCGATACGCCTGAGGTGAAGGACGTTCTTTTCGGCGAGAACGGCGTTTCCTACGGCCTTTCGGCCGGCAAGCTCGTCATCGACATGAGCTCGATCTCGCCGATCGAAACAAAGGAGTTCGCCCGCAAGGTGCGCGAGACCGGCGCCGAATATATCGATGCGCCCGTCTCGGGCGGCGAGGTCGGCGCGCGAAACGCATCGCTGTCGATCATGGCCGGTGGCTCCCAGGAAAGCTTCGACCGCGTGCTGCCGCTCCTGCAGCTGATGGGCAAGAACATCACGCTCGTTGGCGATTGCGGCGACGGCCAGGTGACCAAGGTCGCCAACCAGATCATCGTCGCGCTGACGATCGAGGCGGTCTCCGAAGCCCTGGTCTTCGCTTCGAAAGCCGGCGCCGATCCGGCCCGCGTGCGCTCGGCGCTGATGGGCGGCTTTGCCTCCTCGCGCATCCTCGAGGTCCACGGCGAACGGATGATCAACCGCACCTTCGAGCCGGGTTTCCGCATCTCGCTGCACCAGAAGGACCTGAACCTCGCGCTGCAGGGCGCCAAGACGCTCGGCATCTCGCTGCCCAATACCGCGGCGACGCAGGAACTCTTCAACCAGTGCGCCGCCAATGGCGACAGTGGCCTCGACCATTCCGGTCTGGTCACCGCGCTGGAGCGGATGGCCAACCACGCCGTCGCATGAGAATGGGGCCGGCCGGACGACAATTCCGGCCAGCCCTCCCAACATCAGGAGAGCCCCACATGCCGCCGATCGCTGATCCCCGCGCTTTTCTGGAAGGCCTCTTCCACGCCGCCGTCGCAGCGGCCGATCCGGACAAGGCGCTGGCCGGTTGCCTGCCTGACAAGCCGAAAGGCCGCACTGTGGTCATCGGCGCCGGCAAGGGCGCGGCACAGATGGCCCGCGCCTTCGAACGGCTGTGGGATGGCCCGCTCTCCGGCGTCGTCGTCACCCGCTACGGCTACGCCGTGGACTGTGAACGCATCGAAATCCTCGAAGCCGCCCATCCAGTACCGGACGAGAACGGCCTTGCCGCTTCCGCCAGGCTGATGGCGGCGGTGAGTGACCTGACCGGGGACGATCTCGTCGTCGCCCTCATCTGCGGCGGCGGCTCCGCACTGCTTCCGGCACCTGCCGGCGACCTGACGCTCGCCGACGAAATCGCCGTCAACAAGGCGCTGCTGGCCTCAGGTGCACCGATCGATGCGATGAACGCCGTCCGCAAGCAGGTCTCGCGCATCAAGGGCGGCAGGCTGGCGGCACTTGCCCATCCGGCCCGCGTCGTCTCTCTCGTCGTTTCCGACATTCCCGGCGACAACCTCGCCCTCGTCGCTTCGGGGCCGACCATCCCGGACACGAGCACCGCCGCCGATGCCTTGCGGCTGATCGATCGCTACGGGCTCGATCTCCCCGAAGCGGTGATGCGCCATATCCGCGAGGGCAAGGACCCGGCGCCAGAGCCGGACAGCGCCTGCTTCGCAGGAAGCGAAGTGCATCTGGTAGCGTCCGCCTGCGTTTCCCTGGAAGCGGCAGCAAAGGCTGCCTGCAACGCCGGTATCGAAGCGGTGATCCTCTCCGATGCGATCGAGGGAGAGGCCTCCGAAATCGGCCGCATGCATGCGGCCATTGCCGCCGAAATCGCCCGCCGCGACCGGCCGTTTTCGAAACCCGTCGTGCTGTTCTCGGGCGGCGAGACGACGGTGACGATCAAGGGGACGGGGAGGGGCGGGCGCAACGGCGAATTCCTGCTCTCCGTCGCTCGCGGCATTGCCGGATTGAACGGCATCGCGGCGCTGGCCGCCGATACCGACGGCATCGACGGCTCGGAAGACAATGCGGGTGCCTTCGCGGATGGAACCACCGTCGACCGTCTTCTCCGCAGCCAGATGGATGCCGCCGATCTCCTGGCCGACAACGACAGCTGGTCCGCTTTCAATGTGCTCGGCGATCTCTTCGTCCCCGGACCAACCGGCACCAACGTCAACGACTTCAGGGCGATCCTGATCCAGCCATCCGAATGATCAATATGCGGGAAGGGGAGTGCCATGACGACCGCTCAAAACTCGGCCCGCCTGATCATCGAAATGCGATCGCTGGCGAAGGACCTCTTCGCCACCGGCATCAACGCATTGAGCCTTGCCGGATCGGGCAACGTCCACTTCCACCCCAGAATGGCGCAGCTCGCCTGCCTCGACGCCGTCCGCAGCGCCGCCTTCCAGTATTTCCAGACCGTGCTGGTAACGCATTCGGCCATAGCTGAAGACGCATCATTTTCGGCATCGAAACTGCTCGAACTTGCCGAAGGTGCAGGCACCATCGACGGAGCCGTGGCGATCGTCAACGGACGCATCCAGAAAGGCCCATGCAACAACCGCCTCGCGCTGAGCTTCGCGCTCGCCGCCGCAAAAGCGCGCCTCCACCGCCCCTGGATTTTTCTCAGCGGCACGACAGGCCACCGCGAACACCGCTATCACTCCGCAGGCGCCCTCGTCGACGCCGGCACATGCCCCTGGATCTGGCCGCTCGGAAAGCAGGCCGATGACCTGCCGGTCGATCTTCTGCCACTGCTCGCCGACGCCGGCGGTCTGTTGATGGCCGATGCAGCGGCGTCCTATGCGATGAATATCGATTTGATTCTGTTGGCTTGATGATTGGCCGACCGATCGGCCTCGCGACGCCGATCGGTGCTGCATGAATTTCCGCCATAAAAATGCGATGATAGAGGGCGCTCTTGCATCAACCGCAAGGGTTTCACTCCAGCGTTGACTTTTGTCAGCGCTGATGACTAATGTCAGATGTCGTTTCCTGAGATGAAAAATGCCAGTTCGATCTACCGATCCAATAATCCATAAGGCCGCTTGGCTCTACTATACGCATGGCCTGCGTCAGGACGAGGTTGCCCAGCGCCTGGAAATCTCCCGCGCATCGATCGCTACGTACCTGAGGCGAGCGCGCGAGATGGGGATCGTCACGATCACCACCTCCTCCGAACTCTTTACAGACGACGTGCTTGCGCGGGAACTTGAAGATGCGGTCGGCCTGAATACGGTCTGGATCGTGCCGGAGGACCGGCAGGCCATGAATGCGGAGGCCGAGATGCCGGTCGTCGCGGCATCCGTATTTCTCGAACTGATCAACAAGGGTGACCGCATCGGCGTTGCCTGGGGCCGCACCGTCTATCATATCGCGGACGTCATGCCCTTTGCCGATCTGCGCGGCGTGACCGTCGTTCAGCTCTGCGGCAATCTCGGTGCGCCCTATTCCTATCGGCCCGACCAGTGCACGACGGAAATCGCCCGCAGACTCAATGCCGAAGGGATTAATCTCTATGCACCGCTCGTGCTTTCCTCGGAACGGCTTGCTGAGGAGCTTCGCGCTGAGCCGGTCATTCGTGAGCAGCTCGCGACGATTTCCGATTGCGATCTGGCGCTCTATTCGGTGGGTGGCATCGAGAAGGACAGCCATCTCGTCAAATGCGGCGCGCTTTCGGCTGGGGAGATGGATGAGATGGGCGCAAAGGGGGCGGCCGGGGTCATTGCCGGGCAGCTCATCGATCGGGATGGCCGCTGGATGGATTGCTCCCATAACCGGCGCTGCATGTCCGCCGATCTGACATCCATCCGCTCGATCAAGAAGCGCATGCTCGTCGTTCAGGAAGACAACAAGTTTGAATCGCTGGTCGCGGCCCTGAAGGGCGGCTTCGCCTCGCACCTCATCGTCACGACATCGATGGCGCGTCGCGTGCTGGAGCATTGGAGCCACGAGGGGCTTGGCAAGGGTGGTTCGGGCACGCCTTGACGCCCACAGGTTCGGGTCCGCCGATGCCGGCTGGGCCGGTTTATCGGGAGGATGACATAATGGAAAATCTCTGGCGCGACGATGACGCCGAAAAGGTCGTTGCAGACTATGCGGCCAAGGGCGTGAACCGCGATCTGGCGCTGCGCACCTATACGACACGTCTGCTCGGCGGTGAGCCGCGGCTGGTTCTGCATGGCGGTGGAAACACCTCCGTGAAAACGGAAATGACCGATCTCGTCGGCGACACCCATGCCGTGCTCTGCGTCAAGGGCAGCGGCTGGGACATGGGTACGATCGAGCCGGCTGGCCTGCCGGCCGTCAAGATCGGCGCGCTGCTGAAGAGCCGCAAGCTCGCCAGTCTCGGCGACGAGGACATGGTGACGCTGCTACGCGCCAATCTCATCGATCCCGGTGCGCCCAACCCGTCGGTGGAAGCGCTGCTTCATGCCTTCCTGCCGCACAAGTTCGTCGACCACACCCATTCGACTGCCATCCTCGCTATTGCCGACCAGGCAAGGAGCCGGGAGATGAGCGCTGAGCTCTTCGGCAAGAAGATGGGCTTCGTCCCCTATATCATGCCCGGTTTCGCGCTCGCCAAGGCGGCCGTCGAAGTGTTCGAGCGGGACCCGACGGTCGAAGGCCTGATCCTCGACAAGCACGGCATCTTCACCTTCGGCGAGACCGCGAAGGAAGCCTATGACCGGATGATCCATTACGTCACGGTCGGCGAGGATTACGTGAAGGACAACGGCCGCAATGTCTTCACGCCGGCCGCCCTGCCGTCTTCTCTCGCAAGCCCTGACGACATCGCCCCCATGCTGCGCGGCGCCGTTGCCGTCGACAAGGGCGAGGGGCGCTATGATCGCATGGTGAGCGTCTTCCGCACATCGCCGGCCATTCTCGCTTTCGTCAACGCCGCTGAACTATCCGATATGGCGGCGCGCGGTGTCTCGACCCCCGATCTTTCGATCCGCATCAAGACCGGCCCGATGGTACTGCCGGCGCCTGCCAGGGACGACCTCGCAAGCTATCGCGATGTCATCGACACCCACGTCGCCGCTTTTGCCACCGGCTATACGGAATATTTCCGCAGCAACGATGCACGCGACGACGTCAAGCGCATCATGCTCGACCCGATGCCACGTCTGACGCTGGTGCCAGGCCTAGGCATGTTCGGTCATGGGCGGACCTTCAAGGACGCGACGATCGCTGTTGATGTCGGCGAGATGTGGATCGAGGCTGCGCGCGATGCCGAATCCGTGGGACGCTTCGAACCGGTAAGCCGCCCGGATCTCTTCGATCTCGAATACTGGTCGCTCGAGCAGGCCAAGCTTGCCGGCGCCAAGCCGAAGCCGTTCACGGGACAGGTCGCCATCGTCACCGGCGGGGCGGGGGCTATCGGTGCGGCTGTCGTCAAGGCGTTCGCGGCTGAGGGCGCCCATGTCGTGGCGCTTGATCTCGATGGCGAAAAGGCCGCGGCGGTCGCCAAAGCCGCCGGCAATAATTCGATCGGCATCGCCTGCGATATCACCGATTCCAGTTCCGTGCGGGCAGCCTTCGACAAGGCCGTCGCCACCTTCGGCGGCGTCGATATCGTCGTCTCCAACGCCGGTGCCGCCTGGGAAAGCCCGATTGCCACGATGGACGACGCCGTCCTGCGCAAGAGCTTCGAATTGAACTTCTTCGCCCACCAGACCGTGGCACAGAATGCGGTGCGGATCATGAAGGAGCAGGGAACAGGCGGCGTGCTGTTGTTCAATGCCTCCAAACAGGCGGTCAACCCCGGTGCCAAGTTCGGCGCGTACGGGCTGCCGAAGGCAGCGACGCTGTTCCTCTCCCGGCAATATGCACTGGAGCATGGCGTCGACAACATCCGCGTCAACGCCGTCAATGCCGATCGTATCCGCTCCGGCCTGCTCAACGATGAGATGATCGCCAACCGGGCTGCAGCACGCGGCGTCTCCGTCAAGGACTACATGGGTGGCAACCTGCTCGGCCTCGAAGTGACGGCAGAAGACGTCGCCCGTGCTTTTGTCCATCAGGCACTCGCCGAGCGCACGACCGCCGATGTGACCACTGTCGACGGCGGTAATATCGCTGCGGCGATGCGCTGATCTTTCATATCACCCGCGGCCCCGCTTTCTCTGCGGGGCAAGAAAAAGGGGCGGCTCAGTGAGCCGCCCCTTTCCATTCTACCCTTCAGAAAGTCAGGGCTTCGGCATCCAGGCCGGCATGGCGACATCGGCATGGGCGAACTGGGGCAGTTTAGTGCCGAGCTCTTCCATGTTCTTGATGTCCTGGTCGTTGAGATCCTTCTGGGTGATCAGCGTCGGCGGGACGATGACCTGCTTGCCCGGATCTTCGCCGGCCAGCAGCATGGCGAGCGAGCGCACCGAGACCTGGCCGACCACGGCCGGGTTGGTCGCCGCTGTCGCCGCCCAGGCGGAGCCCGGCTCGCGCATGGCGGCGATGTCGGAGGTTGAGATATCGGCCGAATAGATCTTCACGTTGGAAGAGAGGCCGGCTTCATCGACGGCGATCTTCACGCCCTTGGCGAATTCGTCGTAAGGGGCGAACATCACGGTGATGTCAGGATTGGCAGAAATTACCGAGCGTGCCTGATTGGCGACCGAGTTTGCAATCGGGTTGTCCATCGTGCCGAACTGGGCAGCTTCGTTGATGCCCGAATACTTGCCCTTGAATTCCTTCCAGGTCTCGTCGCGGCGGTCGAGCGGCGCGATGCCGGCGACATAGACGTAACCCGCCTTGAAGCTCTCGCCGTTATCCTTGATCGCCTGCTCAAGCGCGAGGCGGGCGAGGTCACGGTCGGACTGTTCGACCTGCGGGATCTTCGGGTTCTCGACGTTGACGTCAAAGGCGACGACCTTGATGCCGGCGTCGACGGCACGCTGGGCGGCTTCCTTCATGGATTCCGTCAGGCCGTGCTGAATGATGATGCCCTGCACGCCGAGTGCAATCGCCTGGTCGACCATATCGGCCTGGAGGGCAGCATCCTGGCGGCTGTCGAAGACCTGAAGCTGGACGCCGAGCGCCTTGGCCTGCGCTTCGACGCCGGCGAGATAGGACTGGAAGAAGTCGCCGGTCGAGAGATAGCGCACGAGCGCGATCTTCACGTCGCCCGGCTTGTCGAACGGCTTCGGCATGTCAGCTGCAAAGGACGGCGCGGCAAACGAGGCCGCGGCCATCAGCCCGAGCGTCAGCTTGCCCAGGGTTCTGCGTGTAAAATTCATGTCAGTCTCCTCCACTGGTGAACTTTGGTTATCCGCTGAGGCCTCCCGCCTCAGCGTTTGCCTCTTTTCGAGAGCGCAAAGGTGAAAATCAGGGCGATGACGAGGACGGCGCCCTTGACGAAGTCCTGGGTGTAATAGGGGGCATTCATCATCGTCAGGCCCTGCAGCAGGATGCCGACGAAGAGCGCGCCGACGGCAGTGCCGAAGGCATTCGGTTTGGCCGCGCCAAGCACGGCAAAGCCGATCAGGGCTGCGGCGACCGCGTCCAGGAGCAGATTGTTGCCCGAGGCGATGTCGCCGCGGCCGAGGCGGGCTGCAAGCAGGATGCCGCCGATGGAAGCGAAGACGCCGGAGATGATGTAGGCCCAAATCTTGTAGGCATTGACCGGCGCACCGGCGAGGCTTGCGGCGCGCTCGTTGGAACCGACCGCGTACATCATGCGGCCGAAGCGCGTGTATTGAAGAAAGAACCAGATCACGATCGCGAGTACGATCAGCACCACCACGGAGACCGGCACGAGATTGGGCAGGATCAGATCGAAACGGTGGCGGCCGAGCGCCAGGAAGCCGGGGCTGAAAGCGCCGGTCGCCGTCGAGCCGTCCGGCAGCGTCATGCCTGTCGCGATCGAGCGTCCCTCGGTCGGGATTCGCTGGAGGCCGAGCAGCAGGAACATCATGCCGAGCGTCGCGAGAAGATCGGGAACGCGCATGTAGACGATGATGATACCATTGATCAGGCCGACGAGAACGCCGACGGCGAGGCACGCGAGTGTCGCGGTCACCGCATCGCCGCCCATGACGACCATCACGTAGGACGACGCCATCATTGCTGTAGTGGCGACCGAGCCGATCGAGAGGTCGAAGCCGCCGACGACAAGCGTCGCGGTAACGCCCAGCGCCAGGATGCCCGTGATCGACACGGATTGCAGAATGAAGACCGCGCTTTGCGGTGAGGCGAAACCGCCGGTGACCAGCGAGAAATAGAGCACCATGCCGGCGAGCAGCACGAGGAAGCCGTATTTGATTGCGGCCTCACGGATGTTCAGGGCTGGCGGAGCAACGGCGCCGGTGGATTTGCTCTCTTCACTCATCATCATGCGCTGACCTGTTGATAGAATTGCCCGGCGAACTCGGAGAGCAGCCGATCGACATCGATGTCGGCATTGCGATGCTCGCCGACGATGGTTTGTTCCGACATCACGAAAATGCGGTCGGCGACTTCGAAGGCTTCGTCGAGTTCTGTCAGAAAAAGAATGGTGGCCCGTCCGGCTGCCGACGCCCTGAGTTTCTCGCCGATATCGCGGCGAGCTGCGATATCGACCCCCTGGAAAGGCTCGTCGAGAATGAGCAGGCGGGAGGCCTCGGAGAGCCAGCGCCCGACCATCACCTTCTGCTGGTTTCCGCCCGACAGGGTGTGCATCTCGTCACGTTCGCTGCGGCAGACGACACCGAGCGACGAAATCTGCTGGCGTGCCTTCGCCCTTTCCGCCCGCCGGCTGGCGATGCCGAGGAACGAGAGGCGGCGCAGGAAGGGCAGGCTGATATTTTCGTAGATGTTGAAATCCGGCACGATGCCGCTCATCGCGCGGTCCTTGGCGACAAGGAAGACGCCCCGGGCGATCGCCTGTCCCGTCGTCTTCGGCGCATAGCGCACCCCGTCCAGCGTCATTTCACCGGCTGACGGCGCACGCTCGCCAAACAGCGTTTCGGCGAGCGCCGTCTTGCCGACGCCGACAAGGCCGGTGACCGCAACGATCTCGCCATCACCCAGATCGAAGTCGAACGGCCGCGTCTGGTCGGAAAGCTTGAGGCCGCGAGCGCTGAACACCGGCGCGCCGGCATCGCGCACGGCGACGGCGCCGGCGGAAACCTTGCGGCCAAGCATGGCGTTGACCGCGCTTTCATAATCAAGCTCCGGCCCCTCGAAGCGGCCGGTGATGCGGCCATCGCGCAGCGTCACGATGCTGTCTGCTAGGCGGCGGATATCCGACATGCGATGCGAGATGTAGAGAATAGCGACGCCGCGCGCCTTCAGGCGATCGACGAGATCAAACAGCCGGTTCGCCTCAGCGCTGGAGAGTGACGACGTCGGCTCGTCAAGGATCAGCACTTTTGGCTCGTGCGCCATGGCGCGCGCGATTGCCACCATCTGCCGGTCGGCAAGCGTCAGGTCGTTGATATTGGCGCCCAGATCGATCGCGAGCCCCATGCGGGACGCGACCACGGCAGCCTCGCGCCGCACCCTGCGCGGATTGAAGAACAGCCGCGCCCCGCGTCCGTTCAGCCGGTCGAGCGTGAGGTTGGTCGCCACATCGAGATCGGCAACGACGCCGTCATTGATGTTCTGGTGAACGGTGACGACGCCAGCGCGGATCGCTTCAGCCGGCGTCGCCGGATCGAAAGCGGTCGCAGCCAGCGTGATCGTGCCCGCGTCTCGCATGTAGACCCCGGAAAGGATGCGGACGAGCGTGGATTTGCCGGCGCCGTTGGCGCCCATCAATACCGTCACCGCGCCTGCCTTGAGGTCGAAGTCCACACCCTGCAGGACCGGTACCGGACCGAAGGATTTGCGCACGCCCTCAATGCGAAACAATGCCTGTTCGCCCATTTTCTCCTCCCATTGATCCCAAGTTAGGACAGCATCTCGTCAAATGTCAAGGCGGTTGACATTTGACAGAATGATGCCTTAGCTGTGGGCAAAGAGGACATGGCGGCAGGCAGAGGAGGCGGCCCCATGTTGAGGAGGAGAACATATGGATAGCCACGTCTTTGAGGCGTTGAGTATAGAGTCATTGCCGGTACGGCTCGGCGGCAACGCTGCGATCACGCAAAGAATCGGGGACGATTGCGGCCGTTGGCAGGTCCATGAGGTCGGTGACGGCAACCTCAACCTGGTGTTCATCGTCACCGGCGCGAGAGGCACGGTAATCGTCAAGCAGGCGTTGCCCTATGTGCGCCTGGTCGGCGAGAGCTGGCCGCTGCCGCTCAAGCGCTCGTTCTTCGAATATCATGCGCTGAAACGCCAGGGCGCGCGTGATCCCGGCATGGTGCCGGAAGTCCTTCTCTTCGACGAGGCGCAGGCCATCATCGTCATGGAGTTCCTGACGCCCCACGTCATCCTGCGCCGCGCGCTGATCGATGGGCGCGAGCTGCCGAAGATCGGCCGCGATCTCGGGCTGTTCGTCGCCCGCACGCTTTTCCGCGGCTCGGATCTCCATATGCCGACGCGCGACAAGAAGGCTGACGTCGCGCTGTTCAGTGACAATGTCGAGCTTTGCGACATCACGGAGAACCTCGTGTTCTCGGACCCTTACTTCGAGGCGGCGCTCAATCGTCACACGACGCCACAGCTCGATCCCCTTGTTGCCGAGCTTCGCGCCGACCGCGACCTGAAGGTGGAGGCGCAACGCCTGAAGCACATCTTCTCGGCCAAGGCGGAAACGCTCTGCCACGGCGACCTGCATACCGGTTCCGTCATGGTGACCGATGACGAAACACGCGTCATCGATCCGGAATTCGCTTTCTACGGACCGATCAGCTTCGATGTCGGCATGCTGATCGCCAATTTCTGGATGAGCTATTTTTCACAGTCCGGTCATGAGGCCGCGCCGGGCGCGCGTGACGGTATGCGCGCTTACCTGCTCGATACGATCGACACGCTCTGGGAAACATTCCGCGCCGAGTTTTCGAACCTGTGGCGCACCGAGCGCAAGGGTATCCTCTATCAGGCGAGCCTCTTCGAGAGTCGCAACGATGCGCTCGCTTCCGAGCAGGCGTTGAACCTCGTCATCAACGAAATATGGGGTGAGATGCTGGGCTTTGCCGGCATCGAAATCCACCGCCGCATCCTCGGCCTTGCCCACAACGCAGATTTTGAAACCATCGCCGACCCCGACCGCCGCGCGCATTGCGAAAGCAAGGCGCTGACGTTCGGGCGCCACATCGCCGTCAACCGGCAACGTATCCACAGTCTCCGCGACATTCGCGAGACGGTGGAGCGGCTAGAAAAGGAGACTATCGCGTGAAAGTCGGAGAACGCCATTACCACACTATATGGCTCAACGACGACGGCCGCGCCGTCGATATCATCGACCAGCGCTGGCTGCCGCACGAGTTTCGGGTCGTTACGCTGAAGACCGTCGCCGAGGTCGCGGTCGCCATACGCGACATGTGGGTTCGCGGCGCGCCGTTGATCGGCGTGACGGCCGCCTACGGCGTTGCGATCGCCATGGCGGTTGACCCCTCGGACAAGCATCTCGACGCTGTCTGGGAAGAGCTCAACGAAACGCGCCCGACCGCCATAAATCTGCGCTGGGCGCTGAATGCGATGCGCGATCACCTGCGGCCCTTGCCGGAAAGCGAACGGGCCGAGGCCGCCTACAAGCGCGCTGCCGAAATTGCGGAAGAGGATGTTCAGCTCAATCGCGCGATCGGCGCCAATGGCCTGGATATCATTCGGAAGATCGCAGCAGGCAAGAAGCCCGGCGAACCGGTGCGCGTCCTCACCCACTGTAATGCTGGCTGGCTTGCGACCGTCGACTACGGTACAGCGACCGCGCCGATCTATATGGCCGTTGAGGAAGGCATTCCGGTTCACGTCTATGTCGACGAAACCCGGCCGCGGAACCAGGGCGCCTATCTCACGGCCTGGGAAATGAATGGCCATGGCGTGCCGCATACGCTGATCGTCGACAATGCCGGCGGCCATCTGATGCAGCACGGCGATGTCGACATGGTCATCGTCGGCACCGACCGCACGACGGCGAACGGAGATGTCTGCAACAAGGTCGGAACCTACCTCAAGGCGCTTGCGGCGCGCGACAACGGCGTGCCCTTCTATGTCGCCCTGCCGTCGCCGACGATCGATTGGACGGTGCATGACGGCATCAAGGAAATCCCGATCGAGGAGCGCTCTGCCGACGAAGTCAGCTTCGTTCAGGGAAAGGCGGCGGACGGCTCGATCGCGAGCGTGCGCATTTCACCTGAAGGAAGCCCCGCCGCCAATCCGGCCTTCGACGTTACGCCTGCTCGTCTGATCACCGGCCTGATAACCGAGCGCGGCATCGCAACGCCTTCGCCGGAAGGTCTGAAAGAACTTTTCCCCGAACGGAACTGAGACGATGACCCTATCCAACCACAAATCCACGGAAGACATCGCGCTCGGAATCCGGCGCCGGGTATTCTTCCATACGATGGCAAACAATGGCGGCTATCTGAGTCAGGCCTGCTCTGCCGCGGAAAGCCTTGCGCTGCTCTATAACGAATTTCTGACGCTCGGCGCGCCCACGCTTCCCAAGGTGCCACTGCCATTCGCAGGCGTACCATCGGCGCATAATCCCGACGCGTTCACCGGTGCTGGCTACCACGGCCCGTTCGCGCCCGAGTTCGATCGGCTTTTCATTTCGCCCGCGCATTATGCGCTGGTCATCTACTCGGCCCTGATCGAGACAGGCCGCATGGACGAGCATGCGCTCGACCATTTCAACAAGGACGGCGGGTCGGTGGAGATGATCGGCGCCGAACATAGCCCCGGGATGGAAGTAACGACCGGCTCGCTGGCACAGGGGCTTTCCATGGCCTCGGGTGTCGCTTGGGCGCGGTCGAAAAAGGGCGAACCCGGTAAGGTCTGGGTCTATATGTCGGACGGGGAATTCCAGGAGGGACAGACCTGGGAGTGCCTCGCCGCCATGTCTTATCACCAGATCGACAATATCCGGGTGATCGTCGACGTGAACCGGCAGCAATGCGACGGTGCGATGTCCTCCGTGCTCGATCTCGGCGATCTCGCCACGCGAGTGGGCTCCTTCGGCGTCACATGCCGTTCGGTCGATGGCCACGACCTCAATGCGCTTCGGGAAGCGGCGGCCAGTGCCGAAACCGGGAAGCCGCTGGTGATCCTCGCCAACACGTCACCCTATCAGGGCATGAACTTCCTGAAGAAGCGCTTCCCGCGCCTGCATTACGTGCGGTTCAAGAGTGCGGACGAGCGGTTGGAAATGCAGACAGCCCTTGCCGCCGAACTCGGCATCGACATGAACGCAGCAGAGAGGGCCTGACCATGGTCGAGATTGTCAATCGTCCTTATGCCAAGGCGTTCGAGGCCTTCGCCGTCACGCGACCCGAGGTGCTATGCCTTTCGGCGGACCTGACCTCTTCCTGTGAGGTCGATGGTTTCAGAGACCGGCACCCCGAGCAGTTTCTCTCGCTTGGCATGGCCGAACAGAACATGTTGTCGTTCGCCGCCGGCCTCGCCATGCAGGGCCATCGCCCGTTTCTTCATACGTTTTCGGTGTTTCTCTATCGCCGTCCCTACGACCAGCTGATCAATTCCATCGCCTATTCCAATCGCAAGGTGCGCCTCATGGGCTTCCTTCCGGGGATCACGACGCCCGGCGGCATCACCCATCAGGCGATCGAAGACATTTCGGTGATGCGCGCAGTGCCGAACATGACCGTGCTGGAAACTGGCGACGCGACCGAAGTCGAAACCGTGCTCGACGTCGCTGACGCCATCGATGGCCCGGTCTATGTGCGCGTGCTGCGCGGGGAAGTGCCGAGGCTCTTCTCCACGCCGTTCGAATTCAACAAGCTGCGCACGCTTTCCGAGGGAGATGACATTCTCGTGGTGAGCTCCGGTGTCTGCACCGAAGAAGCACTCCGCGCGATTGGACCGCTGACCGATCGCAAGATCGGCGTTCATCATCTGCATGTCTCGACATTGAAACCTTTCGACAGGGCAGGGCTGCTCAAGGCTGCGCGCGGCAAGAAGGGCATCGTCACGCTGGAAAATCACCTGGTGACAGGCGGCCTCGGCTCACTGGTGGCCGAGATCCTCGCCGAGGAAGGACTTGGCATCCGGCTGAGACGGCTTGGTCTGAACGACACCTTTGCGCATGGTGCCTCCAAGCCGTATCTCATGAAGAAATATGGTCTCGACGCCGGCGCCCTCGTCTCCGCCATAGAGGAGCTTCTCGGCAAGACGCTCGATATCGGCGAGGAAGAGTTGATGGAGGTGCGCATCGATCACGTTCATTCGGCGCAGAAGGCCGAGGCGCTTTGATGGCTGAGCGCTTTACCGTCACCTATTTCATCCGTGGGGCAGACGCTGCGGAGGCGAAAGCCCGGGCGCTCGACATCGCGCTTGAGCAAACGGTCGAGATCCCACGCGCTGCTGTCCCGAAGGGCTATGTCGAGGATGTGATCCTCGGCCGCCTGGAGGGCATCGAACAGGTGAGAGACGGTCGGTCGGGCTTTCTGGCGACCATCTCCTATTCCGAGGATGATGTCGGCGGCGATTTCCTGCAGTTCCTCAACATCGTCTTCGGTAACAGCTCCATCAAGCCGGGTCTCAAGGTGGAGGATATCGGTCTCTCATCCGGCATTCTCGATCTCTGCAAGGGGCCGCGCCATGGCGTTGCCGGTTTACGGGTGCGCGCCGGAATAGGCGAGGCGCCTCTGCTCATGTCGGCGATCAAGCCGGTCGGTTTGTCGACAAAGGAGCTCGCCAGTCTGGCCCATGACTTCGCGATTGGCGGTGTGCATTTCGTCAAGGACGATCACGGTCTTGTCGACCAACGGACCTCTCCATTCAGTGAACGCCTGAGGGCCTGTGTCGCGGCTGTCGGCGAGGCGAACGCCAAAACCGGCGGCAGGACGAGCTTCGTGCCGAATATCACGGGACCCGCGACGGCAATCGTCGAGCGAGCCAAAGAGGCGCAGGAAGCGGGGGCGGGCGGCGTCATGATCGCACCCGCTCTCGCCGGCTACGATATCATCCGCACGCTCGCGGACGATCAGGATTTCAAGCTGCCTATCGTCTCTCATCCGGCCTTCTCGGGGGCCAACGTCGTGTCACCCGATTGCGGCTTCACGCATCGTACGTTCTTCGGAACCCTGCACAGGCTGATGGGGGTAGATGCCGTCATCTATCCGAATTTCGGTGGCCGTTTCGGCTTCAGCCGTGAGGAGTGCCTGTCGATCTCGGCTGCCTGCTCGGCAGAAATGGGTGGCCTGAAAGCCATCGCGCCCGCTCCGGGCGGCGGCATGACGCTCGACCGTGTCGCCGAAATGCGCGCTGCCTATGGCAACGACATCATGTATCTTGTCGGCGGTGCGCTGCTTATGGATCCGGACGGTGTCGTTGCTGCGTGCCAACGCCTCGTCAGCAAGATTTATGACTGAATTTGGATCCGTGCGCCTTGATGCAAGCCTGGAGCCCTAGTAGAGCATCCGCAGTTTCACGAACGACCTGGTAGACGGCGTCAGGCTGAGACGGCTGGGCGTGGCTCGTTTGCCGATGGCGGGAACGAGGCTGGCGGAGAAGTCGGTTGATGAGGCCATTGAATGCAGGCTTGAAATCTCAAGCAATGATTGAATTGCGTTTTCCTCGCGGGCTTAGCGGCCTGATGCGCAACCTGTTGATCGATCTGGTTGAGAATGAGGAATCGCGCCAGCGTGAGATTTAGGCCGAGGCGCTTGTGCTTGTTCGGCAGACCCGCAATTCGCCGCATGCAATAAGGGTCGAGAAAGCTTCGATTGATCAAGGGCTTGCCCAGTTGGGGTCACGCTGTTGATTCCTACAAGACGGAAATCTCCCTGTGATCGACGAATACTCCTCGGAAGCACGAAGGCAGCGCTGGAGAGATGCTTGGCGTTCGAATGTCGCGGGATCGGTATCACAATGGCGTCATTGAGCGGCCGTGGCCGCCCCATGCAGAAAGAGACGCGCGCAGACCTTCGCCCGTTCGGCGATTTCCCTTGAGTTCGGTGGATCTCCCTGGCGAAGCATGGCCGTGCGCTGCGGTTCCATGATCATCATCCCGCGTAGCATGCCGGACGCCACGTGGGGGTCTTCAAGCTTCATGCGTCCGTTGCGGCATTGCGCCAGCAGCCATTCTTCCATGATCGCGTTCGTCCTTTGGATAGCTGTCTTGTAAAAGGTCGTCGCCAGTTGCGGGAACCGGTCACTCTCTCCGATGACGAGGCGCGTAATCGCAATGGTGTCTGCGGACATGGTCAGGGTGCCGTAGGCGGTGAGCAGACGCACCAGGCCGTCCTCAAGGCTCATCGTTGCCAAGGCCGCCATATCGAGCTCCAGGAAAAATTTGCTCATCCTGTCCTCGGCGATGCTCGAGAAGAGATCGTCCTTTGCCGGGAACAGGCGATAGATGGTCTTGGTCGAGACACCGGCGGCATCGGCGATCGCCGTCATGCTGACGGAGGCAAAGGTGTTCTCAAGGAACTGACGCGTTCCAACCTCCAAAATCACGGCACGGGTCTCGTCGTCGCACCGCAATTGCGGCCTGCCGCGGGAGCGTGTCTCTTTCGTTTTATTTTGGACCATTGGAATTTTCCAAATTTATGTTGACAGCCAATTTATCAGGCATATTTTGGAAAACGTCAAGTTTCCATATGCCCCCAGATGCCGCCGCGGCACCCGTCAGGTCAGCCCGGCGCAGGAGAAACGATCATGGCTTCCAACCTTCATACCCTCAACCCCGGCAAATCTTCCGGCACTGCGCCGCTGGCCCCTGTCGACGCGGAAGAGCCTACAATCCTCGAAATTGGTCAACCCGACCTGGCAAAAGACAGGCATGAGCCGGCATCCGAGACCGATCGCGACACAACGGGGAGCCCACCCGTCAAACGCCGCCTGTTGAAACGTATGCTCATCAGCGCCACAGCGCTTATCGCGGTCGCGGGCTCCATCTACGAAGGCCGTGAATACTGGACCACAGGCCGGTTTCAGGTCTCGACCGACGACGCCTATGTGAAGGCCGACAACAGCGCCATCGCCCCCAAGATCTCCGGATACATCAGGGAGGTTCTGGTCGCCGATAACCAGGCGGTAAAGGCCGGACAGGCTCTTGCCCGGGTTGATGACCGCGATTTCGCCACGGCGCTCGATCAGGCGAAAGCCGACGTCGCGGCAGCGAAGGCGACCATCGATGGCAAGCGGGCGGCTCTCGATGCGCAACAGGCGGTGATCGACGCGGCACGTGCCACGATCGATGTCGACAAAGCCAACGCCACTTACGCGGAACAGAATGACAAACGCTATGCCAGCCTCGCCACGAACGGCTACGCTGCCGTGCAGACGGCGCAGCTCGCCGCGTCCCAGATCACGGCGACCCGGGCAACGATCGTGCGAGACACCGCCGTTTTGGCGGGCGCCGAAAAGCAGATCGACCTTCTCAAGGCTGAACTGGCACAGGCAGAGGCCACCCTTGCTCACGACATTGCCGTCCAGTCTCAGGCCGAGCTTAACCTCGGCTATGCGACGATCACCGCACCGATCGACGGTGTCGTGGGCAATCGCACATTGCGGGTCGGCCAATACGTACAGGCGGGCACCCAGCTGATGACCGTCGTGCCGACGCAGGCAGCCTATGTGATCGCCAACTACAAGGAAACGCAGTTGACCGATGTGCATCCGGGACAGCAAGTCGATATCGAAGTCGATATGTTCCCGGGCAAGGTCTTTTCTGGCCGCGTCGACAGTCTGTCGCCCGCCAGCGGCCAGGAATTCGCGCTGCTGCCGCCCGACAATGCGACCGGCAATTTCACCAAGGTTGTTCAACGCATTCCTGTGAAGATCACTCTTGATCCCGCCACTGCGACCTCCGGCTATCTGCGGCCGGGCATGTCCGTGCAGCCGAGCATCAACACGAAGGCTGCCAGCGCACAGTAATTGACCACAGGTCCAGGAGGACCACGTCATGTCTTCTCTTACCGCAAATGCCGCGGCCGCCATTCCGGCGCCCGCATCGCTTCAACGCGCCAGTGCGCGCGAATGGATCGCAGTTCTGGCCGGAATGATCGGCGCGTTCATGGCGATCCTGAATATCCAGATCACCAACGCATCCCTTCTCAATATTGAAGGCGGGATCGGAACGGGCGTCGACAACGGCGCCTGGATTTCGACCTCCTACCTGATCGGCGAGATCGTCGTCATTCCCCTGACCGCCTATTTCAGCCAGGTCTTCTCCTTCAGGAACTACATCCTCGCGAACGCCATCCTCTTTCCGCTTTTCTCGATCGGTTGCGCCTTCACCCACGACCTCGGCTCGATGATCGCCATGCGAGGCCTTCAGGGATTTGCCGGCGGGATCCTCATCCCGATGGCATTCACGATGGTGCTTACCAAGTTGCCGAAGCCTCAGCAGCCGATCGGTCTTGCAATCTTTGCTCTCTCCGTGACTTTTGCCCCCGCGATCGGCCCGACGATCGGTGGCTACCTGACCGAAAACTACGGCTGGCAGACCATCTTCTTCATAAACGCCGGTCCAAGCGCGATCATGGTAATCGCGTTGGCGGCCACGCTCGAAAAGCAGCCGATGCAGCTTGGCCTGCTGAGGGAAGGGGACTGGGCCGGCATCATCACGATGGCCATCGGCCTGGCAGCCTTTCAGACGGTGCTGGAAGAGGGCAACAAGGATGACTGGTTTGCCTCGCCGTTCATCGTGCGGCTGAGCGTGATCGCTGCCGTCTTCCTCACGGCCTTCATCGTCATCGAGCTGAAGGTCGACAAGCCTCTGGTCAAGCTCAGTCTGTTCAAGCAGCGCAACTTCTCGATCGGCGTGCTCGCCAACGTGCTGGTCGGCTTCGCCCTTTTCGGATCGGTTTACATCCTCCCGCAATATCTGGGTCAGGTGCAGCACTACAATGCGGAGCAGATCGGCAATGTCCTGGCCTGGACTGGTCTGCCGCAGCTCATCCTCATTCCGCTTATCCCAATGTTGATGAAACGCTTCGACGTCCGCTATATCGGCTTTCTCGGCATCGCCATCTTCTCCGCCAGCTGCTTCATGAATATCACGCTGTCGCTCGATAACGCCGGCGATCAGTTCTGGATCCCGAACATCGTGCGCGCGATCGGCCAGGCGATGGTCATCACGCCGATCACGGCGATCACCACGGGCCTGATCGCTCCGAAGGACGCCGCCGCAGCTTCGGGTCTCACCAACATGCTGCGTAACCTCGGCGGTGCCGTCGGTACCGCTTCGCTATCCACCGTGCTGACGAAGCGCGAGCAGTTCCACTCGAATATCCTTGGACAGTCCGTCACCCTTGCCCGGGACGAGGTGCGCACGCGCATCGCCCAGATGGCCAGCTATTTTCAGGCGCACGGCGTCAGCGATCCGAACCTTGCGACCCAGAAGGCGATCGGAACGATTGGCAGCGTCGTCAAGCGACAGGCCCTGATCATGGGTTTCAGTGACACCTTTGCCGTTATCGGCGTCCTGCTTGCGATTGCGGCTGTCGCCGTTCTCTTCGCCCAGAAACCCAAAGCCGGGGCAGGCGCAGGCGCGCACTGATGATATAGCGCGGTGGCCGGGCCCGAGTTTGGCCACTACGCATCCATCCACGATCTCAGAGCCGAGCTTTCGACACACAAGAGCTTCGCGCCAAGATGTCGTCGTCAATGTCAGCTGCGCCGGAACGTTACTTGCCCGGCAACATCGCCTGCAGAACCCCATCGCGGCGAACCAGCCCATGAAACAGCGCCGCCGCTAGATGCATCACCACCAGCCCAAAGAACGCGAAGGCGAGATAGAAATGCGCGCTCCAGAGGAGAGCGTGCAGGCTCGCGCTCTGAGGCAGGATCGGCGGAAGGTGGATTCCGCCATAAAGCACGATCGGATAGGCCGCCGCGGACATCATCGCCCAGCCGATGAGCGGCATACCGACCATCAGCGCGTAGAGCGCGACATGCGATAGATGCGCGGCGAGCTTCATCGGCTCTGGAAGATCTGGCGGCAGCGCCGGTGCGCCCGAGACGAAGCGAACCACGAGACGAACCAGGGCAAGTGCCAGAATGGCGATACCCAAAGTCTTGTGGGTCACCAGCAAGGGCACGTACTGCCCGCCGATGGTCGAGACCATCCCGACGCCGATGAACAGCATGGCGATAATCCCGATCGCCATCAGCCAGTGCAACAGACGCTGGGCGGCGGAGAAGCGTGTTTTCATCTCTGTCATGGCTTTGCGCTCGCTGCTGTTCGAGGATAGTGGCTCGCCTCGCTGGTTCTGAGATCGTAGGACTTGGCATAGGCCGCCGAGCGGGCTGCCGGGAACGGATCGTCGGATACCGCGATGCCATCAGGCAGGATCGTCGGGTCGAAATTGATATCCCGGCAGGGACCGTCGGCCTCCGGCTCGATCTTCTCCACCACAAGCGTTCCGGCCTCGACCGTGCGGCGCTCGGCCGGCCAGGCCTTTGTCGGATCCGATGTCGGATCGGAGGGATCGGCGACTGTCAGCACCAGCGTCCAGCGCTGCGGCGTCTTGGAGACGCGTTCCGTTATGTCCTCTTCGAGATGATTGGGACCGAGTTTCGCGAAATCCTCGGCTGAGATCGCCACGGGCTGCGCTTCCGGGGGGAGCGACCATCGCACCGCATTCCTGCTGCCGGCGGCGTCGGTGAAGATGAAGGCATTGAGACTGTTGAAGGTCACTTCGGCATAGCTCGCCGTCCAGGGTGCCTTGGTCGCCCATTCGCCGAATGCCGCGAATTCCGGATGTGCGCTGACGAAGCCCTTCATCGCGTCGGGATTCTTGCTCTTCGAAGCTTCGAGCAATTCGTAAAACCCTTGCGGCGTCGAGACCGCGAAGACGGGCGGATCGATCAGCGCCATCCGCCAGACGCCGCCGGGCGCTGCGATCTGCACGCCGATCCCGCGCACCCTGACCGTCGGATCGGCGGCATCAGGATCGGGCGTCGCCAGATTGAAGCGCCCGAGAACCGGATATTGCCCCGCGATGAACAACGGCGCCTTCGAAAGCGCCACAGCGTTTCCATTGGCTTCGAAGCTGCCCGTAAAGCACACGCCCTTCGCATGATTGCGCCGATGTCCAAGGGCGGCTCCGCCAGGAGGCGCGAGAGCGCTGACAAGTTCGGTGGAGGTCAGGCTGCCAGGCTTGAGCCATCCGGCCGTATAGGCGAAAGCGCCGACGCTGAAGCCGACCACGGCGGCAATCAGCACGAGGGATCCGAGGGCGGAACGCTGCGAGCCCGGCATACAAGGCACTCCGTCGTTATCAGTTTCTCTGCGATGCTAGGAAATCAATGGCAGTGCGGCGGCAAGCGATGCGGCGGATTGCTTTATCCGCTCTCTGGTCACGGAAGATGGCATTGTTGCCGGACGTGGTCAAACCCGGTCACGGCAAAGGCTTGATCAAGCGAAGCCTGTTGCCGGGCGCGATCTCAATGATGCGATCCTGCGCCAAAGCGTTGAGCACGGTGGTGATCTCATCCTGTGTGTATCCTGATGCGGTCAAGGGCGTGCTGAACTCAACAAGGTTGATGGTCATCTCGGGCTTGGCTTTCATCGCACGAAGCCGCTGCGCAATCGCAGCTTCGGTGTCCTCAAATCTGCCCATCTGATCTTCCCGTCGCAAAATTCGAATGTGGCTTGCCGGATGCCGAACATCGCCTGTTGCGGCCCGCGAACCTGTCGATGTCGCTAGTCGATCCAGGGCGAGACGTCGAGTGCACAGGGCGTTTCTATGCACAAGCGATGCTCTCTGCGTCTGATGTTCACATGGTTTCTTGGCTGGGCCAAGACCTCACCGGCCACCAAACCGTGCTTTCGCGGCCTCCGTCGCAGGCATGAAGAGCGACACGAGCGTGCCTTCGGGGTCGCGAAGCTGGAAGGTGCGGTTGCCCCAGGGTAGCAGTTTTGGCTCGTGGACCACGTCGGCCTTGTCCTTCAGGCGGGAGAATTCGGCGTCGATATCCTCGACCATGAATTCAAGTATGGCCGAGCGGTTGGTGCCCGGTTCGGCGGTTCCCTCTTTGAAGAGCGCAACGGTTTCGGCTGCGCCGATCGCCAGTGTCGCGCCGGGCGTGACGATTTCGGCGAAGACCGGCGCCAGCCAGTCGGCGGGCGTTTCCGTCACCAGCTCGTAGAATGCGACAGTGGCCTTGATGTCGCGGACGATCAAGCGGGTGGATGCAAGTTTCATGATGTCGTCTCCGTCCAAAATGCTTGGCCGCTTGTGCGGTATCCGGGCCTTGTAAACGGAGGCTCCTGACAGCATGATGGCAGCAGGAGTGACCCCATGCGCCGAGCCGACCGTCTTTTCCAGATCATCCAGATCCTTCGCCGGTCTTCCCGTCCGGTGACGGCAGCGATGCTCGCCGGCGAGCTGGAGATCTCGATCCGCACGGTCTATCGGGATATGGCCGATCTGGTCGGCCAGCGCGTGCCGATCGCCGGCGAAGCAGGCTTGGGCTATATTCTCGATTCAGACTACGACATGCCGCCGCTGATGCTGACGCCTGATGAGATCGAGGCCGCCGTGCTCGGCGCCCAATGGGTTTCCCAGCATTCCGACCCATCGCTTGCCGGTGCGGCCCGCGATCTGATTGCCAAGATCGCCGTCGCCATACCGGAGAGGCTGCGGCCCTATATTGCCGAACCGAGCATTGGCACCAAGCCGGTCGCGGGCGATCCCAAGGAGACCATCGATGCATTGCAGCTTCGCAACGCCATCCGAACCGGTATGAAGATCAGGCTCCGCTATCGCAGCGAACATGGCGAGGAGACCGAGCGGATCGTTTGGCCGATCATTCTCGGCTATGCAGAGGCCTATCGCATGCTGATCGCATGGTGCGAGACGCGGAGCGATTTCCGCCATTTTCGCACCGACAGGATGATCGCTGCCGAGGTGCTTGACGAGCGTATCGGCCTGCGGAAAGGCGAGCTGCGCCGCCGCTGGGAGAGCTGGCGAAATGTCCAGGAGCCCGCAGCTTCAAGGTAACACCGGATCAGGTGTCATCGAGTGACCGACTGGCTCCGCCCGCCCAGCAGATCCAGCCACGGGCCGAGATGGACAATCGCCATCAGCAGATACATCACCGGCATCCCGCTCAGCATCGAGCCGCCGTCGCCGGCGCAGATCATCATCGCCGATTGATCGCCAGCATTCAGGAAAGCCATGATGCCGAAGGCAGGCGCGGCGGCCAGGTGCAGAAGGCGACTGATCACAGTGGCCCTGTAATGGCCGGCGAAAACGCCGGCCATGCCGTTGGGGGTGGAGCGTCCACGCATGGCGCTAGACCCCGTAGCGATCGTGATGGCGCCACCAGACCCCTTCCTCGTTGCGCCCGAGCGGTGCGCGGTCCAGCCACTGGTACATGCCCCAGAGACCATCGAGCCCGCGGGCGTAGGAGGAGTAGGTGTGGTAGATCTCGCCATCCCGCATCGCAAAGGCGCTGACGCCCGGGCGGTCGCGCGTGTAGGTCGCCACATCGGTGCCGGTCATCGAGGCGATCTGCGCGACAGGCCCCTCGCTGCCCTTCAGCTCCCATTGCTGCACCGTCTTGCCGGCGAGCGGCTCGGGCATCGGCGGCTCACGGCGATAGTTGTACTCGATGCCGCCATTGACCTGCTCTTCGGGCGTGAACCAGACATTGAAGTCGTGGTTGAAATCGCTCTCCGCCGAGGACGCCCAGTCGAAGCTCCATCCCATGCGCTTCTTGAACTGCTGCAGCTTGGCGAGCGGCCCGCGCGACACCGCCCAGAAGGCGACGTCGTGGTTTTCCAGATGGACGAAAATGCCGTTGAACCCGTCTGCGATCGACGAGCAGGAGGGGCAGCCCGCCGCATAATCCGTGCCGAACATGAAATGATAGACCAGGAGCTGAGAGCGCCCGCGAAAGAGCGCCGAGAGCGGCACCGTGCCTTGATCCGTCTGCAGCTGGTAGTGTTTGCTGATCTTTACCCAGGGAAGCTGGCGGCGGTGCTCGGCGATTTCATCGCTGCGCCGCGTCAGCTCCTTTTCTTCTTCCAGAAGGGCAAGCCGGGCCGAAAGCCAGTCTTCACGCGTACCTGTCATCGGGGTTGTCATCATCCATCTCCTCATCGACATTCAACAGGCGCTTCACGTTGCCGGCCTGTTGGCATTACCCTAGGTCTGATTGAGCGGAGGGTGGGAGTTACAAGTGTGACGGGATTTCGATGGACTCGATGATCACGGCTGCCGCACAGGCGCTTGCCGCCGGCGATGTGCTCGGCGCAATGAAGCGTGTCGCGCTGCGCGACGACGCTCCGGCGCTCGCCCTCAGAGGCATCGCGCTTGCCCAGCTCGGCGACTTCGAACGCGCCAAGGCGCTTCTGAAAAGCGCTCACCGCGCCTTCACATCCCGCGAAACGCTGGCTCGCGCCCGCTGTACCCTGGCGGAAGCCGAGATCGCCCTTGTCAGCCGCGATCTCGGCTGGCCCGAGAAAGCTCTGAAGATGGCGCGCCAGACGCTCGAGCGGCATGGGGACAGGCTGAACGCCGCCCACGCCCGCAATCTCCAAATCCGCCGCCTGCTGCTGGTCGGCCGGTTCGATGAGGCGGAGAGGCTGCTTGCGATGCTCGACCCATCGCCATTGCCGCCCGCCGCACGCGCAAGCCTGGAGCTGACCGTGGCCGGGATCGCGATCCGCCGATTGAAGACGAAACCCGCTCGCGAGGCTTTGGCGCGCGCGGCTACAGCGGCGGACGATGCGGGTATCCCGGCTCTGGTTGCAGAGGTGCGCAACGCAGCCGGCATCCTCGATGCTCCGGCGGGGAGGGAGGTCGTCCGGGGCCAGGAACGCGCGCTTCACCTTGAGGATGTCGAGGCGCTTCTGTCCTCCGATGCGCTCATTGTCGATGCCTGCCGCTTCGCTGTCCGGCGTGGGTCGCGGATCGTCCATCTGGCAAACCGGCCGGTCTTGTTTTCGCTTGGCCGCGCGCTTGCCGAGGCCGCGCCCGACGACGTGCTGCGCGGCCTGCTGCTCGCCCGCGCCTTCGGCGCGCGCCATGCTGACGAATCCCACCGCGCCCGGCTGCGGGTCGAGATCGGCCGGCTGCGCGCCGAACTCGAAGGGCTTGCGGCCATCGAGGCTACGAAGGGGGGTTTCGTTCTCGTGCCCGCCAATGGTGCCGCTGTTGCGGTGCTGGCGCCACCGATCGAGGATGAGAACGGTGCCGTGCTCGCTCTCCTCGCCGATGGCGAAAGCTGGTCGAGCTCGGCTCTGTCGATCGCGCTCGGCATCAGCGCGCGAACGGTGCAGCGGGCGCTCGAAACGTTAGCGACATCGGGCAAGGTCGAGAGCGTCGGCAATGGCCGGGCGAGACGCTGGATAATCACGCCGGCAATCGGCTTCCCGACAACATTGTTACTCCCGGGACCGCTCCCGAGCGACTAGCGTCACGAAATGACGATGGAGGAAAGACATGAAGCGATCCGCAGCTGAGATCATCCGCGAATACGGCCCCTTCGAGACCGCCCCGCGGGTCAACGGCGTCACGTTCGACGGGCAGCATGTCTGGTTTGCCTCCGGCGAGAAGCTGCACGCGCTGGATCCGGAAACCGGCAGCGAGCTGCGCACGATCGATGTCGCCTCGCATGCGGGAACCGCCTTCGACGGCCGCTACCTCTACCAGATCGCCGAGGACCGGATCATGAAGATCGACCCTCAGAACGGCACTGTTCTCTCGACCATTCCGGCGCCCGGAAACGGCGGCGATTCCGGCCTTGCCTGGTGCGAAGGCAGCCTCTGGGTCGGCCAGCATCGCGGCCGCAAGATCCACGAGATCGATCCGGAAACCGGCGCGATCCGGCGCACGATCGAATCCGACCGCGTCGTAACAGGCGTGACCTGGGTCGATGGCGAACTCTGGCATGGCACATGGGAAGGCGACGAAAGCGACGTCCGCCGTATCGATCCGGCAACCGGCGAGGTTCTGGTCCGTCTCGACATGCCCGAGGGGGTCGGTGTCTCCGGCCTGGAATCCGATGGCAAGGACCGCTTCTTTGCCGGCGGCGGCACGCGCTCTGTGGTGCGTGCGGTAAGAAGGCCGCGGTCCTAGGCAGATCGTTTGCCACTCCGCTATTTTTCCGATCGCCAAGCGCCCGATGGACCTTCCGCTAGCTTTGCTCTAGAGGAGGGCAGGTTCATTTCCCCACCTCCACCAGGATCCGCGCCGCTCCGCCAGGGGCGGTCGGAATCGGAATGAGAATGACAGATCATCTGGACGTTCATGCCGTCACACCGGTAGCGGCTCGCGGGCGCTTGCTTCGCTGGTTCATATCGTCGGCAACGCTGTCCGTCCCGCAAGCGGCAGGGCCGGTGGCTTTTTCGCTGCTTGCGCTGCAGCTTGAAGGCGCGACAAGCGGCGGGGCGGCGATGATCCTGGCTATGACCATTGCACAGGTGGCCGGTGCCGTTCCGCTGACGCGGCTTGGGTCTTCGGTGACGCCGGCAACCGCACTGCGTTTCCTGCTGATCTTCCGGGCGATCGCGCTGGCGCTGATGACGCTGTCGGCGGCTTGGAAGATGCCGCTGGAAGTCCTGGTTGGTCTTGCGGCGGCTGCGGGCTTGGTGAACGGTGCGGCCTTCGGCTATCTGCGCACGGTCCTGAATGAGCTCACGCCCGCCGCCAAGCTGCCGCGCGCGCTTGGGATCGCCGCGACGCTCGGCGAAGCCACGTTCGTTCTTTCGCCGGTGCTTGCCTCCGGGCTCGGCAGCGTCTCGCCGCTCTTTGCGGTTTGCGCGATGGCGGTGCTTGGCACGTTACCGGCGCTGCTCGTTCCTTCGGTTGGGGCGAAGGTCCAGAAAACCGGGGCACGATCCTCGGAGCCGACGATCACGCCTGAGATCATGATCTGGCTCCTCTGTTCCACGGCGGGTGGCGCTGCCGTCGCGGCCATCGAGATCGGCGCCGTCGCGCTGGCACTCGAATTCGGCCATGCGCCGGCCCTGGCGATCATGTTCACCGTGCCGCTATGCCTGGCTTCGGTCGCGGGCGGGGTCTGGGTAAGCGTACGAAACCGGGGCGCCTCGCGCGCCGAGGTCATCCTGAAGCTGCTGTTGATGTCGGCCGGCTCGGCGCTTGTTGCGACCTCCATCTCGGTCGCGACGACGATCGGCGGCGCCGTCCTCATGGGCTTCGTGCTGGCGCCCCTCAGCACGCATTATTCTCTCGAGCTCGACAAGCTCGCTCCACCCTCGAAGAGGGCGGAGATATTTGCGTTGCTACGAACTGCAAACGCCATGGGCGTCATCTTTGCGAGCGCGATGATGACGATGAGTTCGATCACAACGGCGCTCGTTGCGACGACCGGACTGATGGTCTGTGCGACGTTGCTGGTCGCGGTCGCAAGCCGCCGCAAACTGGGAACGCTGAGGCCCTAGCTTTTGGCGATCAGCGGTGTGGAGAAGCGCGGACACGGCAGCATGACGAGGGTGCCTTTATCCCCCAAGACACCAGCTAGTTTTGAAAGTCGCATAACATACGTTATGGAACACTCAGGCATGCCAAGCGTGAGATGAAAGTCTTATTGGTATCGTGGGCTTAGACTCGCACGTTCACCTCATTCGTTAAATGACAAAATCGTCTCGGCTCACCCCTACCAAAGCGGCGCATGCCGGTTGACGTCCTTGTAGAGCAAGTACCTGAACTTGCCCGGGCCGCCGGCGTAGCAGGCTTGCGGGCAGAAGGCGCGCAGCCACATGAAATCGCCTGCTTCGACTTCCACCCAGTCCTGGTTGAGGCGGTAGACGGCGCGGCCTTCGAGGACGTAGAGGCCGTGTTCCATGACGTGGGTTTCCATGAAGGGTATCACGGCGCCCGGCTCGAAGGTCACGATGGTGACATGCATGTCGTAGCGGATATCGGCGGGGTCGATGAAGCGGGTCGTTGCCCACTTGCCTTCGGTGCCCGGCATGGCGCCCGGCGGGTGTTCGTCTTCGTGGGTGAAGATCGCGGGCGGCGGCTCCAATCCCTCGACGGGCTGGAATGCCTTGCGGATCCAGTGGAAGGTCGCGGCGTCGGCGCCGTCGTTCTGCAGCGTCCAGGCGCTTCCGGCAGGCAGGAAGGCGAAGGAGCCGGCGTTGAGGTGATGGACGCGTCCTTCATGGCCGATCGCCAGCGTGCCCGCCACGACGAAGATTGCCGTTTCGGCGCGCGGCTCGGATTCCGGCTTTGTGCTGCCGCCGCCGGGTTCCACTTCCATGATATATTGCGAGAAGGTCTCGGAGAAACCGGTCATCGGGCGGGCGATGATCCAGGCGCGGGTCTTCGTCCAGTGCGGCAGATAGCTGGTGACGATATCGGTCATCACGCCCTTCGGGATAACCGCATATGCCGTCGTGAACACGGCCTTGCCGGAGAGCAGATCGGTCTGCGGCGGAAGTCCGCCTGGCGGGGAATAGTAGGAGCGGTTTTCCATGGGAGATTCTCTCTGCGTCTTGAAGGTCTCGAACGGTAGCCTTTGGTCTCCACCTTCTCAAGAAGCGCCGGCGTGAAAAGAGAGATCGTCTATGCGGCGCCACTATTTTAGACCAAAAATTTGCGCCTCAGGTGCCAAGCTCTTGTCATCGGGTATGGTGCGCGAGGCAGCGCAACGGCAGGCATAGAGAGGGGCAAGAATGATCCAGCTACCGTTCGAACGGCAGGAATACCAGGAGCGGCTCACAAAGATCCGCGCCGAGATGCGCAGGCACGAGCTTGAGCTTCTGGTGATCAACGACGTCGCGAACCAGCATTACATAACCGGTTACGACGGCTGGTCTTTCTATACGCCGCAGACGGTGCTGGTGCCGGTCGAAGACGGCGCCGAGCCGGTCTGGCTGGGGCGTGCCATGGATGCGGCGGGCGGCTTGCTGACGGCGTGGATGAAGCCGGAGAACGTCGTCGGCTTCCCGGAGCCTTACGTGCAGCAGGCCGATCGCCATCCGATGGACTGGATCGCCCAATGGATCGTCTCGAAAGGCTGGGGCGGACGCCGGATCGGTATCGAGCTGGAGGCCTATTACTATTCGCCGAAGGCGCATGCGCGCCTTGTCGCCGGGTTGCCGAACGCGACGTTCGTGGACGCCGATCTCCTCGTCAACTGGATACGCTCGGTGAAGAGCCCGGCCGAAATCGGCTATCTCAGGAAGGCATCGCGCCTGGCGGAAGCGGCTGTGACGGCCGCCTATGATGCGATTGCGCCGGGTGTGCGCGAATGCGATGCAATCGCCAAAATCCAGGCCGCGCAGGTGGCCGGAAGTCCCGACTATGCAGGCGATATCACTGCCCTGCCCCCGACCATCCTCGGCGGTGAGAACGCCTCGGCGCCGCACATCATGTGGAGCGACCGCCGTTTCGGCAAGGACGAGACGATTGCGCTGGAGCTCGCCGGTGTCTGCCGCCGTTATACGGCGGGTCTGGCGCGCACCATGCAGCTCGGCAAGGCGTCTCCTCAGGTGACCGAGACGGCAAAGGCGGTGCTGGAGGGCATGGAGGCGGTCCTGTCGTCGATCCGGCCGGGTGTGCTGGCCGAAGATGTCGAGCTCGCCTGGCGCAAGGTCATCGAGCGCTATGGTTTGAAGAAGGAGTCGCGCATCGGCTATTCGATTGGCGTCGCCTACCCGCCGGATTGGGGTGAGCACACGATCAGCCTTCGCCCCGGCGACAAGAGCGTGCTGCAGCCCGGCAATGTCATCCACTCCATTCTCGGAATGTGGATGGACGGATGGGGTCTCGAGGTCAGCGAGACGATTCTGGTAACCGGGACCGGCGCGGAGACGCTGACCAACCTGCCGAGAGAAATCCATGCCAAGGCCTGATCAGCTGCCTGCCGAGCTTGTCGCGCGGATGATTGCCGTGCGCCGGCACCTCCACGTCCATCCCGAGCTTTCCAACGAGGAGGCCGAAACGCAGGCCTATCTTCGTGCGCAGCTGGAGGCCGAGGGACTGGCTGAGATCCGTGATGTCGCAGGCTATGGCATCTCGGTCGACATTACAGGTACCGGCGGCTTCTCCAACCGCAAGGTCGCGGTGCGCGCCGATATCGATGCGCTGCCGATCGAGGAGCGCTCGGGTGTTGCGTTTTCCTCGGTGAAACCCGGTGTTATGCATGCCTGCGGGCACGATGCGCATGCGGCGATGGTCTTTGCCGCGGCCACTCACCTGCACCGGCATCGCGACAGCTTTGCCGGGACGGTCCGTTTCATCTTCCAGCCGGCCGAAGAGGCAGAGCCGCTCGGCGGGCGGCGTGTCGTCGAGGAAGGCCTGCTTGACGATATCGACGCGGCGATCGGCATCCATGTCGACCCCTATACTGAGACCGGGAAGATCTCGGTCTCAGGCGGACCCTATACGCTGGCGAGTGATATTTTCGATGTCATCGTCAGGGGAACCTCCGCCCATGCAGCGAAACCGGCGGAAGGCGTAGATGCGATTGCCGCGGCCTGCGCCATGGTCTCGGAATTGCAGAAGATCGTCGCTCGCGAGACCGATGCCTATGATCCGCTGGTGCTGTCGATCACCGGTATCGAGGGTGGTGGCGCCTATAACGTCATTGCCGACACCGTGCGGCTGAAGGGAACGATCCGCAGCGGCAGCCCGGCGACCCGGCTTCGGGCCCGCGAGCGGGTTCATGAAATCCTGCAGGGGCTTGCCGCCGCCCACCGCGCAATGGTCGAGTTCAAGCTGATCGAGGGAGAGCCGCCGGTCGTCAATGACGCGGCGCTGGCGCAGATCGTTTCGTCGGCAGCGGATCAGCTCTTTGGGAACGGCACTTCGATTGCGGCGCCCGGCTGGACTGCGGCGGATGATTTCGGCTTCTACAGCGAGAAGCGGCCATCGGTCTATTTCAGGCTCGGCATTCGCAACGAGGCCGAGGGCTCGATCTACCCGCTGCACCATCCGCAATTCCGGGTCGATGAAGCCGCGCTGAAAATCGGCGCCGAGACGATTGCCAAGGTGGCGTGCGAGGCGCTCGGCGTCTGAGTTGGAAGCGGCGCCGGTGGCTTTCCACCGGCGCCGTTTCATTTACTTCTGAGCGGCCTTCGGCGACGCCTGCAGCAGATCCGCTTCGTCGGAGACGATGGCGGCAGCTTCGGTCAAGAGCACGTCCTTTGCCTTCTTGCGGGCATTTTCGATCGCGAGATCGGCGCTCAGACTGCGTTCGTTCGACTGCAGGCCGTCATCTGCATCGGGATCGTCGCCACCGGTCACCGCTGCGCGGGACTTCAGCCGGGCCTCACGGGCTGCCAGCTCCTTGCGGCGCTCGGCCTCGTTCAGCGAAATGGTACCCTTCTCGCGCTGCGCCTTCAGGTCGGCAATGTCTTCCAGCAGGCTCTTGTAATCAGGATCGTTCTTCACCCGCGCGTCGTGGCGGCTCAGCAATTCCGGCAGCATCGCCGTGACGTCGCCTTCCGGCGAATATTTCGCGGCCTTGATCTGCGTCCAGGGCAGCGCGTTGTCGTAGCTCGTCTCGCCGAATGTCGACGGGTCCGAAAGGCCGGGCAGGCTGATATCGGGGGTTACGCCACGCAGCTGCGTCGTGCCGCCATTGATGCGGAAGAACTGCGCGATGGTGACCTTCAGTTCGCCGAACTTCGGCTTGCTGTTATTGGCCATCTCGTCGAGGTCCACCACGGTCTGCACCGTGCCCTTGCCGAAGCTCTGCTCGCCGATGATCACGCCACGGCCGTAGTCCTGAATGGCTGCAGCAAAGATTTCGGAAGCCGAAGCCGAGCCGCGATTGATCAGCACGCCAAGTGGACCGCTCCAGACCGGAGCCTTGAAGTCCGCCTTCTGCACGGCCACCTTGCCGTCGCTGCCGCGCTGCTGCACGACCGGGCCGTTGCCGATGAAGAGGCCCGTCAGGTCGATCGCTTCGCTGAGCGAGCCGCCACCATTGTTGCGGATGTCGAGCAGGACGCTATCGACGCCCTCCTGCTTCAGCTCAAGCAGAAGCTTCGCGACATCGCGGCTGGCGCTCTTGTAATCCTTGTCGCCCTTCCGGCGCGCCTCGAAATCCTCGTAGAAGGCCGGCAGCGTGATGACCCCGACCTTGCGCGTGGCGTCGCCGTCCTTGACCGTGAGAATGTCCTTGCGGGCAGCCTGCTTTTCGAGACTGATCTTGTCGCGCACCAGGCTGATGATGTGATGGCTGCCCTCCGCACCGGCTTCGGCCGGCAGGATATCGAGCCGAACGACGGAATCCTTCTCGCCGCGGATCATCTGCACGACCTCGTCGAGGCGCGTGCCCATCACGTCCTTGATCGGACCCTTTTCCCCCTGCCCTACGCCGACGATACGGTCGCCGACGGCAAGCTTGCCGGACAGTTGTGCCGGACCGCCGGGAACGAGCTCGCGGATCGTCGTATAGTCGTCGCGCTCCTGCAGCACGGCGCCGATGCCGACCAGGGAGAGCTTCATCGAAATATCGAAATCGGCGGAAGCCGCTGCGCCGAAATAATCGGTGTGCGGATCGACCGAGGTCGCATAGGCGTCCATGAACGTCTGGAAGACGTCTTCGCTCTTGTATTTGTAAGCGCGCTCCAGCGTATTCTCGTAGCGCTTGTCGAGCGTATCGCGGATCGCCGCGTCATCCTTGCCGCCGAGCTTCAGGCGCAGCCAGTCGCTCTTGACGCGCTTGCGCCAGAGATCATCGGCCTCCGCCTCGGATTTCGGCCACGGCGCCTTGTCGCGCAGCACGGCGAAATCCTCGCGCGCGTTGAAATCGAAATTCTGCTTGAGGAGGCCGCGCGCATAATTCATGCGGTCGACGACCCGCTTCTCATAGGTATTGAAGATCGAGAACGGGATCTGCAGGTTCTGCTGGGCGATCGCATCATCGATCTTGCCCTTGTCGGCCATGAACTTATCGATGTCCGTCTGCAGGAAAATCGTCCGGTCGGGATCGAGCGCCTTGATGTAGCTATCCATGATCTTGGCCGAGAGATCATCGTCGAGCGGAACCGGCCGGTAGCTGTAGCGCGTCAGAAATTGCGCGCTCATCTGGGCTGCCTGGCCCTGCTGCTTCAGCGGCTCAAGGACAGGCGGGGCAGCTTCCAGGGCATACGCGGACGGCGCAACTGCAAGGAAAAGACCGAATAATCCGTAGTGTATGCGCATTCCGCTCTGATCCAACTCTGGGTGCCGCGTTTCGAAACAATGATGTAGGTGGAACAATTATGGCTTTTTCGCAACCGGGCGGGCGCATCTTTGCCGATAAGCATTTCGTGATTGTTGAGCTGGGCTCATTAACTCTTCAAATTTTCTACCGCTAATTTTTGGTAATCCCCCGCGCTAAATCTTCCCTGCGATCAATCACGCAAGACAAAAGCAAAGGGAAGACAATTGAAAGCCTCCGGATACGCGGCAATGGACGCCAATACGCCATTGCAACCCTTCACCTTCGAGCGCCGTGACCTTCGCCCCGAGGACGTCGCCATCGATATTCTCTACAGTGGTGTCTGCCACTCCGACCTTCACATGGCGCGTAGCGCCTGGGGACCCGCGCTCTACCCGCTCGTGCCGGGTCATGAAATCATCGGCAAGGTTTCGGCGATCGGCAGCGGTGTTTCCCGCTACAAGGTGGGCGATATCGTCGGTGTCGGCACGGCTGTCGACAGCTGCATGGAATGCACCCAATGCCGCCGCAACGAACAGCACATGTGCTACAAGGGTGCGACCCTGACCTATGGTTCGAAAGACAGGATTTCAGGCGAACCGACCTATGGCGGCTACTCTAACCGTATCGTCACGCGCGAGGAATTCGTCCTGCGCATTCCGGACGGACTGGATCTGAAGCGTGCAGCTCCGCTGCTCTGCGCCGGCATCACGACCTATTCGCCGCTTCGAACCTGGAATGCCGGTCCAGGTACGCGCGTTGCTGTCATCGGTCTCGGCGGCCTCGGCCATATGGCCGTGAAGTTCTCTTCCGCGCTGGGAGCACATACGACCGTTATCACGCGCTCCGAAGGCAAGGCGGCGACGGCTCATGCACTTGGCGCCGATAAGGTGTTGCTGTCGACCGACGCCGAACAGATGGCTGCGTCGGCTTATGCCATCGACCTCATCATCGATACCGTGCCCTATGAACACGACATTTCACCCTATATCGACCTTCTCGATGTGGATGGTACGCTTGTTATCGTCGGATCGCTTCTCGATACGCCGAAGTTCGCAAACCTGCCGCTTCTCATGGGACGGCGACGGATCGCGGCAAGCCCGAGCGGCGCCCCTGCTCAGACGCAGGAAATGCTCGACCTCTGTGGCCGCAAGAACATTCTGCCCGAATGCGAGATGATCGATATTCAGGACATCGAGAAGGCTTTCGAGCGCATGGAAAAGGGCGATGTTCGCTATCGCTTCGTCATCGACATGGCGTCGCTCCCAGAAGCTGCGTAAAACGATGAAATAGCCCCTGGATACGCGGGTCAGAGCCCCAGAATGCTGTACGATGCTGTATGCCTTCGCTTCGCATCGTGCAGCATTTGGTGAGGGGTTTGGGCCGCGTCTCGCGACCGCCACGATTGTGAAATTTTGCTCACAGCCCCGTGAAAATTTCTTCCGCTAATCATTCTGGATTTATACCGCTAAGGTTGTCCGGGTCTCGGTTTTTCCGCATCGAATCCGCAACCGAAAATGCACGGCTCGCATCGGTGCGAAGTGCTGTTTCATCTTGGGCCGCTATCCCCACGTATTCCCTTTCAAACTTGTCGAACGACCGCTTGACAACAAAAAGAACCTTGGGCTAATGGTCTGATTGTTGGTCCATTAACATGGGCGACGTGAGGAGGCCACGGCACATTCGAAGCTTTAACGTACGCGACCGCCAAGCGGCCGTCGCGGCGACGGGGATCTGTGCGCCCAAGGTTTCCAGGATATTTTGGAGGAGGAGAATACCATGTTCAGTCATCCTGGACGGGCTGGGCTCGCGTTTGCGGCTGCTCTGTCTGTCAGTCTATCTCAAGTCTACCCGGTGCAGGCCGCATCCCGCGCGCCGGTCGAAGCCGAACACGGCATGGTGGTCACAGCGCATCACCTTGCGACGGAGGCCGGCGTTCAGGTCCTGAAGAACGGCGGCAACGCTGTCGATGCGGCAGTTGCCGTTGGATACGCGCTTGCGGTCGTCTACCCCGAGGCCGGCAATATTGGCGGCGGCGGGTTCATGACGATCCGTCTCAAGGACGGAAAGTCGACATTCATAGACTTCAGAGAGCATGCGCCGCTCGCCGCGACGCGCACGATGTATCTCGACAAGGATGGCAATCCGGTCGCGGGTGCCAGCCTGGATGGATATCTTGCAGTTGGCGTGCCCGGTTCCGTCGCTGGCTTCGAACTTGCCCGCGAAAAATACGGGAAGAAGTCCCGGCAGGATCTGCTTGCCCCTGCTATCGATCTCGCGAAGAACGGCTTTGCACTCGATCAGTATGGCGCGGCTTCTCTGAACCACGATCGTGATCGCCTGGCGAAAGATCCTGCAGCCAAGGCAATTTTCGTAAAGGCTGATGGGACGCCCTTCTCCAGTGGCGATCAGCTGGTTCAGTCCGATCTTGCCGGTTCGCTGGAAGCGATCTCAAAGGATGGTGCAGACGCCTTCTACAAGGGCAAGATCGCCGATCAGATCGTCAAGGCGAGTGGCAACAAGAAGGGCATTCTGACGAAGGCAGACTTCGAGCAGTATGCGGTACGCGAGCACAAGCCGGTCGAATGCAGCTATCGCGGCTACGATATCGTATCGTCGCCTCCGCCGAGCTCCGGCGGCGTCATCATCTGCGAGATCCTCAACATTCTCGAGGGCTACCCGATTTCCTATCTTGGCTCGGGCTCGGCTGAAACCGTCCACCTGATGGTCGAGGCGATGCGTTATGCTTACGTCGACCGCAACACTGCCCTTGGCGATCCGGACTTCGTCCAGAACCCGATCTCCAAGCTCGTCGACAAGAATTACGCGGCTGATATTCGCAAGAAGATCGAGCCGAACCGAGCCGGCGTTTCCGCGGCGCTGATGCCGAAGGGCATGGGCGAACATACTGAAACCACGCATTACTCGATCATCGATGATGAAGGAAATGCCGTTGCGGTAACCTACACGCTCAATGGCGGCTATGGCGCCGGCGTTGTCGCCGACGGTACCGGTATCCTTCTCAACAACGAGATGGACGACTTCACCTCCAAGCCGGGTACGCCGAACATGTTCGGTCTGGTTCAGGGCGAAGCCAATGCCATCGAGCCGAAGAAGGCCCCGCTGTCGTCGATGAGCCCGACCGTCATTTCGAAGGACGGCAAGCCGTTCATGGTGATTGGTAGCCCCGGTGGTTCGCGCATCATCACGATCACTCTCGAAGCGATCATGAATGTCATCGACCACGGCATGGACATTCAGGAAGCGATCGACGCACCGCGTATCCATCACCAGTGGCTGCCGGATCACGTTTCGGTCGAACCCTATGGCCTGTCGCCCGATACGATGAAGATCCTGGCCGGTATGGGCTACAAGCTCCAGACCGATGAGGATTGGCCGCAATGGGGTCAGGCAGCCGGCATCATCGTCGGCGGCAAGAACCTCGCCGAAATCCAATCCGGCAAGGGCGCCCGCTACAACGGCGCCGTGGACAGCCGCGCAGGCGCTGGCCTCGCACAGGGTTACTGATCCTCCCGCATAACAGGCAGCCGGCCAAACGGCCGGCTGCATTCTCATCGAAAGGTTTCCAATGAAGACGCTATTTGTTTCGGCCGCCATCGGCGCGGCAATGCTTTCTCTCGGTACCTCGGCGGCCTCCGCCGGCACATTGCAGGATGTCAAAGCCAAGGGCTTCATCCAGTGCGGCGTGAACAACGGCCTGCTCGGCTTCTCGCAGCCCGACGCTTCCGGCAACTGGGCCGGTTTCGACGTTGATTTCTGCAAGGCCGTCGCTTCCGCCGTCTTCGGCGACCCGACCAAGGTCAAGTACACGCCCCTCTCCGCCAAGGACCGCTTCCCTGCCCTGCAGTCGGGCGAAGTCGATATCCTGTCGCGCAACACGACATGGACCATCAATCGCGACACCGCTCTCGGCTTCAACTTCCGTCCGGTCACCTACTATGACGGCCAGGGCTTCATGGTTCGCAAGAACATGAACGTGAAGTCTGCGCTGGAGCTTTCTGGCGCATCGATCTGCGTTCAGGCGGGCACGACGACCGAGCTCAACCTCGCCGACTACTTCAAGACCAACAACCTCCAGTACAACCCGGTCGTTTTCGAGAAACTCGAAGAAGTCAACGCCGCCTATGATTCCGGCCGTTGCGACGTCTTCACAACCGATCAGTCTCAGCTTTACGCTGTTCGTCTGACGCTGAAGAACCCGGACGAGCACATGATCCTTCCGGAGATCATCTCCAAGGAGCCGCTCAGCCCGGCCGTTCGCCAGGGTGACGACCAGTGGTTCGATATCGTGTCCTGGACGGCTTACGCCCTGATCAATGCCGAGGAGTTCGGCATCACCCAGGCGAATGTCGACGAGATGAAGAACTCGCCGAACCCGGACATCAAGCGCTTCCTCGGCACCGAAGCCGATACCAAGATCGGTACCGACCTCGGCCTGACCAACGAGTGGGCCTATAACGTCATCAAGGGCGTCGGCAACTACGGCGAAGTCTTCGAGCGCAACATCGGTCAGGGCAGCACCCTGAAGATCGCACGCGGTCTCAACGCCCTGTGGAACAAGGGCGGCATCCAGTATGCGCCTCCGGTGCGCTGACCGGCCGCCGGCGTGCGGGAAAGGCGGCTCGCCGCCTTTCCTTTGAACACATGTTTACGGATCCCGGCATGAGACTATCATCGGCCGGGATCCGCCCAACATCCTTGTCTGCTCTAAAGGTGTCCGATGAAAACTGCGCTGAATTTGGCCGCCGCCTCCGGCGCCGCAGTTTTCGCTTTCAGCGCCTGCCCGGCTTCGGCAACCACGCTTGAAACGGTAAAGGTTAAGGGTTTCGTTCAGTGCGGCGTGACCGATGGCATGCTCGGCTTCTCGCAGCCTGACGCTTCTGGCAATTGGGCCGGCTTCGACGTTGATTTCTGCAAGGCCGTCGCTTCCGCCGTCTTCGGCGACCCGACCAAGGTGAAGTACACGCCGCTCTCTCCGAAGGATCGCTTCCTGGCGCTTCAGTCAGGCGAGGTCGACATCCTTTCGCGGATCACGACCTGGACGATCAACCGTGACACCGCCCTCGGTCTGAATTTCCGTCCGGTCACCTATTACGACGGCCAGGGCTTCATCGTTCGCAAGAGCCTGAACGTCAAATCGGCTCTTGAGCTTTCCGGCGCGGCAATCTGCGTACAGGCGGGAACGACGACGACGGAACTCAACCTCGCCGACTATTTCAAGACTAACAATATCAAGTACAACCCGGTCGTCTTTGAGAGATCGGAAGAGGTTTACAGCGGTTACGATTCCGGCCGCTGTGACGCCTATACGGCCGATCGGTCGGGCCTCTACTCGCTGCGTCTCGGACTCAAGAACCCGGATGAACACATGATCCTGCCGGAAGTGATTTCCAAGGAGCCGCTCGGCCCGGCCGTTCGCCAGGGTGACGACCAGTGGTTCGACATCGTTTCCTGGACGGCTTACGCGCTCGTGAACGCGGAAGAATTTGGGATCACGCAGGCCAATGTCGACGAGATGCGAAACTCGCCGAACCCGGATATCAAGCGCTTCCTTGGCACCGAAGCCGATACCAAGATCGGGACGGATCTCGGCCTGACCAACGACTGGGCCTACAACGTCATCAAGGGCGTCGGCAATTACGGAGAGGTCTTCGAACGCAATGTCGGCCAGGGCAGCCCGCTGAAGATCGAACGCGGTCTCAATGCCCTGTGGAACAAGGGCGGCATCCAATACGCGCCACCGGTTGGCTAGCACACAAGTCAGTATGAAAATCAGAGAGGCGTCTGGCGCCTTTCTATTGTTTAGACGCATGAGGGAGGGATAGGCTCGGCATGACGCAAGAAGCCATACATCGAAAATCAATGGCGACGGAGCGCTGGACGCTGCAGTCGGCACTTTATGATCCGAAGTTCAGGGGAGTTTTCTATCAAGCTTTGACCGTCATTCTGCTCGCTGCGTTTCTTCTCTGGGTGGCACACAATACCGTCCTGAATCTGCAGCGCAGCAACACGGCCTCTGGTTTCGCATTTCTCAATGGGCGCGCAGGCTTCGAAATCGGCCAGTCGCTGATCTCCTACTCCAGCGATTCCACCTATGGCCGTGCTCTGCTCGTCGGCATCCTGAACACAATTCTCGTTGCGGTAACGGGGATTATCACGGCAACTGTGGTTGGCTTTATCGTCGGCATCGGGCGCCTGTCGCGCAATTGGCTGGTTGCCAAGCTCTGCACCGTCTATGTCGAGGTGTTCCGCAACATCCCGCCGCTGCTCGTCATCTTCTTCTGGTATTCCGGCGTTCTCGCCGTGCTGCCGCAGCCGCGCGAATCCCTGCACCTGCCCTTCAGCATGTTCCTGAACAATCGCGGCCTCGCCTTCCCCAAGCCAGTTTTCGGCGAGAATTTCTGGCTTGTCGCGGTGGCGCTCGCCGTAGCAATCGTGGTCGTCTATTTCCTTGCGCGCTGGGCGCATAAGCGCCAGGCCGCAACCGGCAAGCAGTTCCATACGATCTGGGTGTCGGTCGCAATCCTGCTCGGCCTTCCGCTACTGACATTTTTGGCCGTGGGCGCTCCCCTAAGCTTCGACGTGCCGATCGCCGGGAAATTCAACCTCGCGGGTGGCGGACTGGTCGGCCCGGAATTCATGTCGCTGTTTTTGGCATTGTCCTTCTACACCGCCGCCT
>NZ_JBMDIL010000008.1:0-301959 GCF_057808655.1 Rhizobium sp. FG96 | reverse complement strand
GTGAGGGCTGGCTGGACATGGCAATTCCTCTTCGGAAGAAAGGCCTAGGCGAGGACGCCGCCGATTGCAAGCGAAGGCTCCGGGCGACGGCTGTCCGCCGATCTCAGGCTTGCTCGCCGTCATCAGAGGCGGTGAATTCATAGGCCCGTTCCACGCGCGCAATGCGAACCTTGTATTGCTTGTACCAGCGGTCGCGGCCGATGCGCTGGGCGGCAAGATGGCTCGCGACCTGCTTCCAGGCCTTAAGGCTCTCCTCATCGGCCCAATAGGAATTGGTGATGCCGAAGCCGCCGGCATCGCGGGCGCTCTCGGCGCCAAGACAGCCCGGCTGCTGCAACGCAAGCTCGGCCATCCGGTCGGCCATGGCGCCGTAACCATGATCGCCCTCGGTTCGCGTCGACGAAAAGGTCACGACGTAATAGGGCGGCTCTGGCGTTTCGGCGAAGGGTGAGGGCTGGCTGGACATGGCAATTCCTCTTCGGAAGAAAGGCCTAGGCGAGGATGCTGCTGATTGCAAGCGATGGCGGCAGGTGGACCGCCGCCATCGCGTCGTCTGTTATCTGAGGCGCCGGAGTGCGAGGAGAGTGACCGCAGCCGAGACGGTGCAGAAGCCCGCAAGCGGCCAGGCCGTATCGCCGCCGAGAACGAGCACGAATCCCGTCCCGGCGCAGGCAACGATCAGGCTCTGGATGCAGAAATAGAGCGCCACCGCCGTGCCCGCCCTGTCGCCGAAATCGGCCAGCGCCCCATTCGCCGTCACCGCCGTCGTCAGGACGATGCCGAGCGAGATGATCCACATCGGTAGGATGAAGCTGACGAAGGACGGCGCGAGAAAGAGTTCGCCGAAGCCGAGCAGCATCGCGCCGAGAATGAGCAGCCCCATGCCCCGCGCCAGGCTGCCCGCTGTTCCCCAGCGCTTGACGAAGCGCCCGGCAAAACGGGCGGCAACGATCATCACCATCGCCGATGTCGCAAACGAGAGGCTGAAAACCATTTGCGAGAAACCGGCCCTTTCGATCAGCACCCGGGGCGCAGTGGAGAAGAACACGAAGAACGACCCCATCGCCGCGCTGAAGCCGATCGTATAGGTCCAGAAGGCACCGCTTCTGAGGATCGTACCGATACCGATCGCGCCGGCTGCCGCCGTCTCCGGCCGGGTCTCGTGCCATCGTGCGAGGGCCGCGATCATCGCCGTCAGCATCAGCACGCCAAGCAGGACGAAGATCGCCCGCCATCCGAGATGACCGGCGATTAGCGCACCGGCAATCGGCCCGAGAGCCGGGACGAAGGAGAGGATGGCGCCGAGCAGGCTATAAATGACGGCGCCTTCAGGCCGTGCCGCATAGACGTCCCGCACGGTGGCGAATGTCGCGACCAGCGCAGCCGATGCCCCCGCCGCCTGCAGCAGCCTGAAGACGACGAAGAGCGGCGCGGAGGAGGTGGCGGCCAGTATCGGCGACGAACCGGCAAAGAGCAGCGCGCCGCCGAGCAGCACGGGCCGCCTGCCGATACGGTCGGAGAGCGGGCCGAAGAGTAGCTGTCCGGCGCCGAGCATCAGCATGTAGAGGCTGAGCGTCAGCTGGATGACGGTGGCCGATGTGCCGAGCGCTGCCGGCATCTGTGGCACGACGGGCAGATAGATATCCATGGCAAGCGAAGCCAGGATATCGAAGGGCGCAAGCAGAAGCAGCGCCACGGGGAGGGGGTATGTCCAGTCTCTGTTTCGATAAGGCATGTGTCTTCATCCGTTCGAACGTTCATTCGACGGCGATCTGCCTTCTCATCGGTCTGGATTGACGGGACAGACGCCGCAACAACATCAAGGGTCGCTGCGGCCTATCTGTCTGCGGACGGGGTGGCTCCCATGTCAGGTCCTGTCTTGTCCGGTTGAAAACCTCGTCCGGTTTAACAGCCGGTCCCTTATCGGGCAAGCCAGGGCTGCCGAATGCCGCGTTGACTTCGGCAATCGCTTCCATGAAGTTTGCGGAAACGGACAAGGAGGCGCCCATGGGCATGTTCGATCACGTATCGATTGGGGTGAAGGATCTGGAGCGCTCACGCCGCTTCTATGATGCGCTGCTTGCGCCGCTCGGCTATGAGCGGCTGTCGAATTTCGACGGAACGGTCGGCTACGGTGCCGATGGCCCGGCCTTCTGGGTGAGCCAGGTCGAGCGCCCGGTCCCGGCCGACCGGCGATCTGGTCTGCACTTCTGCTTCACCGCGCCCAGCGAAGAATCCGTCAACGCCTTCCACGCCGCCGGCATTGCCAATGGCGGCGAAGACAACGGACCTCCCGGCATCCGCCCGGATTACGGCCAGTTCTACTACGCCGCCTTCATCATCGACCCCGATGGCTACCGGCTTGAGGCCTTCTTTCACAAGGAGGAATAGGCGTCAGGCGGCATCCGCATCAGCAGGCGAGATCGAGACTTTCAGGCCAAGGGCCTTGATCACGCCGAAGAATGTCGAAAGCCGCGGATCTCCGGTTTCGCTCAGCGATTTGTAGAGCGCCTCGCGGGTGACGCCCGCCTCCTTGGCGACCGCGCTCATGCCTGCGGCGCGAGCGACGTCTCCGAGGGCGTGGGCAATGAGGGCTGGATCGCCGTCTTCGAACGCCGCTTCGAGATAGAGCATGCGCTCATCCTCCGTCTTCAGGTGATCCTGAACGTCGAAGCGCGTGGTTTCGAGAGGCATCTTAGATCTCCTTCGCCAATTGCTTGGCCTGGGCAATGTCTCGGCTTTGCGAGGATTTGTCCCCGCCGCACAAGAGAATGACGATCGCGTCGCCAACACGGGTGAAATAGACGCGGTATCCAGGTCCGTAGTCGATGCGTATCTCGCTGACGCCACCGCCGACCGGTTTGACATCACCGGGATTGCCGAGTTCCAGGCGACGGATGCGTGTGACGATGCGGATGCGGGCATGCGCGTCCCGAAGCTCGCCGAGCCATTTCCCGAACAAGGCAGTCTGGCGAACTTCGATCATCTGTGAATTATAGTTCACAAATTCGGGATGTCAAAGCACGCGTCCCGCCAATAAGAAAAGGCCGGGTTTGCACCCGGCCTTTCCAAAAAGTATATCCAGAAAGCGATTAGCGCTTCGAGAACTGGAACGAACGGCGGGCCTTGGCCTTACCGTACTTCTTACGCTCGACGACGCGGCTGTCGCGGGTCAGGAAGCCACCCTTCTTCAGGACCGAGCGCAGGCCCGGTTCGAAGTAGGTGAGAGCCTTGGACAGACCGTGACGAACGGCACCGGCCTGGCCGGAAAGACCGCCGCCTGCAACCGTTGCGATGATGTCGAACTGGCCGTCACGGGCAGCAGCGACGATCGGCTGACGCAGGATCATCTGCAGAACCGGACGGGCGAAGTATGCCGTGAAGTCCTTGCCGTTGACGATGATCTTGCCGGAGCCGGCCTTGACCCAAACGCGGGCTACGGCGTCCTTACGCTTGCCGGTCGCGTAGGAACGGCCAAGCGAGTCGACCTTGCGGACGTGAACCGGAGCAGCTGCTTCAGCGGACGTGCCGAGATCCTTCAGGGAGGAGAGGTCAGCCATTCTTAGGCGCTCCTTACGTTCTTCTTGTTCAGCTTGGAGACGTCGAGGACGGTCGGCTGCTGTGCTTCATGGGGATGGTTGGAACCAGCGTAAACGCGGAGGTTCTTCATCTGGCGACGGCCGAGCGGGCCACGCGGAACCATGCGCTCAACGGCCTTCTCGAGAACGCGCTCCGGGAAGCGGCCTTCGATGATCTGGCGAGCGGTACGCTCCTTGATGCCGCCGGCGTAACCCGTGTGCCAGTAGTAAACCTTGTCGGAGTACTTCTTGCCGGTGAATACGACCTTGTCGGCATTGATGACGATGACGTTGTCGCCGTCGTCAACGTGGGGCGTGAAGGTTGCCTTGTGCTTGCCGCGCAGGCGCATAGCGATGATGGAAGCGAGACGGCCAACGACGAGCCCTTCGGCGTCGATGATGACCCACTTCTTCTCCACCTCTGCAGGCTTCTGGGAGAAAGTTGCCATAGTCGTTACTCTCTTTTGGATCCCTTGTGCCCGAAGGCGAAGGGCGTTTCTTGTTGCTTGGTTTAGTGGTCCTGGGACGCACCAAAAAGAAAGCAGCCCGGAAAGGCTGCGTTTCTGGCGGTGTGTATAGAGGCAATGCCTTCTGCGGTCAATATCGCGAAACTGGGCGATCGAAAAAATAGATAAGCAAAATCAATACGATAATTATACGGTATTATGATACCTCACATTTATCGCGGCGGAATCGAGTAGGTGGCGGTGGCCTGCGCGATCAATTCGCTCTCATCGCGCTGAAAGATCGAGGCGTCGATCACCGCCAGACGCTTGCCGAGCTTGAGAATCCGGCAGGTGCAGAAGGTCGGCTCCGGCTTCGGCAATCGGAGGAAATTGATGTTGAGATTTGTGGTCACTGCAAGCGCCACCGGGCCGATATGCGCGAGCACTGCGACATAGGCGGTGACATCCGCCAGCGTGAAAAGCGCCGGGCCGGAAACCGTGCCGCCCGGCCGCAGATGCCGTTCTGAGGGATCGAGCCGCATCGAGGCCTTGCCGGGCGCGATATCGATCACCTCCAGCACGCGTCCGTCGGTGTGGATCTGCGGAAAGTCCGTCTCCAGAAAACGGTGGACCTCGTCGATCGTCATGACCGGTTGCATCGCTTCTCCTCGAAATTGCCGGCTGGCTGTGGCAGAACATCTAGCACGAAAGATACATGCAGGGAGTTAGACCAATGGCCGAAGTCGTTTCCTTCCGGAAAGATCCAGACAAGGCGGGTGAGGGCGCGCTGGTGCTGCGCCAGCTGAATGACGGCGTTCTCAGGCTGACCTTGAACAATCCGCCAGCCAACGCCCTGTCGATCGCCGTCATGGAAACGCTGATGGGCGAACTCCAGGCCGCTGGCGAAGACTCCGCGGTCCGCGTCGTCATCATCGCCTCGACCGGCAACGTCTTCTCTGCGGGGCATGACCTGAAGGAGCTGACCGCGCACCGCGCCGATGCCGACGACGGCGTCGCCTTCTTCGAGGAGAGCTTTGCGCTGGCGGCCGACCTGATGCTGGAGATCGCCCGTCTGCCGAAGCCCGTGATCGCCGAGATCGACGGCCTGGCGACGGCAGCAGGCTGCCAGCTGGTCGCTTCCTGCGATCTGGCGATCTGCACCGACACAGCGACCTTCTGCACGCCGGGCGTCAATATCGGTCTGTTTTGCTCGACGCCGATGGTCGCCGTATCGCGCGCCGCGCATCGCAAGCAGGCGATGGAAATGCTGTTGACCGGCGAAACCATCGACGCCTCGACCGCCAAGGATTTCGGCCTCGTCAACCGCATCGTGCCGAAGCAGTATCTGACGCAGGTGGTGACGAAATACGCCTCCGTCATCGCCTCGAAATCGCCGGAAGCGATCCGCATCGGCAAGGAAGCCTTCTATCGCCAGCTCGAAATGCCGATTGAGGAAGCCTACACCTTCGCCGCCGAAACCATGGTCGACAGTATGCTGACAGCCGATGCAGAAGAGGGGATCGGCGCATTCCTCGGCAAGCGCATGCCGGTCTGGCCGGAGGAGTGACGCTCGACATACTACGCGTGGCGTAGTATGTTTGACGAATGATCCGTAGCGTGGCGACAAGCGCGACTGAACAGTTCCTGAAAACCGGCAAGTCGAAGTTTTCCGGCCTCGACGTCGTTAAGGCAAAGCAGCGCGTGGTCATGCTGCACAACGCAAAATCACTCGACGATCTGAGCCCGCTGAAATCAGTGGGCTTGCACAAATTGTCGGGCGATCGCAAAGGCGAATGGGCGATGATTATTAACGGGCCATGGCGCTTGTGTTTCCGCTTCGAAGACGGCCACGCCTGGGATGTGGAAATTGTCGACTATCATTGAGGACGAACATGTTTGAGGTTCACCCCGGAAGCATTCTCAAGGAAGAGCTTGAGGCTCGTAATATGAGCGGCAACGCGCTTGCCTTGGCGCTGCGCATCAATTCGGGCCGGGTATCCGAAATCTTGAACGAGCGCCGCGCCATCAGTCCCGACACGGCGCTGCGTTTGGGACGTTATTTCGGCAATGATCCGCAGTTTTGGCTGAGCCTGCAGTCGGCCTTCGATCTTGCCGTTGCCGAACGGGAAAATGGCGAGAAGATTTCGCGCGAGGTCATTCCTGCGCAGTCGGCCGCCTGAAGCTACCCAAGCTTCAGGATCAACCCGCCGGCGGCGATGATGACGCCGGCGAGGTAGCGCCAAGGGCTGGCGCGTTCTTTCAGCACCAGCACCGAGATGATCAGCGCGAAGAGGATCGAGGTTTCGCGCAGCGCCGCGACGGTTGCGACCGGCGCCTTGGTCATCGCCCAGAGTGCGAAACCGTAGGAAGCGATCGAGCCTGCGCCGCCGATCAGCCCGCGCCACCAGTGCACCCGGACATGGATGGCGACGACGCGGGCGCCGCGGCGCGAGATCGCCCAGGCAAACAGCAGCACCGGCGGCAGCAGCGACATCCACAGCGTATAGGAAATCGCATTGCCGGAAAGCCGGGCGCCGATGCCGTCGACATAGGTATAGGTGGCGATAACGCAGGCATTGATCAGCGCCAGCATGATCGCGTGGCGGCTGCCATGCCGGGCCTCGAAGGCAAGCGTCAGAATGCCGGCGCAGATCGTCATCGTGCCGATCAAGGCGCCACCGGTCAGCGTTTCGCCAAGCACGAAGCTACTGGTCGCGGCAATCAGAAGCGGCGCGCAGCCGCGCATCAAGGGATAGACCAGCCCGATATCACCCGCCCTGTAGGCGCCGGCCACCAGCTGGAAATAAGCGAACTGCAGGATCGCCGAGCAGCCGATGAACGGCCATGCCGCCGCATTGGGCAGCGGCAGGAAGGCGAGGAAGGGAAGGGCCGAGACCGCGCCACCCGCCGATACCAGTGCCGCATCCAGCGACTTGTCGACGCCGGCCTTGATGATGGCGTTCCATGTCGCATGGAGAAGAGCGCCGAAGAGAACCAGAAGAATGACGTCGAGGGGCACGATCGAGACCGGAAACGGTGGGGCGAGACTGCTGCAGCGGTATGAGCCCCGGCCGGGCAAAAAGCAATGCGCCTGTCATATTTTGCAACCTGACGGCACGTTTATCGGTTGTTCGAGGCTCGCAAAATCCAAAGACGGGACTTTGCATGGACCCGTTTTGCGAGCACTCCTCATGCGTTTATTCCGATTCGCCGAACTCAACTGTGAGGTGTTTCTAATATATGCGTGAACGAAGCTGGCTTAAAGATGAAACGGAAGTGGAACATCTGTGTCCGGATCTATTCACCAACTGGTTATCCTGCTGAAATATAGAGATTATTCTATTATTCTGGCATCGTGAAAATTGTGCTCCCATAGGCTGCATTTCATCGCAATGGCCTCGCAAATGCGCGAAATGCAGCGCCCGGCATTCCCGGGTGAGAGCGGTTTCTCACACGCCCCGATACGTCACAATGAATTGTCTGGAATCAGGAAATTCCCGTCCAGATTGTCTATGTTCTGGCAATTGAGCACCGGGCAGGAGCGATCGTCGCGAGTCGGTATGTTTTTCCACTCGGCATATTGGTTGGCGTCACAATAGCGGCTGTTGCGCACGAAGCGGTCGTAGAGCGGCAGGCCGCGCGGCGAGGTCCAGCGGAAGATCACCGCGCCCTGGTTATGCACCGCCGCCCGGGCACTGGCGCAGCTCATCGCCAGCGGGTTGAGACGGGAGATCGCGAAAGACGGAGATGCCACCAGAACGATGGCGAGCGTGAGCGCAAGTTTTTTCATGGGCCATTCCTCCTTGGGAACCCTATGGCTATATATACGCTCCAAATAACTGCAGGTTTCAACTGGGTGGAAAAATGCCGACGGGGGACGGGCCAATGGATCACGATCACTACAGCGACAGCTATATTGCCGACATTCTGAATTCGGTGCGGACGATCGCTCTCACCGGCGCCTCGCCAAACCCGGCGCGGCCAAGCAACGGCGTGATGGGATATCTGCTCTCGCGCGGCTATCAGGTGATCCCGGTCAATCCCGGCCAGGCGGGCAAGCAGATTCACGGCCAGCTGGTCTATGGCAAGCTTGAGGATATACCGGTGCCGGTCGATATGATCGATGTGTTCCGCGCTTCGGAATATCTGCAGGAAGTGGTGACCGAGACGCTGGCGCTCGCCGTCCGCCCGCGGGTCATCTGGGCGCAGCTTGGCGTACGTGATGACGATGCGGCCCGGCGCGCCGAAGCCGGCGGCATCAAGGTGGTCATGGACCGCTGCCCGGCAATCGAAATTCCGCGGCTTGCGGGATAGCGAACGGATTTTCCACGTTTCTTCCGTTGGTTGAAACGGCAGGCGATTAACATTTGCGGCGCCTTGGTTATGCTGCGGCCATCGACAACGATGGGAGGGCCTCATGGCAAGCAATAATCCTGGCTTCAATACACTGGCAGTTCACGCGGGCGCGCAGCCCGATCCGGCGACCGGCGCCCGCGCGACGCCGATCTACCAGACGACGGCTTACGTCTTCAACGACGCGGACCACGCCGCCTCGCTCTTCGGCCTGCAGGCCTTCGGCAATATCTACACCCGCATCATGAACCCGACGCAGGCCGTGCTCGAAGAGCGCGTTGCCGCGCTCGAAGGCGGTACGGCCGCTCTCGCCGTCGCCTCCGGCCATGCGGCGCAGATGATCGTCTTCCACACCATCATGCGCCCGGGCGACAATTTCGTCGCCGCCAAGCGCCTCTATGGCGGCTCGATCAATCAGTTCGGCCACGCCTTCGATAATTTCGGCTGGCAGGTGCGTTGGGGCGATGTCGCCGATCCCAAGAGCTTCGAGAGCCAGATCGACGGCAAGACCCGGGCGATCTTCATCGAAAGCCTCGCCAATCCGGGCGGCACCTTCGTCGATATCGCAGCGATCGCCGAGGTCGCCCACAAGCACGGCCTGCCGCTGATCGTCGATAACACGATGGCTTCGCCCTATCTCATTCGCCCGATCGAACACGGCGCCGATATCGTGATCCATTCGCTGACCAAGTTCCTCGGCGGCCACGGCAATTCGATGGGCGGCATCATCGTCGATGGCGGCACCTTCGACTGGTCGAAATCCGGCAATTACCCGATGCTGTCGAGCCCGCGCCCGGAATATAACGGCGTGGTGCTGCACTCGACTTTCGGCAACTTCGCCTTTGCGATAGCCTGCCGCGTTCTCGGCCTGCGCGACCTCGGCCCGGCAATCTCGCCCTTCAACGCCTTCCTGATCCTGACCGGCATCGAAACCCTGCCGCTGCGCATGCAGCGCCACAGCGAGAACTCCCTTGCCGTCGCCAAATGGCTGAAGGCGCACAGCAAGGTCGCCTGGGTCAACTACGCCGGCCTGGAAGACGATCCGAACCATGCGCTGCAGCAGCGTTATTCGCCGAAGGGCGCCGGCTCGGTCTTCACCTTCGGCGTCAAGGGCGGCTACGAGGCGGGCAAGACCTTCGTCGAAGGCCTCGAGCTCTTCTCGCACCTCGCCAATATCGGCGACACCCGCTCGCTGGTCATCCACCCGGCCTCGACGACGCACCGCCAGCTGACCGACGAGCAGCGCATCGCCGCCGGCGCCGGCCCTGATGTCGTGCGCCTGTCGATCGGCATCGAGGACGTCAAGGACATCATCGCCGACCTCGAACAGTCGCTGGCGAAGATCTGATGTAGTTCGTCACAAACCTCTGACACCGACGTTAGCAGGTTTTAATGATCCGGCCGCCGAGAACCCCTGAAAACAGGACGTTTTCTGCGGCCGGGCCACAGGCAGACATTCAACTCGGGACATTCGCCCTGAAGAAGTCGAGCAGGCTTTGGGGCGCATCTGCTCCAAACAGCACGTCCATCATCCCGGTGGCATCCACTGCCGCAGCGGCGCTGCGAGCGAAGAGTTCCCGTTCATATACAGAAAGCGCTGTTTCGATATCGTCCTCATGGGCGGCGATCGCTTTCCCGAGTTCCGCGCCATCGTACATTGCCAGATTGGCCCCTTCACCTGAGGGGATCATCAGATGCGCCGCGTCGCCGACAAGCGTCACGCCGGGAACGCGATCCCAACGATGGTCGGCGGGCAGAGTGTGGAGCATCCGCAGAACCGGCACTGTGTCGGCACGCGTGATCAGGGCGGTGAGTTCGGGAGCCCAACCATCGAACTCTCCGGCGATAGCGGCGCATGCTGCCGCACGATCGGAGAAGTCAATGCGTTCGAACCATTCTTCCGCGCGCTTCAGGGCGATGTAGGCATGCAATACCTGGCCCGGTTCGCGGTGAGCCTGGACGCCCTTGCCAGGAGCGACGGCGAACAGCGAACCGCCGCCGACGGCATCTGCGGTCGGCTTGTGATTGGCGTCGGTATCGCGAAGATAGGTCTCGATGAACGAAATGCCGGAGTAAGCCGGCTTGGCGCTTGAAATGAGCGGGCGCACCTTCGACCACGCCCCATCTGCGCCCACGAGAAGATCGGCGGCCGCTGTCGTACCGTTCGCGAACTTCACCAGATGTTGCCCGCTGCCCAGCGCGCTGATCGACGTCACCTTGTGATCCCAGCGGATCGCACCGTCAGAAAGCGACTCGATCAGAATACGGCGAAGCTCGCCTCTCGGAACTTCCGGCCGGCCGCCGGTGCCATCGTCCGGATGATCGAACAGGACCTTGCCGTGTATGTCGAGGACCCGGCTCTGCTGGCCGCCAGGGTGGACGAGCTTCGTGAACTCGTCGAACAGCCCGGCGTCCTTGAGTGCCCGCTGTCCGTTCTCCTCGTGGATATCCAGCATACCACCTTGGCCGCGTGCGATTGGAGACGTCTCTGCTTCGTAGATGGTCGATGTGATGCCGTGGACGCGGAGGACCCTGGCGAGCATGAGCCCTCCAAGACCGGCACCGATGATCGTTACTGATTTCTGCATGACAAACTGCCTCGCAACTCTAATGGAATGTCATTCCATAGTTGGAATGCCGTTCCATTCATGTCAAGGATATTCCATGAAAGAACGGAACGACACACGATCGAGGCGGCAGCGGTCCCTCACCAGAGAACAGATTATCGACGCCTCTATCCGGCTGTTGGATGAAGGCGGAGAAGGCGGCCTGACCTTCCAGGCGTTGTCGAAGTTGCTCGCGACGGGGCCGGGTGCCATCTATTGGCACGTCGCTGATAAAAGCGATCTTGTGACGGCAGCCTGTGACGAGATCATCGCCCGGACAATGGAAGCAAAGCCGGCGGGAGGATCGCCGCAGGAAACGATCCGCGCCCTGGCGCTGGATCTATTCGATGCCATCGACGCCCATCCATGGGTCGGCGCGGCTTTGATGTCGGCGCCCGGGCAGTTGCCGATGGTGCGCATTTTCGAGCGCCTCGGTCAGCAGGTCCGCTCTCTCGGCGTTTCTGCCGAACACGAATGGTCTGCCGTTTCTGCCTTGCTCAACTACATTCTGGGCGTGGCGGGCCAAAACGCGGCAAACGCCAAGCTTGCAGCTGTCCAAGGGCTGGAACGAGCAAGTTTTCTCGGGGAGGTCGCGGCAGCCTGGTCGGCACTCGATCCCGAGAGCTATCCGTTTACGCGCAGCGTGGCGGCTCAGTTGCCCGCCCACGACGACCGTAAGGACTATCTGGATGGCATCGACCTGCTTTTGCGCGGCATCGTCGCGTCGTCATGACGGCCGGCCCGGCGATCTCTGACGAACCACACCTGAGAGGCCACCGAGCGGCTATTTCGACTGGCAGATGCCGGTCAGGCAGATGGCCGCGCGGCTGTCGATCACCAAGTCGAGTGTGCGCATCATGTCGGCCGCCATCAGCAGTGCCCGTGCGAGATCGCCGGGCGTCTGCCTTGTGGCCGATGTGGCGATCTTCAGGAGATCGAAGACGGCGTCGTGATTGCTGTTGGCCGGAATGCCGACCAGCGCGCGCATCGTGCGTATCTCGGTGACCGACCGGAGGATCAGATGGTGGGCCTCATCCTGTCCAAGCGTCTGGAGCTGATGGGCGGCCTTCGTCACCTCGGAGATGAATTCGTTCGTCTCGGACATGATATGCCTCGTGAAAATTGTCTCGCGACATGCCGCGGACGCTTCCGCCCGCTGCATGTCTGCGCCCCCTCTAGTGCCGTGTGATGACCACTTCGAGATAGTCGCTCGGCACCACGATCGTTCCGTCCTCGGCCCGGTTGAAACGGGTCATCAGTTCGGTCAGCTCGCCGGCAAGTGCCATCTGGCCAGCCGTGTCCAGCGCGCCGAAGGCCTTGAGCACCGGACCGTAGAAGGTCCGGAACACCTCCAGCCAATGCGCCGGCGACTTGTAGCGAAACACGAACTGGCGCGGCGTCGCGGCAATCGACGCGACATGGGCCGGAAACAGCTCCTCGAGCCTGGCGCGCGTGCCCCAGAGGGCCGGCGAGCGGGCGCCGGCCGGTGGCGGCAAATGCTTGCCGATCGTCTTGAACAGCTGGCCGATGAAGCCATCCGGCGTCCAGTTCGACAAGCCGATCGACCCGCCGCGCTTGCAGACGCGCATGAGCTCGGCGGCGGCGCGTTCCTGGTCGGGCGTAAACATCACGCCGAAGATCGACATGACATAATCGAAGCTCTGATCCTTGAACGGCAGGTTCTCGGCATCGGCCTCCATGAATTCCATCGCCAGCCGGTCGGCATTCGCCCGCTCCATCGCCTTGTCGAGAAGGGCAGGGACGTAATCGGTGGCGGTCACCTCGCACCAGCGGCGGGCGGCGGCGAGTGCGCCATTGCCATTGCCGGCCGCCACATCGAGAACCTTCGAACCGGCGCGCAGATCGAGCGCTTCGCAGAGGCTTTCGCCGACGATCTGCAGCGTCGTTCCGACGACGGCGTAATCGCCCGATGACCAGGCGCCCTGCTGGCGGGCCTTGAGGGCTGCGAGATCGGTTACAGGTTGAGCGGGCATGCCGGCAAGGGCCGCGGAAGTAGACATTTGGACCTCCCTGGGTCACATTGGTTGAGCGTGAAAGAGCGGCCGCCCGGTGAACAGATGCTGCCGCTTCGAACGGCTCTGGTATAGGCGCAGGCCATGGGGGGCGCCGTGTCATCAGGCGTGGGAACGACCGTGGAAACGGCGGACCAGCAGCGGCCGCCGCTCGAAATCTGCCTCCTCGGGCCGATGGCCATCCGCCGTGAGGGAGCGGAACTGAAGCTGCCGGGATCGCGCAAGGTGCGGGCGCTGCTCGCCTATCTGATCCTCTCTCCCTATCCGCAGGGCAGGGCGCAGCTCTGCGATCTCCTCTGGGACGTGGCCGACGATCCGCGTGGCGAATTGCGCTGGTGCCTCAGCCGGATCCGTTCGCTGATCGGCGAGCGCATCATCGCCCATGGCGATACCGTCGCACTCGATCTTGCCGGTTGCGCGATCGATGCCGTCGAGGCCACTGCCGCCTGCCGCGAGGGATTGGGCGGCCTGCCGCGGGAGCGGCTGCGCCAGCTTGCGGACCGGTCATCCGGCGAGTTCCTCGATGGCCTCGTCATCGAGCGCCATCCGGCCTTCGAGACATGGCTGGTTTCCCAACGCCGCCGCTTCCGTGAAATCCAGGCGGAAATTCTCGCAGCCATCGCCGATCGGCTCGATGCCAGCGAACGGCTTCCCTATCTCGACCGCTGGATCGAGATCGCCCCCTTCGATATGAAGCCGCATGAGCTGCTGCTGGCGACACTCGCCTCGGAGGGCCGTCTCCGCGAGGCGGAGGAGCATATGAAGGCTGCGGCCAGAGCCTTCGCCGCTGAAGGGCTCGATGCCGGTTCGCTGCGCCGGACCTGGGAAGGCGCCCGAAATGCGAGAACTTCAGCAGCTGCAGCGGCAGAACCGCAACCGCCGGAGCGGGCCAAGAGCGGCGCCCGCCGCGCCTCGATCGCCGTCATGCCTTTCAACGATATGTCGGCCTTGGCAATCCCCGGCGGCACGGCGGATGCGCTGGTCTATGACATCATCACCCGGCTCTCGAAGCTGCGCACGCTGCGGGTGATCGCCCAGGGCACGATGTTTGCGCTGAGGGAGCGGCCGCGCTCTCCCGGCGAGATCGCCGCCGCGCTCGATGTCGATTACGTCGTCAACGGCACCTTCGAGCGCATCGCAACCCGCCTTGTCGTCCGGCTGGAGCTGACCGAGGCGCGGACCAACACCATCGTCTGGGCCGACAGCCTCGATCAGAACGCGGCGGAAACGCTGACCTTGCTGGAAGAGATCGGCACCCGCGTCGTCGCCTCGATCGAGCGCGAGGTGGAGACGCTGGAACGCAACCGCGCCATCCTGAAGCCGCCCAATTCGCTGGATGCCTGGGAAGCGCATCACCGCGGTCTCTGGCACATGTTCCGCTTCACCAAGGGTGATAACGACCAGGCACGGAATTTCTTCGAAACGGCGATCAGCCTCGATCCGACTTTCGCACGCGCCTATGCCGGGCTCTCCTTCACGCATTTCCAGAGCGCCTTTCAGCATTGGGCGGACCGCGACACGGAAACCGAGCTCGCCTATCGCGCCGCCAATCAGGGGCTGATGGCCGACGACCGCGATCCGGCCGCCCATCTTTCCCTCGGCCGGGCACATTTCCTGCGCAAGCAGCATGACCAGTCGGTCGCCGAGCTGCAGCAGGCCGTCGATCTCAGCCCGAGCTTTGCGATCGCGCATTATTCGCTGGCCTTCGTTCAATGCCAATCCGGCGATCCGCTGTCGGCGCTGGCCGCAGCCGACCAGTCGCAATCGCTTAGCCCCTTCGATCCGATGCTCTTCGGCATATTGGCCAGCCGGGCGATCGCGCTGGTGCGCCTCGGCCGTTTCGACGAGGCAGCCGACTGGGCGGCGAGGGCGGCGGCCCGCCCGAATGCGCATGCCCATATCATGGCGATTGCGGCGCTCTGCCTTGCGATCGCAGGCCGGCTCGATGAGGGGCGGGCGCATGTCGCGGCGCTGAACCAACGATATCCCGGCTATCGCATGGACGATTTCTTCATCGCCTTCCACCTGGCCCCGGCCGATCAGGCACCCTTTCGAGATGGAGCAACGCGCGTCGGGCTCGAATAGCGCCGCCCACGGCCTTGGCCGCCGGATGCAAAGCCTCTAAGCTCGCGCTCGAAATCCATTCTCGCGAGTCCGCAGCCCCATGTTTCTTCTCTCCGTTGCCGCCATCTGGGCCGTTGCCGCCATCACGCCCGGCCCGAATTTCTTCCTCGTGGTGCGCACGGCGCTCGAAGGCTCTGCGCGCGCTGCGGTCGCGGTGATCGCGGGCGTCATTCTCGGCACCTTCTGCTGGGGACTGGCCGGCTGGCTCGGGATCAGCGCGCTATTTGCGGCCGCCCCCTTCGCCTATCTCTTCCTGAAGATCGCCGGTGGCGCCTATCTTCTCTGGCTTGGGGCCAAGCTGCTCTGGCGCACCTACCGGCACGGTGCGCTGCCGGGCGAACCCGTGCTTCGCCCCGCAATCAGCCCGAAGCAGGCTTTCTGGTCCGGCCTCGCCACCAATCTCGCCAATCCGAAATCCGCCTTCTTCGTCGCCAGTCTCTTCGCCGCGACGTTGCCTGCCGATCACTCCTGGATGCATGGCGCGCTCGCCGTCGCCACCATGGTTCTGGTCTCGTCGCTCTGGTACACGCTGGTGCTGACGATCCTGCGCAATCCGGCCGTTGCCGGTGCCTATGCCCGCGGCCGCCGCGTCATCGATGCCATGGCCGGCGTCATCTTCATGGGCTTCGGCATGAAGCTCCTCACATCCGCCCGCTAGGAGGCCCTATGCCGAACCAGTTCGTTTTCGATATCGACGCCGTCGAACCGGAGGCCGGTGCTCCCGATGCGGACCGCATCCTCTCCGGCGATCCGCAGTTCCGCACCTGGAATTTCGAGGAAGCCGAAGGCGGCCTCTACGCCGGCATCTGGGAAGCGACACCCGGCAAGTGGCGCATTTCCTACGACGAATGGGAATATTTCAACGTCCTCTCCGGTCACTCGATCGTTACCGAAGACGGCGGCGCCGCCGTTCACCTCAAGGCCGGTGACCGCATGATCCTCAGACCCGGCTTCAAGGGAACCTGGGAAGTCATTGAAACGACTCGCAAGGATTATGTGATCCGGCTGTAGCGGCGAGCCGTCTCAACGTCTGAAACTCTCGGCAAATTCTGCCGAGGAAATGCGGTTCAGCGTGTTGCGCAGCTCTGCCGCGGCTTCAGCGCCGAAGGCGTTTTCGAAGCGGTCGCGAGCTTCGGCCCAGAGGCGGTTGCCTTCCTCCCATTTGGCGATGCCGGCCGGCGTCAGCATGGCGCGCTTGACGCGCTTGTCCTTCGCATCCGGCTCAAGCTTCACCAGCCCATCCCGGATCAGCGGTTTCAGCGTGTGGCCGAGTGCCGAAAGGTCCATGACGAGCCCGTCGGCCAGGAATTTCAGCGAGGGCCCGCCGTTCATGTGGATCTGCGTCATCAGGCTGAATTGCGTGCCTCTCAGCCCGCTCGGCGCAAACACATCCTCGTAGAGCTGCCCGAGCTGTCGCGTTGCGCGGCGAAGCGCGCTGTTGCTGCAAACGGCCCAGCTTTCGTAAACCGGTACTTTCTCATCCATCGTCGATCTCCTGATCCCATCTCCCCGCATCGTGGGCGATCGTCAATCGCCTTTGATTATTTTCTGCCGTGCGCTCTTGCGCAAAATCCAATCGATCTCAATATAGTGGCATATACCACTAATTACCAACGCATCGAAAAGGATTTAGCGATGTCACACTCGTCTCTTGGTACTGCTCTCATCACCGGGGCCTCCGCCGGCATCGGCGCCACCTATGCCGATCGCCTTGCAAAACGTGGCTACGATCTGCTGCTGGTGGCCCGCGACGCCGCCCGCTTGAAGGCTCTGGCGGACAAGCTTTCGGCTGCTCATGGCATCAAGGCAGAGGTGTTTCAGGCCGACCTGACCAATCGCGACGAAGTGCGCAAGGTTGAGAAGCGGCTGCGGGAAGACGAGGCGATCACGCTTCTCGTCAACAATGCCGGCATCGGCTCGAAAACCACGATGCTCGAAGATGATATCGATTATCTCGAGACGATGATCGAAGTGAACGTCGTTGCCGTCAACCGCCTCGGCGTCGCTGCCGCCCAGACCTTTGCCAAGCGCGGCAAGGGCAGCATCATCAACATCGCCTCGGTCGTGGCCTTCCTCGCTGAGCGGTTCCACGGTACCTACAATGCCACCAAGGCATTCGTGCTCAACCTCACGCAGTCGATCCATGCCGAAGCGGGTCCGAAGGGCGTCAAGGTTCAGGCAGTTCTGCCGGGCCTCACCCGCACCGAAATCTTCGAGCGCGCCGGCAATTCCATCGATCAGCTGCCGCCGTCGATGGTCATGGAGGTCACTGATCTCGTCGATGCCGCGCTCGCCGGTTTCGATCAGGGCGAAGTCGTGACCATTCCGTCGCTCCCGGATCCTGCCGACTACGAAGCCTTCACGACCGCGCGCCACGCACTCGGTCCGAACCTCTCTCATAACAAGCCGGCAAGCCGCTACGGCGTCGCTTAATCGGTAAGCCTGGGTGTCGAGCTGCGTCAAACCAACGCAGCTCGACATTAACATTTTGTAATCTTTCCAGAGCCTTACAAGTTAAATCCTTGATTTAGTGAATGAACACTTCTGCACGCATGTTCCGCCTTGAGGCATTGACTCCGAACTGTCGCAGAACTGTCATCAAACTGTAATGTGCAGCGCCTAGCCCGCCTTTGCGACGGGAAATTTCAGCGCCCTTGCCAATGGATACCCCCTCCATGGCGCCGGTCTCGTCGATTGTTCGTTCCATTCAGGGAAGAGACCATAATGCTCACCAAAAAACTTCTTTCGACCTGCCTCGGCGCCGGCCTGGCTGCGGCTTTCGCAGTCTCCGCTTCGGCCGCCGACATCACGGGTGCCGGATCGACCTTCGTTTATCCGGTTCTGTCCAAGTGGTCGGCAGACTACAACAAGCAGACCGGCGACAAGCTGAACTACCAGTCGATCGGCTCGGGCGGCGGTATCGCCCAGATCAAGGCTGCAACGGTCGATTTCGGCGCGTCCGACGCTCCGATGAAGCCTGAAGACCTTTCGGCCGGCGGCTTCGGCCAGTTCCCGGTCGTCGTCGGCGGCATCGTTCCCGTCATCAACGTCAAGGGTATCAAGTCCGGCGAACTCAAGCTCTCGGGCAAGGTTCTCGCCGACATCTACCTCGGCAACGTCACCAAGTGGAACGACAAGGCCATCGCCGACCTGAACCCGGGCCTCAAGCTGCCCGACAGCCAGATCGCCGTCGTTCACCGCTCGGACGGCTCGGGCACCTCGTTCAACTGGACGAACTTCTTCTCCAAGGTCAACCCGGACTGGAAGTCCAAGGTCGGTGAAGGCACCGCCGTCAACTGGCCGGTCGGTATCGGCGGCAAGGGCAACGAAGGCGTTGCTGCTTACGTCACCCGCGTCAAGGATTCGATCGGTTACGTCGAATACGCCTACGCCCTGCAGAACAAGCTGCCCTACGTTCTCGTCGAGAACGCTGCCGGCCAGTATCCGAAGCCGAATGCAGACAGCTTCTCGGCTGCTGCTGCCAGCGCCGAATGGGGCAAGGCTCAGGACTTCTACCTGATCATGACCAACGCTCCGGGCGAAAAGGCCTGGCCGATCACCGCGACCACCTGGGCGATCATGTACAAGCAGCCGAAGGACGCCGAGCGCTCCAAGGCCGCCTTCGCCTTCTTCAAGTGGGCGCTTGAGAACGGTCAGAAGGAAGCCTCTTCCCTCGACTACGTTCCGCTGCCGGCCAGCCTGGTCAAGCAGATCGAAGACTACTGGACCGCGTCCTTCAAGGGCTAAGTCCTCCGTGAATGCCGGGGCAGGGAGCGTTTCTCTCTGCCCCGATTGCTTTGAAGCCCCCTCAAAAGCAAGTCGAGTATAGATATGAGCGAAGCACTGGCATCGCTGCCGGCCGTCGGGCCGGAGGTGAAGCGCCGCGATGGCGCCACCGGCGACCGCATTTTCTTCTGGATCGTGATGGGCTGCGGCCTGTTCGTCCTCGCAGCCCTTCTGGCCGCTGCAATTTCCATGGCATGGGGCGGGCTTCTGGCCTTCCGCACCTTCGGCTTCGGTTTCATCACCGGCACCGAATGGGATCCCGTCGCCCAGCACTTTGCCGGTCTGGTGCCGATCTACGGCACGCTGGTCACCTCCGCGCTGGCGATGCTGATCGGCGTTCCCATCAGCCTCGGCATTGCCGTCTTCGTCACCGAAGTCGCGCCACGCTGGCTGCGCGGACCGATCGGCGGCGCCATCGAGCTGCTCGCCGGCATTCCCTCGATCATCTACGGCATGTGGGGCCTCTTCACCTTCGCCCCCTTCATGTCCGATTACGTCCAGCCGGCGCTGATCGACTGGCTCGGCCCGATCCCCGGCATCGGTCTTCTGTTCTCCGGCGCCCCGATGGGTATCGGCATGCTGACGTCAGGCATCGTGCTGGCGATCATGATTATCCCCTACATCTCCTCGGTCATGCGCGACGTCTTCCTCGTCGTTCCCGCGCAGCTGAAGGAATCGGCCTATGCGCTGGGTTCGACCCGCTGGGAAGTGGTGCGCGATATCGTCATCCCGCATACCCGCACTGCCGTCGTCGGCGGCATCTTCCTTGGTCTCGGCCGTGCGCTCGGCGAAACCATGGCCGTCACCTTCGTGCTCGGCAACACGCACAATATCGCCATATCGCTGATGGAGCCCGGCAACTCGATCGCTGCCGCCATCGCCAACGAATTCACCGAGGCCGATACCGACATCTATCTCTCGTCGCTGATCGCTCTCGGCTTCATCCTCTTTGTCGTCACCTTCATCGTCCTTGCCGCCGCAAAGCTGATGCTGCTGCGCATGGCAAAGCAGAGAGGCGAGTAACATGAGCGTTTCCTCCTCCCTCTACCGCAGCCGCCAGATCAAGAGCGCCATCGCGCTGACGCTTTGCGTCGCCGCCACCGGCCTCGGCCTGATCTTCCTGATCTGGATCCTCTGGACGACGCTGATCAACGGCCTTTCGGCGCTGAGCCCGAAGCTCATCACCGAAATGACCCCGCCGCCAGGCGAAGACGGCGGCCTTGCCAACGCCTTCATGGGGAGCCTGATGATGGTGGTTCTCGCTGTCATCATCGGCACGCCGGTCGGCGTGCTGGCCGGCACCTATCTGGCCGAATTCAGCCGCGGCAAGAAGATCGGCGATATCATCCGCTTCATGAACGACATCCTGCTCTCGGCACCGTCAATCATCATCGGCCTGTTCGTCTACGAGCTCGTGGTACGCCAGACCGGCCATTTCTCGGGCTATGCAGGCGGCATCGCGCTCGCCTTCATCTTCCTGCCGGTGGTCGTGCGTACCACCGACGAGATGCTGCGGCTGGTGCCAGACGTCATGCGCGAGGCTGCACTCTCGCTCGGCATTCCGCGCTGGAAGGTCACCGTCGCCGTGCTCTATCGCGCAGCGTCCGCCGGTATCCTCACCGGCATCCTGCTCGCTGTCGCCCGCATCTCCGGCGAGACGGCACCGCTGCTCTTCACCGCGCTCAACAACCAGTATTGGAGCACGGACATGTCCGAGCCGATGGCCAACATCCCGGTCGTCATCTTCCAATATGCGATGAGCCCCTATGACGAATGGCATGTGCTCGCCTGGGCCGGCGCCTTTGTCATGACCGCAATCGTGCTGCTGCTCAGCGTGGGTTCCCGCGCCGTTCTGAACCGCAAAGGTGGCAAATGATGCTGCAATCTTCCTCCACATTAGACACCCGCAGGACCGCGACGCCGATGGCTAACGACAAGCTCACCCTTGAAGACGTCAACTTCTACTACGGCGACGCCCATGCCATCCGCAGCGTCAGCCTGAATTTCCCCGAACGTCAGGTCTCGGCGCTGATCGGCCCCTCTGGCTGCGGCAAGTCCACGCTGCTGCGCATTCTCAACCGCATCTACATGCTCTATCCGAAGATGCGCGCCACCGGCACGGTCAAGCTCGACGGTCAGAACATCCTCGACCCGCGCTATTCGATGAACGAGCTGCGCGCCCGCGTCGGCATGGTGTTCCAGAAGCCGGTGCCGTTCCCGATGTCGATCTACGACAACATCGCCTACGGCATCCGCCACCACGAACGCCTCGGCAGGGCCGACATGGACGTCCGCGTCGAGCAGGCGCTGCGCCAGGCGGCTCTCTGGGACGAAGTCAAGGACAAGCTGAAGGGCAGCGGCCTCGGCCTTTCCGGCGGCCAGCAGCAGCGTCTCTGCATCGCCCGCGCCGTAGCCCTTCGCCCCGAAGTGCTGCTGCTCGACGAGCCGACCTCGGCGCTCGACCCGATCTCGACCGCAAAGGTGGAAGAGCTCGTCTCGCAGCTGAAGACCGATTTCACCATCGTCATCGTCACGCACAACATGCAGCAGGCGAGCCGCATCTCCGACAATACGGCCTTCATGTATCTCGGCGAGCTCGTCGAATACGGCCCGACCTCGCAGATATTCCAGGCACCGAAGAACAAGCGCACCGAGGACTATATCACCGGTCGTTACGGCTGACGCCGCAACCGCTCGGCTATATCCATACAGGTGTATCCCAATGTGCTAATGTACAGCCGATGGTGCTTTCGATAAGACGGCTGCATCGCTAGCGGCATGCCGCGCGGGGGGGCACCATGGTTCGGACAATGATGCGCCGATGGCTTCTGCACGGAGCCGTCGCAGGAGTTCTGCTTTCGATCTGCATGACATCGGACGCCGCTGCCAGCGAAAGGATCGATCTGGCGCTGGTGATCGCCGCCGACGTCTCGACGTCGATGGATCCGCGCGAAAAGGCGATGCAGCAGGAGGGCTTCGTCGCCGCCTTCCGCCAGCCCGAGATCATCGACGCGATCGGCCGCGGGAAATATGGCCGCATCGCCGTTGCCTATTTCGAATGGGGTGGCGACCACGGCCAGCGCATGGTCATCCCCTGGACGCTGCTGAAGGACGAGGCCGATTGCTGGATGTTCTCGCTGCGGCTTGCGGAGAATTCCCCGACGAAACTGCGCCGCGGCACCTCGATCAGCGAGGCGCTCTCCTATTCGGCGTCGCTTCTACGCCAGAGCGGCTACGCGCCCGAACGCCTCGTCGTCAACATCTCCAGCGACGGCGTCAACAGCATCGGCCGCGATGTCGAGCCGGTGCGAAGAGAACTGATCGCCGGCGGCATGACCATCAACGCTCTCGTCATCAGCGCCCGCGGCGAGCACGACGATGACGAGCCGCCGCTCTCGCCGGAAGCTCTGTTCTCCTATTTCCACCGCGAGGTCATTGGCGGCCCAGGCGCCTTCGCCATGCCGGTCCGCTCGGCAGCCGACTACCCGAGTGCCATATACCGCAAGCTCCTGCGCGAAATCGGCGGCTTTGGGGAGATTGCGGATAAGCGCTGAGCTCACCACGCCAGATCGAGCCTCTCCAGCCCGTGGAAGTGGTAGACGTCCTTGACCTCCGGAACCTTCGCCATCCGGAGACCCGGCAGGCGCTTGAAGAGGATCGGCAGGACGATGTTGAGCTCGAGACGCGCCAGCGGCGCGCCGATGCAGAAATGGATGCCGGCGCCGAAGGAGAGGTTGGGGGCTTCGTTGCGATCCGGCTTGAAGGTGAGGGGATCGGTGAACTTCGCCGGGTCGAGATTGGCGGCCGCCAGGATGAGGCTGACCTTGTCGCCGCGCTTGAAGGAGATGCCGTCGATCTCGACGGGCTCGAGCGCCCAGCGCTGGAAGATGTGAACGGGCGCGCAGATGCGCAGCGTTTCCTCGACGGTCCGCTCCGTTGTCGGTTCGTCCTTGAAGAGGAGGGCGGGATCGCAGCCGTTATCAAGGATGACCCGCACCGAGTTGCCGATCTGGTGAACGGTCGCCTCGTGACCGGCATTGAGCAGCACTATGGTCGTCGAGATCAGCTCGTCCTCGGTGAGGAACTGACCCTTATGCTCCGTATGGATCATGTGGCTGAGCAGATCGTCGCGCGGATTGGCGCGGCGCTCGGCGATCACCGTCTTCACGTAATCGGAAAATTCCTTGGCGGCCTTCTCGGCGCCGTCCTCGTCTTCGCGGGTGCGGCCGAAGAGATACATGCGGATATAGGCATGCGACCAGTCGAGAAGCTGCGGCCCCATCTCCTCGGGGATGCCGATCATCCGGGCGATCATCGTCACCGGGATGATGTCGGCGAAGGCCGAGAGCAGCTCGACTTCGCCCTTGTCCTGGAAGCCGTCGATCAGCCGGTTGGCGAGCTCTTCCAGCTCAGGCTTCATCCGCTCGACATGGCGGGACACGAAAGCGCGGTTGACCAGCGTGCGCAGCCGCGTGTGCTCCGGCGGCTCAAGCTCCAAAAGCGAATAGCGCTCGGCGAGATCGAAATTCGCCACATGCTGATCAGGCTCCGGCAGGCCGAGCTCTTCGCGGGTCGCGATATGCAGGATCTGGCGGCCGAAACGGCGGTCGCGCAGCAGGCTGTTCACATGGTCGTAGCCCGTGAAGAACCACTGCTTCTGCTGTTCCCAGTAGAAGGTCGGACAATGCTGGTGGAGCGCCGAATAGACGGCGTTCGGGTTGCCGTAGAAAGCAGGATCGCTGCTGTCGAGAGAGACGCGGCGGGTATCGGGATCGATCGAAAGGAAGGGTGCTATCATCATGATCCGAGGCTTAGCGGATTTGCCAAGCCTCGAAAAGACGTGAGGGAGGCTCGCGCGTCAACCGGCGCGGGAGAGCGATCCCATGCGGCGCAGCGCCTCGACCTGGTCGTCGACGGTAGGAACGAGTTCGCCGGCATTCTGGTCCATCTGCGCCGGGGCAGGGGCTGCGGTTTCCTGTTCGCCGAAGATGACGCTGCAATTGCGCCCGGCGCCCTTGGCGGCATAGAGCGCCCGGTCGGCGGCGGAGATCATCTTGTCGACATTGGCTTCGATTGCCGAAGAAATGGCAACGCCGATGCTGACGGTTGCAGGCACGATCGCCTCGCCGGTGGCGATCGGCAGGCGGCAGAATTCGGCGCGGATCGATTCCGCCAGCGCTTCCGCTTCGGTCTGGTCGGCAACGGTCGCAAAGGCCGCGAACTCTTCGCCGCCCATACGGCCGAAGACATTGTGCGGCACGAACTGGCGCGCCGTCAGCGCAAAGGCGGAGAGTACGGCGTCGCCCGCCTGATGGCCGAAGCGGTCGTTGACGCGTTTGAAATGGTCGAGGTCGAACAGCAGGACGGCGACCTGGCGCTTCTCGTCAAACGCCTTTTCCTGGATGGCGTCGAAGCGGGCAAACAGGCCGCGGCGGTTCCAGACGCCGGTCAGTGAATCCGTGAGGCTCAACACGCGCAAATGCCTTTCAGAGCGTTCCATGATCATGCGGCAGGTGAGCGCGAAGGCGATCGTCAGCAGGAAGGCGCTCGCCATGGCCGCCGCACCGCCGTAATTGGTCGCTTGCGCGTCGGTTGGCAAGGTCAGTGCCATCATCAGCGCCACGGAGAAGCAGAGGACGCCCTGGACGACGAAGATCGCCGCGAGCTTGCTGCGGGTGCGCTCGTTGCGCAGATTGCCGGTGGCAACAGCCATGGCAAGACCGGTAGCGCCGGTGGCCGAGGCGAGGTTATAGAGAATGACGCGGTTGCCGTAGTCGCTGGCCACCCAGGGCAGGAAGACGCCGGCCAGCCAGATTGCCGGCGGCAGCAGTGCCCACCACTCGATCTTGCGGCGGTCGAGCGCCATGAATCCGGCAACCCATGCGCTCTGGCCGGCCAGAGCGACGGCATTTCCGGCTTCGATCGATAGAATGTTGGGGATAGTGCCGCGCAGCGCCACCATGGCGAAACCGGTTCCGCTGAGCAGGAAACCGAAAGCCCAGACCAGATAGGCCTTGTTGCGCGTGTTGTGGCGCCACGCCATGAACAGCAGCAGAGCGAGCGTCATGGCCTCCGAACACCAGATGGCCAATCCTGTAGCGACATTAAACACGGCAATACCCCTTGAAGTCGGGGCATACTCATCCGCCAATCTTCGCCAGTTGATTAATTGGCAGAAGGGTTTGGCGTGAATTTCGCGGTTAGCGTTTCCAAAGCGTGAACGTGCAAAAGCACATGCCGATGGATTAAGCTTTGCTTCATCCTGTCACCGAGAAAAGCTGTGCGGGTGCCCGCTGCTCTCTCGCCGTTAAGCTGCAATTCGCAGATAGCAGCTACATCGCAGGAGAAAGTCTGCTCCCGCCTGACCTTTGCTTCTTAACGTTATCCTTATGCGTGTCTTGAAGTAGAGGGCAGGGACACTCTATGTAGGGAAAAGGCATTTTTCTTGATTCCCGGCGCCGGCCGGCAAGACTTTGACAAAGGACGCACATGAGAAACCCAGTCGATACCGCTATGGCCCTCGTGCCGATGGTTGTGGAACAGACCAACCGCGGTGAACGCTCCTACGACATCTACTCGCGCCTGCTCAAGGAACGCATCATCTTCCTGACGGGTCCTGTCGAGGATCACATGGCGACGCTCGTCTGCGCCCAGCTTCTCTTCCTTGAGGCCGAAAACCCGAAGAAGGAAATCGCGCTTTACATCAATTCGCCAGGTGGTGTCGTCACCGCCGGCATGGCGATCTACGACACGATGCAGTTCATCAAGCCTGCCGTTTCGACGCTGTGCATCGGTCAGGCCGCTTCGATGGGCTCGCTGCTGCTCTGCGCCGGCGATAAGGACATGCGCTTCGCAACGCCGAACGCCCGCATCATGGTTCACCAGCCGTCGGGCGGTTTCCAGGGCCAGGCCTCGGATATCGAGCGTCATGCACGCGACATCCTGAAGATGAAGCGCCGCCTGAACGAGGTTTACGTCAAGCATACCGGCCGCTCCTACGAGGAAGTCGAAAAGACGCTCGATCGCGACCACTTCATGACCGCTGACGAAGCCCGCGAATGGGGCGTGGTCGACAAGGTTCTGACGTCGCGCAGCGAGATGGAAGGCGATGCGGCGGCATAGTGATTAATTGGGATGGTGTTTTCGCTGCCACAGTTCTATCCCAATTGTGATTGAACAAGGGGTTTAATCCCCAAGCGGACACGCTAAGAGTAAGTATTAATGCTATGTTGAATTTTGATGACATAGCATTCGGCATTCGAAGGGGAATTCGTTGCCGCCGGAACTTGAGCGTGTTTGGTTGGGTTCCGGTTCTTACCCCTTGAAGCTAGGCCGGCTGATGCTCCGGTGGCGGAGCGGGCTGGCGGGCCATTGAGTGGACCGCGATTTCACCTTTGAAATGCGGCGTGCTGGAAGGAAAGTGATATGAGCAAGGTCAGCGGCAGCAACGGCGGCGACTCCAAAAATACCCTGTACTGCTCCTTCTGCGGAAAGAGCCAGCACGAAGTCCGGAAGCTGATTGCCGGGCCGACGGTGTTCATCTGCGATGAATGCGTCGAATTGTGCATGGACATCATTCGCGAGGAGAACAAGTCCTCGATGGTCAAGTCCCGCGACGGCGTTCCGACGCCCCAGGACATCATCAAGGTTCTCGACGAATACGTCATCGGCCAGCGTCAGGCGAAGAAGATCCTGTCGGTTGCCGTTCACAACCATTACAAGCGCCTCGCGCATGCGACCAAGAACGGCGAAATCGAGCTGGCGAAGTCCAACATCATGCTGGTTGGCCCGACCGGCTGCGGCAAGACCTATCTTGCCCAGACGCTCGCCCGCATCATCGACGTTCCCTTCACCATGGCCGATGCGACGACGCTGACGGAAGCCGGCTATGTCGGTGAAGACGTCGAAAACATCATTCTGAAGCTGCTGCAGGCTGCCGACTACAATGTCGAGCGCGCTCAGCGCGGTATCGTCTACATCGACGAAGTCGACAAGATCTCCCGCAAGTCGGACAATCCTTCGATCACCCGCGACGTGTCGGGCGAGGGCGTGCAGCAGGCGCTTCTGAAGATCATGGAAGGTACCGTTGCCTCGGTGCCGCCACAGGGCGGCCGCAAGCATCCGCAGCAGGAATTCCTGCAGGTCGACACGACGAACATCCTGTTCATCTGCGGTGGCGCATTTGCCGGCCTCGACAAGATCATCTCCGCCCGTGGCGAGAAGACTTCGATCGGCTTCGGCGCGACCGTCAAGGCTCAGGACGAACGCCGCGTCGGCGAAGTGCTGCGCGAACTCGAACCGGAAGACCTGGTCAAGTTCGGCCTCATCCCCGAGTTCATCGGCCGTCTGCCGGTTCTGGCGACGCTCGAAGATCTTGACGAGGATGCACTGATCCAGATCCTGTCCGAGCCGAAGAACGCGCTCAGCAAGCAGTATCAGCGCCTGTTCGAGATGGAAGACGTGGAACTGACCTTCCACGAGGACGCTCTTCGCGAGATCGCCCGCAAGGCGATCATCCGCAAGACCGGCGCCCGCGGCCTTCGCTCGATCATGGAAAAGATCCTGCTCGACACGATGTTCGAACTGCCGGCGCTGGAAGGTGTTCGCGAAGTGGTCATTTCGGAAGAGGTTGCCCGCGGCTCGGCCCGCCCGCTCTACATCTACGCTGACCGTCAGGACGAGAAGGCCAACGCCTCTGCCTGATAGTCGTAGACGGCATGGTTAGATTTAGGGGCTTGCCTGCGGCGAGCCCCTTTCTATTTTGTGAACCGGGAGCCCTCCTGTTAATTATTGCAGAAGAAGCTTGAAAACGCTGTTCCTGACGTTGCGGAATGCGGCGTCCCCGGCAATGATGGAATGATTCCGTAGTGTGTTTTCCGGTCCAGTATTTTAGCCGGTTCGGAATTGGTAAGCGCCACTACAGTTACGCGCGTCATAGTGTGGGCGTTCCTTTGTAATAAGTCTGTCACAAGCGGGGAGCGCGGGCGTTGGCGTGGCTTGAAAAGGGTAAGAAGAACCTCCACTTGTAATCCAAGTGAGAGTGCCGGCCGGGTCCCAAGCGGCCGCGCCAGAGAGCCCGGAAACGGGACGATGGAAAGGAATAAGAAATGACGAAGAAAACGTCTGTAGCGAGCAGTGTTGCCTATCCTGTTTTGCCCCTGCGCGACATCGTAGTCTTCCCACACATGATCGTGCCGCTGTTCGTCGGCCGCGAAAAGTCGATCCGTGCGCTTGAAGAAGTCATGGGCTCCGACAAGCAGATCATGCTCGTAACCCAGATCAACGCCAGCGACGATGATCCGGATCCGTCCGCGATCCACAATGTCGGCACCGTGGCCAACGTTCTGCAGCTGCTGAAGCTTCCCGACGGCACCGTCAAGGTTCTGGTCGAAGGCCGTGCGCGCGCCGAGATCGACGCCTATACGGCTCGCGAAGATTTCTACGAAGCCCTCGGCCATGTGCTTGAAGAGCCGCATGACGATCCGGTCGAGCTGGAAGCGCTGTCGCGCTCCGTCGTCTCGGAATTCGAGAGCTACGTGAAGCTCAACAAGAAGATCTCTCCTGAAGTCGTCGGCGCTGCCAGCCAGATCGACGATTACTCGAAGCTTGCCGATACGGTCGCATCGCATCTGTCGATCAAGATCACCGAGAAGCAGGAGATGCTGGAAACCACCAGCGTCAAGGCCCGCCTCGAAAAGGCCCTCGGCTTCATGGAAGGCGAGATCTCGGTCCTCCAGGTCGAAAAGCGCATCCGCTCGCGCGTCAAGCGCCAGATGGAGAAGACCCAGCGCGAATACTATCTGAACGAACAGATGAAGGCGATCCAGAAGGAGCTTGGCGACGGCGAGGAAGGCCGCGACGAGATGGCCGAACTGGAAGAGCGCATTTCCAAGACCAAGCTTTCCAAGGAAGCCAAGGAAAAGGCTGACGCCGAGCTGAAGAAGCTGCGCCAGATGAGCCCGATGTCGGCTGAAGCCACCGTCGTGCGCAATTATCTGGACTGGCTGCTCGGCATTCCGTGGGGCAAGAAGTCGAAGATCAAGTCCGATCTCAACAATGCCGAGAAGATCCTCGAAGCCGATCACTTTGGTCTCGACAAGGTCAAGGAGCGCATCGTCGAGTATCTGGCCGTGCAGGCCCGTGCCACCAAGATCAAGGGCCCGATCCTGTGCCTCGTCGGCCCTCCGGGCGTCGGCAAGACCTCGCTCGCCCAGTCGATCGCCAAGGCGACCGGCCGCGAGTATGTCCGCATGGCTCTCGGCGGCGTTCGTGACGAAGCTGAAATCCGCGGTCACCGCCGCACCTATATCGGCTCGATGCCCGGCAAGGTCATCCAGTCGATGAAGAAGGCGAAGAAGTCCAACCCGCTCTTCCTGCTCGACGAAATCGACAAGATGGGCCAGGATTTCCGTGGCGATCCGTCTTCGGCTCTGCTCGAAGTGCTGGATCCGGCGCAGAACTCGACCTTCATGGACCACTACCTGGAAGTCGAATACGACCTGTCGGACGTGATGTTCATCACGACGGCGAACACGCTGAATATCCCGGCGCCCCTGATGGACCGCATGGAAGTCATCCGTATCGCCGGCTACACCGAAGATGAAAAGCGCGAGATCGCCAAGCGGCACCTGCTGCCGAAGGCCATCAAGGAACATGCGTTGCAGCCGAACGAGTTCTCGGTCAGCGACGATGCTCTGATGGCGATCAGCCAGCAGTACACTCGCGAAGCCGGTGTTCGTAACTTCGAGCGCGAGTTGATGAAGCTCGCCCGCAAGGCAGTCACCGAGATCATCAAGGGCAAGACGAAGTCGGTTCATGTGACCGCCGAAAACATCGACACCTACCTGGGCGTTCCGCGCTTCCGCCACGGCGAAGCCGAGCGCGAAGATCAGGTCGGCGTTGTCACCGGCCTCGCATGGACCGAGGTCGGCGGCGAACTGCTGACGATCGAAGGCGTGATGATGCCGGGCAAGGGCCGCATGACGGTCACCGGTAATCTGAAGGACGTGATGAAAGAGTCGATCTCGGCTGCTGCATCCTACGTTCGCTCGCGCGCCGTCGATTTCGGCATCGAGCCTCCGCGCTTCGACAAGTCGGATATCCACGTGCACGTGCCGGAAGGCGCAACGCCGAAGGATGGTCCGTCGGCTGGTGTGGCCATGGCAACCGCGATCGTTTCGATCATGACCGGCATCCCGGTTGATAAGAACGTGGCGATGACGGGTGAAATCACCCTTCGCGGCCGCGTCCTGCCGATCGGTGGTCTGAAGGAAAAGCTGCTCGCAGCGCTTCGCGGCGGCATCAAGAAGGTGCTGATCCCGGAAGAAAACGCCAAGGATCTGGCGGAGATTCCGGATAACGTGAAGAACAACATGGAGATCATCCCGGTATCCCGCATGGGCGAGGTGATCAAGCATGCTCTGATCCGGCGGCCGGAGCCGATCGAATGGGATGGAACGGTTGAAACGCCGGTCATCGCAACGGTCGAAGGTCTTGATGAAACGGGTGCTGGCATCGCTCACTGAGTGATATTCGCCCCATTTATGTCAAATTGCTGCAAATGACCGAAAAGGCTGGCGCAAAACGCCAGCCTTTTTTGTGAAAACCCGCCGGAGGTGCTTGCTTTTCCTTGATTTGCAGGGCTTTTGGGTTGCGGCGGGCCTGATGAAACCTATTCTGTGCCTGGCTTACAGATTGAGTCGTTTCAAACCATTGAAAGGGGTGGAAACATGAACAAGAATGAACTCGTGTCCGCAGTTGCCGAAAAAGCTGGCCTCACCAAGGCTGATGCCGCTTCTGCTGTCGACGCTGTTTTCGACGTTGTCCAGGGCGAACTGAAGAAGAAGGGCGACGTACGCCTCGCCGGTTTCGGCAGCTTCACCGTTTCTCATCGCGCAGCTACCAAGGGCCGTAATCCGTCCACCGGCGCTGAAGTCGATATCCCGGCTCGTAACGTGCCGAAGTTCACGCCCGGCAAGGGCCTGAAGGATGCCGTAAACGGCTAATCCGGTTTAACTTGGCCGCCGGATAACGAGACCGGCAGGTAAAGTTTCGAAGGGTTCGGTGAAAGCCGGACCCTTTTTGCATTCAGGGCTTTGCTTCACCGCGCAAAAGCGCGCAGTTCTCTGGCAATAGCTGCCGTGCATCGTTCACATTCGATTAAATATTGATCCATACGATCCGCCCCCAACGGTCGTCCTTCATTGCTCTCCGATCGTATCCGGTCGGCATGACGCCGCTTTCCCTTTTTCTGTTGCTTGATTTTTGGCGCCGGTAGCGGCGTGTTTTTCATGAGGTCTTTCGATGAAGCGTCCTGATATTAAGACGGCAATGATCAGTATTTTCGCCGTTCTCACCATAATGTTCGGAGCCACCGGCTATATCGCCGTCACCGGCCTGCGCGATTCCAACAAGAACAACGAGTTGTTCGCGACCAGCATGCATCCCGGCATTTCCAAGGCCAAGGATATCCAGCTTGCCCGCTATTCGCTGCGCGGCTCCTACGGCGACCTGGCGATGGGCCGCACCTCGGGCGACGAGGCGGCGCTGGAAAAGAAGATCGGCGAGCGCGAAGCCAAGCTCCGCAAGACGGTCCTCGCCTATCAGGACCTCGTTGATACCGATGTCGAGCGCGGCATCTATCAGGAAATGGACAGCTCCTCGCAGAAATATATCGAAGAGGGCCAGAAGATGATCGCGCTGGCGAAGGCCGGCAAGCAGCAGGACGCGATCAATGCCTTCGACGCAAACCTCGGCCCGGTCGCCGATATCCTGGCAGACAACGTCGACAAGCTCGTCGCCTTCAACGAGGACGCAGCTGCTGCCGGTCTCGCCGAAAGCCGCAGCCAGTATTCCACGACCCTGACGCTGATCTCCGCCGTTCTCGGCCTCAGCGCCCTGATCGTCTTCGCCGCGATCTATTTCGGAATTTCGGGCATCGCGAGCCCCATCGTCCGCATCACCAAGTCGATGCGCGGTCTGGCCGCCGGCGACACCGCATCGGAAATTCCGGGTAAGGGCAGGGAGGACGAGATCGGCCAGATGGCCAATGCCGTCGAGATCTTCCGTCTTGCCGCGATCGACAATCAGCGCCTGCAGGCCGACGCCGAGATGACCCGCGCCAAGACCGACGCCGACAGGGCTCGCCTTGCTTCCGAAGCGGAAGCCGCCGCCCAGCAGCGCCTCGAGCAGGCAACGGCCGGTCTTGCTGGTGGTCTGCGCCGCCTCGCAGCCGGCGAGCTCGACTTCCAGCTCAACGATGCCTTCGCCCCGGATTTCGAAGCACTCCGCCATGACCTGAACGGTGCGATCTCGCAGCTCGGCGGCACGCTCCGCGCCGTCGCCCAGTCGGCGGTCTCTATCACCGGGGGTACTCGCGAGATCAGCCAGGGCGCCGAGGATCTCTCGAAGCGCACCGAACAGCAGGCCGCTTCGCTCGAAGAGACCGCAGCCGCTCTCGATGAGATCACCGTGAATGTCTCGAACTCCTCCAAGCGCGCCGACGAGGCCCGCCAGGTGGCGATCCAGGCAAACCGCAGCGCCACGGCTTCCGGCACGGTTGTTGCCAATGCCGTCGATGCGATGGAGCGGATCGAGCAGTCGTCGAACCAGATCTCCAGCATCATCGGCGTCATCGACGAGATTGCCTTCCAGACCAACCTGCTGGCGCTGAACGCCGGTGTTGAGGCAGCGCGTGCCGGTGAAGCCGGCAAGGGCTTTGCCGTCGTTGCCCAGGAAGTCCGTGAACTGGCACAGCGTTCCGCCCAGGCCGCAAAGCAGATCAAGGACCTGATCCGCAACTCGTCGGTTGAAGTCGAAGGCGGCGTCAAGCTGGTGCGCGAGACCGGTGAGGCGCTGAAGACCATCGAACAGCTGGTCGTCACCATCAACCAGCACATGGACGCCATCGCCACGTCGTCGCGCGAACAGTCGACCGGTCTTTCCGAAGTTAACAGCGCCGTCAACCAGATGGATCAGGTGACCCAGCAGAACGCCGCGATGGTCGAAGAGACCAATGCCGCGAGCGCCACGCTGGCCGCCGAAGCCGATCGCATGAACCAGCTGATCGGCCAGTTCCAGCTCGGCGGCAGCCGCGCCGAGACCAACGCTGCGTCCCTGCGCCAGACGGCGGCCGCCATGGCCCGCCCGCAGCGCAGTGCTGCATCGGCCCCGGTCTATGCCAGCCACGGCAATGCCGCGGTGAAGCAGGAATGGTCCGAGTTCTGAGACCGGCTACCGGTAGAAGAGCATCACTTCGAAGGGTTCGGCGAAAGCCGGACCCTTTTCGCATTTCCGTGGTCTTGCGGAGCGCAGGCCTTTGATCTACGGATCGGCCGTTCTCAGGGCGGGGTGAAAGTCCCCACCGGCGGTAAAGGGTCTCGGCCCAAGCCCGCGAGCGCTTCGGCCGTCAACGGCCGGGGGTCAGCAGATCCGGTGCAATTCCGGAGCCGACGGTATAGTCCGGATGAAAGAGAATGATCGCAAGCTGTGAGCGGGGCAGGGGTCTGTCCGGCTGCCGTCCTGCGCTCATGCGTCCTGATTTGTGTTGGTCCCTTTCTGGATGAAAGACATGAATCAGACTTCCCTTGCTTTTTCCTCGTCGCGTGCGATGGCCGGTGCCGCTTTCATGGTGCTGGCGGGCATCGCCTTTTCCGTTCTCAATGTCGTCACCCAATGGCTGACGATGAAGCTCGGCTTCGCAGCCGCTTCCGCCGCTTTCTGGCAATATGCCTTCGCACTCCTCTTCTCGCTTCCCTTCTTGCGCCGCGCCGGCCTCTCGGCAATGCGCACCTCTTATCCCTGGCGCCATATCGTTCGCGTAGCGCTCGCCGCCCTCGGGGTCGAAGCCTGGGTGTCCGGTCTGGCCTCGGTGCCGATCTGGCAGGCGATCGCGTTGGTCATGACCTCGCCCTTCTTCATCATCCTCGGCGCCCGCCTTTTTCTCGGCGAGCGCGTCGGCCCGGCACGCTGGGCGGCAACGGCGGTCGGCTTTGCCGGTGCGATGATCATCCTGCAGCCATGGTCGGACGCCTTCACCTGGGCGGCACTCCTTCCGATTATCTCGGCGCTCTTCTGGGGCGCGTCGTCGCTAATCACCAAGAGCCTGACCGGCATCGAGAAACCGGAGACCATCACCGTCTGGCTGCTGGTGCTGCTGACGCCGATCAACGGCGTGCTGGCGGGGGTAGCCGGTTTCGAGGTGCCCGAGGGGATGACCCTGGCGCTCTTCGTCTTCGCTGGTCTGCTGACCGTCTTTGCGCAATATCTGCTGACATTGGCCTACACCGTCGCCGATGCCGCCTATGTCCAGCCCTTCGACGACCTGAAGCTGCCGCTCAACGTTCTCGCCGGATGGCTGTTCTTCGGCTATGCGCCAGCGGGCTATCTCTGGCTCGGCGCCGCACTGATCCTGACAGCCTCGCTCTTCATCATGCGCAACGAGATGCGCCGGGAGAAGAACGCGGCCTGATGCAAAGCGGTGCAAAACTGCACCCGGTGTCATCCGCCTGTCATCCGTTTCCCTCAAAACCCCCATGTTTCGATTTTTCGACGCATGGGGGATTTCATGACTATTTCATCGCGCAAGGCAGCGCTCGCTGCCGTGCTCCTGGCTTCTGTTGCCTTTCCGGCAGTTGCCGAGCCTGTTTTCAATCGCATCGCATCTTTTCCGGTCGCTTCGAACCTGCCTGAAGGCAAGGACAAGCTTTCGACGACCTCTGCAGAAATCATCACCGCAACCGACGACGGCAACACGCTGATCTACAGCGACAGCCCGCTCGGCGCGATCGGCTTCGTCGACATCACCGACGCCAAGGCCCCGAAGGCCTTGGGCGCGCTGATGATGGACGGTGAGCCGACGTCGGTTACCTCGACCTCTGGCAAGGCGCTCGTCGCCGTCAACACCAGCGAAAGTAAGGTCAAGCCGTCGGGCCGCCTCGCCATCGTCGATGTTGCCACCAAGAAGATCGAGAATACCTGCGATCTCGGCGGCCAGCCGGATTCGATCGCTCTCAACAAGGACAAGACGCTCGGCACGATCGCCATCGAGAACGAGCGTGACGAAGAGATCAACGACGGCAAGATCCCGCAGATGCCGGCTGGCGATCTCGTGCTCTTCCAGGTCAAAAACGGCACCGTCGATTGCGGTACTATCAAGCACGTCACGCTGACGGGTCTCGCCGGCATCGCGCCTGAAGATCCGGAGCCCGAATTCGTCTCCTTCAACGGCCAGGGCGAAATCGCCCTGACGCTGCAGGAAAACAACGAGATCGTCATCATCGACGGCAAGACCGGCACGGTGAAGACGCACTTCACCGCTGGCAGCACCGATCTCTCCGGCATCGACACCAAGAAGGACGGCCAGCTGAAGTTCACCGGCGAAGCCAAGGGCGCTCTTCGCGAGCCCGACGCCGTGAAGTGGCTGGACGACGACCGTCTCGTCGTCGCCAACGAAGGCGACTATGAAGGCGGTTCGCGCGGCTTCACCATCTTCGACAAGACCGGCAAGGTTCTCTACGAATCGGGCTCGTCCTTCGAGCGCGCCGTTGCCCATCTCGGCCACTATCCGGAAGGTCGCTCGTCCTCGAAGGGCGTCGAGCCTGAAGGTCTGGAAGCCGCTAAGTTCGGCGACGACCAGCTGTTCTTCCTGCTCGCCGAGCGCGCTTCGGTCGTCGGCGTCTTCAAGGACACCGGCGCGGACCCGGAACTGCTGCAGATCCTGCCGTCGGGCGTCTCGCCGGAAGGCGCGATCGCCATCCCGAGCCGCAATCTCTTTGCCACGGCCAACGAAGCCGATCTCGGCGAAGATGGCGGCCCACGCTCGCATGTCATGATCTATGAGCGCAGCGAAGGCGAAAAGGCCTATCCGCAGATCGTCTCGGCAGAGAAGGACGGCAATCCGATCGGCTTCGCAGCGCTTTCGGGCCTTGCCGCCGTTCCTGAAAAGGCCGGCCAGCTCTTCGCCGTGTCCGACAGCGTTCTCGGCAATCAGCCGACGATCTACACGATCGACGCCACCAAGAAGCCTGCCGTCATCACCGACGCCATGACCGTCAAGCGCGATGGCGCCGCTGCCCAGAAGCTCGACATCGAAGGCATCGCCGTCGACGCCAAGGGCTGGTTCTGGCTGGCTTCGGAAGGCAATAGCGAAAAGTTGCTGCCGCACGCTCTCTACCACGTCAACCCGAAGGGCGAGATCAAGGAAGAGATCGCGCTGCCGAAGGAACTGACGGATAACGAGATCCGCTACGGCTTCGAAGGCGTGACGATCGTCGGCTCCGGCGACGACGCAACGCTGTGGATGGCCGTACAGCGCGAGTGGAAGGACGACCAGAAGGGCTTCGTCAAGCTCGTCTCCTACAACCCGAAGAGCAAGGAATGGGGCGCCGTGCGCTACCCGCTCGACAAGTCTGAAAACGGCTGGGTCGGTCTCTCGGAAATCTCCGCCCACGGCGACAGCGTCTACATCATCGAGCGTGACAACCTCGTCGGCGATGCTGCCAAGCTGAAGAAGCTCTACAAGGTCGCCATCTCCGACCTGAAGCCCGCCAAGCTCGGCGGTGAACTTCCGGTAGTCAAGAAGGCGGAAGCCCATGACTTCCTCGACGAACTGAAGACGGCAACCAACGGCTACGTCCTCGACAAGCTTGAAGGCTTCGCTTTCGACGCCTCGGGCAAGCCCTACGCCGTCACCGACAACGACGGCGTCAGCGACTCCTCCGGCGAGACCCTGTTCTTCCCGGTCAACCTGGTCGGCACGAACTGAGCTGGCGGTAGCTGGATGAAACCGGAAGGCCGGGCGCAAGCCCGGCCTTTTTGTTGTTTGGACCTGCTATGAAATGAGGCGGTAGCGCCAATCTCTCCCTCATCCCTGTGCTTGTCACAGGGATCCAGCCGCCGCGCGTCTGCGCGGCGAAAAGAGTCTCTCCCTCCCAAGGACTTGGGACGGCTGGATCTCTGTGACAAGCACAGAGATGAGGGAAGTGTTTGGGGTGTCAGTCAGGCCAAACAAAAACGGCCGGGCAATAACCCGGCCATCTCTCATTCAATCCGTGCAAATCCTACCAGCGATGATGCACATGCGGTGCGATCAGCCGCTCGTAGATCTCCCGCGTCGCCGCCATCACGTCCTGGGAAAGCGGCGCAAGGCTGGCGGCCTCGGCATTGGCCTTCGCCTGCTCGCCATTGCGCGCGCCCGGGATGACCACGGTAACGGCCTCGTGCATCAGGATCCAGCGCAGCGCGAATGCGGCCATCGTGGCGCCCGCAGGCACCAGCTTGCGGACTTCCTCGACCGCCTGCAGGCCGACCTCGAAGGGGACGCCGGCAAAGGTCTCGCCGACATCGAAGGCTTCGCCGTTGCGGTTGAAGTTGCGGTGGTCGTCGCTCGCGAATTTCGTGTCGCGGGTGATCTTGCCGGAGAGCAGGCCGCTGGCGAGCGGCACGCGGGCAATCACCGCGACGTTCTTGCGGCGGGCTTCCTGGAAGAACAGGTGATCCGGGCGCTGGCGGAAGATGTTGTAGATGATCTGGATGCTCTCGACGCCCGGGAATTCGATCGCCTTCAGCGCTTCCTCGACCTTCTCGACGCTGACGCCGTAGCCCTTGATCTTGCCGGCCTTCTGCAGCTCGTTCAGGCCTTCGAAGACCTCCGCGCGGTAAAGCACTTCCGTCGGCGGGCAGTGCAGCTGCACGAGGTCGAGGCTCTCGACCTCGAGATTCTTCAGGCTGCGGTCGATGAAGCCCTCGAGATTGGCCTTGGTGTAGCCGTCGGCGACATGCGGGTTGAGGCGGCGTCCGGCCTTGGTGGCGACCATCGGGCGCTTGCCGCCGCGGCTCTTCAGGACGTCGGCGACGATCTTTTCCGAGCGGCCGTCGCCATAGACGTCGGCGGTGTCGATGAAGGTCATGCCGGCATCGAGTGCTGCGTTCAAGGCGGCGCGGCCATCGGCCTCGCTGACGTCACCCCAGGAGCCGCCGATCTGCCAGGCGCCGAAGCCGACATTGGTGACCGAAAACGGCATGCGGCCGAAACTATGCTCTTTCATGGAAAATCTCCCTCGTGATGAAACTGCATCGCACCTAGCAGCCGCCGCAAGGGGCGGCAAGCGCGCGACCGCAAGGGAGATAGGGCAGGGCCTCACTTCTTCGAGAAGACGACCCGCACGGTGGCGACCGGGAAGCCGAATTTGCTGACCCAGGCGGTATTCAGCAGGGTCCCATCAGGCTGGCGCCGAATCGTATCGTGGAAGCGGACGATATTCTGCTTCGGCCCGGGCGCGATATCGACGAGATAGCTGTAGCGCGCCACATCGCCCTTGATGGTCACTTCCGCCGGGCCGACCACATCCTCGCGGGTGCCGCTGTAACGGCCGGGCGCCGTCTTGATGAAGCGCCAGGTCTTCCGCTCGCGCTGACCGTCGGCATAGACGAAATCCTCGCGCAGCGTCAGTTGCCTGCCGTTCCAGCGGCCGGTCAGCGCCACGCGAAACTTGCGGTCGACGCCGTTGATCGCCTTGAATTCTCCCTGGGCCATGCTGCGCCCGGCAAAGAAATCCTCGAGCGCGAAATCGCGCGCACTCGCCAGATGCGGCAGGGCGATGATGGCGAGAATCGCGGCGATGATGATGAGACCGGTGCGTCGCATGGTCTTCCTCCACTTCAAATCATCCTGTCACTGACCTACGTTTGCACGCACGCACCGGATCAATCGCAGGAGAATCACAATGGACATCAAGCAGGCCGGATCGCGGCCCTCGACCAGGCCATCCGCCGACTATTTCACCGGCACCGTCCGCCTCGACCCGATCGTCGAAGGGCCGGATCCCGCCCGGGTGCGCGCCGCCACCGTCACTTTCGAGCCCGGCGCCCGCACCGCCTGGCACACCCATCCCCTGGGTCAGACGCTGATCGTGACGTCAGGCAAAGGCCTCGTGCAGGTCTGGGGGCAGGACATCCGCGAGATCCGCCCCGGCGACGTCGTCTGGTTCGAGCCTGGCGAAAAGCATTGGCATGGTGCAGCGCCCGACACCGCAATGAGCCACATCGCCATCCAGGAAGCGCTGAACGGCTCCCCGGTCGACTGGATGGAGCATGTCAGCGACGACCAATATGCAGGAAAGAGCTGGAGCGTTTCGCGTCAGGCGTAAGCATCCGGCAGAAAAGGCGACCGGCATCCGTGCCGGCCGCCACAGCGGCGTCAGAGCCGCTTCAGGCAGTAGGAAAAATGCGCATGTGATTCGACCGTCAGGAACTCGAACTGCCAGCCGTAGTCCTTGCAGAACTTGGTGACGGCCTCGACGACGCCATAAACGATCGGCTTCACCGTATTGCCGGTGCAGAAATCATGCCCGGCAATCCGCCCCGTCCGCTTCACCTTCCTGTCGCAGAGCAGGAGCTCCTGCCAGGTGAGCTCGAAGGAATGGTCGGTATCGATATAGGCCCAGTCGAGAAACCCGTCCTCGAACTCGTTGAGCTTCTCCAGAGACGTGCCCTGCATCAGCGTGACCTGTCCGGAAGCGATCTCCGCCTCGAACTTGGTCTGCACGTCATGCAGGCCGGAACTGTACCGGTCCATCCCCCAGGGATCGATAAGGAAGAGCTGCGAAGGGCGGTTCTTCTCGATGATCTCGGCCGTATACTCGCCAAAGGCCACCCCGACCTCGACGCCAACGCCGCCATTCGGAATGCGGTAGAGCAGCTCTCCCCGATCCGGCAGGAGCTTGGCATTCTCCATATGGTGAGCCGAAAGCTGTGTCCGCGGCATCGCCGCGCGCTGCGCCTGCCGTTCTTCGCGTGTTTTCATGATTCTCGCCTTCTGCGGGGCACCGGATGTTTCCAGCAGCCAAGTAGCCGAAAGACGTCGAATCGCCAACAACGCAGATGTTGCGGAACATCAAATATGCGAGATTTGTCTGAGGAAAAGAATGGTGGGCGATGAGAGACTCGAACTCCCGACATCCTCGGTGTAAACGAGGCGCTCTACCAACTGAGCTAATCGCCCTCGCGTCACGAAGCCTGTTCGGCCCGCCGCGTCGGTGGCCGTGATCTATGCGGATCGGGAAAAAACCGCAAGAGTGTTTGTGAAGAATTTTTGATTTTTTTGGAAGGCGGCTGCGGTAAGCCCTGATTTCCGCGGGTCGGTTACCTGTGGAAAAAAGGGGAGGGGAGGCGCGCTGCTTGGCGGTGGCGCTGTACCTCTCATGTGTGCGGGCGCGTGTGTGCCGGGGTGCCATTGGAGGCTGTCCCGGGGGTGGCCCAAAACAATTTCTGTGCTGTCATCGTTTTGTCTCCAAACCTGCTTGACACTCAAATGCGAACCCCTTAGTTAGCCGCTCATCGAAGCGGCCAGCCCGCCTCGGTGAAGGAAGCGAAAGCCTCCGGATTGCTTGAAATGAAGTGCGGGTGTAGCTCAGTCGGTTAGAGTGCCGGCCTGTCACGCCGGAGGTCGCGGGTTCGAGCCCCGTCACTCGCGCCATTTCTTCTCCAAGCCATGCAGATTTTGGTGGGCTGCCATGCAGCCTCTCGCAACTTACGCGGATTTGTCGCGACATCGTTGCAGCTGCTTGATAATGTCGCATCATCGCAGTTGGAATTGGTCTTCTAAAAGTCTTGCGCCGTGGCTCAGCCTGCGCTAACCACGGCTTGTTGCAACGCACGTTCGCTTGCCGGGCATTTGCCCATTGCGCCGCCCGGCGCAGCCGGCAAGCAGGGATGAACATGATGACTGAACTGCTCGGTAATTACATTCCGATCGCTATTTTCATTGGTATCGCTCTCGTTATCGGCCTGGCGCTTCTGATCGCGCCGTTTGCCGTTGCCTTCAAGGCGCCTGATTCGGAAAAGCTCTCCGCTTACGAATGCGGTTTCAATGCCTTCGACGATGCCCGCATGAAGTTCGACATCCGCTTCTATCTCGTGTCGATTCTCTTCATCATCTTCGACCTCGAAGTCGCCTTCCTCTTCCCCTGGGCCGTTTCCTTCGGCGCCATCGGCTGGTTCGGCTTCTGGTCCATGATGGTCTTCCTTGGTGTGCTGACCATCGGCTTTATCTATGAATGGAAGAAGGGAGCCCTGGAATGGGAGTGACCCCCGCCGGCAATCAGCCGCTCGTTTCGCAGGCTCCGAAGGGGATTATCGACCCCTCGACCGGCAAGCCGATCGGCGCCAATGACGCATTCTTCGGCGAAATCAACAACGAGCTCGCCGACAAGGGCTTTCTGGTCACCTCGACCGACGAGCTGATCAACTGGGCCCGTACCGGCTCGCTGATGTGGATGACCTTCGGTCTCGCCTGCTGCGCCGTCGAAATGATGCAGCTGTCGATGCCGCGTTACGACGTCGAGCGTTTCGGCTTTGCGCCGCGTGCCTCGCCGCGCCAGTCCGACGTCATGATCGTCGCCGGCACGCTGACCAACAAGATGGCCCCCGCGCTCCGCAAGGTCTATGACCAGATGCCCGAGCCGCGCTACGTCATCTCGATGGGCTCCTGCGCCAACGGCGGCGGCTACTATCACTATTCCTATTCGGTTGTTCGCGGCTGCGACCGCGTCGTGCCGATCGACATCTACGTGCCGGGCTGTCCCCCCACGGCGGAAGCGCTGCTTTACGGCGTGCTCCTGCTGCAGAAGAAGATCCGGCGCACCGGCACGATCGAGCGGTAAGGGTTAAGGACAAGACATATGAGCGAAGCCCTCACTGAGCTGTCGTCCTATATCTCGGAAGCGCGTGGCAACCTGGTTGCCGCGTCGCAGCTGAAGTTCGGCGAATTGACCCTGACGACGACGGGTGAAAACCTGATCGCGCTGCTGACGTTCCTGCGTGACGACGCCAAGTGCGGCTTCGTCAACATGATCGACATCTGCGGCGTCGACTGGCCGCAGCGCGAGCTGCGCTTCGATGTCGTCTATCATCTCCTGTCTCCGAAGCAGAACCTGCGCATCCGCATCAAGGTCGCGACCGACGAAGATACGCCAGTGCCGTCCGCCTGCGCCGTCTATCCGGGCGCCGACTGGTTCGAGCGCGAGACCTGGGACATGTATGGCGTCCTCTTCACCGGTCACCCCGATCTGCGCCGCATCCTCACCGACTACGGTTTCGAGGGGCACCCGCTGCGCAAGGACTTCCCGACGACCGGTTTCGTCGAGGTCCGCTATGACGACGCTGCCAAGCGCGTCGTCTACGAGCCGGTGGAACTGAAGCAGGAATTCCGCAACTTCGACTTCATGTCACCCTGGGAAGGCACGGATTATGTGTTGCCGGGTGATGAGAAGGCGAAGCAGTAAGAAGCGAATAGTGAGTAGCGAATAGCGAATAGTTGGAAAGGGTGCGCAGACGATAAGCTCCTACAAAGATCTCAAGGTGTGGCAGGCGGCCATCGACTTGGCTGTCGATTGCTACGAGTTAACCAAGGGATTTCCAAGGGAGGAGGCTTACGGTCTGACTGCTCAAATCCGCAGGGCTGCGACATCAGTCGCAGCCAACATTGCTGAAGGTCACGGCCGTGAAGTCACGGGAAGTTTCGTTCAGTTCTTGCGGATTGCCCAGGGTTCGCTGAAGGAATTGGAAACGCATATGCTCATCTCGCAAAGGGTCGGACTGATCCGCGAGGTCGAGTTCAGGAAGATGACGGACAGATGCGACGAAATCGGCAGGATGCTGCGCGCGCTGATACGAAATCTTCAGGAGAAGCAATGAAACGGAATGCAACTATTCGCTATTCGCTATTCGCCATTCGCTTAGCTGACAGCGCATCTGGCCCGGAGCAGGCAGCATGACAGAACATAACGTCCGCAACTTCAACATCAATTTCGGACCGCAGCATCCGGCGGCGCACGGCGTTCTTCGTCTTGTCCTGGAGCTTGACGGCGAAATTGTGGAGCGTGTTGACCCGCATATCGGCCTGCTGCACCGCGGCACCGAGAAGCTGATCGAGACCAAGACCTATCTGCAGGCGGTCCCTTATTTCGACCGTCTCGATTACGTCGCACCGATGAACCAGGAGCATGCCTATGCCCTGGCCGTCGAAAAGCTGCTCGGCATCGACATCCCGATCCGCGGCCAGCTGATCCGCGTTCTCTATTCGGAAATCGGCCGTATCCTGTCGCATCTTCTGAACGTCACGACGCAGGCCATGGACGTCGGCGCGCTGACGCCGCCGCTCTGGGGCTTCGAAGAGCGCGAAAAGCTGATGGTGTTCTACGAGCGCGCCTGTGGCGCCCGTATGCATGCTGCCTATTTCCGTCCGGGTGGCGTCCACCAGGATCTGCCGGAAGAGCTGGTCCAGGATATCGGCAAGTGGTGCGACGAATTCCCGTCCAAGCTCGACGATATCGACGACCTCCTGACCGGCAACCGCATCTTCAAGCAGCGTAACGTCGATATCGGCGTCGTGTCGCTGGAAGACTGCTGGGCCTGGGGCTTCTCGGGTGTCATGGTTCGCGGTTCGGGCGCTGCCTGGGACCTGCGCCGCTCGCAGCCTTACGAGTGCTACTCGGATCTCGAATTCGACATTCCGATTGGCAAGAACGGCGACTGCTACGACCGTTACCTGATCCGCATGATCGAGATGCGCGAATCCTGCAAGATCATGAAGCAGTGCGTCAACCGCCTGCTGTCGGATGCCAAGACAGGCCCGTTCTCTTCTGTTGACGGCAAGGTCGTTCCGCCGAAGCGTGGCCAGATGAAGCGCTCGATGGAAGCGCTGATCCATCACTTCAAGCTCTACACCGAAGGTTACCACGTTCCGGCCGGCGAAGTTTACGCCGCCGTCGAAGCGCCGAAGGGCGAATTCGGCGTCTACGTCGTGTCCGACGGCAGCAACAAGCCGTACCGCTGCAAGATCCGCGCCCCGGGTTATGCCCATCTCCAGGCGATGGATTTCATGTGCCGCGGTCACCAGCTGGCCGACGTCGCCGCCGTTCTCGGTTCGCTCGACATCGTCTTCGGTGAGGTTGATCGCTGATGAAGCTCACCGTGCTCTCGGCCGCTGCATTCCTCGTTGCCGCCTCGGCTTTCGCCCAGGACAACAACACGCAGGGATTCGGCCCTAAGCTCGGTTCTGATGAAGTAACGCCGCCAAGCGGTCGGGCCACGATGGGGGAGCTCTTGTCCAAGGGTTACCAGATCAAGGCCGCCGTACCGAATGGCAAGAAATTCGTAGTGTTTTTGCAGAAAGACCAGTCGGCCTACGCATGCGAGATGCAGTCATTGACAGCTTCGCAGTGTGGGACCCTAAACTGACAAGGCGTGAGGAAGAATGTCCGTTCGTCGACTAGCCGAAGATCAATTCCAGCCTGCCGCATTCGCCTTCAATGACGAAAACGCGGTCTGGGCGGATAAGACGATCCAGAAATATCCCGCAGGCCGTCAGCAGTCCGCGGTCATTCCGCTGCTGATGCGAGCGCAGGAGCAGGACGGTTGGGTCACGCGCGCCGCGATCGAAAAGGTCGCCGACATGCTGGATATGGCCTATATCCGCGTGCTCGAGGTCGCGACCTTCTATACCCAGTTTCAGCTCGGTCCGGTCGGTACGCGCGCCCACGTTCAGGTCTGCGGTACCACGCCCTGCATGCTGCGCGGTTCGGAAAAGCTGATGGGCGTCTGCCGCAGCAAGATCCACCAGCACCCGTTCGAGCGTAACGCCGAGGGCACGCTGTCCTGGGAAGAGGTCGAGTGTCTCGGGGCTTGCGTCAACGCACCGATGATCATGATCGGCAAGGACACCTACGAGGATCTGACGCCTGAGCGTCTCGAAGAGATCATCGACACGTTCAACGCCGGCAACGGCGCGAGCATCACGCCCGGCCCGCAGATCGACCGTCACTTCTCGTCGCCGGAAGGTGGCCCGACGTCGCTTCTGAGCGAAGAGCCGAAGGCGAAGGCCAAGACTTCCGCGAAGAAGGCAGACGCCGACGCTGTCAGTGTTCCGCCGTCTGAGGCCGCTCGCCCGAAGAGCACGGACGCAGAAACCAATCCGACGCTGAAGACGCCGCACACGGCGCCGAAGGCTGCTGCCAAGAACGCTGCTGCTGAAGCGGCTCCGGCCGTTGCCGAGAAGCCTGCCAAGGCTGCTGCCGCTCCGGCCAATGCAAAGCCCTCGCTGGAGGACAAGAACCGTCCTGCAGGCATCGAGAAGCCGGCAGCACCCGACGATCTCAAGCTGATCTCCGGCGTCGGTCCGAAGATCGAAGGTATTTTGAACGAACTCGGCATCTTCACCTTCGCGCAAGTCGCGGCGTGGAAGAAGGCTGAACGCGAATGGGTCGATGGATACTTGAATTTCAAGGGCCGCATCGAACGCGACGACTGGGTCAAGCAGGCCAAGGCGCTCGCCAAGGGCGGTGAAGCGGAATATATCAAGGTCTTCGGCAAGAAGCCGCGGTAAGAGGTGAAGCATGTTACAAGATAAAGACCGCATCTTTACCAATATCTACGGCCTCAAGGACAAGTCCCTGAAGGGCGCGATGAGCCGCGGCCACTGGGATGGCACCAAGCAGATCCTCGAGAAGGGCCGCGACTGGATCATCAACGAGATGAAGGCTTCGGGCCTTCGCGGCCGTGGCGGCGCAGGCTTCCCGACCGGTCTCAAGTGGTCCTTCATGCCGAAGGAATCCGACGGCCGTCCGCACTACCTCGTCGTCAATGCCGACGAATCGGAACCGGGCACCTGCAAAGACCGCGACATCATGCGCCACGATCCGCATACGCTGATCGAAGGCTGCGTTATCGCGAGCTTCGCCATGGGCGCCAATGCTGCCTATATCTACGTCCGCGGCGAATATATCCGCGAGCGTGAAGCCCTGCAGGCGGCGATCGACGAGTGCTACGATTACGGCCTGCTCGGCAAGAGCAACAAGCTCGGCTACCCGATGGACATCTACGTCCACCACGGCGCCGGCGCCTACATCTGTGGCGAAGAAACCGCGCTGCTCGAAAGCCTTGAAGGCAAGAAGGGCCAGCCGCGCCTGAAGCCGCCGTTCCCGGCCAACATGGGTCTCTACGGCTGCCCGACTACGGTCAACAACGTCGAATCGATCGCCGTTGCTCCGACCATCCTGCGCCGCGGCGCCGGCTGGTTCTCGTCGATCGGCCGTCCGAACAATGTTGGCACCAAGCTGTTCATGCTGTCGGGTCACGTCAACAAGCCGTGCACCGTCGAAGAAGAGATGGGCATCACCTTCCGTGAGCTGGTCGACCGTCACGCCGGCGGTATCCGCGGCGGCTGGGACAACCTGCTCGCCGTCATTCCGGGCGGCGCATCGTGCCCGATCGTTCCGGCCAAGGACATTATCGATTGCCCGATGGACTTCGACGGCCTGCGCGCTGTCGGCTCGTCCTTCGGTACGGCAGCTGCGATCGTCATGGACAAGTCCACCGACGTCATCAAGGCGATCGCCCGTATCTCGGCCTTCTTCAAGCACGAGAGCTGCGGCCAGTGCACGCCGTGCCGCGAAGGCACCGGCTGGATGTGGCGCGTCATGGAGCGCATGGCCAAGGGCAACGCCCAGAAGCGCGAAATCGACATGCTGTTCCAGGTCACCAAGCAGATCGAAGGCCACACCATCTGTGCGCTCGGCGATGCTGCTGCATGGCCGGTCCAGGGTCTGATCCGCAATTTCCGTCCGGAAATCGAAGCGCGTATCGACCAGTACACGGCCAGCGCCATGGATCATGGCGCGGTTCTGGAAGCTGCGGAGTAAGCGATGACGAAGGCGTCGGGCAGCAAGGACAAGCAGGGAGCGGCCGATTTCTCGGCTGACTTCGGCCGTCTTGCTGCCGAGATGCTGGAGAATGCCCGCTCGATGCCGATCCATCCGATGATGGCCCATCCGGCCGCGGCTATGGCAGCGGCAACCGCCGTCGGCATCGGTTTCTCGACGCAGATGGCCGGCGCTTTTTTCGGTGCGCTGCAAGGCGCCTTCGAAGCGACGAGCCGGATTGCCGAAGCGCTCGACGAGACGCCGCCGGCCGCTGCAAAGCCCGAGGTTCGCATCAAGCCGGAGAACATCCGGCCGGCTGCTGCCAAGAAGGCGGCCTTGTCGATCGTCGCAACGCCGGAGCCGAAGGCGGCTCCTGTCGCTGCGAAGAAGCCGGCGAGCCGTGCCAGAAAGGCCGACGACCTGAAGCTGATTTCCGGCATTGGTCCGAAGCTGGAGCAGGTGCTGAACGCCAAGGGTATCCGCACCTTCGCTGCGATCGCAGCCTGGAGCGATGCGGAAGCGGCAGGCATCGACGCAGAGCTCGGCTTCGACGGCCGGATCGCCCGCGACGACTGGCGCGGTCAGGCCAAGGCTCTCGCGGCGAAGCGCCGCAAGCGGGTTTGAGTTTTTCCGGCTGACCCAAGCGGCCGGAGGGAATAAGGCAGGCATGACGGGGCAGGGGCCTCGCTCAGGCAAGCCGATCGGGTCTCGGGTTCCCCGGGGCCGGGGAAAGACAATTTGGGCGACACCGGTGCTTGCGGGGACGAAATCCCGCCTGGCAGCGGTCATGTTGCAGAATAAGGTTTGTTTGCCGCCATCCGGCGAACGGGAAACAGGACTGAGTGACGATGGCAAAACTGAAGATTGACGGTAACGAGATCGAGGTCCCGGATCACTACACGCTTATTCAGGCGTGTGAGGAAGCCGGCGCTGAAGTTCCGCGCTTCTGCTTCCATGAGCGGTTGTCGGTCGCCGGCAATTGCCGCATGTGCCTTGTCGAAGTGAAGGGTGGCCCGCCGAAGCCGCAGGCTTCCTGCGCCATGGGCGTGCGCGATATCCGCGGCGGCCCGAACGGCGAACTGCCCGAAGTCTTCACCAACACGCCGATGGTCAAGAAGGCCCGCGAAGGCGTGATGGAATTCCTGCTGATCAACCATCCGCTGGATTGCCCGATCTGCGACCAGGGCGGCGAGTGCGATCTGCAGGACCAGGCGATGACCTTCGGCATCGACACCTCGCGCTACCAGGAAGACAAGCGCGCCGTCGAGGACAAGTATATCGGACCGCTCGTCAAGACGGTCATGAACCGCTGCATTCACTGCACGCGCTGCGTCCGCTTCACCACCGAAGTGGCCGGCATCTCCGAGCTCGGCCTGATCGGCCGCGGCGAGGATGCCGAAATCACCACCTATCTCGAGCAGGCGATGACGTCCGAGCTGCAGGGCAACGTCGTTGACCTCTGCCCGGTCGGCGCGCTGACCTCCAAGCCTTTCGCCTTCACGGCCCGCCCGTGGGAACTGAACAAGACCGAATCGATCGACGTCATGGACGCGCTCGGCTCTGCGATCCGCGTCGATACCCGTGGCCGCGAAGTCATGCGCGTCATGCCGCGCGTCAACGAGCAGATCAATGAAGAGTGGATCTCCGACAAGAGCCGCTTCATCTGGGACGGCCTGAAGACGCAGCGCCTCGATCGTCCTTACGTCCGCAAGGGCGGCCGCCTGCAGCCGGCAACCTGGGTCGACGCCTTCGGCGCCATCAAGACGGCGGTTGCTGGTACGACGGGCGAGAAGATCGGCGCGATCGCCGGCGACCTCGCAACCGTCGAGGAAATGTACGCATTGCAGGAACTGGTGAAGTCTCTCGGTTCCGAGAACCTCGACTGTCGCCAGGATGGGACGGCACTTGATCCGTCGCTCGGCCGCGCAAGCTACCTCTTCAACCCGACCATTCAGGGCATCGAAGAAGCCGACGCGCTCCTCATCATCGGCGCCAACCCGCGCTTTGAAGCCGCCGTTCTCAACGCCCGCATCCGCAAGCGCTGGCGCCGCGGCGGTTTCCCGATCGGTGTGATCGGCGAAGCCGGCGAATTGCGCTACGACTACGAATATCTCGGCGCCGGTCCGGATACGCTGAAGGATCTCGTCGACGGCACCCATGCCTTCGCGAAGGTTCTCGCTGACGCCAAGAAGCCGCTGATCATCATCGGCCAGGGCGCTCTGTCGCGCGCTGATGGTGCAGGCGTCCTCGCCAGCGCTGCCAAGCTCGCAGGCGCAGTCGGCGCTGTTGCCGAAGGCTGGAACGGCTTTGCCGTCCTGCACACGGCAGCCGCGCGCGTCGGTGGCCTCGACCTCGGCTTCGTTCCGGGCGCCAAGGGCGTCGATGCCGCAGAGATGCTGTCCTCCATGGACGTGCTCTTCCTGCTCGGCGCCGACGAACTCGATTTCACCAAGAAGGCTGCGAAGTTCGTGGTCTATATCGGCTCGCACGGCGACCAGGGCGCGCATAACGCCGACGTCATCCTTCCGGCTGCTGCCTATACCGAAAAGTCCGGTACTTGGGTCAACACCGAAGGCCGCGTTCAGATGGGCAACCGCGCCGGCTTCGCACCGGGCGACGCCCGTGAAGACTGGGCGATCCTGCGTGCTCTCTCCGACGTGCTCGGCAAGAAGCTTCCCTTTGATTCGCTTGGCGAATTGCGCGGCAAGCTCTATGCCGCATTCCCGCATTTCGCAGCCATCGACGAGATCGCCGAAAGCGACAGCGCCAAAATTGCCGCAGTTGCGAAAAAAGCCGGGAAGATGAACAAATCCGGGTTTGCTTCACCGGTCAAAGACTTCTATTTGACGAACCCGATAGCGCGCGCCTCGGCTGTCATGGCCGAGTGCTCGGCATTGGCCCGCAACAACTTCAAAGTCGCGGCAGAGTAAGGGCAGGGGACTATGGAATCGTTTGTTTCAACTTATGTCTTGCCTGGCCTTCTAATGGTCGGTCAGTCGCTGCTGCTCCTGGTCTGCCTGCTGGTCTTCATCGCATACATTCTGCTTGCCGACCGTAAGATCTGGGCAGCCGTTCAGCTGCGCCGTGGACCCAATGTGGTTGGTCCCTTCGGCCTTTTCCAGTCCTTCGCCGACCTTTTGAAGTTCGTCTTCAAGGAACCGGTTATTCCGGCCGGCGCCAATAAGGTCGTCTTCCTGCTGGCACCGCTGGTGACCGTGCTTCTGGCACTGTCCACCTGGGCCGTCATCCCGTTCTCCAACGGCTGGGTGATCGCCAACATCAATGTCGGCATTCTCTACATCTTCGCGATCTCCTCTCTCGAAGTGTACGGCATCATCATGGGCGGCTGGGCTTCGAACTCGAAGTATCCGTTCCTCGGCGCGCTCCGCTCGGCTGCGCAGATGGTGTCCTACGAAGTCTCGATCGGCTTCGTCATCGTCACCGTTCTTCTCTGCGTGGGTTCGCTGAACCTGACGGATATCGTCATGGCTCAGCAGACCGGCCTCGGCACCAAGCTCGGCCTGCCCAGCTCGTTCCTCGACTGGCACTGGCTGTCGCTGTTCCCGATGTTCATCATCTTCTTCATCTCGGCGCTCGCTGAAACCAACCGTCCGCCCTTCGACCTTCCGGAAGCGGAATCGGAACTGGTTGCCGGCTTCATGGTCGAATACGGTTCCTCGCCGTACATGATGTTCATGCTCGGCGAATATGCGGCCGTCTGCCTGATGTGCTCGCTGACGACGATCCTCTTCCTCGGCGGCTGGCTGCCTCCGGTTGATTTCTGGCTCATCAATTGGGTCCCGGGCATCATCTGGTTCATGCTCAAGTCGTGCCTGGTGTTCTTCATGTTCGCGATGGTCAAGGCATTCGTGCCGCGCTACCGCTACGACCAGCTGATGCGCCTCGGCTGGAAGGTCTTCCTTCCGCTGTCGCTCGCCATGGTCATTATCGTTGCATTCGTGCTGAAACTGACGGGATGGGCATGATCATGACATCCCTCGTTTCCGGCAAATTTGGAGGTTGAAGATGGCAAGCTTGTCAAACACCGTCAGCTCGCTGTTCCTCAAGGAATTCGTCGGCGCATTCTTTCTGTCGATGCGCTACTTCTTCAAGCAGAAGGCGACGATCAACTACCCGTTCGAAAAGGGTCCGGTTTCTCCGCGCTTCCGCGGCGAACACGCACTGCGCCGTTATCCGAACGGCGAAGAGCGCTGCATCGCCTGCAAGCTCTGCGAAGCGATCTGTCCCGCTCAGGCGATTACCATCGAAGCCGGCCCGCGCCGCAATGACGGCACCCGCCGTACGGTGCGTTACGACATCGACATGGTGAAGTGCATCTACTGCGGCTTCTGCCAGGAAGCCTGCCCGGTCGATGCGATCGTCGAAGGCCCGAATTTCGAATTCGCCACGGAAACCCGCGAAGAGCTTTATTTCGACAAGCAGCGGCTTCTCGACAATGGCGACCGGTGGGAACGCGAAATCGCGCGCAATATCGCGATCGACGCGCCGTACCGCTGATTGGAATTTGAAATGCCGCAGGGCAGGCGACAGCCGCCCGCGGTCAACATGCACCGGAGCTTTGCCGGCCCTTCAGGGTAGACGGAGCTTCATCGGGCAGGGAAACTCCCGGCTGCCCGGGGGAAGATGAAAAAGGCACCAACATGGGTCTGCAGGCTCTATTTTTCTATCTTTTCGCCTTCGTCGCGGTCGCGTCGGCGTTCATGGTCATCTGGGCAAAGAACCCGGTTCACTCGGTTCTGTTCCTCATCCTGACCTTCTTCAATGCCGCGGGCCTCTTCCTGCTGCTTGGCGCCGAGTTCCTGGCGATGATCCTGCTGGTCGTTTATGTCGGCGCGGTCGCGGTTCTCTTCCTCTTCGTGGTCATGATGCTCGACATCGACTTCACGGAGCTGCGCGCAGGCGTTCTCGAATATGCGCCGATCGGCGCGCTGATCGGCATCATCCTTGCCGCTGAGCTGATCATCGTCATCGGCGGCAGCGTGATCTCGCCCAAGATTGCCAAGACCGTCGCCATGCCGATCCCGGCTCTGACGGAGCGCACCAACACGGCGGCGCTCGGTGACGTGCTCTATACGAACTACGTCTACTTCTTCCAGATCGCCGGTCTGGTCCTTCTCGTCGCGATGATCGGTGCGATCGTGCTGACGCTGAGGCACCGCACCAACATTCGCCGTCAGAATATTTCCCAGCAGGTTGCCCGCACGCCGGCGACCGCCGTCGAGGTGGTCACCGTCAAGCCGGGGCAGGGCCTCTAAGCGCAGGGACAAGGAACAAGAACATGGTCATCGGTCTTTCCCATTACCTGACGGTCAGCGCCATTCTCTTCACGCTCGGCGTCTTCGGCATCTTCCTGAACCGCAAGAACATCATCGTCATTCTCATGTCGATCGAGCTGATCCTGCTTGCGGTCAATATCAACATGGTCGCCTTCTCGTCGTTCCTCAACGACATCGTCGGCCAGGTCTTCGCACTTTTCATTCTGACCGTCGCGGCTGCGGAAGCGGCCATCGGTCTTGCAATTCTCGTTGTCTTCTACCGCAACCGCGGTTCGATCGCGGTCGAAGACGTCAATATGATGAAGGGCTGAGCGGCTCATGTTCCTCTATAAGGCTATCGTCTTTCTTCCCTTGATCGGCGCAATCATCGCCGGCCTTTTCGGCCGCGCGATCGGCGCCAAGGCATCGGAATATGTCACCAGCGGCCTGATGATCATCGCCGCCGCTCTCTCCTGGTACGTCTTCTTCACGGTGGCCCTCGGCCATCCGGAAGGCGCGATCAAGGTTGAAGTCCTGCGCTGGATCCAGTCCGGCGGCATCGACGTCTCCTGGTCGCTGCGCATCGACACGCTGACCTCGGTCATGCTGATCGTCGTCAACACGGTCTCGACGCTCGTTCACATCTACTCGATCGGATACATGCATCATGATCCGCATCGCCCGCGCTTCTTCGCCTATCTGTCGCTCTTCACCTTCGCCATGCTGATGCTGGTGACCTCCGACAACCTGCTGCAGATGTTCTTCGGCTGGGAAGGCGTTGGTCTGGCATCGTATCTGCTGATCGGCTTCTGGTTCAAGAAGCCGTCGGCTTCGGCTGCGGCGATGAAGGCCTTCATCGTCAACCGCGTCGGCGACTTCGGCTTCGTGCTCGGTATCGCAGGCGTCTTCGTTCTCTTCGGCGCCATCAACTTCGACACGATCTTCGCCAACGCTGCGAACTTCGCGCCGCATGAAGGTGCAGAAGCTGCCAGCGAAGTTGTTCTCAACCTCTTCGGCATGCAGCTCGACAAGACGCATGCGCTGACCGCCGTCTGCCTGCTGCTCTTCATGGGTGCCATGGGTAAGTCGGCGCAGTTCCTGCTGCACACCTGGCTGCCGGACGCTATGGAAGGCCCAACGCCGGTTTCGGCGCTCATTCATGCCGCGACCATGGTTACCGCCGGTGTCTTCCTCGTCGCCCGCATGTCGCCGCTCTTCGAACTGTCGCATGATGCGCTGACCTTCGTCACCATCATCGGTGCGATTACCGCCTTCTTCGCGGCAACGGTCGGCCTCGTTCAGAACGACATCAAGCGCGTCATCGCCTATTCCACCTGCTCGCAGCTCGGCTACATGTTCGTGGCGCTCGGAGTAGGGGCCTATGGTGCTGCGATCTTCCATCTCTTTACGCACGCCTTCTTCAAGGCACTGCTCTTCCTCTGCGCCGGTTCGGTTATCCACGCCGTCGATGGCGAGCAGGACATGCGTTACATGGGCGGCCTGCGTCCGCACATCAAGGTCACCTTCTGGATGATGATGATCGGTACGCTCGCCATCACCGGCGTCGGCATTCCGTTCACTCCGATCGGTTTCGCGGGCTTCTTCTCGAAGGACGTGATCATCGAGGCTACCTACGCGTCGCACTCGCCGGCTGCAGGCTTCGCCTTCACGCTGCTCGTCATCGCCGCTCTGTTCACCAGCTTCTATTCCTGGCGCCTGATCTTCCTGACCTTCTTCGGCAAGCCGCGCGCTTCCCACGAAATCATGCATCACGTCCATGAATCGCCGCAGGTCATGCTGGTGCCGCTCTACATCCTGGCAATCGGCGCCGTCTTCGCCGGCTTCCTCTTCGAGGGCCGCTTCTATGGCGAAGAATATGCCGAATTCTGGAAGGGCGCGCTGTTTACCTCCAAGGAAAATGAACTGCTGGAGCACTTCCATCACGTTCCGGCCCTGGTCGCGCTCAGCCCGTTCATTGCCATGGTCATCGGCTTCGTGACCGCCTGGTACATGTACATCAAGTCGCCGTCGACGCCGCGCGTTCTCGCGCAGCAGCACCGCGTCCTCTACCAGTTCCTGCTCAACAAGTGGTACTTCGACGAACTCTACGACTTCCTCTTCGTCCGCTCCGCCAAGGCTCTTGGCAACTTCCTGTGGAAGAAGGGTGACGTCGGCGTCATCGATACCTACGGCCCGAACGGCATTGCCGCCCGCGTCGTCGATGTCACGAACCGCGTGGTCCGCCTGCAGACCGGTTACCTCTATCACTACGCCTTCGCGATGCTGATCGGCATTGCAGCGCTCGTTACCTGGATGATGCTCGGGAGTTCCTTCTGATGACCGATTGGCCTATTCTTACAACGGTCACCTTCCTGCCGCTCGTCGGCGTGGTGCTTCTGCTGCTGATGAATGAAAACGGCCCGAACGGCCGCCGCAACGTGCTCAACATCTCGTTGATCACGACGATCGTCACGTTCCTGCTGTCGCTCCTGATCTGGACTGGCTTCGATAACGCCAATCCGGGCTTCCAGATGGTCGAGAAGCACGCCTGGCTCGGTACCGGCATCGGCTATCATGTCGGCGTCGACGGCATCTCGATGCTGTTCGTCATCCTGTCGACCTTCCTCATGCCCTTCTGCGTGCTGGCAAGCTGGCTCTCGATCGAGAAGCGCCTGAAGGAATACATGATCGCCTTCCTCATCCTCGAAGTGATGATGGTCGGTGTCTTCGTGTCGCTGGATATCGTGCTCTTCTACGTCTTCTTCGAGGCCGGCCTCATCCCGATGTTCCTGATCATCGGTGTCTGGGGTGGCGCGAACCGCGTCTATGCGAGCTACAAGTTCTTCCTCTACACGCTGCTCGGCTCGGTGCTGATGCTGCTCGCCATCATGGCGATGTACTGGCAGGCCGGCACGACCGATATCTCGGCGCTGCTCGCCTACAAGTTCCCGCCGCAGATGCAGACATGGCTATGGCTGGCCTTCTTCGCCTCCTTCGCCGTCAAGATGCCGATGTGGCCGGTTCACACCTGGCTTCCCGACGCGCACGTTCAGGCGCCGACGGCCGGCTCCGTCATCCTGGCAGGCGTGCTCCTGAAGCTCGGCGGCTACGGCCTGATCCGCTTCTCGCTCGGCATGTTCCCTGTCGCCTCCGACTTCTTCGCGCCGATGGTCTTCGCACTGTCCGTCATCGCCATCATCTACACCTCGCTTGTGGCGATGATGCAGGACGACATCAAGAAGCTGATCGCCTACTCGTCGGTGGCGCACATGGGCTACGTGACCATGGGCATCTTCGCCGCCAACATGCAGGGCGTTCAGGGCTCGATCTTCCAGATGCTGTCGCACGGCATCGTCTCTGGCGCGCTCTTCCTCTGCGTCGGCGTCGTTTACGACCGAACCCATACCCGCGAGATCGCGGCTTACGGCGGTCTGGTCAACAACATGCCGAAATACGCAGTGGCGATGATGGTCTTCACCATGGCCAATGTCGGTCTGCCGGGCACCTCGGGCTTCATCGGCGAATTCCTGACCCTGATCGGCGTCTTCCGCGCCAACACCTGGGTTGCGCTCTTCGCTGCCACCGGCGTCATCCTGTCGGCGGCCTATGCTCTGTGGCTCTATCGCCGCGTGATCTTCGGCGCGCTTGAAAAGGAAAAGCTGAAGGCTCTGCTCGATCTTTCGCCGCGTGAGCAGATGCTGCTCTACCCGCTGATCGCGCTGACCATCTTCTTCGGTGTCTATCCGGCTCCGGTCTTCGATGCGACGGCCGCTTCGGTTGACATGCTGGTGAACAATTATACGGCCGCCGTACACGCAGCGCAGAACGTTGCGCTGTCGATGAACTGATGACGGGACTTTTTGGACATGACCGCTGAAACCATTCTTGCAAGCCTGCATCTCACCGCGCCGGAGCTGATCCTCGCGGTAGGCGCCCTTGTCCTGCTGATGATCGGTGTCTTCACGGGCGAGCGGTCCGGGCGTCTGGTGAGCGTGCTCGCCATGATCCTGTTCGCGGCTGCGGCTCTCTGGCTGATCTTCATCCCGTCCAACGGCCTCGCCTTTGGCGGCGTCTACAAGGCGGACGGCTTCTCCCGCTTCATGAAGGTGACGGCGCTGACCGGCTCCTTCGTGGCGCTCTTCATGTCGCTCGGCCATGCCAAGGAAAACCAGCTCGACAAGTTCGAGTTCCCGGTTCTCCTCGTGCTCTGCACCCTCGGCATCATGCTGATGATCTCGGCAAACGACCTGATCGCGCTCTATCTCGGCCTCGAGCTGCAGTCGCTGGCGATCTACGTCGTCGCTGCGATCAACCGCGACAGCGTCAAGTCGACGGAAGCCGGCCTGAAGTATTTCGTGCTCGGCGCGCTGTCCTCGGGCATGCTGCTCTACGGCATGTCGCTGGTCTATGGCTTCACCGGCCATACGCACTTCGCCGATATCGCCCAGGCGCTCAATGTCGAAGGCGCGCGTTCGCTTGGCCTGATCTTCGGCCTGGTCTTCATCCTCGCCGGTATCGCCTTCAAGATCTCGGCCGTGCCGTTCCACATGTGGACGCCCGACGTTTACGAAGGTGCGCCGACCCCGGTCACCGCCTTCCTGGCAAGCGCTCCGAAGGTTGCCGCCATGGCCATGATGACCCGTATCGTCATCACCGCCTTCCAGCCGATCATGGCTGACTGGCAGCAGGTCGTGGTCTTCATCTCGATCGCCTCGATGCTGCTCGGCTCCTTCGCCGCTATCGGCCAGAAGAACATCAAGCGACTGATGGCCTATTCGTCGATCGGTCACATGGGCTATGCGCTGGTCGGTCTTGCAGCCGGCAACCAGACGGGCGTCTCCGGCGTCATGCTCTACATGGTTATCTACATGGTCATGACGCTCGGCTCCTTCGCGATCATCATGTCGATGCGCCGCAAGGATGGCACCGTCGTCGAAGCGATCGACGATCTGGCGGGTCTATCGAGCACCAACCCCTTCATGGCGACGGTTCTCACCATCCTGATGTTCTCGCTTGCCGGTATCCCGCCGCTCGCTGGCTTCTTCGCGAAGTACTTCGTCTTCGTCGCAGCCATCGAAGCCAAGCTCTATGCGCTCGCCATCATCGGCGTTCTCGCATCGGTCGTCGGCGCTTACTACTACCTGCGCGTCATCAAGCTGATGTGGTTCGATGAAGCCAAGGGCGAGTTTGCCCGCGTCTCCGGCGCCCTCAAGCTGGTCTACGGTCTCTCCGGCCTGTTCGTTCTCGCCTATGTTCTCATCGGCGGTCCGATCGGCGGTGCGGCTGAGCTGGCGGCAGCGACGCTGTTCTGATGATGTCTCCAGCGCGGCGCCGGATATCGCTCGGCGATATCAGGCACGAAGCCCTGACGGAGACACCTTCGACCAACACAGAATGCCTTGCCCGAGCCCGGGCAGGGGACCCCGGTCTCCTCTGGGTGACCGCGGTCAGGCAGACCGGCGGCCGCGGCCGCCGCGGACGCCCCTGGGTCTCCGAACCCGGCAATCTCTATTCTTCCCTTCTCCTGATCGATCCTGCTCCGATGGAGCGCATGGGATCCCTGCCGCTGGCGATTGCTGTCGCCGTCCATCAGGCGATCCGCCAAGTCCTGCCGCCGGGCGCCGAGCCGCTCGAGGTCAAGTGGCCGAACGACATCCTGATCGGACGCAAGAAGACCTGCGGCATCCTCGTCGAAGGCGAGCAGCTGCCGGACGGGCGCTATGCGCTGGTGATCGGCATCGGCATCAATGTCTCGGTCATGCCTGAGAACCCGATGTATCCGGTGACATGTCTGCGCGAGCAGGGCAGCTCGGCCTCGCCCGAGGAGCTCTTCGCCCATCTCTTTGCTTCCATGGCCGAAGTGCTGGATGTCTGGAACGCCGGGCGCGGCATCAAGGAAATCACCGCGCGCTGGCGCGAGGTCGCCTGTGGCGTCGGCGAGAAGATTACCGTGAATTTACCGGACAGGTCGATTTCCGGCCATTTCGCTGGAATTGATGATAATGGGCTGTTGATGCTCGATACCGGCGCAGGCAGGATGATGCAGATCGCCGCCGGCGACGTTTTCTTTGGATAGTAGGACCTAATGGCGAAACAAGACGAACTGGTATTTCTTCCGCTGGGCGGCGTCGGCGAGATCGGCATGAATCTCGCTCTGTACGGCTATGGCCCCGCGGATCACCGCCAGTGGATCATGGTCGATTGCGGCGTGACCTTCCCGGGTCCAGACCTGCCGGGCGTCGATCTCGTGCTGCCCGATATCCGCTATCTCGCCACCGAGCGCAAAAGCCTGAAGGCGATCATCATTACCCACGCGCACGAAGATCACTACGGCGCGCTGGCCGATCTCTGGCCGGGCCTCAATGTTCCCGTCTATGCCTCGCCCTTTACCGCGGGCCTGCTCGAAGCCAAGCGCAATTTCGAGAAGGGCGCGATCGGCGAAGTGCCGGTGACGATCTTCAAGGCAGGCGACACGATCAATGTCGGCCCCTTCAGCATCGAAGGCGTCGCCGTGAACCACTCGATCCCCGAGCCGATGTCGCTGATGATCCGCACGCCGCTCGGCAATGTCATCCATACCGGCGACTGGAAGATCGACCACGAGCCGTCGCTCGGGCCGCTGACCGACGAAAACCGCTTCCGCCAACTCGGCGACGAAGGCGTTCTGGCGCTGATGTGCGATTCCACCAACGCCCTGCGCGACGGCGTCTCGCCCTCGGAGAAGGACGTCTCGGAAAGCCTGCGCAAGATCATCGAGAATGCCGAGGGACGCGTGGCGATCACCACCTTCTCCTCGAATGTCGGCCGTATCCGCACCGTCGCCGAGGCTGCTGAAGCCGCCGGCCGCGAAGTGCTGCTGCTCGGCAGCTCGCTGAAGCGCGTCGTCGACGTCTCGCGCGACATCGGCATCATGGAAGGCATCAAGCCCTTCATCTCCGAAGACGAATACGGCTACATCCCGCGCGACAAGGTCGTGGTGATCCTGACCGGCAGCCAGGGCGAACCGCGCGCCGCACTCGCCAAGCTCTCGCGCGACGAGATGCGCAATGTGGCGCTCGCCGCCGGCGATATCGTCGTCTTCTCCTCGCGCGCCATCCCGGGCAACGAGAAGGCGATCCAGGACATCAAGAACGGCCTCGTCGAGCAAGGCGTCCATATCATCACCGACGGTGAAGCGCTGGTCCACGTTTCCGGCCATCCGCGCCGTAACGAGCTGCAAAAGATGTATCAGCTGGTTCGCCCGAAGATCGTCGTGCCCGTCCACGGCGAGGCGACGCATCTGACGGCGCATAAGGAGCTGGCGGAGCAGTCCGGCATCGCAAGCGTGCCGCGCGTACGCAATGGTGACATCCTGCGTTTGGCACCTGGTCCGGCCGAAGTCATCGACGAAGCCCCGCATGGCCGCATCTACAAGGACGGCTCGCTGATCGGCGATTTCGACGAGATGGGTATCGGCGAGCGTAAGAAGCTCGCCTATGTCGGTCATGTCGCCGTCAACGTTGTGCTCGACAGCCGCTACGACATCATCGGCGAGCCGGATCTCGTCGCCATCGGTCTGCCGGTTTATGACGACGAAGGCGACGAGATGGAAGACACGCTGTTCGACGCCGTCATCGGCGCTGTCGAGAGCATTCCGCGCGCCCGCCGCAAGGATCTCGACATGGTGCAGGAGGCGATCCGCCGCGCCGTGCGCGCCGCCGCCAACCACGCCTGGGGCAAGAAGCCCGTCGTCACCGCCTTCCTGACCAAGGTCTGATCATGCTCGGCCGCGTCAATCACATCGCGATTGCCGTCCCCGATCTCGCCGCTGCGACGGCCAGCTACCGCGATACGCTCGGCGCCAGGGTATCGGCGCCGCAGCCCCTACCGGAGCACGGCGTCACCGTCGTCTTCGTCGAGCTCGACAATACCAAGGTCGAGCTCTTGGAACCGCTCGGCGAGAACTCGCCGATCGCCGCCTTCCTCGAAAAGAGCCCATCGGGCGGCATGCACCACATCTGCTACGAGGTCGCCGACATCACCGCCGCCCGCGACCATCTGATCACCTCAGGGGCGAGGGTGCTTGGCAATGGCGAGCCGAAGACCGGCGCCCATGGCAAGCCGGTGCTCTTCCTGCATCCCAAGGATTTCTTCGGCACACTGATCGAGCTCGAGCAGGTCTGACAGCCGCTTCTGCGGCAGAGTGACCTAGTCCCCAGCATTGGTCGCGGCGTGATTTGAGCTTTGCGCCATTCCACTCTATAAGCGCGGCGTTGCGATGGTCGTAACGCGATTTGGGACCCGCCATGCTGCAGATTTTCCTACAGGGCTTCGCCGTCTATTTCATCGTCTGGTGGCTCACGCTATTCGCCGTTCTGCCGATCGGTCTGCGCACCCAGGCGGAAGACAACGAGGTGGTGCTCGGCACGGTTCCGAGCGCCCCGGCGCGCTTCCGGCCGCTCTTCGTCTTCTCGCTGACGACGGTGATTTCGGCGATCATCTATGGCGCCTGGTACGTGTCTTCGACCTATTTCGGCTGGGGCTTCGATGCCCTGCCGCAGATCGGCCCGAGCTTCAATATCGAATAGGGCTTTTGCTCAATCTTTGAGCATATGTGTTAGCGCCAGCGAAAACGCCGTCATACGGCTGTCATCAACATGATGCAAAGAGCTCACGCGGCGGCAGCGATGTCTGCCGTTACGTCAATTCTCTGATGTTCACGTTAGGGAAGGGGCCGAAAAACCAAAAAAAAACAAGGCTAAAAGCCTTGTTTTAAGTATCGCGTGATCTGTAACCGTTGCCGGGGCTGCGACGAGCGCGCCTAAGATCTGATCCTCCCAAGACTTGACCGCGAATTGGCAAGAATTTATCTCCTTGCCTGTTTTGTGAGCTGAAACTAGCTCAAAGATTGGGCTTTGTCACCAGCTTTTTTTGCATTTTTGCTACAGTCGGGCAAAAAATTCCTGTTGACAAGATTTTGATGCAAGCCCTTATAAATGCGCGATTTTTTCTGCATTTGCGTTTTCCGGACGCCAACTTGCGTCTGCGGAAGGCTGCTTGCGCTGCTCGCGGGTTTCTTTCCGGCTGCGAAGCAGCTATGAACGCTCCCACCATTAACGAATGCCGTCGATTCCGCGATTGAAGTGGAATCCCAACTGCTCTGGAATCCGCCATGCGTCTGTCCCGCTACTTCCTGCCCATCCTGAAGGAAAACCCCAAGGAGGCGGAAATCGTCTCCCACCGGCTGATGCTGCGTGCCGGCATGATCCGCCAGCAGTCGCAGGGCATCTATTCCTGGCTGCCGCTCGGCAAGCGTGTTCTCGACAAGGTGAACAACATCATCCGAGAGGAGCAGAACCGCGCCGGCGCCATCGAGCTGTCGATGCCGACGCTGCAGTCCGCCGAGCTCTGGCAGGAAAGCGGCCGCTACGACGCCTACGGCAAGGAAATGCTGCGCATTAAGGACCGGCAGGACCGTCCGATGCTCTACGGCCCGACCAACGAGGAAATGGTCACCGATATCTTCCGGGCCTACGTCAAGTCCTACAAGGACCTGCCGCTCAACCTCTATCACATCCAGCTGAAGTTCCGCGACGAGATCCGTCCGCGCTTCGGCACCATGCGCTCGCGCGAGTTCATGATGAAGGATGCCTATTCCTTCGATCTGACGAAGGAGGAGGCGATCCACTCCTATAACAAGATGTTCGTGGCCTACCTGCGCACCTTCGACCGTCTCGGCCTGCGCGCCATCCCGATGCGCGCCGATACCGGCCCGATCGGCGGCAACCACAGCCACGAATTCATCATTCTTGCCGACACCGGCGAGTCCGAAGTGTTCTGCCATAAGGATTTCGTCAATTTCGACATCCCGGAAGCCGACACCGATTTCGACAGCGTCAAGGGCCTGGAAAGCGTCTTCGACAAGTGGACGTCGCTCTATGCAGCGACCTCCGAAATGCATGACGAGGCCGCTTTCGACGCGATCCCCGAAGGCGAACGCCTGTCGGCCCGCGGTATCGAAGTCGGCCACATCTTCTATTTCGGCACGAAATATTCCGAGCCGATGGGCGCCAAGGTCCAGGGTCCCGACGGCAAGGAACACAATGTTCACATGGGTTCCTACGGCATCGGCCCGACACGCCTTGTTCCCGCCATCATCGAAGCATCGCATGATGAGAACGGAATCATCTGGCCGGCCTCCGTCGCGCCGTTCGATGCGATCGTGATCAACATGAAGGCCGGCGACGCCGCCTGCGACAGTGCCTGCGAGAAGATCTACGCAGCGCTCTCCAAGGGTGGCAAGGACGTCCTCTATGACGACACCGACGATCGCGCCGGAACGAAGTTTGCGACGGCTGACCTGATCGGCGTTCCCGTTCAGATCATTGCCGGCCCGCGCGCGGTCGCGAACGGCGAAGTGGAAGTCAAGGACCGCAAGACGGGCGCCCGCGAGACGATGACCATCGACGCGGCAATCAATAAGCTCTTGGGCTGATAACGGAGGCGAAATGGCAGAGGCAGCAGTGGACAAGCGGGGTTCGAAATCCGGCTTCGGTCCGGCGAGCAAGCCATTTTCCACCTTCGAACGCATGGTCGCCTGGCGCTATCTGCGCGCCCGGCGCAAGGAAGCCTTCATTTCGGTCATCGCCGGCTTCTCCTTCGTCGGCATCATGCTCGGCGTCGCGACACTGATCATCGTCATGGCGGTGATGAACGGCTTCCGCACCGAGCTGATCTCGCGCATCCTCGGCATCAACGGCCACATGATCGTTCAGCCGGTCGATGCGCCCTTCACCGATTATGCGGCGCTGACGGAAAAGTTCGCCGCCGTTCCCGGCATTCGCATGGCCCTGCCGCTTGTCGAGGGACAGACGCTGGCCTCCGGTCAGGGCGGTGCTGGCACCGGCGCGCTGGTGCGCGGCATTCGCCCTGAAGATCTGACCAAGCTGAAGACCGTTTCCGACAACATCAAGTCGGGCGACCTCGTCGGTTTCATGTCCGGGCAGGGCGTGCTGATCGGCTCCGGCATGGCCAACCAGCTCGGCCTGCAGGCGGGCGATACGATCACGCTGATCTCGCCCGAAGGTGACGTCACGCCGATGGGCATCAATCCGCGGGTCAAGTCCTATACGGTCTCCGGCATCTTCGAGATCGGCATGTCAGAATATGATTCCGCCATCATCTATATGCCGCTCGAGGAATCGCAGCTTTATTTCAATTCCGAAGGGCTGGTGCAATCGATCGAGCTCTTCGCCAGCAATCCAGATGACATCGACAATCTGAGGCCGAAGGTCGAGGCCGCCGCCGGCCGCCAGATCGCCATCACTGACTGGCGCCAGCGCAACCAGACCTTCTTCTCGGCGCTGCAGGTCGAGCGCAACGTGATGTTCATGATCCTGACGCTGATCGTTCTCGTCGCGGCGCTGAACATCATCTCGGGTCTCATCATGCTGGTGAAGGACAAGGGCAGCGACATCGCCATCCTGAGAACGATGGGCGCGAGCTCCGGCGCCATCATGCGCATCTTCTTCATGACCGGGGCTGCGATCGGCATCGTCGGCACGCTTGCCGGCGTGCTGCTCGGCGTCGTCGTCTGCATCAATATTGAGTCGATCCGCCAGTTCTTCTCCTGGATCACCGGAACGATACTCTTCAATCCGCAGCTCTACTTCCTGAGCCAGCTGCCGGCGCAGATGAGCGTCAGCGAGACGACTTCGGTCGTCATCATGGCTCTGACGCTGTCTTTTCTTGCGACCATCTTCCCGGCCTGGCGGGCTTCGCGGCTCGATCCGGTGCAGGCGCTGCGCTACGAATAAGGAATGCTGAACTCCATGAAACGCAATGTCGTTCTCAAGCTTTCCGGCGTCGAGCGTCACTACGGGCAGGGCGATACGGTGCTCTCCATCCTGAAGGGGGCCGACTTCACGCTGCATAGCGGCGAGATCGTCGCTCTGGTTGCGCCCTCGGGCACCGGCAAGTCGACGCTGCTCCATCTGGCGGGTCTCCTGGAACATCCTGATGACGGTGAGGTCAGCATCAACGGCCATGCCTGCAACGGACTGTCCGACGATAAGCGCACGGCGATCCGCCGCAGCGAGATCGGCTTCGTCTACCAGTTCCATCATCTGCTGCCCGAGTTCTCGGCCCAGGAAAACATCATGATGCCGCAGATGATCTCGGGCCTGCCGCGCAAGGAAGCTGCCGAGCGTGCCAAGCAGCTGCTCGACTACATGCGCATCGGCCATCGCGGTGCCCATCGCCCGGGCGAGCTCTCCGGCGGCGAGCAACAGCGCGTGGCGATCGCCCGCGCCGTTGCCAATGCGCCGAGCCTGCTTCTCGCCGACGAGCCGACCGGCAATCTCGATCCGGAAACCGCCAACTACGTCTTCGACGCCCTGGAGGCGCTGGTGCGCCAGTCCGGTTTGGCGGCCCTGATCGCCACGCATAATCACGAGCTTGCCAGCCGCATGGACCGCCGGGTGACGATCAGCGACGGCAAGGTCGTCGACTTCTGAGCCTCAGAGCCGGATCAGGCCGCCGCGGTAGTCGAGTTCATAGGCGCGCCTTTCCTCGACGATGATCATTTCCATGCCACGGAAATGTGCGCAGTCGCCCTCGCTGTTGTCGATATAGAAGCCGAAGGCGTGGTCGAATTCCATGCCGCCGAGGAATCGCTTCTTTTCGGAATACATGGACGACAGGGCCGCCTTGATGACGGCGCCGGCGCGGCTGCCGTCGATCAGCCCGGGCTCGATGATGTGGCCGAAATAGTTCATCGCCCAGATGGGCTCGCCATTCAGCCAGACTGTTTCCTGGCCGCAAAAATCCGTTCCGCCGAAATAGCTGTCGAGATAGCGCCATTCGCCACGCTCGTAGCCGATGTCATGCGACCCCAGACGGCAGGATGGACGCGGACTGCCGCCACCCACGTAGGTCCTCGATTTCGCCTCGACGATGAAGTCATTGAGCAGGGTGAGATACATGGCGCGCCTCCTGCGAGCGTTGTCGCAGATGCGTGACCTTCTGTAAAGAACAAATAGAGAACATAGCGATTGCCGCCGGCTGGGATAGGTGGGCGAACGCTCCCGGACGCGCGTTAACCAAACGGAAAAGATTCCTGTTGACGAAAGAACAAGAGTGGAACAAACTAAAAACATAACGAGTAAAGGAGAGCCAAATGACTGACATGATCCGTGACGTCGCAGCATTCACCTCCATCGCAATGTTCGTTGCCAGCTTCTCGCTGATCCTGATGGCGATGTAATTTTTCAGGGGACCGCATGGCTGCCATGCGGTTCAAGGCGGGGTCTTCTTCTGGACATCTCCACGGCCACGACCGACAATGGCGCCGATTCATACGGGCGATTGAAGGGACGTGTCATGGCGGAAACAGAGAGCGGATTTATCGGCGGGACGCCGGGCTTCGTTCATCTGCGCGTGCACTCGGCCTATTCGCTGCTCGAGGGCGCGCTGCCGCTGAAGAAGGTTCTCTACAAGGCTGCGGGCGATAGCCAGCCGGCGATCGCCATCACCGATACGAACAACCTGTTCGTCGCGCTCGAATTCTCGCAGAAAGCCATGGACGAAGGCCTTCAGCCGATCATCGGTTGCCAGCTGTCGATCGACATGGAAGACGGCCTGGAAATCGAGAAGCGCGGCGGCCAGCAGATGATGGGTAAGCTCCCGTCGATCGTCGTCCTTGCCGCCAGCGATGATGGCTACGAGCGTCTCGTCGATCTCGTCAGCCGCGCCTATCTCGGTGGCGAGGACGGGCAGGCGATCCACATTCGCTCGTCCTGGCTGGAAGAGGCGGGCACAGAAGGCCTGATCGCGCTGACGGGTTCGCTCAGCGGCCCGGTCGATATGGCCCTCAAGCAGGGGCACCTGGCGCCGGCCGTATCGCGGCTGCTGACGCTGAAGTCACTGTTCGGTGACCGGCTCTATGTCGAGTTGCAGCGCCACGGCACTTACGACAAGCGCCATGAGCAGAAGATCATCGGTCTCGCCTACGAGCACGACCTGCCGCTGGTCGCCACCAACGAGGCCTTCTTCCCGACGCGCGACGACTACGACGCGCATGACGCGCTGATGGCGGTTGCCCATAACGCCATCGTTTCCGACGACAGCCGCTTCCGCCTGACGCCGGACCATTACCTGAAGAGCCGCGCCGAGATGGCGAAGCTCTTTGCCGATTTGCCGGAGGCGCTTGAGAACACGATCGAGATTGCCCGGCGCTGCTCCTTCGTCCTGAAGACCCGCAAGCCGATCCTGCCGCGCTTCACCGGCGCCACCGCCGATCCCGAGGAAGCCGAGCGCGCCGAGGCGCTGGAGCTTCGCCGCCAGGCGGAGGAGGGGCTCGATATGCGCCTCGCGACGCTCGGCATGTCGGCAGGCTACGAAGAGAAGGATTACCGCGAGCGGCTGGAATTCGAGCTCAGCGTCATCGAGCGCATGAAGTTCCCCGGCTACTTCCTGATCGTTGCGGACTTCATCAAATGGGCCAAGCAGCATGACATTCCCGTCGGCCCGGGCCGTGGTTCGGGTGCGGGTTCGCTGGTCGCCTATGCGCTGACCATCACCGACGTCGATCCCCTGCGCTTCTCGCTGCTCTTCGAACGCTTCCTCAATCCGGAACGCGTCTCGATGCCGGACTTCGATATCGACTTCTGCCAGGATCGCCGCGAAGAGGTGATCCGTTACGTGCAGAAGAAATACGGTCGCGAGCAGGTGGCGCAGATCATCACTTTCGGTTCGCTGCAGGCCCGCGCCGCCCTGCGCGACGTCGGCCGCGTGCTCGAAATGCCCTATGGCCAGGTCGACAAGATCTGCAAGATGGTGCCCAACAACCCGGCCAATCCGACGCCTCTGCACAAGGCGATCGAGGAAGATCCGAAGTTCCAGGAAGAGGCCGACAAAGAGCCGGTTGTCGCTCGTCTCCTTGATATCGCCCAGAAGATCGAGGGTCTCTACCGCCACGCCTCCACGCACGCCGCCGGTATCGTCATCGGCGACCGCCCGCTGTCGAAGCTGGTGCCGATGTATCGGGACCCGCGTTCCGATATGCCGGTCACCCAGTTCAACATGAAATGGGTCGAACAGGCCGGCCTCGTGAAGTTCGACTTCCTCGGCCTGAAGACGCTGACCGTCCTGAAGGTCGCCGTCGATTTCTGCAAGAAGCGGGGCATCGAGGTCGATCTCGCCTCCATCCCGCTCGACGACAAGCTGACCTACGAGATGCTGTCGCGCGGCGAAACGGTCGGTGTGTTCCAGGTGGAAAGTGCGGGCATGCGCAAGGCGCTGATCGGCATGAAGCCCGACTGCATCGAGGACATCATCGCGCTGGTGGCGCTGTACCGTCCGGGCCCGATGGAAAACATCCCGACCTACAATGCCCGCAAGCATGGCGAGGAAGAGGTCGAATCGATCCATCCGACGATCGACTATCTGCTGAAGGAAACCCAGGGCGTTATCGTCTACCAGGAGCAGGTCATGCAGATCGCCCAGGTGCTCTCGGGCTATTCACTCGGCGAGGCCGACCTGCTGCGCCGCGCCATGGGTAAGAAGATTAAGGCTGAGATGGACCAGCAGCGCGAGCGCTTCGTCGACGGCGCCGTCAAGAACGGCGTATCGAAGCCGCAGGCCGATAACATCTTCGAACTGCTGGCGAAGTTCGCGAACTACGGCTTCAACAAGTCGCACGCCGCCGCCTACGCCATCGTCTCCTACCAGACCGCCTATATGAAGGCGCATTATCCGGTCGAGTTTCTGGCCGCGTCGATGACGCTCGATATGTCGAATACCGACAAGGTCAACGACTTCCGCCAGGATTCCAAGCGTCTCGGCATCGAGGTGGTCGCGCCCTCGGTGCAGACCTCCTTCCGCCATTTCGAAACCGGCGACCAGCGGATCTACTACGCGCTGGCGGCGATCAAGGGCGTCGGCGAAAACGCCGTCGAGCACATCGTTCAGGTCCGCGGCGACAAGCCCTTCGCCAGCATCGAGGATTTCTGCCTGCGCATCGATCCGCGCCAGGTGAACCGCCGCGTGCTGGAAAGCCTGATCTATGCCGGTGCCTTCGATTGCTTCAATATCGATCGTGCCCAGCTTTCGGCCGGTCTCGACCGCGTTCTCGGCTATGCGCAGCGCGCCCAGGAAAACAAGCTGAGCGGCCAGTCGGACATCTTTGGCGGCGCTCTCTCGTCGGGCCCCGAGAAGATCGCGCTGCCGCCATTCTCGCCCTGGCTTGCATCGGAGCGCCTGCTCAAGGAATTCCAGGTTCTCGGCTTCTACCTGACGGCTCATCCGCTCGACACCTACAACAGCCTGCTGCAGAAGATGCGCGTCCAGACCTTCGCGGATTTCTCGGCGGCGGTGAAGCAGGGTGCCGCCAACGGGCGTCTCGCCGGCACCGTAATCTCCAAGCAGGAGCGCAAGACGAAGACCGGCAACAAGATGGGCATCATCGTCTTCTCGGATTCGTCTGGCCAGTTCGAATCCGTGCTGTTCTCCGAAATGCTGAACCAGTATCGCGATATCCTGGAGCCCGGAAAATCCTTCGTGATCACGGCAACCGGCGAAGAGCGCCCGGAAGGCGTCAGCCTGCGCCTGCAGACCGTCCAGTCGCTGGAAGAGAAATCGCTGCAGATGCAGAAGGCACTGCGCGTCTATGTCCGTGATTCCGGTCCGCTGAAGGCGGTCGCTGCGCACCTGAATGCCAAGGGCGACGGCCTGGTGTCCTTCATCGTCATCAAGGAAGATGGCAAGCGCGAGGTCGAGGTGGCGCTGCCGCAGAAATACCGGATCACGCCGGAGATCGCGGCTGCATTACGGGCCGCGCCGGGGATTATCGATGTCGAGCTCGTCTAACGCGTCACGGTGATGAAATCGGTGCCGGCGCCGGTTTCCGGGCCAATGCCGGTATCGGATATGGTCATCGTCGAACCGGCGGCGAGCAGGGCATCGACACGCTTGCGCGTCTCGTCGGGGATCTGGATGCGCGACAGCGCGTTGTTGATCGGGCTGCCCATGATGATCGAGCCCTCCTGCGTCTTGATGCCGAGCCGCTTCATCGTCTGCGAAGGCAGATTGTTGTCGAGCGTCAGGCCCAGCCAGTCGGCGGTGCCGTTCTCCTGATCCACCTTATGCAGCGTGAAGAAATGCGTGCCGAGCGCCAGCTGCGGATTGTCGATGATCACAGGCGCCTCGAACAGCGGTTTGAAATCCTGGCGGATCATCAACACGCCGTTCGGCGGTTCGCCCTTGCCGACAGCGGCGTAAACTTCCCTTAGGAGAGTATCGCTGGTCAGCGTCCGGTCGCCCTTGAATTGCGCCGGGCGCAAGGCCTTGAAGGCATTGATCGCCTGCACCGTCGAGGGGCCGAGCAGGCCATCGGGATTGCCGGCGTTGAAGCCAAGCTGGTTCAGGTAGGTCTGGATGTCGATGATCGCCTCGCGCTGGGCGCGCCGGGTGATCAGGATGCGGATCGGTTCGACATTTTCAGGCGCTGCTGCAGCCGGCGGGATCAGCGAGGCTGAGACCGTATTCATCGCCAGCTGCACCGGCTCGCCATCGCTGCTGCCGATTGCCGGGCGCAGCTGCACGTCGGAAAGCAGGAGCGCCGGTTCCGGCGCATTCGGGCGGAACAGCGAAGGATGATCGATCGGCTCGGGCACCACCGCCGCATTGCTGATGATGACGGGAACGCTGAGGTCCGTCATCTTGTAAAGTTCCTTGGCGAAGGCGGCGGGCATGCGCACGCAGCCATGCGAGGCCGGATAGCGCGGCACGGAATTCGACTCGTGCAGCGCAATGCCGGACCATGTCAGCCGCTGCATCCACGGCATCGGTGCAGCCGAATAGAGATTGGATTCGTGATATTTCTTCTTCTCGAGCACCGAGAAGATGCCGCTCGGCGTCGTATGGCCGGGCTTGCCGGTCGAGACTTTCGAGGTCGCGACGACCTCGGTGCCGTCATAGACGGCAAGCGACTGCTTGTCCTTGGAGACGATGATTTGCAGCGTCCGGGCGTCTGCTGCGAGAGCAGGGTTCACCAAGGCGGTCGCCGACAGCAAGCCGAGGCCGAAAACAATACGCGAGAACATGTTACCCAACCAATACGCAATACTTGGCTGGGACAATATTCAACGAAGTTTAAGGAAGGCTTGACCCGCGCCGCCCGGCTTCGCGTCTCACGCATTAGTGATCAAGTGGCTGCTTATTGTAGGGTGATCGAATATATGCAAATCTGCCGGGGCTAAGCGGTTGGGAGACCCGCCATGTACGTCGATATTGTATCCGCGTTCGACGAACTCGACAGACTGCGTCCGGATTGGGAAGCGGTCTACGATGCCGATCCGGAATCGCACTATTTCATGTCCTGGAACTGGATGCGGCGCTATCTCGAAACGCGCGGCAACTGGCATGTTCTCGCCGCGAGGTCGGCCGAGGGCGCGCCCTATATCGCCTTCCTGCCGCTGCAGATCCGCCTGGATTTCGAGCCCGGACATGGCTTCTTCAACGCCATCCACATGGCCGGCATGCCGTTCTCGGTCTATAGCGGCATCCTCTCGCGGCCCGATGAGATGAGCGACGCGATGGCGGCATTCGCCGCCAGCCTGCAGACCTTCAACTGGCGCCGTTTGAACCTCGACGAGATCTATCTCTCGGATGAACGCCTGCAGGCGCTGATCGGCAGCTTCCCACGCGCCGATTTCGTCCCGGCCAAGGTGGTCCGCGCCAGCCATGTCACCGACGCCGGCGAAGACATCGATCACGACGCCTATGTCTATATTCCGCTGGAGGATGATTTCGAGACCTTCCTCAGCACCCGTCTCAGCCCCAAGACGCGCCGCAACGCGCGATGGGCGCTGCGCGACCTTGCGAACGGCAAGCACGGGATGCACATCACCCACACGACATCAGAGACATTCGAGCAGAACCTCGAAACCTTCTACGCCATGTGGAATGCGCAATGGGGTGCGCGCCAGCCGGAATATGCGGCGGGGATCATCGACGGTTGCCGCAAGATGCTGCGCGGTTCCCTCGATGACGGATCGCTTTTCGTGCCGGTACTCTGGGAGGAGGACAGGGCGGTTGCCGCGCAGATCCTCTATCTCGACCATAAGAAGAAGACGATGCACTGCTTCATCGGCGGCCGGGATAGCGAGGCGCAGTCTCACAGTCCGGGCTTTGCGCTGCATTGCTATTGCCTGCGCTGGGGGATCGAAAACGGCTTCCGTGTCTATGACTTCGGCACCGGGGATTACTCCTACAAGTTCACTTTCGGTGCCGAGCAGCACCAGGTCGAGCGCCGCCGGGTGATGACGGTCTCGGAGCGCAATATCGGCGATCGCCTCGATCCGCGATCGCTGGATGCCGTCTGCACCCGTGCCTCGCATATGGCGGCGAAGGGCGATCTGGAGAATGCAGCGCTCTGCTGCCGGCAGATCCTTGCGGCCGATCCGGATCATGCGCGGGGCCGTGCCCTCTGGGCCAATCTCGAAGCCGCCCGCCGCCGGCCGGCCAATGCGAGCGAGCTCGACACATTGATGCATACCGCAGTCAACGATCACCGTCAGGGCGCGCTCGATCGGGCAGCCTCAGGCTATCGCCGCGTTATCGAGGTCGAGCCCGCTCATTTCGCCGCCCATCATCAGCTGGCGCTGGTCCTGCTGCAGCAGGGCAGGTTCGAGGCGGCGCAGACAGAGGTGGCCGAGGCACTGGCGTTGCGGCTGGAAGATGCCGCCGCCCATTGCACTTGCGGCAACATCCTTGCGGCCCTGAAGCGCGATGAGGCGGCGCTGGCGAGCTATGACCGGGCGATCGCCCTGTCGCCCGGCTATGCCACGGCCTTCAACAATCGCGGCAATGTCCTGCGCCGCATGGGCCGTCTCGACGAAGCCGTCGAGAGCTATTCGCATGCCCTTGAAAAGGTACCGGATTACGCGCAGGCGGCATTGAACAAGGCAGCCGTTCTCGCCGAACTGCACGCGGTCGAACCGGTCTAGCGCTCGCGCTTGCCGCCGCCGAATGTATAACCGGTCTCGACCGTGCCCTTGCCGAACTTGTCGCGCAGCTTGTCCATCGCCGCTTCCGCCGCCGCCCGCCGTGTCGATTGCTGGTCGATAAGATCGGGCGGATCGGCGCGGCCGGGATCGCAGAGATCGCTGACGCCGATGCCGATCAGGCGGAATTTCGTGCCGTCGGTCTCCTTCTCCAGAAGCTCGATGCCGGTGCGAAAGATACGGTCGGCAAGCTGGGTCGGGTCTTCGAGCCGCCGGTTGCGCGTCCGGAGCTTGAAGTCCGCGGTCTTCATCTTCAGCACCACGGTATGCCCGGCGATGTCATCCTTCTTCAGCCGCCAGGAGACCTTCTCGGAGAGATTGCGCAGGATCGGCACCAGATCGTCGTGCCGCGAGATATCCTCGAAGAATGTCGTCTCCGCCGAGACGCTCTTTGCCGCCTCGTTCAGATGCACCTCGCGGTCATCGATGCCGCGAGAGAGACGGGCGAGGCGCTGGCCCATGCTGCCGTAGCGGCGCATCAGGTCGGTCTCTTCCATCTGCTGCAGCTGCCCGATCGTGCGGATGCCATCGGATTCAAGCGTGGCGGCAAATGCCTTGCCGACGCCCCAGATCGTGGTGACGGGGCGCGGCGCCAGAAATTCGACCGCTTCCTCGCGGCCGATCACCGAAAACCCCCGCGGCTTCTGCAGGTCGGAGGCGACCTTCGCCAGGAATTTGCAATAGGAGAGACCGACGGAAACGGTGATGCCAACCTCCTTTTCGACGCGCCGGGCGAATTTCGCCAGCGTGCGGGCAGGGGGATCGTGGTGCAGGCGCTCGGTGCCGCCAAGCTCCAGGAAGGCCTCGTCGATAGACAGCGGCTGCACCAGCGGCGTCAGCTCCTGCATCATGCTGCGAACCTCGCGGCCGACCCTGCCGTACTTCTCCATATCAGGCCGGATGACGACCGCCTGCGGGCAGGCCTCGAGCGCCTTGAACATCGGCATGGCCGAACGTACCCCATGGATGCGGGCGATATAGCAGGCGGTGGAGACGACACCGCGCTTGCCGCCGCCGATGATGACGGGCTTGTCCGCAAGCTCCGGATTGTCGCGTTTCTCGACAGCCGCATAGAAGGCGTCGCAGTCGATATGCGCCAGCGTCAGTCCGTAGAGCTCCTTGTGTCGCACGACGCGCGGGCTGCCGCAGGCCGTGCAACGGCGCGCTTCGCCCTTCTGCTCGGCAAGGCAGTCGCGACAGAAGCCGTGTGTCTTGTCAGGCGCAGGGTGAGTCATCGCTGGAACAAATGTTGAACATGGCGACTTTACGCTCTAAGCTTTCGAGTCTCAAGACAAGAGGAGCAGCCAGGCGTTGGATATCAGACGGCATTTTGAGGCCGTTTCATCGATGGGGGTAGACAGTCAGCCGCGGGCAGGGGCCGGCGGCAGCGACAGATGTTCGCCGATATGGGCGGCGGCTTCTTCCCATCCCGCAACCTTGGCAATGCCATCCATGGCGGAGGGCGCGAAGCGATGAATCTCCGATACCGGCATCAGATGCAGCAGCAGGCAGCTATCGACATGCTCGTGCACGGAATGCAGGTTGCGCACCATGTCGTCGATGAAGACGAGGGGCAGGTCGCGGGCGCCATGCAGGGCCTTGACAATCGGACCCTTCGGCTGCAGCGAGGCGAGCAACGGATAGTCGAGCTCGAACCGGTCGAGCAGCCGGCGGCGCTGGTCGCGATAGACGGGCGGCATGGCCGTGAGCAGAACGATATCGGCTGTCGCAGACAGCGCGGCGAGGCTCTCCCCCGCAAGCGCCAACGGCGCCTGCCAGTCTTCCTGCCGCTCGAAAAAGGTCTCGATCAAGCGGCTGACTGTCACGTCATCGGCTGGCGCGCCATCCGCCGTCTCGATATTCCCATGCAGCTTGAAGGAGCGCGGCACCAGCCGGTAGCCCTCGCTGACCAGAAAGCGCTCGAACGGCACGATGAACTGCAAGACGACGTCGTCGACATCGCAGACGATCAGCGGCCTGTCGCCGAGGCGTACATGGGATGTGTCGAGACCGTTGATCAGCATCGGCGTCAATACTGCCAGGAATCGAGGCCTGGCGACGAGAAGTGCTGCCAGGCAGCCGTCAGCGCTTCCGGCGGTGTCTCGGTGGCCTGGCAGAAAGCCATGGCGGTCGGCTCGTGCTGCATGACGAAATCGAGCATGCCCGAGAGGAAGCCCGGATCGTTGATGGCGTTGCGCACCTGCACCGGCTCGACGCCTGTCAGCGCCAGGAAGCGCGAGAACATGTCGGGTTCGTTGGCGAGCCAGCCAAGTACGGCAATCGCCGTTTCATGCGGATCTCTGGCGAGTTGTTTCGAAGTCTTGAAGTTGCTTTGCATTTCGCTGGGTAAGTTACCTTTTTTTCAACCAAATACCGGTAGCTTGCCGCTATCGGTTTCGTCGAGCCGCGCGTTCGCATGTCGCTTCACGTCAGGCGGACATTTGCAGGGACGGAACATAGGAACGAGCTTGCCATGCCCAAACAGGTGATGATTGTAGAAGATAACGAGCTCAACATGAAGCTCTTTCGCGACCTGATCGAGGCATCCGGATATACCACGATCCAGACCCGAAATGGCATGGAAGCGCTTGATCTTGCTCGCAAACATCGTCCGGACCTGATCCTGATGGACATCCAGCTGCCGGAAGTTTCCGGGCTTGAGGTGACCAAGTGGCTGAAGGAAGACGACGAGCTGCACGTCATTCCCGTCATCGCCGTTACCGCCTTTGCGATGAAGGGCGATGAGGAGCGTATCCGCCAGGGCGGTTGCGAGGCCTATGTCTCAAAACCGATCTCCGTCCCGAAATTCATCGAAACGATCAAGACCTATCTCGGCGATGCCTAGCGCATCGGAAAGAAGCCTATGACTGCGCGCATTCTGGTTGTTGACGATATTCCGGCAAACGTGAAGCTGCTCGAAGCGCGGCTGGTCGCGGAGTATTTCGATGTCCTGACGGCTGCCGACGGCTATGAGGCGCTGGCGATCTGCGAGCGCAATCAGGTCGATATCATTCTTCTCGACGTGATGATGCCGGGCCTCAACGGCTTCGAGGTCTGCGAGCGGCTGAAGGCCAACCAGAAGACCTCGCATATTCCCGTCGTCATGGTCACCGCGCTCGATCAGCCGGCCGACCGCGTCCGCGGCCTGAAGGCCGGTGCCGACGACTTCCTGACCAAGCCGGTCAACGATCTGCAGCTGATCTCGCGGGTGAAAAGCCTGCTGCGCCTGAAGACGCTGAGCGACGAACTGCGCATCCGTGCCGAGACTGCGCAGACCATGGGGATCGACGATCTCTTGCGGACAGGCGAGGGGCGTGCCGAGGATGCAGGGCAGGTCCTCCTCGTCGATGGCCGCGCCAATTCCCAGGAACGCATCATCAGGACGCTGAAGCCGATCGCCGACATTACGGCAATCTCGGATCCGCAGGCGGCGCTCTTCGAAGCCGCGGAAAACGCCTTCGAACTCGTCATCGTCAATACCAATTTCGACGACTACGATCCGCTGCGCCTCTGCTCGCAGTTCCGTTCGCTGGAGCGCACGCGCTTCCTGCCTATCCTGATCGTCACCGATCAGGGCGATGACGAGATGGTCATCCGGGCGCTCGATCTCGGGGTCAACGATTATATCGTCCGCCCGCTGGACCCGAACGAGCTGGTCGCCCGCAGCCTGACGCAGATCCGCCGCAAGCGCTTTAACGACCGCCTGCGCGCCAGCGTCAAGCAGACGATCGAGCTCGCCGTCACCGATGCGCTGACCGGCCTCAACAATCGCCGCTATCTCGATAATCACCTGAACGTGCTGTTCAACCGCTCGATGGCGCGCGGCAAGCCGCTCTCGGTGCTGATCACCGATATCGACCGCTTCAAGCAGGTGAACGACACCTACGGTCACGATGCCGGCGACGAGGTGCTCAAGGAATTCGCCAACCGCATCCGCTCCACGGTGCGCGGCGCCGATCTCGCCTGCCGCTACGGCGGCGAGGAATTTGTCATCATCATGCCCGATACCTCGCCGGAGGTGGCTGCCGCCGTTGCCGAGCGCCTGCGTGCATCGGTCGAGACCAGCGGCTTCACGCTGAAGTCAACCGGCGAAGAGTTGAAAGTCACCGCGTCCTTCGGTATCGCCTCTCGTCTGTCGAACGTACTGACGCCCGATCAGCTGATGAAGCAGGCCGATCTCGCGCTTTATGAAGCGAAGAATACTGGCCGCAACCGAGTCGTTGCTGCAGCGGCCTGACGCCGGAGCGCCTTTGCCGCGTAGGTTATCCTCAGTTTCCACTGGTGGCGGCGAAAGATTAACAAATTTTAATGATGCAGCCGCCAAAGCGCCGGGCGGTTTTCAACCAAATACCCCAAAAATGGAGAGAGCGCCCGATCGTCCAATTTGAGGGTAATTTGTGCTCATTTTCACGAATAGAATCAATCTAAGTATCGCGTGTAAAGCATAGCTGCCGCAATTTATAGAGTTATCGTGGTATTACTATTCGGCGAGATGTAACGCGTCCGCCTGACGTAACGGAAGATCGCCATAATTGTACTGATGTATATTTATGGTTATATTCAATCGCGTTTTTCTTCATCAAGTAAAGAAACGTGATTCGTTGTTTTCGGGCCTGCCCCAAAATTGGACTTTTAACCATAGAAGCAAGCTAAGAAATCCAATCATTAAGAATTTGTTGATTTTCTTTCATTTTCGGGCAAATTATCGAGCCATAAGAAAAGCGCTCCCGGAACCGGGAGGCCGAGATACCCCATGATGCTCAGGTCCGCCGCATCTCCTGGGTCGTGGGGTCGGTCGGCTAGTTCGCAACCTTAAGCGGTTCCTCGTGCCGCGTTGCTTGCTGGCCGACCCCCTTTCGTAAAAACGCCGCCCTTGCCGATAGATCGGTAGGGCGGCGTTTTTGTTTGCGCTAACATTTCCCGCGATGAGAGACCCTAAAACGAAAAAGGCGCGCAGCCGTTGGGCGCGCGCCTTTTTAAAACCCAGGGATCAAGGATTACTTGATCTTGGTTTCCTTGAACTCGACATGCTTCTTAGCAATCGGGTCGTACTTGGTCTTCGTCATCTTGTCCGTCATCGTACGGCTGTTCTTCGTCGTGACGTAGAAGAAACCGGTGTCGGCCGTCGACAGCAGCTTGATCTTGATTGTGGTAGCCTTGGCCATGGTCGTCCTGCCTTTAATAAAATGAAAGCCGTGGCAAGCCGGATGGGCTCCACGGCAAATTCTGGCGCGAAACTACGAATCCCGCCCGAAAAGTCAACCCCGCTTTCTAATGAAAAGCAGTCTTATGCTTGAAAGCACCGCATATATCCCGAAGAAACCGGCAATTGCCCAGGCAAAACCGTTATTCCCGGCGACATCGATGGCCGCGCCGATAACCTGTGGACCGGCAACGGTGCCGACGGCGTAACAGAAGACGAAGGCGGCATTGGCAGCCGCTAGATCCGAACCCGTCAGGCGCGAGCCCAGGTGGCTGAGACCAACCGTATAGAGACCGGCCACACAGCCGCCCCAGAAGAGCAGCACGCCCGCCATCATCGCCCAGCTATGAACGAGCAGGGGCAGCATCAGCGAGCCTATCAGGCCCATTGTGGCCATAGCCGCCAACAACGGCCGCTTGTCCTTCATGCGGTCGGAAAGAAGCCCGACGGGGATCTGGAAGATGACGTTGCCGATTCCCATGACAGTCAGCAGCAGGGCGGCCTGCGATTCGGTAAAGGCGGCGCGCGTCGCATAGATCGGGAAAAGCGCCAGGCCACCGGCCTCGACCGCGCCGAAGATGAAGACGGCAGCCGTCGCGCTCGGCACCAGGAAGACGTAGCGCATGAAATGCAGCTCCGGCTTCTCTTCGAGCACCGGGCTCTCGTTACGGGCAACGAAGATCGGGATGGCGGCAAGCAGGATGGCCACGGCGCCCACGGCAAAGGGCAAGACGCCGTCGCTGCCGAGGATCGAGAAGAGCAGGGGCCCGGCGGCAAACCCCAACGATAGCACAGTCGCGTATATACCGAGCACGAAGCCGCGTTTCGTCGGCGGCGATGCGGCGTTGATCCAGAACTCGGAGAGGATGAACAGCGTCGTCGTCGCGCCATGGAAGGCAAAGCGCAGCGGGAACCACATCCAGAATTCTTGGGCATAGTAGAAGCCGATGGCGCTGAGCGCCGAGATCACCACCGCCCAGAGCATGGTGGAGGCGACGCCGTATTTATGGGCGAGCTTGGTGGTCACTGGTGCCGCAGCCATGGCGGCCACGCCGGCCATCGCCGTGTTGAGTCCGATAAGAGTGGAGGCAACGCCGCGCTTCTCGAGAATGATGGAGAGCAGCGGCAGTCCGAGTCCGATCGCTATGCCGACAGCAGAGATCGACGAGACGGCGGCAACCAGCGACGGCCAATGGATTTCTTCAACATCGCCCGGCGTGCCGTTTCTCGGCTGAGACATATATCCATCCTTGAATGACTGAAACGAATCGCCCGTCTCGTGCCACATAGAAGGGCACAGAGATGCCAAAACCAGGTGACGGGCAGAGCTTTACGGGAAGTCCGGCGCAGAATGCAATAGATCGAATAGTCGAACGTCAGATCGGTCAAGAAAACGCGCACCATTTTATTCGCCGGAGAACATATGCGCGCAGCAAAAGCCGCCCGCACAGTTGGTGAGCGTTGCCCAATACAAGCGAATTATGTCTGGACGGTGAAGGTCGCCGCGATGCCGCTTACGGCTGGTCGCGGCCGGGGATCTCGTAGACGTCGTGATCGTCGCTATGGCCGCCGAAACCATGCAGGCGCAGCGCCCATTGCAGGCCGATGACGCCGCCCTTGATCGGCTGGATGATCAGGAGGGCGGAAAGCAGCGTCACCGGCGCCCAGATGGCGAAGGTGAGCCACATCGGCAGCGGCCAGACGAGATCGGTCAGCATGTAGCCGCCGAGAACGACGTGGCCGATCACGAAGATCGTCAGATAGGGCGGCAGGTCGTCGGAGCGGTGATGATGCATCGCTTCGCCGCAGGCCGCGCAATTGTCGACCGGCTTCAGAAAGGCGCGGAACAGCTTGCCGCTGCCGCAATGCGGGCACTTGTTCAGCATGCCGCGCATGATGGAGCGGCCAAGCGGGCGTTCGGAAGCGTCGCTTCCGCCATATTGGATCGGCTGTTCCTGTGCAGGCGTCGTCATCGCTCTTTCCTCTGGCGTTTCTAGCGCCGGCCTCTCGGCGGTCTCGTGCCGACCTTCTTGCGGGCGGCCATGCGGTTGTCGCGGCGGCCGGCCTTGTGGAAGGAGCGCACTGCCGTCGGCATGGCGCGGCCTTCGCTGACCATCTCGAAGCGCAGCGCGCCTGCAAGCGGAATGGCTTCCGCAAGCTTCACCGTCACGCTGTCGCCAAGCCGGTAACCGAGCCCGGTCTTCTCACCCGACAAGGCCTGATGCGCCTCGTCATAGATGAAATAGTCCTGGCCCAGAGTAGATATAGGGATGAAGCCGTCTGCTCCATACTCCGGCAGGGCGACAAATAGTCCCGACTTGGTCACGCCGGAAACGCGGCCCTCGAATTCCTCGCCGACGCGGCCGGCAAGGTGATGGGCGATCAGGCGGTCGACGGTCTCGCGCTCGGCGGCCATGGCGCGGCGCTCGAAGGTCGAGATTTCGGCGGCGATATCGTCGAGCGCGGCCTCTTCCTCGGGCGTAATCCCGCCTTCGCCAAAGCCCAGCGAGCCGACCAAGGCGCGATGGACGATCAGGTCGGCGTAGCGGCGGATCGGCGAGGTGAAATGCGCGTATTTCATCAGGTTCAGGCCGAAATGCCCGATATTCTCGGGGCTGTAGATCGCCTGGCTTTGCGAGCGCAGCACCATCTCGTTGACCATCGTCTGATGCGGGGTACCCTCGGCCTTCGCCAGGATGCCGTTGAAATTGTTGGCACGCATGTTGCCGCCCTTGGCGAGCGAAATGCCGAGCGTCGCCAGGAACTCGCGCAGGACCTCCTGCTTGGCAAGCGTGGGGCCGTCATGCACACGATAGATCAGAACCTGCTTCTTCTTCTCCAGCGTCTCGGCAGCCGAAACGTTCGCCTGGATCATCATCTCTTCGATGAGCTTGTGCGCGTCGAGCCGCGGCGGCACGAAGACGCGGTCGACGGTGCCGTCACTCTTCAGCAGGATCTTGCGCTCGGGCATGTCGAGCTCAAGCGGCTGGCGCCGGTCGCGGCCGCGCGTCATCACCGCGTAGGCATTCCACAGCGGCTTCAGGATCGGCTCCAGCATCGGGCCGGTCTTGTCGTCGGGCTTGCCGTCGATCGCCGCCTGCGCCTGCTGGTAGGAGAGCTTTGCAGCACTCTTCATCATGATGCGGTGGAAGGTGTGGCCGATCTTGCGGCCTTCCTTCGAGAACACCATGCGCACGGCCAGCGCCGGCCGGTCGACGCCTTCGCGCAGCGAGCAGAGGTCGTTGGAAATCCGCTCCGGCAGCATCGGCACGACGCGATCCGGGAAATATACGGAGTTGCCGCGCTTCAGCGCTTCACGATCGAGCTGCGATTTCGGCCGGACGTAATAGGAGACGTCGGCAATCGCCACGGTGACGATCACGCCGTCGGCATTGTCAGGCGAGGGGTCGGCTTCGGCGTAGACGGCGTCGTCATGGTCCTTGGCGTCCGCCGGATCGATGGTGATCAGCGGCACGTCGCGCCAGTCCTCGCGATGCGACATCGAGGCGGGCTTGGCAGCCTCCGCCTCGTCGATGACAGCCTGCGGGAAGACATTCGGAATGCCATGGGCATGGATCGCGATCATCGAGATCGCCTTTTCGGAACCGACCGAACCGACGACCGAGAGCACCTTGGCGCGCGGCAGGCCGAAACGGCCGAGCCTTGCGATTTCGACCTCGACCAGGTCGCCGTCCTTGGCGCCGCCGGTATAATCAGGGTCGATCACCATCTCCTCGCCGCGCCGTTCGATCGGCAGCAGGCGACCGGCGCCACCGGGGGCCGTGCGGAACACGCCCATGCTGGCGCCGCGACGCTTGTCGAGAACCTTGATGATGCGCGCCGTATAGGCCGGGCCGCCGCGGTCGGCAGCCGGAAAGATCTTCGCAAGAACCCGGTCGCCCATCCCGGCGACGGGCGCTTTGCCCTTGCCCTGGCGTCCCGCAGGCGAAGTCTGGCGGATCGCGACGGCAGGCGCCACGCCCTGATCGTCAGGCCATTCGGCCGGGCGGCCGATCAACTCGCCGTCCTTGTCGCGGGTGGTGATGTCGAGCACGGTGACCGGGGGCAGGGCGCCCGGCCGGATCAGCGACTTGCGGGTCTTCTGCAGCATGCCCTCTTGCTCGAGGTCGCGCAGCAGATGCTTGAGCTCGACGCGCGTATCGCCCTTCAGGCCGAATGCCTTGGCGATTTCGCGCTTCGAGGCCTTTTGCGGATGGTCGGCGATGAAACGCAGGATCACCTCGCGCGACGGCATGGCGCCGGGCGTGATCTTTGCTTCTTCGGCGGGGGCATCGTTGCCCGCGCGGCCGATCTTGCCCGGACGCTTGCCCGTGCCCCTAGTCTTCTCGCGCGGTATCTTGCTCACACTCAGCTCTTTTTCGTTTTCGCCGGCGCCTTGGCCTTCGTCGTCTTGGCGGCAGCCTTCGGCTTTGCTGCGGCCTTGGGCTTCGCAGCAGCCTTCGGTTTGGCGGCGGTCTTGGTCGCCTTGCCTTCGGCGGCGGCCGTCTTCGCTTTGGCCTTGCCCTTCGCAGCCGGTGCCTTGCCGGCCTTGGCGGTGATCAGCTCCAGGGCTTCCTCGACGGTGATCGCCTGCGGATCCTTGCCCTTCGGCAGCGTCGCGTTGACCTTGCCCCAGTTGACGTAGGGACCGTATTTGCCGTCGCGCACGGTGATCGGTCCGCCATCGGGGTGATCGCCGAGCTCCTTCAGTGCAGCCGGTGTGCCGCGTGTACGCCCGCCCGGACCCTTGCTTGCCTTCTCAGCGATCACGGTCACGGCGCGGTTGAGACCGACCGAGAACACGTCCTCGACGGTCTCGAGATTGGCGTAGCTGCCGTCATGCAGCAGGAACGGTCCGTAGCGGCCGATGCCGGAGGAAATCATCTTGCCGGTCTCGGGATGCTTGCCGATATCGCGCGGCAGCGAGATCAGGGCCATCGCCTTTTCGTAATCGATATCCTCAGGCTTCCAGCCCTTCGGCAGCGAGGAGCGCTTGGCTTCCTTGCCGTCGCCGCGCTGGATATAGGGTCCGAAACGGCCCGAACGCAGCGTCAGCTCTTCGCCGGTGGTCGGGTCGGTGCCGAGGTTCTTCGGCTCGTTCAGCGCCGTGCCTTCGCCCTCGCCATTGTTCTCCGAGGAGAGCTGGCGGGTGTAGTTGCATTCCGGATAGTTCGAGCAGCCGACGAAGGCGCCGTACTTGCCGAGCTTCAGCGACAGGTTGCCAGTGCCGCAAACCTGGCAGATGCGCGGATCGCTGCCGTCCTCGCGCTTCGGAAACACCAGCGGCGCCAGCGATTCATTCAGCGAGTCCAGCACGTTGGTGACGCGCAGTTCCTTGGTGTCTTCGATCTGCGAGAAGAAGTCCTGCCAGAAATCGCGCAGAACCTGCTTCCAGTTCAGTTCGCCGGCAGAGATCCGGTCGAGCTTCTCTTCGAGATCGGCGGTGAAATCGTACTCGACATACTTGGTGAAGAAGCTTTCGAGGAAAGCCGTCACCAGCCGGCCCTTGGAATGCGGGATCAGCTTGCGCTTGTCGATCGTCACATATTCGCGGTCGCGAAGAGTGGCGAGCGTCGCTGCATAGGTGGACGGGCGGCCGATGCCGAGCTCTTCCATCTTCTTGATCAGCGAGGCTTCCGAATAGCGCGGCGGTGGCTCGGTGAAATGCTGTGTCGAGTTGATCTTCTGCTTCGCGAGGTTTTCGCGGGCATTGATCTCCGGCAGGCGGCCATCTTCGTCGTCGTTGTCGTCGCTCTGTTCGCCGTCTTCCTTCTGGTCCGTATAGGCAGCGATGAAGCCGTCGAAGCGGATGACGGAGCCGACGGCGCGCAGCCCGGCCTTCTGGCCACCGTTCTCGGCGGTAATCTCGGCTGTGGTGCGCTCGATTTCGGCCGATGCCATCTGGCTGGCGATGCCGCGCTTCCAGATCAGGTCGTAGAGCCGGATCTGATCGGCATCCAGATACTTGCGCACCTGGTCCGGCGATCGGTTGAAGTCGGTCGGTCGGATCGCTTCGTGGGCTTCCTGGGCGTTCTTCGCCTTGGTCGAATAGATGCGGGCCTTGTCTGGAACGTAGCGGTTGCCGAACTGGTCGAGGATGGCGGCACGTGCCGCATCGATCGCCTCGGGCGCCATCTGCACGCCGTCGGTACGCATATAGGTAATGAGACCGACGGTCTCGCCGCCGATATCGACGCCTTCATAAAGCTTCTGCGCCACCTGCATGGTGCGCGATGCCGAGAAGCCGAGCTTCGAGGATGCGGCCTGCTGCAGGGTCGAGGTTGTGAAGGGTGGTGACGGGTTGCGCTTGACGGGCTTCGCTTCGACGCTGTCGACGACATAGGAGGCGCCGTCGAGCAGGGCCTTCAGCCTGCCGGCGTCTTCGCCGTTGCCGATCGAGCGGGCCTGCAGGCGCTTGCCGTCGGCAGCCACCAGCCTGGCTTCGAATTCGTCACCGCGCGGCGTCTTCAGCAGCGCCGAGATGTTCCAGTATTCTTCCGAGATGAAGCGCTCGATCTCGGATTCACGGTCGCAGACGAGGCGCAGCGCAACCGACTGCACGCGGCCGGCCGAACGGGCGCCCGGCAGCTTGCGCCACAGAACCGGCGACAGGTTGAAGCCAACGAGATAGTCGAGAGCGCGGCGCGCCAGATAGGCGTCGACCAGCGGCACGTCGATATCGCGCGGCTCGGCCATCGCATCGAGAACGGCCTTCTTGGTAATGGCGTTGAAGACCACGCGCTTGACGGTCTTGCCGCCGAGCACCTTCTTCTTGTTGAGCATGTCGAGGACATGCCAGGAGATCGCTTCGCCTTCGCGATCAGGGTCGGTCGCCAGGAACAGGCCGTCGGAGGATTTCACCGCATCGGCAATATCCTTCATACGCTTGGCCGATGCCCCATCGACCTCCCACAGCATTTCGAAATCCTGATCGGGCAGAACCGATCCGTCCTTTGCAGGCAGATCGCGAACATGACCGAAGGAGGCGAGCACCTTGTATCCAGGACCCAGATACTTGTTGATCGTCTTTGCCTTCGCAGGCGATTCTACCAGGACTACATTCATGATGATTCTCTAAAAACTACCGCGCCCGGCGGGAGGATGAGCGCAATACTTGCCGCTTGCAGATTGCCGGTTCTCCGACATGGACAGGGAAATCGCTTCGGTCAAGGGGTTTGCTTCAATTTTACGCCTTGCAACGCGATGCAACCTGAGAGGGATTATAAACGTATTGCAATTTAAGATAATTGCGTTATCGTTTTTGAAGTGTGGTCAAGGCCCCTCCCAAGCAGCCGTCCGTCATTCAGAGACTGTCCATGTCGCCCAAGGGTTTCAACAAGAGAACCGACAGATCGGCTTCGCGCGAAAACATCGCCTTCATCCGGCAGATGCTGGCGGAGTTGCGTCAGGTTGCCGAGAAAGAGGACGCCAGCATGCTCTGCTATCTGATCGAGATGGCTTATGTCGAGGCAGGCGAGCTTCACAACCGCATGTAGTGTGCTCAGTCTCCCATCGCAAGGGAGACGGTGCCGCCGGGATGCCGGTGCAGCCGCCCGGCGATATCCAGCTCTAGGAGAACGAGATAGACGGACGCCGCCGGAAGGCCGGTATGCCGGATGATGTCGTCGATCTCGACGGGCGTCGGCCCAAGCGCATCGGCAATCCGCGCGCGATCGGAATCATCAGGTGGCGCAAGGTCGCTGCCGCTGCCCGCAGGCTCCTCGGCAACCGGTGCCGAAAACAGGTCGAGCTGCGAGAGCGGCGCCAGCGCCTCGATGACGTCCTCGGGCGAGGTGATGATCATCGCCCCGTCCTTCAATAATCCGTTGGTGCCCTGGCAGCGCGGATCGAGCGGCGAGCCGGGAACGGCAAAGACCAGCCGCCCGAATTCGGCGGCAAGGCGTGCGGTGATCAGCGATCCCGAGCGCGTCGCCGCCTCGACGACGACGAGCCCAAGCGCGATACCGGCGATCAGCCGGTTGCGGCGCGGGAAGTCACGGGCGCGGGGTTCCCAGCCGAATGGCATCTCGCTGATCGCCAGTCCGCGCCCTTCGCAGATTTCCTCCAGCAACGGCACGTTCTCGGGTGGGTAGGGCTGATCGAGGCCGCCCGCGAGTGCGGCGACGGTGCCGGTATCGAGGCTGGCGCGATGGGCGGCCGTATCGATGCCGCGCGCCAAGCCGGAGACCACGGCATATCCGGCCCGTCCGCAATCCCTGGCGATCATCGCCGCAAACTTCGCACCACTGATCGAGGCATTGCGGGAGCCGACGACGCCGACAGCCGGGCGATGGAGAACGGAGACATCGCCCTTGACCGCAATCAGCGGCGGGGCGCCATCGATCTGGCGCAGGGCCTGGGGGTAATCGGGTTCGCCGATGCCGATGAATCGGGCGCCGAAACGGCGGGCGATCTCAAGCTCGCGATGGGCTTCGTGTTCGGTTGCAATTTTGATGGCGCGCGTTGCGCCGCCGCGGGCCGAGAGCTCGGGCAGGGCGGCCAGTGCCGCCTCGGCCGAACCGAAATGATTGATGAGATCGCGGAAGGTGGCAGGGCCGACATTGTCGGAGCGGATGAGACGCAGCCAGGCGATCCGTTGCCGGTCCGAAAGCGCAATTCCCCTTGGCTTTGCGCTTTCGACGGTCATCCTATCCCTTCGCCCCGATCTTGCTTTCCGTCCCGCTGATGAGCCGGGAGATGTTGGCCTTGTGCTTGTAATAGGAGATGACCGACATGATCGCCATGACGGCTGCAACCTTTTCGGCTCCAAATATCCACAATGCAACCGGAATGACAAGCATCGCCGTCAGCGCCGCCAGCGACGAGTAACGGAAGATGAAGGCGACCGCGAGCCAGATGGCCGCGAAGACGAGGACGAAAAGCGGCGCGATGCCGAGCAGCGTGCCGATATAGGTAGCGACGCCCTTGCCGCCTTTGAAGCCGAGCCAGACCGGAAAGAGGTGCCCCAGGAAGGCGAAGAGACCGGCGATTGCGCCGGCTTCCGGGCCTGCGACATAGGCCATGATCCAGGCAGCGACCGTTGCCTTCAGCGCGTCGAGCAGCAGGGTTGCTGCAGCAAGCTTCTTGTTGCCGGTGCGCAGCACGTTGGTGGCGCCGATATTGCCGGAACCGATACTGCGAACGTCACCGAGGCCGGCCGCCCGCGTCAGGATCAGTCCGAAGGGGATCGAGCCGAGCAGGTAGCCGACGACGGCTGCCACAAGCGCCATCGGCAAGGCGATCTGCCAGTTGGTGAGTTCCGAAATCATGCCCCTCTACCTTTTCCTTCGCAGCATTGTCCCGACGCCGCTTGCCTTAGCCGTTTTCGATCATCCAGATTTCCATGCCGCCGAGCAGCGTGGCGATCAGCGTGCAGAGCGCCACGAACACCGTGCCGAGCACGATGGTCGACGAGTAACGCCGCGACGCCTGCTTCTTCGGAAGTACGGGGAAGGCGTTCTTGTGTGCCGCCGCCATATCCTTGTCGAGATTGCGCAGCTGGAAATGCCTTTCGGTTTCGTTCTGATTCATACGCGGCCTCCTCAGTCCAGCGAATGTACCTTCGTTCCACCCACGTAAGTCGCAACCGCCCGGCCCGAGAAACGGGCGTCCTCGAAAGGCGTGTTCTTCGAGCGCGACAGAAGCATGTCTTTCGCGACGAGCCAAGGCTCTTCAAGATCGATCAGCGCAATGTCGGCCTTGGCGCCGGGCTTCAGCGTTCCGGCATCGAGGCCGAAGATCTGTGCCGGACGGGTCGACATCGCATCGATCAGCCGCATCAGGCTGACCTGGCCGCTGTGATGCAGCCGAAGGGCCGCCGCCAGCATGGTTTCGAGACCGACGGCGCCGTCTGCTGCTTCGCCGAAGGGCAGGCGCTTGGTATCGACGTCCTGCGGATCGTGCGAGGAAACGATGATGTCGATCTCGCCCTTGGCGAGCGCCTCGACCATCGCCACGCGATCGTCTTCGGTGCGCAGCGGCGGGTAGAGCTTGAAGAAGGTGCGGTACTCGCCGATGTCGTTTTCGTTGAGCGCCAGATTGTTGATCGAGATGCCGCAGGTCACCTTGGCGCCGCGGCTCTTGGCAAGCTTGATCGCGTCGACCGATTCCGGTACCGAGATCATTGCCGCGTGATAGTTGCCGCGCGTCAGCTGCGCGACGCGCAGATCACGCTCCAGCGGGATAAGTTCGGCTTCTTTCGGAATGCCGCCGAGACCGAGCCAGCTGGCAAACAGCCCTTCGTTCATGACGCCGGTGGCGCCGAGATATTTGTCGCGGGTCTCGCAGGAAATGACGGCGCCGAATTCGCGCGCATAGGTCATCACCCGGCGCAGCACTTGCGTGTCATGGATGCTCGAACGGCCATCGGTAAAGGCAACCGCGCCGGCTTCCATCAGCAGGCCGATCTCGGTCATTTCCTCGCCGGCCAGATGCTTGGTGATCGCCGCTGCCGGATAGACATTGACGAGTGCCTTGTCCTTGGCGGTCTTCTTGACGAATTCGACCAGCGCGATGTCGTCGATCACGGGATCGGTATCCGGCATCATGATGATCGAGGTCACGCCACCCGCTGCCGCAGCGCGGCTGGCCGATGCGATGGTCTCGCGGTGCTCAGCACCGGGTTCGCCGATATGCACGCGCGCATCGACGAGGCCGGGGACCGCGACGAGGCCGTTGCAATCGCGCACTTCGGCGCCATCAGGCACGCCCTGGTTCTGCGCATCCTTGCCCGATGCGACGATCGCGCCGTCCTTGACGACGATGGTGCCTGTTTCATCGAGATTGCGCGATGGGTCGATGATGCGGACGTTCTTGAGGACGAGGTTGCTCATGCGCCCGCTCCTTCAGTGCGAGGACCCTGGTTCTGGGAAACAAGCAGCGTCTCCATCACCGCCATGCGCACAGCAACGCCCATTTCGACCTGTTCGGCGATCACGCTCTGCGGACCGTCGGCCACCTCGGATGCGATTTCGACGCCGCGGTTCATCGGACCCGGATGCATGACCAGCGCATCTTCCTTCGCCGCCTTCAGCGTTTCCCCATCGAGGCCGTAGAAGTGGTAATATTCACGCACCGACGGCACGAAGGCGCCGGACATGCGTTCGCGCTGCAGGCGCAGCATCATCACGACATCGGCGTCCTTCAGGCCTTCCTTCATCGAATGGAAGACCTCGACGCCCATATCGGCAATCCCGGCCGGCAACAGCGTCGCCGGAGCGACGACGCGGACCCGGGCGCCCATGGCATTCAAAAGCAGGATGTTGGAGCGCGCGACGCGCGAATGCAGCACGTCGCCGCAGATCGCCACGATGATGCGCGAGAGCTTGCCCTTGGCGCGCCGGATCGTCAGCGCGTCGAGCAGTGCCTGGGTCGGATGTTCATGCTGTCCGTCGCCGGCATTGACGACCGAGCAGGAGACCTTTTGTGCGAGGAGGGCGGCCGCACCGGCGCTCGAATGGCGGATAACCAGCACATCGGGGCGCATCGCATTCAGCGTCATCGCCGTATCGATCAGCGTCTCGCCCTTCTTTACCGAAGAGTTGCCGACCGACATGTTCATGACGTCTGCGCCGAGCCGCTTTCCGGCGAGTTCGAAGGATGCCTGCGTGCGCGTCGATGCTTCGAAGAAGAGGTTGATCTGTGTCAGCCCTCTCAGCGTCGACGTCTTCTTTTCTCTCTGACGGCTGATCTTGACGGCCTCGTCGGCCTTGTCGAGGAGATAGGTAATATCCTGCTCGGTGAGACCCTTGATGCCGATGAGGTGGCGGTGGGGAAAAAAGACCATGGACCTGCCTCTTGCTATACCGGTGGGGTCTATAATGAGTGCTGCCCGCCGCCGCAAGCTTGCGCTGTGGGCAAAGGCTTATGTCCCCATGCAATTTTGCCGCAAATCCGCTAGAGCTGAGGTTGAAATCGTCAAGTTCCGGTTTCCCTTTGTCTGGCTCATGCAATAGAAGCGACTCATGACTCCCGCTGAAGAAAAACTCGCCGAGCTGAACCAGCCAAGCCTCTGGTCAGGTATCAATGCCTACCGCTCCGATCCGCTGATCGTCGACCTGACGGCAGGGCTGCCGCGCGGCACGCGCGAAGACCTGGAAAACATGGGCCGCTACGTCACCTCTCCGGAGGCGCAGGAGCTGGCGCGCATGGCAAACCAGGGCACGCCGCAGCTGCGCACGCATGGCCCGCGCGGCGAGCGTCTGGATGTCGTCGAGTTCCATCCGGCCTGGCACGCGCTGATGCGCCGCTCGGTGTCCGTCGGTCTGCATTCCTCCGTCTGGGATCCGCAGGCCGATGCCGATGCCAAGGACCAGTCGCACAAGATCCGCGCCGCCCGTTTTTACCTGACGGCGCAGCTCGAATCCGGCCATCTCTGCCCGCTGACGATGACGAGCGCCTCGGTCGCTGCTCTCTCGGCGTCGCCCGCCGTCCAGAAGGGCTGGGCGCCGAAGATCCTGTCGCGCAAATACGATTCGTCGAACAAGCCGGCCATGCAGAAGACTGCCGTGACGATCGGCATGGGCATGACCGAGAAGCAGGGCGGCACCGACGTTCGCTCCAACAAGAGTTCGGCCGAAAAGGTTAGCGAAGGCATCTATCGTCTCTCGGGCCACAAGTGGTTCATGTCGGCGCCGATGAGCGACGCTTTCATCATGCTGGCGCAGACGAAGGAGGGCATGGGCTGCTTCCTCGTTCCGCGCCTGCTTGAAGACGGTTCCGCCAACGGCCTGCAGTTCCAGCGCTTGAAGGACAAGATCGGCAACCGTTCGAATGCTTCCTCGGAAGTCGAGTTCAACGACACGTTCGGCTTCCTGCTCGGCGGTCCCGATGCCGGCATCCGCACCATCCTCGACATGGTGACGCTGACGCGGCTCGATTGCGCGCTGGCCTCGTCGGGCATCATGCGCGCGTCGCTCGCCGAAGCCGTGCACCACACCCGCGGCCGCAGCGTCTTCGGCAAGATGCTCGTCCATCAGCCGATCATGACCCGCGTGCTCGCCGACATGGCGCTTGACGTCGCTGCTGCAACGGCGCTGTCGTTCCGTCTTGCCGATGCCTTCGACAAGGCCCGCAACAATGCCGAAGAGGCGGCCTACGCCCGTGTCATGACGCCGGTTGCCAAATACTGGTGCTGCAAGATCGCGCCGGCGCTGATCTATGAGGCGATGGAGTGCATCGGCGGCAGCGGCTACATCGAGGAACGCCCGATCGCCCGTCATTACAGAGAGGCCCCGGTCAACGCGATCTGGGAAGGCTCCGGCAATGTCATGGCGCTCGATCTGCTGCGGGTTCTCTCGCGCGGCAAGGATCTGTTCGAGACTGTTTTCGCCGGTCTTGCCCGCGATCTCGGTCCGGCCGGCAAGAAGACCATCGACGTGCTGCGCGCCGCCATGGCGCTCTGCGAGCGCGACGAGGGCGCTGCCCGCCTGCTGATCGAGCAGCTGGCACTCGCTGCCGGTGCCGCCGAGCTCTACCGTCTCGGTGCCGGACGCATCGCCGATGCCTTCATCGAAACCCGTCTTGCCGGCGGCTGGCGCGCCACCTACGGCATGCTCGATGCCCGTTTCGATGCCAGCTACATCGTCGATCTTCTCTACCCGCCGGCCAGCTGACGCATGAGCGAAATCCGCAAGGCCCGTCTCGGCGATCTCGACCAGATCTACGCCATCTCTTTGCTGACAGGCGATGCAGGCAAGGATGCCACCCGTCTTTACGAAGACGGCCAGCTGATCGGCCACATTTACTCGGCGCCCTACATCGTGCTGAGCCTCGAGACCTCATTCGTCGTTGAGGATGACGAAGGCGTCGCCGGCTATATCGTCGGCCCCCATGATACGGCGGCTTTCGAAGCGAGACTCGAGCGTGAATGGTGGCCGGCCCTGCGCGCCCGCTATGAGGAGCCGCAAGGCGATCCCGCGGGCTGGAATGCCGACGAACGCCGCATCCACACGATCCATCATCCCGAAGCCGCTTTCGCACCGAGGGTGGCGGCCTTTCCCGCCCATATCCACATGAACCTGCTGCCGCGCCTGCAGGGGCAGGGGCTCGGCACCAGGCTTCTCGATCTCTGGATATCGACGGCGCGCGAGGCCGGGGTGAAGGGCGTCTATCTCGGCGCCAACGCCGAGAATGTCAGCGGCCAGCGCTTCTGGGCTTCCCGCGGCTTCGAACGCCTGGCGCCGCCGCTGGTGGCACCCGCAGACCGCTCCGTCTGGTTCGGCCAATATCTCTAGGTGTCTCCGCAAGGAGACATCTGTGGAACGCGCCGTCTATCCACAAGCTTTCAAGGGCTTGAACGTTGCCGGGCCGGAAGGCCGTTGTTACTCACCTTGTAGTGACACGAACGGAATCGGCCTCGATATGCTGAACGACACCATGGTTTTGGCGCCCGTCGCCCCCGGCGAACCGGAAAAGCGCATCCGCGACCGCAGCGCCACCGAGAAGGCGATCTTGAACGCCGCCAAGGCACTGCTCGCCGAGGAAGGCTTCCAGAATTTCGGCATCAATGCCGTGGCCCGCCGCGCCGGTTGCGACAAACAGCTGATCTATCGCTATTACGGCGGCCTCAACGGTCTGGTCGAGGCGATCGGCGCCGATCTCGGCACCTGGGTCAAGGACCGTATCCCGGAAGATACCGGCGGCATGTTCCTGCTGACCTATGGTGACCTGATGGAGCGGCTGTCGCTGCTCTTCCTTGAGGCGCTGCGCGACGATCCGCTGATGCGCCGCATCGTTGCCTGGGAAGTCTCCGAAAATACCGAGCAAGTGAGGCGGCTCTCCGAGGCGCGCTCCAAGGCGCTGTCGGTATGGCTGGACCGCATGCGCGGCTCGCTGACGCCGCCGAAAGGTGTCGATACCGCTGCCGTCAACGCGATCCTCTTTGCCGCGATCCAGCATCTGGTGCTCTCGGCCGCTGCCGGCGGCCAATGCGCCGGGCTGCCGCTGAAGAATGCCAAGGACTGGGAAAAGGCGGCGCTGGCCGTCAAGCGCATCGTCCGCGGCGTCTACGGCTGATCGCCCCTCCGGTCATCCACAGGCCCCCGCCCGGCCGTTAACCTTAATAAATGGTTTACGTTGCGCCGTCGGCGTTAAGGCGACAGGGTACCGGCAGTTAAATTCTTAGCTGTCAGGACCCATGATGGGAACCAGAGCCGCCAAAGCTGCGTTGCTTGTCGCCGCGATGATGTTTTTCGCGGTGCTCGCCCTCGATATCACCGTCCCGGCGGTCGTCCTGAGCGTCATGGCATTGTCGACCTGGGTTGTCGGTCTCGAAAGTCCGGCCGCCTGGCGTTATAGAAACACCTGGCGTCACCGAGGGGAGGCCGCATGAAGTGGTTCCTGATCTTCTGGTTGGGCCCGATCGTTTTCCTGAGCGGCTGGTACTGGCTTTCCTATTACGACATCAATTTCGGCATCTTCATGCTGAGCCGTCAGGTTCATGACCTGACATTTGAGGTCTATGGCAAGATCCTCGGCGTTCCGCCGGAGACCATTCCGCCGCTCGTCGCCCGCGCCATCGCCGTCGATAGCCTCGTCGTTATTGCCATCATCGCCTTCCGCCGCCGCAAGAAGATCGCGGCCTGGTGGGCAGCGCGTCAGTCGTCGAAATCGGCCGATCTCGAAAGCGCCGACAGCCTGTCCAGAGCGCCCTGAAGAATGAAGCTCGCCGCGGCGGAATCGATCCGCTCGGCCCGCTTGGCGCGCGACACATCCATCTCAAGCAAGACCCGTTCGGCCGCCACCGTCGAAAGCCGCTCGTCCCAATAGACGAAGGGCAGGGCGGTTTTCTGTTCCATGTTGCGCACGAAGGCGCGCGTCGCCTGAACGCGGGGACCGGCAGAGCCGTCCATATTCATCGGCAGTCCGATGACGAAACCGGCGACCTTTTCCTTCTCCGCGAAAGCCAGCAGCGCCTCGGCGTCGAGCGTGAACTTTTCGCGCTTCAGCACCGGCCGGGGTGTGGCGAAGCGGCGGCCGAGATCGGACATCGCAAGGCCGATCGTCTTGGTGCCGAGATCGAGGCCCGCGATCGCCTGTCCGGGCTGCAGGGCGGCAGCCATCTCCTCGATCGTCATCACTGTCATCGGCGTTTCATCCCGTCAAAACAAATTGAAGCCTGCGGCGCTTTTCTTTGCGGCCATATCGGCTATGTCCATAACAAGCGAAATCCGCTTTTGCATCTGATAATAAGGGACCCATTTCATGAAGATCACCTGGCTCGGTCATTCCGCCTTCCGCATCGAAACCGGCAAGGCAACCATCCTCCTTGACCCCTTCCTGACCTATAACTCTTCCTTCGAGGGACAGGACATCAAGGATGTATCGGCGGGCGTCACCCATATTCTCCTCACCCACGGCCATGGCGACCATGTCGGCGACACCATTGCACTTGCCAAGGAAACCGGCGCCACCGTCCTCGCTAATGCCGATCTCGGCTCCTGGCTTGCCGCCAAGGGCGTCTCGAAGATCGAAATGGGCAATACCGGCGGCACGATTTCGCTCGGCAGCTTCTCGGCGACCTTTACGAATGCGCTGCATTCCTCCGCACAGGTCACCGAAGACGGCATCGCCCACGCGCTCGGCAACGCAAACGGCCTGATGCTGCATTTCGACGACGAAGCCTCGATCCTTGCCATGGGCGACACCGATATCTTCTCCGACATGGCGCTGATCAACGAGCTGCACCAGCCCGATATCGGCCTCGTTCCCGTCGGCGACCGCTTCACCATGGGCGGTGCTGTGGCGGCTCTCGCCTGCCAGCGCTACTTCAACTTCAAGACCGCGATCCCCTGCCATTACGGCACCTTCCCGATCATCGACCAGACCGCCGACAAGTTCGTCTCCGGCATGGAAGGTTCGAAGACCGAAGTGAAGGCAATCAAGCCTTCCGAGAGCGTGGCGATCTAACGAAAGCCCGTTGCACAAGGCGGACATGGTCTTTATAGCGGGTGGGAAATTTCCCTTTCGGAGTATGCCATGTCCGTCGATCTTGCCACCGTTAAGCGCGTTGCGCGCCTTGCCCGCATAGCCGTCTCCGAAGACGAGGCAAATCGCATGGTGGGCGAGCTCAATGGCATTCTCGGCTTCGTCGAACAGCTCTCCGAAGTGAATGTCGAAGGCGTCGAGGCGATGACCTCCGTTACGCCGATGGCGATGAAGAAGCGGACCGACCAGGTGACCGACGGCAACAAGGCCGACGACGTCGTCGCCAACGCCCCCGTCACCGACCACAATTTCTTCCTGGTGCCGAAAGTCGTCGAATAAGCGCTGCCGCTTTTTCCGACACCCGTTACCAACAGAGATATCCGAGTAGAGACCATGAGCGAACTCACCAGCCTGACCATTGCCGAAGCCCGCGAGAAGCTGCGCGCCAGAGAGATCACCGCGACCGAACTCACCGAAGCCTATATCTCGGCGATCGACGCGGCCAATGGCCAGCTGAACGCCTATATCAAGACCACCCCCGATCTCGCCCGCGTCATGGCGAAGAAGTCGGATGAGCGTATCGCTGCCGGCAAGGCTGGTGATCTCGAAGGTATTCCGCTCGGCATCAAGGATCTGTTCGCCACCGTCGGCGTCCACACCCAGGCCTGCAGCCACATTCTCGACGGCTTCGAGCCGCGCTACGAATCGACCGTCACCCAGAACCTCTGGGACGATGGCGCCGTCATGCTCGGCAAGCTGAACATGGACGAATTCGCCATGGGCTCGTCGAACGAGACCTCGCACTACGGCGCGGTCATCAACCCCTGGCGCGCCTCCGGCTCCAACCAGCAGCTCGTTCCGGGCGGTTCGTCTGGCGGTTCGGCCGCTGCCGTTGCGGCCCATCTCTGCGCCGGCGCTACCGCGACCGATACCGGCGGTTCGATCCGCCAGCCCGCAGCCTTCACCGGCACCGTCGGCATCAAGCCGACCTATGGCCGCTGCTCGCGCTGGGGCACCGTGGCCTTCGCATCCTCGCTCGACCAGGCGGGCCCGATCGCCCGCGACGTGCGCGATGCCGCAATCCTCCTGAAGTCGATGGCATCAGTCGATGCCAAGGACACGACTTCGGTCGATCTGCCGGTTCCGGATTATGAAGCCGCACTCGGCAAATCGCTGAAGGGCATGAAGATCGGTATCCCGAACGAATACCGCGTCGATGGCATGCCGGAGGAGATCGAAACCCTCTGGCAGCAGGGTATCGCCTGGCTGAAGGATGCTGGCGCCGAGATCGTCAACATCTCGCTGCCGCACACGAAATACGCCCTTCCGGCCTATTACATCGTGGCTCCCGCCGAAGCGTCCTCGAACCTTGCCCGTTACGACGGCGTTCGCTACGGCCTGCGCGTGGATGGCAAGGACATTGCCGACATGTACGAGAAGACCCGCGCCGCGGGCTTCGGCAAGGAAGTCAAGCGCCGCATCATGATCGGCACCTACGTTCTTTCGGCCGGTTACTACGACGCTTACTACATCAAGGCCCAGAAGGTCCGTACGCTGATCAAGCGCGACTTCGAAATCGCTTTCGATGCCGGTGTCGACGCCATCCTGACGCCCGCCACCCCGTCCTCGGCCTTCGGCGTCGCCGACGAAAATCTGGCTGCCGATCCTGTTGCCATGTACCTGAACGACATCTTCACGGTGACTGTCAACATGGCAGGTCTCCCGGGCATCGCCGTTCCCGCCGGTCTCGACCACAAGGGCCTGCCCCTCGGTCTCCAGCTGATCGGCAAGCCCTTCGACGAGGAAACCCTCTTCAAGACCGCGCATGTCATCGAACAGGCTGCCGGCAAGTTCTCGCCTGCCAAGTGGTGGTAAGCGGACTGACAATTCGGAAGATGACCGTCGCCGACCACATCGTGGTCGGCGAAGTCAATTCTACTGCCGGAGTGTCGAGGGAGAGGTGGAGTTTTCCGATGCCGGCGCGAGCCTCGGAATAGACCTTGAAAAGGTGAACCTCGAAATGCATCTGGGGTAGGCAACGCTGGGAGGTGGCCATGTCCAAAGCTGATCTTGAAAATCTGATCGAAGCCCTCGACCGCCTCGCGGCCGCCGGTTTCGTCATGGGCGCGGAATGGACCGCCGTTCACAATATCTGCCAGGCGCACGAAGGGCAGCGCCCCTTCGACTGGGGCCACGCCCTTTGCCACCGCATCGAAGGCGACGACTGGAACGCCGATTATTGGTACCGCCGCGCTGGACGCTCTCGTGGAGCTGGGACGCTCGCTGAGGAATGGGTGGCGATGAAGGCTGAGCTATCGGCCTGACTTCAATCCCGCTGCGGCGGATAAAGCTTGCGTTGGTGGACGATGGTCAGGATATCGAGATCGACGGCCGAGATGATGCGATAGACGATCGTATAGGGCAGTCCGGAAATTGCGAATTCTCGCGTGCCGTTGATGCTGCCCTCCCGGCCGAGCAGAGGGAAATTCTCGAATATCTCGATGACTTGCCGGATGCGCGAGAGAATCCTATCGGCGGCACTCGGGTCGAATTCCCTGATATAGCTATGAATTTCGCTGAGGTCGGCGATGGCCTGTGGCGTGAAACTAACGTTCAAACCCGAAACGCTCCCAGACCTTTTTTGCCGGGACCATTGAGGAGCGATCATCCGCCTGCTTCAGTGCGGCTCGGATCTTCTTTTCCTTCCACGCATCATAGCCCGCGTCGGCAGCCGCAGTGGGCTGCACTTCGGTCAGGTCTTCGACAGGGATGGTGTCTCGCAGATCGCTCATAACACTAAGATAGCGCGAAGAAGGTTTTGCGCCAACCCTGTCGATTTAGAGGTGGGCCAGCTCATCAGCGAGCTGACCCACAATCGTCACCTGTTATCCTGCTCCGCCCGCACCAGCACCAACCCCCGCTCGGTGATCCGGTAGGGCTTGCCGCCCTGTGAGCGGATCGCCCGTTTCTGCTTGAGCTTGCGGAAGGTGAGGATGTCGAGGCCGGAGAAGACCCAGCCTTCTCTCGTGAAGAGTTGCAGCTTCTCGATCGTGCGGTTTTCGCCGCGGGTGAGTTCGATCCTGCCGCCCTGGGCGAGCAGGTGCAGGATGCGCTGTTCGGCGCGTGAAATGTCCATTGTTGTGTTGATCCGGTCGCAGCGCTCGAAAGCGCAAAAAAACGATCCGTCGTTCAAGGCGAACGGCGGGGCTTCGTTTTTTTCTGGCCCATGCGCGCAAAGAGATTTGCGGGCAGGGCCCTTAGCGGGTCTCAGACGAATTCAACATAAGGTTTGCTAACCCACGCACAGGTTGCCGTCAAGCGCGCCGGATTCGCCACGGGCCTGCGAAAACGGTGCGCAAGCCGCGCAAACCGATGGAAAAGCTGGCGATTCGGTGTTCTACTTTGATCATTGAACGGGGGTTCCATGATCCACATTCGCAATGCCCGCGAGGGCGAGGCGGACCTTTTGAGTGAGATCGGCCTCAGAGCCTGGCAAAAGGCGATGGCGGCCATGGGCGAGACGGACGCGCTGCTCGATGCCGCGCGCAGTGCCTTTTCGAACTTCACCCATAACAGCTGGCTGACGATCACGGTTGCCGAGCTCAACGGCCAGATTGTCGGCTGGGGCGCGCGGGAAAAGTTCGACGAGACGATCTCGGATTTCTGGATCGACCCTTCCTTCACCCGTCAGGGCGTCGGCGCCGCGCTGCTTTCGCGGATCGAGACCGATATCGCCGATCAGGGTTTTTCCAGCGCCGGCATGCAGACGCATTCGGGAAACAACGAGGCGATCAATTTCTTCCAGAAGCATGGCTATTCCATCCACTGGCTGTCGATCGTCTATAATCCGAAGCTCGGCCGCGACGTCCCCTCGGTCGGCTTGACCAAGCCGCTGGAAAGCGCCGGCGACGGCACCTATGGGCCGGACTTCTAGGCGAGCCCCAATTGGCGTGCGGTGAAAAACGCAACAGCGCCGCCAATCAGCACGACATGAAGTGCGGCGATTCCCATGAGAAGCGTGCGGAACGGCTCCTTCTGCGTCTTGTGACGCAGCAGACGCTGTGCGGTGATGGCGCCCGGGCTGCCGGCGAATAATGCAAGCATCAGCAAGGTCCGCTCGCTGACGCGCCGATGTCCCAGCCGCGCGGCGCGCTTGTCGATGAAATAGGTGGCGAAGACGAAGAAATTGTAGCCGAGAAGCAGGGCGGCGAGTTGAAGCAGATGAGAGGCGATCATGGATCCATGCTAGCGCGCCGCTGTTAACAGCCCGAAAACGGGAGCCGATAGCTCAAGCGCGCCGAAAGCCTTGCACCCGCAAGCCATTTCCTTTACCTCACCAGATGAAAAGAACAGCCTTCCAAAGAGCATCAAATGACCCTTGTCGACGTTCGCACGCCTGATCCGAAACGCTTCATTCCCGGCGCCACTGGCGATTGGGAAGTCATCATCGGCATGGAAGTCCATGCGCAGGTGCTGTCGAATTCGAAGCTTTTCTCCGGCGCTTCGACCGAATTCGGCAAGCCGCAGAATTCCAACGTCTCGCTCGTCGATGCGGCCATGCCCGGCATGCTGCCCGTCATCAACGAGGAATGCGTCAAGCAGGCTGTGCGCACCGGTCTCGGCCTGAAGGCGCAGATCAACAAGCGCTCGCTGTTCGACCGCAAGAACTATTTCTATCCCGACCTGCCGCAGGGCTATCAGATCTCGCAGTTCAAGGATCCGATCGTCGGTGAGGGCCAGATCGTCATCTCTCTCGGTCCTGATCGCCAGGGCCAGTTCGAGGATATCGAGATCGGCATCGAACGCCTGCATCTGGAACAGGACGCCGGCAAGTCACTGCACGACCAGCATGCGACCATGTCCTATGTCGACCTGAACCGGTCGGGCGTAGCCCTGATGGAAATCGTCTCGAAGCCCGACATGCGCTCGTCCGATGAGGCCAAGGCCTATATGACGAAGCTGCGCTCGATCGTCCGCTACCTCGGCACCTGCGACGGCAACATGGACGAGGGGTCGATGCGCGCCGACGTCAACGTCTCCGTGCGCCGCCCGGGCGAAGGTTTCGGCACGCGCTGCGAAATCAAGAACGTCAACTCGATCCGCTTTATCGGCCAGGCGATCGAATACGAAGCACGCCGCCAGATCGGCATTCTCGAAGACGGCGGCAGCATCGATCAGGAAACCCGCCTCTTCGACCCGAACAAGGGCGAGACGCGCTCCATGCGCTCCAAGGAAGATGCGCATGACTATCGCTACTTCCCCGATCCGGACCTGCTGCCGCTCGAATTCGACGACGCCTTCATCAAGGCGCTCGAGGCCGATCTGCCGGAGCTGCCTGATGACAAGAAGGAGCGCTTCGTGCGCGAACTCGGCCTGTCGATCTATGACGCCTCGGTTCTGGTTTCGGAAAAGGCGATTGCCGATTATTTCGAAGCCGTTGCCGCTGGCCGCGATGGCAAGATGGCTGCCAACTGGGTCATCAACGACCTGCTCGGCGCCTTGAACAAACTCGGCAAAGACATTGAATCGACTCCGGTTTCCCCGGCCCAGCTCGGCGGCATCATCGACCTGATCAAGGCCGAGACCATCTCCGGCAAGATCGCCAAGGACCTCTTCGAGATCATTCTCAACGAAGGCGGCGACCCGGCCGAGATCGTCGAAAGCCGCGGCATGAAGCAGGTGACCGACACCGGCGCCATTGAAAAGGCTGTCGACGAGATCATCGCCGCCAACCCGGATCAGGTCGCCAAGGTTCTGGCAAAGCCGACACTGGCCGGCTGGTTCGTCGGTCAGGTCATGAAGGCAACCGGCGGCAAGGCCAATCCGCAGGCCGTCCAGGCGCTGGTCAAGGCCAAGCTCGGCATCGTCGAGGAATAACCTCGGCAGGCGGCAGCACCGCGCTGCCGCCGCGCCACAGGAAAGCGACAATGGTCTATTTCGTCCGCACCGCCGGTGAGCGTGATCTGGAGCAGGTCCGCACTCTCCTGGTCGAGAGTTTTCACGCCGCCTACGATCGCTTCTATGGCGAGCCGAAGGTCAACGAACTCATCGCCCATCTGTTCTCTTCGGCAGCCCTGAAAGAGCGGCTGGCGAAGAAGAGTGCCGAGTTCGTCGTTGCCGATAGCGGCAAGGATATCGGCGGCGTCGGCTATGCCGTGATGTCCACGGATATGGCGAAGACCGCAGTGCTGCATCTCCTCTACGTTCGCCCGGCGCTGCAGCGGCAGGGCATCGGCCGCGACATGTTCGCCGAGCTCGAAACCTGCTTCCCCGACGCCGAGATCATGCGCCTCGAGGTGGAGCCGAAGAACGCCGAAGCGATCAGCTTCTACACCAGGCTCGGCTTCGCCGAAGTCGGCCGCAACGAGAATGTCGGTCCCGGCCAGTCGGGCATCGCCACGCTCGTGCTCGAAAAGCATCTCCCCACCCATTGAGAGCCTCATGACCGGCCAGCTCATCATCCGTGAAGCCCGGGAAGCCGACCTTGCCGCCTTGATCGCGCTGTTTGCCGCCGACGATATCGGCGGCCATGGCGATACGACTGACGAGGCTGCCTTTCCCGACTATTTGCGGGCCTTCTCCGCGATTGCCGCGTCATCGGATCAGACGCTCTATGTTGCCGAACTGTCCGGCGAAGTTGCCGGCACGTTTCAGATATCGATAGCGACAACGCTGACCGGCCGCGGCGCCTCCTTCATGATCATCGAAGCGGTGCAGACGCGCGATGATTTGCGCGGGCAGGGCATCGGCAGGCAGATGATCGAGTTCTGCATCGCAGAGGCAAAAAGCCGCGGTTTCTCCCGCGTTCAGCTGATCTCCAATGGCAAGCGCAAGGATGCACACCGCTTCTACGAGCGCCTGGGCTTTGAGCCGTCGCATCTCGGCTTCAAGATGGCCCTGAAATGAGCCTTTGCCGATCTGGAATCACTGGACAATCAGGTCTTCCGGCGGCATAAGCGAGTGAACGAATTCCAGTCCCGCTTGACCTCCCTCAAGCACAAGGAACAGACATGAAGAACTTCCTGCTGCACATTTTCACCTGGTGGAACCACTACACGCTGGGAACACTGTTTGCGCTTCGCGGCTTCAAGCGTGTTGGCGAAGATGAGCTTGGCAATGTCTATTACGAAGGCGGCCTGTCTTCCTACGGTCTGCCGAAGCGTTGGGTGATCTACAGCGGCTATGCCGAAGCCTCCGCCATCCCTCCGGGCTGGCACGGCTGGATGCATCATCGCACCGATACCCCGCCGTCCAAGGAAAACTACGCGGCCAAGGAATGGGAAAAGGCGCACCGCGCCAACCCGACCGGTTCGCCGCAGGCTTACCGTCCGCCGGGTTCGCTGGCCGCAACCGGCGAGCGTCCGCGCGTCACCGGCGACTACGACGCCTGGACGCCGGGCAACTGAGTTTCTCGACCGTGAAGCGGGCCATCCGGCCCCGCTTTTGGCCACAATTGACCTTTACCCGCAGGTTGGCCGCAGAAGCTGCGGCCATTGTCTTGAGATGCGGTGGAGACGGGTAGATATGCAGCTTTTCACGCGGAACCATGTCCTGCGTGCCGCCGGGATCGCCCTGGCGCTTGGCTCCTCTTTCCTGCCGCAGGCGGCGTCCGCCGCGCGCATCGAAAACTCTGTCGCCGTCTTCTCCGGCCTCGACAAGATCACCGGCCGCATCACCACCTTCGACGTCTATGTCAACGAGACCGTCCAGTTCGGCGCCCTGCAGGTGACGCCGAAGGCCTGCTATTCGCGCGACCAGTCGGAAGCGCAGAAGATCGACGGTTTCGTCGAGGTCGACGAGATCACCCTCGACCGCAAGATCCGCCGCATCTTCACCGGCTGGATGTTTGCCGACAGCCCGGGTCTGAATGCCGTCGAGCATCCGATCTATGACGTCTGGCTGAAGGACTGCAAGGCGCAGTCCGACGTGCCGGCGCCAGATGGCGCGGCAAAGGCCAAGTGAATTTCTGATTGGTTTGGTGTCGTGCCCCCGGTGGCCGACCCTCGTCCTTCGAGGCCCTTCGGGCACCTCAGGATGAGGGCGGAGCATATGCCGTCGTGGGAAGCTGCATTCAAGATAGAGAAGCCCTCACCCTGAGGTGGGAGCAAAGCGACCCTCGAAGGGCGAGGGCGGGCGCACCAACCGCAACCCCACGATAAGCGCAACGACCCAAGAGGGCCCTCATCCTGAGGTGCCCAAAGGGCCTTGAAGGAGGAGGGCGGGCGCTCTGTCCCTAAAACTGCAGATGAGGCGAATCCATCGCCGCATCAAGCATCACGGCATACTCTTCCTTCGGAACATCAATCGCCCCGAACGTCTTCAGATGCTCGGTAGTAAACTGCGTGTCGAGCAGCTTGAATTCCTTCTCCCGCAGCCGCTCGACCAGATGCACGAGGCAGATCTTCGAGGCATCGGTGCGTCGCGAGAACATGCTCTCGCCGAAGAAGGCCGCTCCCAGCGAAACGCCATAGAGGCCGCCGACCAGCTCGTCGCCGTCCCAGGCCTCGACCGAATGCGCATGGCCGATGCGATGGAGCGTCGAATAGAGCTGCCGGATGGTGCCGTTGATCCAGGTGCTCGGCCGCCCGGACGTTTCCTCGGCGCAGGCCGAGATCACCGCGTCGAAATCCGAATTGAAGCGGATGTCGAACGGCTTTCGGCGAATGGTCTTCGCCAGGCTTTTCGAAATGTGGAAGTCGTCCAGCGGGATCACCCCGCGAAGCTCCGGCTCGACCCAGAAGATTTCCGGGTCGTCAGCCGATTCGGCCATCGGGAAGAGGCCGATGGAGTAGGCGCGCAGGAGGATCTCCGGGGTAATACCTGGGGACTTCCTGCGCGACCCTGCCATTCCGGATCAGGCCGGTTTGGTGCTGGCCAGATATTGCTCCAGCCAGTGAATGTCGTAGTCGCCATTCGCGATGTCCTGGTTGGAAACCAGGTCCTGGAACAGCGGCAGCGTGGTCTTGATGCCGTCGACGACGAATTCGTCCAGCGCGCGGCGTAGGCGCATCATGCATTCGACGCGGGTGCGGCCGTGCACGATGAGCTTGCCGATGAGGCTGTCGTAATAGGGCGGGATCTTGTAGCCCTGATACGCGCCGCTATCGATGCGCACGCCGAGACCGCCGGGCGCATGGAAATGCGTGATCGTGCCGGGCGAGGGCACGAAGGTGCGCGCGTCCTCGGCATTGATGCGGCATTCGATGGCATGGCCTTCGAAGGTGATCTGGTCCTGCGTAACCGAGAGACCGCCGCCGGAGGCAACGCGGATCTGCTCATGCACGAGGTCGATACCGGTGATCGCTTCGGTGACCGGATGCTCGACCTGAAGACGGGTGTTCATTTCGATGAAATAGAACTCGCCGTTCTCGTAGAGGAACTCGATCGTACCGGCGCCGCGGTACTTCAGCTTCTTCATGGCGTCGGCGCAGACCTGGCCGATCTTCATGCGCTGCTCGACGTTGAGGGCGGGAGAATTGGCTTCTTCCCAGACCTTCTGGTGACGGCGCTGCAGCGAGCAGTCGCGCTCACCGAGATGGATCGCATTGCCTTCGCCATCGCCGAACACCTGAACTTCGATGTGTCGCGGCTTGCCGAGATACTTTTCCATGTAGACGGCTTCGTTGCCGAAAGCGGCAGCAGCTTCGGTACGGGCCGTCGACCATGCCTCGATCAGGTCGGCTTCGGACTTGGCAACCTTCATGCCGCGTCCACCGCCGCCGGCGGTTGCCTTGATCAGGACGGGATAACCGATTTCGGCGGCCGTCTTCAGCGCATCTTCTTCGGTCTTCACTTCGCCGTCGGAGCCCGGAACAACGGGGATGCCGAGTTCCTGCGCCGTCGTCTTGGCGGTGATCTTGTCGCCCATGATGCGGATATGCTCCGCCGTCGGGCCGATGAAGGTGATGCCGTGGGCTTCGAGGATTTCCGCAAACTTGGCGTTCTCGGAGAGGAAGCCGTAGCCCGGGTGAACCGCGTCGGCGCCGGTGATTTCGCAGGCGGCAACGATCTGATGAATGTTCAGATAGCTGTCACGCGAAGGCGGCGGGCCGATGCAGACGCTCTCGTCGGCGAGGCGCACATGCATGGCGTCGGCATCTGCCGTGGAGTGAACCACGACGCAGGGAATGCCGAGCTCTTTGCAGGCGCGCAAGACGCGCAGCGCAATTTCACCGCGGTTTGCAATGAGGATTTTGGAGACCATGACGCCCGCCTTATTCGATGACGACCAGGGCCTGGCCGTATTCGACGGGGCTTCCGTCCTCGACGAGGATTTCCGTGACCTTGCCCGACTTCGGCGACGGGATCTGGTTCATGGTCTTCATCGCTTCGATGATGAGCAGCGTCTGGCCCTCCTTGACGGTCGAGCCGACTTCGATGAAGGCGCGCGCGCCCGGAGCCGGTGCCATATAGGCAGTGCCGACCATCGGAGCGCTGACCGTGTTGGCCGGGTTGCGCGCCGGAGCGGCTGCTGCGGCCGGTGCCGCGGCAGCGGCGGGTGCTGCAGCTGCCGGAGCAGCAGCGTAAGCCGGAGCCGCCATCGGCGCCTGGACGTACTGCATGTTGCCGCCGCGCGAAACGCGGATGCGCAGATCGTCCTGCTCGACTTCGATTTCCGTCAGGTCCGTGTCGTTGAGGATGTTCGCGAGGTCACGGATCAGTGCCTGGTCGATACCGGATTTCTTTTCAGCCATGAGTGTTTGCCCTGTCTTCTTCTTATGCCGTGAGGTTCTTCAGCGCCTGGAGCGCCAGAATGTAGCTGTGGGGGCCGAAGCCGGCGATTACACCCTTGCAGGCAGGGGCAATCATCGACTTGTGCCTGAATTCTTCGCGTGCATGCACGTTCGAGATATGGAGCTCGATCACCGGAATGGAAATAGCCTTGATCGCATCATGCAGTGCAATGGATGTATGCGTGTAGGCGCCGGCATTGATGGCAACGCCTGCCGCCTTGTCGTTGGCTTCATGGAACCAGTCGATCAGCGTGCCTTCGTGGTTGCTCTGGCGGAAGTCGATCTCGAAACCGAGTTCCTTGCCCGCAGCCCGGCAATCCGCCTCGATGTCCTGAAGCGTCTTGCCACCGTAGATGCCGGGTTCTCTTTTGCCCAGCATGTTCAGGTTTGGCCCGTTCAGGACGAAAATCGTTTGCGTCATCGAGTGTTCCATTGAATGCACGAGGGCAACCTATAGACTCCCCATGGCCTTAATGAAAGCCCTTTGGGATAGGCATCCCGAATCGTGCCATATTTGTCCACATGGCTGAAACGCTTGGATTTTGGCGATTTGATGGGCGAGAGCCTCAGCAGCTCGTCTTGCCGCAGGTCCGCATGTTCTTGACCTTCGCTTCCAGGTCGTCGAAGCCGACCGCACCCTGCACCAGCTCGTTGCCGATCACATAGGACGGCGTGCCTGAAATGCCGAGTTTCTGCGCCAGGTCATAGGCGTTCTGCACCGAGCCGGTATCCGGGCTCTTCGCCATTTCGTCGCGGATCTGCTTTTCGTTGACGCCGAGCGAGGAGGCGACTTCCATGGCGCTGTCTTCATCCGCACGGCCTTCGCCGCCGAGCAGCGCCAGGTGGAACTGCTCGTATTTCTCCGGCGCCAGCTTGCGGAAAGCGTCCGAAACCTTGTGGGCGGCAACCGATTCCGGTCCGAGGATCGGGAATTCCTTCAGCACGAAGCGGACATTCTTGTCCTTCTTCAGCATCGTCTGCATGTCGGAGAGCGCGTGGCGGCAGTAGCCGCAATTATAGTCGAAGAACTCGACGATGGTGACGTCGCCCTTCGGATTGCCGATCGAGATATCGTCCTTGGCGTCGAAGATGCTCTTGCTGTTCTCGCTGATCACCTGGTTGGCTTTGACGAGACGGGCTTCTTCCTGCTTCTTCTGCAGGGCGTCCTGAACGTCGAGCATGATCTCGGGGTTCTGGATCAGGTACTCCTTGATGAACTCGCCGAATTCTTTCTTCTGCGCATCGTCGAGTGCGGCAGCGGGCAGGGGCATCGCAAAGCTGGCAGCGAGCGCAAGGGCGGTGAAGGTTTTCGGAAAGAGAGCCATTGTGTCCTCGTCGGCTGATCGAATGCGATGCCGCTTCATAACATCGCCCGGTTAATGGGCTTGAATGCGAAGCATCAAATTACGGTGTGCGGCCCGGCCATCAAACAGGATTTTTCTGGATCGCCGCGCAATCGCGGGATTGTGATGAACCTGATAATGCGGCAATTGTCTGGCCGCAATTGAATATCCGGAGTTATCAGACCTTGTTTTCCGTATCGAAGCGCAGCGAAGTCGAGCCATTCCACGCCATGGATGTCCTGGCCGAGGCGACCAAACGGCGCGCCGCCGGCCACCCGGTCATCTCCATGGCGGTCGGCCAGCCCTCGCATCCGGCCCCGCAGGCAGCGCTTGAGGCGGCCCGCGCAGCCCTTGCGGAAGGCAAGATCGGTTATACCGATGCGCTGGGGACAGCGCGGCTGAAACATGCGCTCGCCTGGCACTATCGCGATCGCCACGGTCTGGAGATCGATCCGGCGCGGATCGCCATCACCACGGGCTCGTCTGCCGGTTTCAATCTCGCTTTCCTATCGCTCTTCGATGCCGGTGACGCTGTGGCGATTGCTCGGCCCGGCTATCCGGCCTATCGCAACATCCTCGGCGCCCTCGGACTGAAGGTGATCGAAGTTGCCGTGACGGCCGAGACGCATTTCACGCTGACGCCGGAAAGCCTGGAAGCCGCACAGCGCGAGAATGGCGTGAAGCTGAAGGGCATCTTGCTCGCAAGCCCGGCAAATCCGACCGGAACGGTGACAGGCAGGGCGGCGCTGAAGGCGCTTGCGGACTATTGCGCCGCCAATTCGATCGCCTTCATCTCCGACGAGATCTATCACGGCCTGACATTCGCCGGCGAGGAGGCCAGCGCGCTGGAGCTGACCGACGAGGCGATCGTGATCAACTCCTTCTCGAAATACTATTGCATGACGGGCTGGCGGATCGGCTGGATGGTGCTGCCCGAGCGACTGGTGCGCCCGATCGAGCGCGTCGCCCAGAGCCTCTATATCTCGCCGCCGGAACTGTCGCAGATCGCCGCGACGGCAGCGCTTGGCGCTGCGGCCGAGCTCGACGTCTACAAGGCGAGCTATGCCGCCAATCGTGACTTCCTGCTTCGGCGGCTGCCCGAAATCGGCCTGCCGGTGGCATCGCCGATGGACGGCGCCTTCTACGCCTATGTCGACGTCACACGCTTCAGCAATGACAGCATGGCCTTTGCCAAGCGTATGCTGGCGGAGATCAATGTCGCGGCCACGCCGGGTCTCGATTTCGATCCGCTGGAGGGAAACAGGACGATGCGCATGTCCTACGCGGGATCCGAATCGGAGATCGCTGAGGCCGTCGAGCGCATGGCCGGCTGGCTGAAATAGAGTCTGTTTTCCTGCGCTTGCGCCGGTTTCCTGAATCAATTCCGCAGGCGCTTGAATCAGTTTGTGAGCGGGCGAAGCGACAGGCGCCCGCGCTCCGCCAGCTCATTGCCGCCGATGCCGGCATGGCCCTTGCACCAGGCGATCGTCAAGGCGGCGTTGCGCGATAGCGCGCCGTCGATCGCCTGCCAGATGTCCTTGTTGGCGATCGCCCGATTCCTCAGATTGGCGTTGGCGCCGATCTTCTTCCAGCCGTTGTTCCGCCAGATCGGCCTCCAGAGCGTGCAGCCCTTTATGGCATAGGCCGAGTCTGTCCAGATGACTGCGGTCTCGCCAGATGCGTTTGCATCGACCCACCGCGCCGCTTACAGGATTGCCCGCAGTTCCATGCCGTTATTCTCGGCCTTAACGACGCCACCGGATGCCGATGCGATTTCGGCGCCGTCGCGATACGCAGCGAATGCCCAGCCGCCGTGGCCGGACTTCGGATCGAAGGAGCCATCGGTGAACAGGTGGAGGCCGCGGCGCATATCCGGCGCGTCTAAGATCTCGGTCATGCCAGTGGAGGGGCCTTGTGCTGGAATCATTGCTTTTAGGGTAGCGGCAAGGTGAAGGCCTGTCTGCGTTCGAGCGGAGCCCGTTCACAAGCCTCTTGACTAATCAATACCCATATGGCTATGAATAAACCCATAGCCAATGAGGTATGAATTGGAAACACAAAGCACCCAGGACCTGCTTTTCCGGTCGCTCGCCGATCCGACCCGCCGCGCGCTTTTCGAGCGCCTGTGTCTGGAGGGCGAGAAGACGGTCGGCGTGCTGACATCGGGAGCAGGGGTCTCGCAGCCCGTCGTCTCGAAGCATCTCGCCGTCCTCAAGCAGGCGGGCCTAGTGCGCGACCGGCATGAGGGACGCCAGACGCATTACAGCGCCCGCATCGAGGCTCTGGCCCCGCTGGCGGATTGGACGACGAAGATGGCCGGCTTCTGGGAGAGCCGGTTCGATGATCTCGAAGAGCTTTTGAAGAGGATGGACCAATGAGCGACGCAACCCACGAACGGCGCACCGTGATCGTCGAGCGGGAGATCGCCTTTCCGCCGGAAAAGATATGGCGCGCGCTGACGCAGCCGCATCTCTTGCAGGATTGGCTGATGCGGAACGATTTCAAGCCGGTGGTCGACCACCGCTTCAAGTTCAGCGGCGACTGGGGCTCGGTCGATTGCGCGGTCCGCGAAGTCGAGCCGAACAGGACGCTCTCCTACAGCTGGGACGCCCATGGCCTCGAAAGCGTCGTGACATGGACCCTGACGCCGACGGCGAAGGGCACGCATCTGCGCATGGAGCAATCCGGATTCCGCCCCGACCAGCAGCAGGGCTTCATGGGCGCACGCGCAGGCTGGCACAAATTCTTCGAGAACCTCGAGCAGCTGCTGGCGCGCGCTTGAGTTTCGGTCATATCTTCAGGGAGGAAACATTGGCTTTCAGCAGATTTATCCGGCAGGCGCACCGCTGGATCTCGATCATCTTCACGGTGACCGTCGCCGCCAATTTTGCAACCATGGCCTTCGGTACACCGCCGGCATGGGTCGTCTATTCGCCGCTGCTGCCGCTGTTCCTGCTGCTTTTCAGCGGCCTCTATCTCTTCGTCCTGCCTTATCTGGCAGGACGGAATTGACGCCAAGCGGCCTCTTCAACCCGGCGCGTTTCGGCTAACGTCGAGGCGACAAATGGATTCGGGAGGGTTCGTAGCGTGCGTCAGGTTCCGGCAGCCAATTGGGCGGAGAGCTATCACTACAGCTTCAGGGAATGCCTCAGCCCCACCTCGGTGGATGAGCTTTGCAGCATCGTCGCGCAATCGGGATCGCTGAAGGCAGTCGGCTCCGGCCACTCCTTCAACGGTATCGCCGATGGCAGTACCGCGATCCGGCTGACGGATATGCCTGCCAATCCGGTGGTCGAGAGCAACGGCACCGAAGTCAGCGTCGGCGGACACTGGACCTATGGCGATCTTGCCCAGTTTCTCCACGGCCAGCGGCTGGCAATCCACAATCTCGCCTCGCTGCCGCATATCTCGATTGCCGGCGCGATCGCCACGGCCACCCATGGATCGGGCGACGGCAACGGCAATCTGGCAACCGCGGTATCGGCTCTGGAATTCGTCGCCGCTGACGGCAGCCTCGTCAAGATCCAGCGCGGCGAGCCCGGTTTCGACGGCATGGTCGTCCATCTCGGCGCGCTCGGCATCGTGACGCGGGTGAGCCTCGATGTAAGACCGCAATTCGAAATCGCCCAGAGCGTCTATGAGGATCTCGCCTGGGATCAGCTGCTTGCCAATCTCGATCAAATCATGGCCGCCGGCTACAGCGTCAGCGTCTTCACGCAATGGGCGGAGAAGGCGGGGGCGATCTGGCTGAAGCGGACGGCTTCCGACGCTGACTGGCCGGCAGAGCTCCATGGCGCGGTGCGCGCCACGGTGAACCGTCACCCGATCATCGGGCTCGACGCCGGCAACTCGACGGAGCAGCTCGGCCGCTACGGACGCTGGTCCGACCGGCTGCCGCATTTCAAGATGGGCTTCACCCCGAGCAGCGGCGCGGAGATACAGTCGGAATTCCACGTGCCCCGGCAGCATGGCGCAGCCGCAATCGAGGCATTGCTGAAGATTCGCGAGCGTTTCGCGCCGCTTATCCAGGCCGGCGAGTTCCGTACCGTCGCAGCCGACACGCTCTGGCTCAGCCCTCAATATCAGCGCGATACGCTATCGATGCACTTCACCTGGCAGCGGGATCAGGATGCCGTCAACGAGGCGGTGCGCCATATCGAGGAGGCGCTACAGCCGTTCAACGCGCTGCCGCATTGGGGCAAGGTCTTCAACGAGCGCGGCATCGGTGCGCGCTATGAGAAGTTTGGCGATTTCGTCAATCTTCGCAACAGGATGGACCCGGAACGCAAGTTCTCGAATCCCTGGCTGGACGCGGTCGTCTTCGGCGCCGGCGAGGCCTGAAAATCGGCATGCCGCTACATCCGTACTTCCGGCTTTACTCATGAAAATGTCTTTCCGGTAGCAGGAAGGCAGGCTCTTCCGATGCCTTTGATAACTGCCGGTGGTGTCACGCTCAGGTCACGCTGGAGGGTGATATGACGTCTGCTTCTTGTTCAGGAGCAGGCAGTGAACCGCTTTATCATATACCTTCCGGACGACCGCGACTGGGTCAAGATACTGACCTCTTTGCAGAAGCTCGGAAGCCTCGAAACCGACCGCTCGCACATGGTGACGCTGGTCAGCCCCTTCGATACCGATCACATCGATGCCAAGCTGAAGGAAGGCCGCAAATCCTACGTCCTCGTCAAGGTCGAGGGCGAGTTGCGCTATAACGTCCGCGACCACGCCGCGACCGCCGTCCTGGCGATCCATGTCGAAGTCTGAGCCTTCGCCGATCCCAATCAATCCTTGAGCCATAAAAAAATCCGGCCGCGTTTCCACGGCCGGATTTTTGTTTTGAACTGTCAGGCTTCTTAGAAGAAGCCGCGGCGCTGCCACCAGCCGGCCTTCTTCGGCTTGCCGTCGCCTTCGGCCTCGGCAGCCTCGCGGGTCGACTTCACGGTCGGCGCAGACGAGGAGATGTTCGATTCGCGGTTGGCACGGACCGGCTTTGCTTCTTCGGCCGCAGCGGCTTCAGCAGCAGGAGCGGCGAGATCGGCGGATGCTTCGACAGTCTCGGCTTCCGGCTCTGCAGCGGCTGCAGGCGCTTCTTCGGCGACAACAGGCTCTTCGACCGGCGATGCAGCTGCCTTGCGGCGGCCACGACCGCGACCCTTGGCAGGCTTGACCTCTTCGGTGACGAAGGCACCGGTTTCGACTGCTGCCATGGCGCCTTCGCCCTCGGCTGCGTCAGTTGCAACGGCTTCGATCACTTCGGCCTGGGTTTCGACCGCGACGGTCTCGCCGGCTTCGGCTTCCGACTCGGCGTCGCCTTCACCTTCACCGTCGGCGGCATCGGCACTCAGTTCGCCGTTTTCGTCACGGTTGCGGCGTCCGCCACGCTTGCCACGGCGGCGGCGCTTGCGGCGCTGCTCGTTGTCGCTATCGCCTTCGGCGCGGGCTTCGGTTGCAGCGGCTTCATCGCCTTCTGCCTCGTCCTCATCGCCTTCTGCTTCGTCGGCACCGTCTTCAGCGGAGGCTTCGAGGCCCGAAGCCTGGTCGCCATTGCCGCCACGGCCACCACGACGGCGGCGGCGGCGCTTGCGCTTGCGGTTGCCGCCTTCGCTATCGCTTTCCGAACGCTGCTGGGCAGGACGCTCGCTGGCGGCTGCCTTTTCTTCCAGCTCTTCGTCTTCTTCCTCGTCCATCTCGATCACGACATCGTCGTCGTCATCGTCGGGGATAGCCGCGAAGTTGAAGAGCGTTTCGATCTTGACCGGGTTCTCGACCGGTTCGCCACGATCGATCGCGAAATGCTGCGAACCGATGCTGTTGTCGGCACCGATGACGATCGCCACGCCGAAGCGGGTTTCGTAATCGACGATCGACTGGCGCTTGTGGTTGAGCAGGTAGAGCGCGATGTCAGGCGTGGTGCGTACGGTGATGTCGTGCGTCGTGTTCTTGAGCAGATATTCCTCGATGCCGCGCAGGACGTGCAGGGCAACGGAGGACTGCGAACGGACGTGGCCGGTGCCGCCGCAATGCGAGCAGACCTGCGTCGTCGATTCCAGAACCGAAGCGCGGATGCGCTGGCGCGACATTTCCAGAAGGCCGAAATGCGAGATGCGGCCGACCTGGATGCGGGCGCGGTCGTTCTTCAGGCATTCCTTCAGACGCTTCTCGACAGCGCGGTTGTTGCGCTTTTCTTCCATGTCGATGAAGTCGATGACGATCAGGCCGGCAAGGTCGCGAAGGCGAAGCTGGCGCGCCACTTCGTCGGCGGCTTCGAGGTTCGTCTGCAGCGCCGTGTCTTCGATCGAGTGCTCGCGCGTCGAACGGCCGGAGTTGACGTCGATCGAAACCAGCGCTTCCGTCTGGTTCATGATCAGGTAGCCGCCGGACTTCAGCGTCACCTGCGGCTGCAGCATGCGGTCGAGCTGTGCCTCGATGCCGGAGCGCGAGAAGATCGGGTGAATGTCGCGGTAAGGCTGAACCACCTTGGCGTGGCTCGGCATCAGCATCTTCATGAAGTCTTTCGCTTCACGGTAGCCTTCTTCGCCGGCAACGATGATCTCGCCGATATCCTTGTTGTAGAGGTCGCGGATCGAGCGCTTGATCAGCGATCCCTCTTCGTAAACCAGGCAGGGAGCCGTCGAGGCGAGCGTCAGCGTGCGGACGTTCTCCCACAGGCGCATCAGATATTCGAAGTCGCGCTTGACCTCGACCTTGGTGCGGTTGGCACCGGCGGTACGAAGGATCACGCCCATGCCCTGCGGCACTTCCAGCATGCGGGCGATTTCCTTCAGCCGCTTGCGGTCCTGCGGGTTGGTGATCTTGCGCGAAATGCCGCCGCCACGCGCCGTGTTCGGCATCAGAACCGAATAGCGGCCTGCGAGCGACAGATAAGTGGTGAGAGCCGCGCCCTTGTTGCCGCGCTCTTCCTTGGCGACCTGCACGAGCAGGATCTGGCGGCGCTTGATGACTTCCTGGATGCGGTACTGCTTGCGCGGACGGCGGGCTGCGCGATCCGGCACTTCTTCCATCGCGTCTTCGGCGCCGACGGATTCGATCACTTCTTCTTCATGGTCGTGATCGTCGTCGTCATCGTCGTCATGGCCGCGGCGGCGGGAATCGACTTCTTCCGAGATCGAGTCGCTTTCGACCATTGCGGCCATCGAGCCGCCATTCGAATCGTCGTCGCTATCGACGGAAGCAACCGGTGCTTCGACATCGGTCGGAACGGCGTCTTCGGTCGCGGTGGTTTCGACAGCCTTCTTGCGGCTGCGGCGCGGCTTGGCCGCGGCCTTCTTCTTGGCCGGAGCGGCTTCTTCGGCAACCGGAGCCTCTGCCTCGGCCGGAGCCTCGGCTGCGACGTCCTCGGCAGGCTCGTCCTTGGCGACGATGCCGATGTCGGGCTGCTCCTGGTTCGCCGGATCGTTCATCGGCGCGGTCTCGACATGCTCGACGTCGTCGTCGCGGCGATGCTCTTCGGCCTCGGCGCGCAGCAGCGCCTGACGGTCGGCCAGCGGGATCTGGTAGTAATCGGGATGGATTTCGGCAAAGGCCAGGAAGCCATGCCGGTTGCCGCCGTAATCAACGAAAGCGGCCTGCAGCGAGGGTTCTACCCGCGTTACCTTAGCAAGATAGATGTTGCCGCGGATTTGCTTCTTGTGCTGCGACTCGAAGTCAAATTCTTCTATGCGGTTCCCGCGAACGACAACGACGCGCGTCTCTTCCTCGTGAGACGCGTCGATAAGCATTTTGTCTGCCATGTAAGCTGTGCTCCTCGGCGCAGCCCGATACGCGCATTCCCGCCGGTGTCTAGGACAGGCAGGGAACGGTTATGAGCGGTTGCGCCGGATAATGAAAGTCGCGATTGGTTCGGGAGGGTAGGCAGCAGCCAGGCAACAGCGGGGAAGATATTCTCCCGGGGCCTGTAGACTTTGGATAAAACCTGCTGCGACACCATTATGACCAAGCGAGATCGACAATACTAAGACCCGTAGGTCCGATGGGTTTGCTCCTCAGAGCGTTTGGTGGCTATCCACCGATGAAGTTTCCGCATACGCCGGAAAATTCAGAATCCAGTTCACTCGGCTAGAAACACATATGACGGCGGACGATTGCCGGTTGCGGCGCCAGGTCCTAGTGGGGTTGGCAGCCTTCGCGGCGACTCTATCCCGTCAGCACTTCTAACCTGAATTCGTTGTATGGTTTCTCTGTCACAATAGCAAGGGAAAAGCCAAATGTGCCATAATATTGATGGATTTCGGCACGCATAGAAAATCGGGGATAAACGGTCCTGATTCGGCATGCGCTGTGTTACAAGGCTCGGGGGAGCCTGACGGCGCTGGCGGGCGTTCGGGACCGATATGCAATGACAGATAGGGTGTGGCGGTCGATTGGTTAAGAGGGAGCGGCCCGCTAAAGGGCAATCCGGCAGGCGGATGAATATTTTGGCGGGCGCGCTCGTTGCTGCCGCGCTGTGTCTTCATGTGGGGCCTGCTTCGGCTGCCGATGGCGGCAAGCCCGAACCGCTGCTTGCCTATGGCGCCCGCATCATCGGCGATGACGCCCGCACCCGCATCGTCGTCGATTTCGACCGCGAACCGGCTTTCTCCGTTCACTACATCGCCAATCCCGAGCGTATCGTCATCGACCTGCCGGCGACCGCCTTCGGCTTCGATGCCAAGCAGCTCGGTGCCCGCGGTCTCTTCAAGGATATCCGCTACGGCGCGATGGGCGAGGGCAGTGCCCGCATCGTGCTGACGGCGATCAAACCGGTGAAGCTGGCGATCGCCAAGGTGCAGAAGGATGAGGACGGCAAGGGCCACCGACTGGTGCTCGATGCCGAGATGACGACCAAGGAGGAATTCGCGGCCCTCGTCAAAGGCCAGTCTTGGAGCGATCCGGCCGATCAGCAGGTGACGAGCGCGATACCGGCCGGAGAGGCGCCGAAGCCCGGCGACTTCATCATTGCCGTCGATGCCGGTCACGGTGGCATCGATACCGGCGCGATCGGCGTCGACACCAAGACCGAGGAAAAGCAGGTGACGCTTGCCTTTGCCAAGGCGCTGGCCGACCGGCTGAACCGCGAGCCCGGCATCAAGGCCTTCCTCACCCGCGATAGCGACGAATTCCTGTCGCTTTCCGAGCGCGTGCAGCTCGCCCGCCAGCACCATGCCGGTCTGTTCATCTCGCTTCATGCCGATACGCTGAAGCAGAAGGATATCAGGGGCGCCACCGTCTACACGATCTCCGACAAGGCATCCGACAAGCTCGCCGCCGATCTCGCCGAGCGCGAAAACCTCTCCGACCAGATCGCCGGCAAGGAAACCGTCGCCGAGCCGCCTGAGGTCGCCGACATCCTTCTTGATCTGACGCGGCGCGAGACCCAGGCCTTCTCGATCTCGCTTGCCGAGAATGTGCTCGGCTCCTTCAAGGATCAGATCGGCACGATCAACAATCCGCACCGGCATGCCGGTTTCCAGGTCCTGCGCGCACCCGACGTGCCCTCGATCCTGCTGGAACTCGGCTTCCTCTCGAATGTCGAGGATGAGAAGCTTCTCCTTGACGACCAGTGGCGGCTGAAGATGGCCGATCTGCTGACCGATGCCGTAAAGCGATACCATTCGTCGGTTGCCGCCAATGGCGGCTGATGCCGTGGCGAAGATGTGACAGTTTGAGCGAAAGCTGAGGATGGCAGTGGAATGGGGCAGGGGAGCCCTATTTTGCTCACATTCAGGCCGTTACTCCCGGCTATGTTTCTGACCCGAGAGGCGGAATCGGCTTGTCGCAGTGCCGCGCATGGAGTAAGCCGCGCGCAACGTGTAAATTGCGCGATCTGATGCGATGATACCGCCTGCGCCGATTGAAGATTTGGAATACCGGTAGCCCAACATGATCAGACTTCTTGGATATTTCTTCGGCATTGCTTGCGTCATGTTTCTTGGCGCAGCAGCTGTCGTGGCCGTTTATCTGGCCAACGTCGCGAAGGATCTCCCCGATTACGCCGTGCTGAACAGCTATGCGCCGCCCGTGACCACCCGCGTTCACGCCGGCAACGGCGCGCTGATGGCCGAATATGCCAAGGAAAAGCGCCTGTTCCTGCCGATCCAGGCAATCCCGGACCGCGTCAAGGCTGCCTTCCTTTCGGCTGAAGACAAGAATTTCTACAACCATCCGGGCGTCGACCTCACCGGTCTCGGCCGTGCTATCCTCGTCAACGTCCAGAATTTCGGCTCCGGCCGCCGCCCGGTCGGCGCCTCGACGATCACCCAGCAGGTCGCCAAGAACTTTCTTCTGACCTCGGACCAGACGATTGACCGCAAGATCAAGGAAGCGATCCTCTCCTTCCGCATCGAGCAGGCCTACAGCAAGGACAAGATCCTCGAGCTTTATCTGAACGAGATCTTCTTCGGCCTGAACTCCTACGGTATCGGCAGCGCAGCACTCACCTATTTCAACAAGTCGGTCACCGAACTGACGATCGCCGAATCCGCCTATCTGGCATCGCTGCCGAAGGGCCCGGCAAACTACCATCCGTTCCGCCACCCGGAAGCAGCGCTTGAGCGCCGCAACTGGGTCATCGATCGCATGGTCGAAAACGGCTATGTCAGCAAGGAAGACGGCGAAGAAGCCAAGAAGCAGCCGCTCGGCGTCACCGCCCGCAGCACCGGCCCGTCGCTCTTCGCGTCCGATTACTTCGCCGAAGCCGTGCGCCGTCAGCTGATCGACCAGTTCGGTGAGAAGGCGCTTTATGAAGGCGGTCTCTCGGTCCGCACCTCCCTCGATCCGCAGATGCAGCTGGCTGCCCGCCGCGCCCTGCAGGATGGTCTGACGACCTATGACGAGCGCCGCGGTTTCCATGGCCCGATCAAGACGATCGACACGACTGCCGACTGGGGCAAGGCCCTCGCCGACATTCCGGCCCTGTCGGACGTTCCCGAATGGCGCCTTGCCGTCGTTCTCGCCGTCTCCGACGACAGCGTCGATATCGGCCTGCAGCCGCCGAAGGACGGTGGCGGCAAGATCGGCCCGGATCGCGAGCGCGGCACCATCCAGGCAAAGAACATGCAGTGGGCCTATCGCTCGTCGACCGGCGACCGCAAGACGGCGAAGTCGCCTGAGGGCGTTCTGTCGCCAGGCGACGTCGTCTATGTTGCGCGCCAGGGCGGTGAGACATCGACATCATACCGGCTGCAGCAGCCACCGAAGGTTCAGGGTGGCCTCGTTGCCATGGACCCGAAAACCGGCCGTGTTCTCGCCATGGCCGGCGGCTTCTCCTACGGCCAGTCGGAATTCAACCGTGCGACGCAGGCGATGCGCCAGCCGGGTTCCTCCTTCAAGCCTTTCGTCTACGCAGCCGCGATGGACAACGGCTATACGCCCGCCTCCGTTATCATGGACGCCCCGATCGAGATCGTCTCCGGCGGTCAGGTCTGGAAGCCTGAAAACTACGGCGGCGAAGTCGGCGGCCCCTCGACGCTGCGTTCGGGCATCGAGCATTCGCGCAACCTGATGACGGTCCGCCTCGCCAACGACCTTGGCATGAACATCGTTGCCGAATATGCCGAGCGCTTCGGCATCTACGACAAGATGCCGCCGCTGCTCGCCATGTCGCTCGGCTCCGGCGAAACCACCGTTCTGCGCATGGTCTCGGCCTATTCGGTCATTGCCAATGGCGGCAAGCAGATCAAGCCGACGCTGATCGACCGCATCCAGGACCGCTACGGCAAGACCATCTTCAAGCATGAAGAGCGCGTCTGCGACGGCTGCAATGCCGGCGACTGGCAGAACCAGGAAGAGCCGAACATCGTCGACAACCGCGAACAGGTTCTCGACCCGATGACCGCCTACCAGATCACCTCGATGATGCAGGGCGTCATCACCCGCGGTACCGCCGCAGGCAAGATTGATCTCGGCGGCCGCGATGTCGCCGGCAAGACCGGTACCACCAACGATGAAAAGGACGCCTGGTTCGTCGGCTTCACGCCGGATCTGGTCGCCGGTCTCTACATGGGCTTCGACACGCCGGCGCCGCTTGGCCGCGGGGGTACGGGTGGCGGTCTCTCGGCGCCGATCTTCAACGAGTTCATGCAGGCAGCCGTCAAGGACATGCCGCCGTCTAAATTCGTGATCCCACAGGGCATGAACCTCGTCGCCATCGACCGCAAGACCGGCATGGCGGCGCAGGAAGGCGATCCGAACACGATCATCGAAGCCTTCAAGCCCGGCACCGGCCCGGCCGACAGCTTCTCGGTCATCGGCATGGACAGCACCATGTCTCCGGAAGAGATCCTGAAGACCTCGCCGCAGGCCAATCAGGCCGTTCAGTCGAACAGCGGCGGCCTCTACTAATCACCTTCGTCGAACGCCAGGCGGCGGCTGCGGGCTTTACATCCGCTGCCGCCGCAACTATTTGACGGGCCATCTCGAGACCAACGCAGAGAAGCAGGAAAATGCGCGCGGAGATCATAAACGTAGTCGATGAAACCAAGCAGGCTATCACCCTGCTGAGGAGGCATCTTTGACTGGGACCAGGCGATAAGACGGCTGGACTGGTTGAACAACAAGGCAGAGGACCCGAACCTCTGGAACGATGCCCAGGAAGCACAGAAGCTGATGCGCGAGCGCCAGCAGCTGGATGACGGCATCAACGGCGTGCGGCAGCTCGAGCAGCAGCTGAACGACAATATCGAGCTCATCGAGATGGGCGAGGAAGAGGGCGATGCGAGCATCGTCACCGAGGCCGAGGAAGCGCTGAAGGGCCTGAAGGCCGAAGCTGCGCGCCGCCAGGTCGAGGCGATGCTGTCGGGCGAGGCCGACAGCAACGATACCTATCTCGAAGTCCATTCCGGCGCCGGCGGCACGGAAAGCCAGGACTGGGCGAACATGCTTCTGCGCATGTACACCCGCTGGGCTGAGCGTTCGAAATTCAAGGTCGAGCTTCTGGAAGTCCATGACGGCGAAGAAGCGGGCATCAAGTCCGCGACCCTGCTCGTCAAGGGCCACAATGCCTATGGCTGGCTGAAGACGGAATCGGGCGTTCACCGCCTGGTGCGTATCTCGCCTTATGACAGCAACGCGCGCCGTCACACGTCCTTCTCGTCGATCTGGGTCTATCCCGTCGTCGATGACTCGATCAACATCGAGATCAACGAAAGCGACTGCCGCATCGATACCTACCGCTCCTCGGGCGCCGGCGGCCAGCACGTCAACACGACCGACTCGGCCGTTCGTATCACCCATATCCCGACCGGCATCGTGGTCGCCTGCCAGCAGGAACGCTCGCAGCACAAGAACCGCGCCAAGGCCTGGGACATGCTGCGCGCCCGCATGTACGAAGCGGAACTGAAGAAGCGCGAAGACGCGGCCAGCGCCGAAGCGGCATCGAAGACCGATATCGGCTGGGGCCACCAGATCCGCTCCTACGTCCTGCAGCCGTACCAGCTGGTCAAGGACCTGCGCACCGGCGTTGCCAGCACCGCTCCGGGCGATGTTCTCGACGGCGAACTCAACGAGTTCATGGAAGCGGCTCTCGCGCACCGCATCAGCGGCAAGCCCGACGCCGTCGTGGACGACATCGATTGATCGCTGCAGGCATGTGAATAAAGAAAGCCCCGGTCTCCCGGGGCTTTTTCGTTCTAGAGGTTCAGGCGGAAATAGACGCCGTTGCGATGCGGCCGGTAGTAACGGTCGTGATATCGCCAGTAACGATGCTCCCGCCAGCGCCGCTCGGCGCGCCAGTCGCGATAGTGGTGTCTGTTATAGCGCCAGCCATGGCGATAATAATAACGATGGTTGTTCCGGTAGTGACGGTGCCGGACCTGAACGACATCGCTCTTTTCCACAGCCGCAACCGGCGCCTGCGACCGCGGCATGGCCGAGACAGGCTCCGCCGCAACGAAGGCCGAGCCGATCGAAAGAACGGCCGCAATGGCAAAATGGGCGATTTTCATAACGCATCTCCTTGGTAGTTCATGCCCAAGGTTGGCCCCGGCGGCCTGAACTCGCTCTGAAGACGGGCTTCATGTTAGGTTCATGCGGAGGAAAGCGCGAAGATCGATCACGAAATCGCGTCAAAAAGGTTTTCTCCTTTACACAAGGGCAGAATCTGCTACTTGGCACGCATTGCCCTTGTAGCTCAGTTGGTAGAGCACCTGATTTGTAATCAGGGGGTCGCGGGTTCGAACCCTGCCGGGGGCACCATTCCAAGCCGGACAAGCCATGTTTTCCCCAGACGCCACGCCGGCGCGCAAAACACCTTGTCGCACAAGCCCTTTATCCTTTAGCTAGGCGAGCATCATAAAAGGGCATTGCATGGGCCGGTCATTTCAGACGCTTGGTTTTCTGGCATCTTCCGCCACCGAGGCGCTGGCGGCGCGTGAGGAATTGATTCGCATCTATGGCGATGTGCCCGCCGAGGAGGCCGATGTCATTGTCGCGCTTGGCGGCGATGGCTTCATGCTGCAGACGCTGCATGGCACGATGAACAGTGGCAAGCTTGTCTATGGCATGAACCGCGGTTCCGTCGGCTTCCTGATGAACGATTACAAGACGGAAGATCTGCAGGACCGTATCTGCGCTGCCGTCGAGAATGTCTTCCGGCCGCTACAGATGACGACAGCCAATGCCGACGGGACCAATTCGACAGCACTTGCGATCAACGAGGTCTCGCTGTTTCGCCAGTCCTACCAGGCCGCGAAGCTGCGGGTCGAGGTCGATGGCCATGTGCGGCTCGAAGAGTTGATTTGCGACGGCCTGATGGTGGCGACGCCGGCGGGCTCGACGGCCTATAACCTCTCGGCCCATGGTCCGATCCTGCCGCTGGAGGCGCCGCTTCTGGCGATGACGCCGGTGAGCGCCTTCCGTCCGCGGCGCTGGCGCGGCGCGCTGCTGCCGAACAAGGTGACGGTCGATATCCATATTCTGGAAGCGGAGAAGCGGCCGGTGAATGCCGTTGCCGATAATTCCGAGGTCAAGTCGGTGCTGCATGTGCGCATCGCCCAGTCGGAACATATGACGGCACGCATCCTCTCCGATCCGGACCGCTCCTGGTCCGACCGCATTCTGGCAGAACAATTCGAGGATTGAGATGAGAGCCGCAAACTTACTTCTGGCTGCCGCTCTTTTCTCGGGCGCGGGGATGGCGGCTGCAGCACCAGCCGCCGACACGATCCTGCCGTCGTCGATCACCTTTGCGACGAGCACCGGCTACTGGGAAGAGGCGAAGGGCGAGATTGCCATCGAGCGCGCGCCAGGTGCAGCCCAGCCGGCTGCCATCAGTGCGGAGCCGCGGCACGGCTATTACAAGATCTTCGCCGTCCGTCAGCCGGACCGCACGTCCAAGGTCTACCTGCAGCAGATTGCCCAGGCCGACGAGGGCCCCGAGGTCGTTTCCACTCTCGAGCTGCATGAGTTCACCGACATAAAGCCCTATGTGACCGACATCCGTCCGGAGAATTCCACCGGCATCATCAAGCAGCCGGGCCTCTTCGCCACGGTCTACCTGAAGACCGATCCGGATGCCGAGCCCGACGGCTGGACCGTGATGATCGACGAGTTCGGCGAGATCACCGTCGAGAAGGCCAGCAACTGACAGCAGAAAGCCCCGGTCATGCCGGGGCCTTGCACATCAGGTGATGGATTCAGGTCTACTGCTGCACAGGCTCGTTGATGCTAGCCTCGATCTTGGCGCCGTTGCCGGTCTGTCCGGCGCCGGATGGCGTCATCATCACGATGCTGAGCACTGAGCCGACCATCAGAACTACGACCACGATCATGATTCGCATGCGGTTTTCCTTGCGTTAATCTGCGAGGCAAACGCGCGGTGCGGTTTGTGGTTCCAGGCGCCTATTGCGCAGGAGCAGGCGCTGTGGGGTCGGTAACGGCAGGTGGCGAGGGCGCCAGGGGGTCGGATTGCCGTGTCGGCTGGGAGGGATCGACCCAGACCAGACTGAGGATGATGCCGACGAAAACTGCGATGAACAGAATGCCGAACAGGAGGGGCCGGATTGCCATGCCGGATTGCTTCCTTCTCGCTTGCCGTTTCGGTCCGGCGGCTTCTAGCCGCCGCATGCGTTCATTTTGAGTCCGCCGGCTGATCTCACCTATTTCGCCAGATAAAGCCGCGCCGCATAGAGCGCGATCGCTGCCGCGTTCGAGACGTTGAGCGATTTGATCGCGCCCGGCATGTCGAGCCGCGCCAGCGCATTGACCGTCTCGCGCGTCTTCTGCCGCAGGCCCTTGCCCTCTGAGCCGAGAACGAGTGCCACTTTCTCTCCGGTAAAGGTCCCTTCGAGCGGCGCCGGTCCTTCCGAATCAAGCCCGATCGTCACGAAGCCGAGCTTGTGCAGCTCGCCCACCGCATCGGCGAGATTGGTGATCTGTATATAAGGAATGAGTTCAAGGGCGCCGGAGGCCGATTTTGCCATCACGCCCGATTCGGTCGGGCTGTGCCGCTGCGTGGTGATCACGGCACCGGCATTGAAGGCGACGGCCGAGCGCATGATGGCGCCGACATTATGCGGATCGGTCACCTGGTCGAGAACCAGAAGCAGCGGGCTGTCCTTCAGCGCTTCCAGCCGGCGTACGGGCAGGGGCCGCGTTTCCAGCATGACGCCCTGGTGGATGGCGTCGGGGCCAAGCATCTTGTCGATATCATGCGGCGCCACCATCTCGACCGGAATGCCGAGCGTCTCGGGATCGATCTCCAGGCGGACGAGCGCATTCTGCGTCACCGAAAGCTTGATGTTGCGTCGCTCTTTATTGTCGAGCGCGGCGCGCACCGTGTGCAGGCCATAGAGATAGACCTGTTCGGGCGCCAGAACCGGCGGCTTCCAGTCGTCGCCGCCGCGCTTGCGTTTTTGCGGGGCAGGGGTGGGGATCTCGCCGCGCTCGCGTTTTGCATCGCGGTGCTGGCGGCGCAGCGTTGCATAATGCGTGTCGCGCGGGGTTTTTTCGGTTGCGGGCTTGCCGCCGGATTTGTTGTCTTTGCTCATGCGGCTTTATAGCGGCGCGATCTCGCTGCGCATAGGTCTCATTCGTCTCCGGGCCTTTCAACAGGCAATGAATTTTTTCACATTTTTTCTTTTGTCTTCGTGTTGACATGTGAAAACGCACCGGTCATATACGCGGCGCAGATCGAGGGCGGCGACGCCAAACGATCGCAAGCTTGGTCTTCCGATCCAGACGAAAAGTTATGGAGAGATGCCCGAGTGGTTAAAGGGGACGGACTGTAAATCCGTTGGCTCAGCCTACGTTGGTTCAAATCCAACTCTCTCCACCATTCGTCTCGATCGGACCAATCCCGCGGGTATAGCTCAATGGTAGAGCAGCAGCCTTCCAAGCTGAATACGCGGGTTCGATTCCCGCTACCCGCTCCAGGTTTTCTTTTCATTTTCAAATAATTCTGCAGTCTTGAGCGGCATCGATCTTGTGCGCTGAAGATTGTCTCCCATATGGGCAGCAAAGCCCGGAAGACCGTTCGCAATTAGGTCTTGCGCAATCCCGCCGAAAGCCTTAAACGGCGGCACTAAACCGGTTCGCCGGGGTCACCCATTTCGTTCACAGGAAGCATTCAAATGGCAAAGAGTAAGTTTGAGCGCAACAAGCCGCACGTAAACATCGGCACGATCGGCCACGTTGACCACGGCAAGACGTCTCTGACGGCAGCGATCACGAAGTATTTCGGCGAGTTCAAGGCGTATGACCAGATCGACGCTGCTCCGGAAGAAAAGGCACGCGGCATCACCATCTCGACGGCCCACGTCGAGTATGAGACCCCGAACCGCCACTACGCGCACGTCGACTGCCCCGGCCACGCCGACTACGTCAAGAACATGATCACCGGTGCCGCACAGATGGACGGCGCGATCCTGGTTTGCTCCGCTGCTGACGGCCCGATGCCGCAGACCCGCGAGCACATCCTGCTCGCTCGCCAGGTTGGCGTTCCGGCTATCGTCGTGTTCCTCAACAAGGTCGACCAGGTTGACGACGCCGAGCTTCTCGAACTCGTCGAGCTCGAAGTTCGCGAACTGCTGTCGTCCTACGACTTCCCGGGCGACGACATCCCGGTCGTCAAGGGTTCGGCTCTGGCCGCTCTCGAAGATTCCGACAAGAAGATCGGCGAAGACGCGATCCGCGAGCTGATGGCTCAGGTCGACGCCTACATCCCGACGCCTGAGCGTCCGGTTGACCAGCCGTTCCTGATGCCGATCGAAGACGTGTTCTCGATCTCGGGCCGTGGTACGGTTGTTACGGGCCGCGTCGAGCGTGGTATCGTCAAGGTTGGCGAAGAAGTCGAAATCGTCGGCATCCGCGCGACCTCGAAGACGACGGTTACCGGCGTTGAAATGTTCCGCAAGCTGCTCGATCAGGGCCAGGCCGGCGACAACATCGGCGCACTGGTTCGCGGTGTTAACCGTGACGGCGTCGAGCGTGGTCAGATCCTGTGCAAGCCGGGTTCGGTCAAGCCGCACAAGAAGTTCAAGGCAGAAGCCTACATCCTGACGAAGGAAGAAGGCGGCCGTCATACGCCGTTCTTCACCAACTACCGTCCGCAGTTCTACTTCCGCACGACGGACGTGACGGGCATCGTCACGCTGCCGGAAGGCACGGAAATGGTTATGCCGGGCGACAACGTCACGGTTGACGTCGAGCTGATCGTTCCGATCGCGATGGAAGAAAAGCTGCGCTTCGCTATCCGCGAAGGCGGCCGTACCGTCGGCGCCGGCATCGTTGCCTCGATCGTCGAGTAATCGGCTGTCGCATTGAATAAAGAAGGCCTCGCTGGAAACAGCGGGGCCTTTTTCGTTTTTGTTGACTTCGATTAGTATCATCGTATGATACCAATGCGAGACGCCCGGTGATCCGATCATATAAGGACAAGCTCAGCCAATCGATTGCCGATGGATCGATCCGAAAGGGCTTTCCTGCTGATCTTGTTCGCAGGACGCAGCTGATGCTGGCAGTGCTGAATGCCGCGGCCGATCTCAACGACCTTCGATCCCCGCCGGGAAATCGCTTGGAGAAATTGGCGGGAGACCGGGAAGGGCAGCATTCCGTCCGCATCAACAAGCAATGGCGCATCTGTTTCGTCTGGACGGAAAGCGGACCGGGCGATGTCGAAATCACGGACTATCATTAGAATGAATGGAGCTATGGACCATGGTTGAGAATATTCTGCCGGCGATCCATCCCGGTGAAATCCTGCGGGAGCTCTATCTCGAGCCATTGGAAATCTCGCCCTATATGCTGGCAAAGAAGCTCGGCGTTCCCCGGACCCGCATCGAGCGTATCGCGGGTGGGAAGGTGGGCATCACGACTGATACCGCGCTGCGGCTCGCCAAATTCTTCCGCACGACGCCCGAGTTCTGGATGAACCTGCAGGTGAGCTACGACATCAAGGTCCAAAAGGACGCTATGGCGACGGCGCTTGCCGCCATCCCCGAGGTCGAGGCAGCCTGACGCAGCAGCGCCACCCTTGCGCTGCGTTGCAAAGCCTTTATCTATCCCTGCGATTTTCATGACGCGGAGGATATTTCATGAAGAAGCGTATTCTTTTCACCGGTGGTTCGGGCAAGGCAGGGCGGCACACCGTGCCGTGGCTGGTCGCCAAGGGCTATGAGGTCCACAATATCGATCTCGTGCCGCTGGAAAGCCCCGGCGTCACCAATCTGATCGCCGACATCACCGATAGCGGCCAGGTCTTTAACGCGCTGTCGATGCATCGTGACTTTCCCGATCTCGAGAGCGGGAAGGGCGTCCAGCCGTTCGACGCGGTCATTCATTTTGCCGCCGTGCCGCGCATCCTCATCAAGCCTGATAACGAGACCTTCCGCATCAATACGATGGGCACCTATAATGTCATCGAAGCGGCAGTGAAGCTCGGCATCCGCAAGATCATCGTCGCCTCAAGCGAGACGACCTATGGCGTCTGCTTCGCCGAGGGACATCGCGATTTCCACCAGTTTCCGCTGGATGAGGATTACGACGTCAATCCGATGGATTCCTATGGCTTGTCGAAGGTGATCAACGAGAAGACGGCAAGGGCCTTCGCCGAACGCACCGGCGCCGACATCTATGCGCTGCGCATCGGCAATGTCATCGAGCCGCATGAATACGAGAAGTTCCCGGCCTTCTTCGCCGATCCGGAGATTCGCAAGCGCATTGCCTGGAGCTATATCGATGCTCGCGATCTTGGCCAGATCTGCCATCTCTGCATCGAAAAGGATGGTCTCGGCTACCAGGTCTTCAATGCCGCGAACGACACTGTCTCGGCCAATACGCCGTCGAAGGAGCTCGCCAGACGGTTTTTCCCCAACGTTCCCTTCACGCGCGAGATCGGCGAATATGAGGGGCTTCTCTCCAACCGCAAGATCCGCGAAGTGCTGGGCTTCAAGGAAGAACACAACTGGCGCAACTACGTGAAGGTCTGACGGAAACGTCTTGAAGCGGCAGAGGATTGGGAAAAATCGAAAACGGGACTTGCCAATCCTTTGCCGCCGTCTTAAAGGGAGCGCCATGCTTTGCGGAAGCGCTTCGGCCGAATGGCCAAGGAGCTGAAACGAAAGCGTAAAGGGGTATAGCTCAGTTGGTAGAGCGGCGGTCTCCAAAACCGCAGGTCGGGGGTTCGAGCCCCTCTGCCCCTGCCATTTTCCTCGAACGGGAAGCGCGGACGTTCTCGCGGCGTTCCGGCCGGGGAGGCGCAATGGCTAATTTCGTTAAACTTCGGTTTCCCTCTTGTCGAATTGGGAATCGGTGTTTATGTAGGGTTCAACAGACACGCGGTGCGTGGGGCTGATATGTTCAGCTTTACGCGCCGTAATTGCGTGGGCAGTCGATGGCATCCAAATCCAATCCACTAGCGTTTCTCCAGCAGGTTCGCTCCGAGACGGCGAAGATCACTTGGCCGTCGCGCCGTGAGACGATGATCTCGACGATCATGGTTCTGGTAATGGTGGTTTTTGCCGCGCTGTTTTTCTTTGCTGCCGACCAGCTGATCAGCTGGCTTTTGAGCTTCGTGCTCAACGTCAGCAACTGATCGGGTGGAGATAAAAGATGGCGGCACGTTGGTACATCGTCCACGCGTATTCGAATTTTGAAAAGAAGGTTGCCGAGGACATCGAGAACAAGGCTCGCCAGAAAGGGCTTGAGCACCTGTTCGAAAAGATTCTCGTGCCGACCGAGAAGGTGGTTGAAGTGCGCCGCGGCCGCAAGGTCGACAGCGAGCGCAAGTTCTTCCCGGGCTACGTCATGGTTCGTGCGAACCTGACCGACGAAGCCTACCACCTGATCAAGAACACGCCGAAGGTCACGGGCTTCCTTGGTTCCGACAACAAGCCGGTTCCGATCCCGGACTCCGAAGCCGAGCGCATTCTCGGCCAGGTTCAGGAGGGTGTCGAGCGTCCGAAGGCCTCGGTCAGCTTCGAGATCGGCGAGCAGGTTCGGGTTTCCGATGGTCCGTTCGCCTCGTTCAACGGCACGGTTCAGGATGTGGACGAAGAGCGTTCGCGCCTGAAGGTGGAAGTGTCGATCTTCGGCCGCGCGACGCCGGTCGAGCTCGAATACGGTCAGGTCGAGAAGGTCTGATTTCAAGAATCGGAGGCTGGTCCTTGAGGCTGGCCTTCGGGCGGCGAAAGCCGCAGCGCGTGGAAGGTGAGGGGCCTTAGCCGGGTCGCAATTATCCGAACCACGCAACCGCAGCCGCCGGAGCAATCCGGCATCAAGGGCCGGGCAACCGGCCGTCAGTGAAAGGCAGAGAGATATGGCTAAGAAAGTTGCAGGCCAGCTCAAGCTTCAGGTCAAGGCAGGATCGGCTAACCCGTCCCCGCCGATCGGCCCGGCGCTTGGTCAGCGTGGCATTAACATCATGGAATTCTGCAAGTCGTTCAACGCGGCTACGCAGGAAATGGAAAAGGGTATGCCGATCCCGGTCGTCATCACCTATTACCAGGACAAGTCCTTCACCTTCATCATGAAGCAGCCGCCGGTCAGCTACTTCCTGAAGAAGGAAGCGAAGATCCAGTCCGGTTCGAAGACGCCCGGCAAGGGCGCCAACGCCGGCAAGCTCACCAAGGCTCAGATCAAGTCGATCGCCGAAGCCAAGATGAAGGATCTGAACGCAGCAGATATCGAAGGTGCAATGGCGATGATTGAGGGCTCTGCCCGCGCCATGGGCCTGGAAGTGGTAGGTTAAGACCATGTCAGGCAAGCGCACCAAGAAGATCAACGAAGGTGTTGATCCCACGAAGCTCTACGCACTCGGCCTCGCTATCGGCATGGTCAAGGAGCGTGCTGTCGCCAAGTTCGACGAGACCATCGAAATCTCGATGAACCTCGGCGTTGACCCGCGCCACGCCGACCAGATGGTCCGCGGCGTCGTCAACCTGCCGAACGGCACCGGCCGCGACGTTCGCGTCGCTGTTTTCGCCCGCGGCGCCAAGGCTGACGAAGCCAAGGCTGCAGGCGCAGACATCGTCGGCGCCGAAGACCTGGTCGACATCGTCCAGGGCGGCAAGATCGATTTCGACCGCGTCATCGCGACCCCCGACATGATGCCGCTCGTCGGCCGTCTCGGTAAGGTTCTCGGCCCGCGCGGCATGATGCCGAACCCGAAGGTTGGCACGGTAACGATGGACGTCACGGGTGCCGTTAAGGCTTCCAAGGGCGGCGCCGTTGAATTCCGCGTCGAAAAGGCCGGTATCGTACACGCCGGCATCGGCAAGGCATCCTTCGATGCCAAGGCTCTGGAAGAAAACATCCGCGCCTTCGCTGACGCCGTCATCAAGGCAAAGCCGGCTGGCGCCAAGGGTAACTACGTCAAGCGCGTAGCGATCTCTTCGACCATGGGTCCGGGCGTCAAGATCGAGGTTGGCTCGGTCACGGCTCCGGCCGCCTAATGAATTTGCCGGGCTTTTGCCCGGCAGCAAGAATTCCGGCCTCGCAAGGGGCCGGGATATTCCGGAGAAATCCGGAATCCTGTCCGAGATTGCAGGTGGTTTTCCCTTAATCACTTGGCCTGCATGAGACGGGTAAGACCCGAATTTCTGAAGTTCGCTTCATTGATCCGGTTCGAGCCTTGGATGCCTTGTGCCTTCGGCCTTTTCTGGCGCGAAGCGCGAGGGGACAGGATCCTCAAGCGTCGCTTGGGATCGCAATTGATCCCGGGAGGCAAAAGGCAACCCGGTAGGGCCTTACAGGTCCTGCCAACTGGAGATAGGCAGTGGAAAGAGCGGAAAAACGCGAATTCGTCACGGAACTGAACGAAGTCTTCAAGGCTTCGGGCTCGGTTGTCGTGGCCCACTATGCTGGTGCTACAGTCGCGCAGATGAACGACTTCCGTTCGAAGATGCGCGCAGCTGGCGGTACCGTCAAAGTCGCGAAGAACCGCCTGGCCAAGATCGCCCTTCAGGGTACGGAAGCGGAAGGGATTTCCAATCTCTTCACCGGTCAGACGCTCATTGCATACAGCAATGACCCGATCACCGCTCCGAAAGTCGTCGTGGATTTCGCCAAGACCAACGATAAGATCGTTGTTTTGGGCGGCGCCATGGGAACAACCACGCTCAACGCCGATGCAGTCAAGTCGCTTGCGACCCTGCCGTCGTTGGACGAACTGCGTGCAAAGCTGGTCGGTATGATTCAGACCCCGGCTACCCGCATCGCAGGCGTTGTTGCAGCACCGGCAAGCCAGCTTGCTCGCGTGTTCTCGGCTTACGCCAAGAAGGACGAAGCCGCATAAGGCGGTTTTTTGCTGTTTATAAAACACCGGTTCGAACCGAACAAAAGGAACTGATAACATGGCTGATCTCGTAAAGATCGTTGAAGACCTCTCTGCTCTGACCGTCCTGGAAGCTGCTGAGCTTTCCAAGATGCTCGAAGAAAAGTGGGGCGTTTCTGCTGCTGCTCCGGTAGCAGTTGCTGCTGCTGGTGGCGCTGGTGGCGCTGCAGCTCCGGCTGAAGAAGAAAAGACCGAGTTCGACGTTATCCTGGTTGACGCTGGCGCCAACAAGATCAACGTCATCAAGGAAGTCCGCGGCATCACCGGCCTCGGCCTGAAGGAAGCCAAGGACCTCGTCGAAGGCGCTCCGAAGGCTGTCAAGGAAGGCGTTTCCAAGGCTGAAGCTGCCGACATCAAGAAGAAGCTTGAAGACGCTGGCGCAAAGGCCGACGTCAAGTAATCTTGAACTGCATCTGGGAGGCGGTATGTTTACCGTCTCCCATTTGCCGTTTTCCTGAACAAATTACCCAAAAGCCGCGTGAAAACGGCTTTTGGGTAATGGGTTCTTCAAGAGGATGGTCTCGAACCGCAGCATGAAGGCAATCCGGCCTCTTGTTTCGGGAAGTGAGACGAGATTGAACCAACCCATTGGTTGACGGGGTCGACTGGCCATCGGTTCCCGTCCGTTGCAGGCCCGGATGCAATTTTTGAAGGAGCGACGATGGCTCAGACCCTTTCGTTCAACGGTCGTAGGCGCGTACGCAAGTTTTTTGGTAAAATCCCCGAAGTCGCAGAGATGCCGAACCTCATCGAGGTTCAGAAGGCGTCCTACGACCAGTTCCTGATGGTTGAAGAGCCCAAGGGCGGCCGCCCTGACGAAGGCCTTCAGGCCGTCTTCAAGTCTGTTTTCCCGATCACGGATTTCTCCGGCGCTTCGATGCTGGAATTCGTTTCCTACGAATTCGAGCCGCCGAAGTTCGACGTCGATGAATGCCGTCAGCGCGACCTGACCTACGCAGCGCCCCTCAAGGTGACGCTGCGCCTCATAGTGTTCGATATCGACGAGGATACCGGCGCGAAGTCCATCAAGGACATCAAGGAACAGTCCGTCTACATGGGCGACATGCCGCTCATGACCAACAACGGTACGTTCATCGTCAACGGCACCGAGCGCGTCATCGTTTCGCAGATGCACCGTTCGCCGGGCGTGTTCTTCGATCACGACAAGGGCAAGAGCCATTCTTCCGGCAAGCTGCTCTTTGCTGCCCGCGTGATCCCGTATCGTGGTTCCTGGCTCGATATCGAATTCGACGCCAAGGACATCGTCTATGCCCGTATCGACCGCCGCCGCAAGATTCCGGTGTCGTCGCTGCTGATGGCCCTCGGCATGGACGGTGAGGAAATCCTCGACACCTTCTACACGAAGTCGCTCTACAAGCGCGACGGCGAAGGCTGGCGCATTCCCTTCAAGCCGGAAACGCTGCGTGGCGCCAAGGCGATCACCGAGATGGTCGACGCCGACACCGGCGAAGTCGTTGTCGAAGCCGGCAAGAAGCTGACCCCGCGTCTGCTCCGCCAGCTCTCCGAAAAGGGTCTCAAGGCCCTGAAGGCGTCTGACGACGACCTGTACGGCAACTTCCTGGCCGAAGACATCGTCAACTACTCGACCGGTGAGATCTATCTCGAAGCCGGCGACGAAATCGACGAGAAGACCCTGCCGGTCATCCTGTCGAACGGTTTCGACGAGATCCCGGTTCTCGGTATCGACCACATCAATGTCGGCGCCTACATCCGCAACACGCTACACGCAGACAAGAACGAGAACCGTCAGGACGCTCTGTTCGACATCTACCGCGTCATGCGCCCGGGTGAACCGCCGACCATGGAATCGGCCGAAGCCATGTTCAACTCGCTGTTCTTCGATGCGGAGCGTTACGACCTCTCCGCCGTCGGCCGCGTGAAGATGAACATGCGTCTCGACCTCCAGGTCGACGACACCGTCCGCATCCTGCGCAAGGACGACATCCTGGCCGTGGTCAAGATGCTCGTCGAACTGCGCGACGGTAAGGGCGAAATCGACGACATCGACAACCTCGGCAACCGTCGCGTTCGCTCCGTCGGCGAACTGATGGAAAACCAGTACCGTCTCGGCCTGCTCCGCATGGAGCGCGCGATCAAGGAACGCATGTCCTCGATCGAAATCGACACGGTCATGCCGCAGGATCTGATCAACGCCAAGCCGGCAGCAGCTGCCGTCCGCGAATTCTTCGGCTCCTCGCAGCTGTCGCAGTTCATGGACCAGGTGAACCCGCTTTCGGAAATCACCCACAAGCGCCGTCTCTCGGCACTTGGCCCGGGTGGTCTGACCCGCGAGCGCGCAGGCTTCGAAGTCCGCGACGTTCATCCGACCCACTACGGCCGCATTTGCCCGATCGAAACGCCGGAAGGTCCGAACATCGGTCTCATCAACTCGCTGGCGACTTTCGCGCGCGTCAATAAGTACGGCTTCATCGAAAGCCCGTACCGCCGCATCGTCGATGGCAAGGTCACGAACGACGTTCTCTACCTGTCGGCCATGGAAGAAGCGAAATACTACGTCGCACAGGCCAACGCCGCGCTCGAGAAGGACGGTTCCTTCGTTGACGAGTTCGTCGTCTGCCGTCACGCCGGCGAAGTTATGCTTGCTCCGCGCGACAGCATGAACCTGATGGACGTCTCGCCGAAGCAGGTCGTTTCGGTCGCAGCCGCTCTCATCCCGTTCCTGGAAAACGACGACGCCAACCGCGCTCTCATGGGCTCGAACATGCAGCGTCAGGCCGTTCCGCTGCTGCGTGCTGAAGCTCCGTTCGTCGGCACCGGCATGGAGCCGGTCGTTGCCCGCGACTCCGGCGCTGCTATCGGCGCCCGCCGCGGCGGCGTTGTCGACCAGGTCGACGCGACGCGTATCGTTATCCGTGCGACGGAAGACCTCGAAGCTGGCAAGTCCGGCGTCGATATCTACCGCCTGCAGAAGTTCCAGCGTTCGAACCAGAACACCTGCGTCAACCAGCGTCCGCTGGTCACCGTCGGTGACGTTGTCAACCGCGGCGACATCCTCGCCGACGGCCCGTCGACGGACCTGGGCGATCTCGCACTCGGCCGCAACGCGCTCGTCGCGTTCATGCCGTGGAACGGTTACAACTACGAAGACTCGATCCTGCTCTCCGAGCGTATCGTTGCTGATGACGTGTTCACCTCCATCCACATCGAAGAATTCGAAGTGATGGCCCGTGACACCAAGCTAGGTCCGGAAGAAATCACGCGCGACATTCCGAACGTTTCGGAAGAAGCGCTGAAGAACCTCGACGAAGCCGGTATCGTCTACATCGGCGCCGAAGTTCAGCCGGGGGATATCCTCGTCGGCAAGATCACGCCGAAGGGCGAAAGCCCGATGACGCCGGAAGAAAAGCTCCTGCGCGCCATCTTCGGTGAAAAGGCATCCGACGTGCGCGACACGTCCATGCGCATGCCGCCCGGCACCTACGGCACGATCGTCGAAGTGCGCGTCTTCAATCGCCACGGCGTTGAGAAGGACGAGCGCGCGATGGCAATCGAGCGCGAAGAGATCGAGCGTCTTGCAAAGGACCGCGACGACGAGCAGGCGATCCTCGACCGTAACGTCTACGGCCGTCTGATCGACATGCTCCGCGGCCAGATGTCCATCGCGGGCCCGAAGGGCTTCAAGAAGGGCACCGAACTGTCGAACGCCGTCGTCTCCGAATATCCCCGCTCGCAGTGGTGGATGTTCGCCGTCGAAGACGAGAAGGTCCAGAGCGAACTCGAAGCTCTGCGTGGCCAGTACGACGAATCCAAGTCGCGCCTTGAACAGCGCTTCATGGACAAGGTCGAGAAGGTCCAGCGCGGCGACGAAATGCCTCCGGGCGTCATGAAGATGGTCAAGGTCTTCGTCGCTGTTAAGCGCAAGATCCAGCCAGGCGACAAGATGGCCGGCCGTCACGGCAACAAGGGTGTCGTGTCGCGTATCGTGCCGGTCGAAGACATGCCGTTCCTCGAAGACGGTACGCATGTCGACGTCGTTCTGAACCCGCTCGGCGTGCCGTCGCGCATGAACGTCGGTCAGATTCTCGAAACGCATCTCGGCTGGGCTTGCGCCGGCATGGGCCGCCAGATCGGCGACATGCTGGAAGCCTACAAGGCGAGCGGCAACATCGAGCCTCTGCGCAAGACGATTGGCGACGTTGTCGGCGAGGGTCCGAAGGCCGAGCAGGTCAAGGATTTCGACGACGAGTCGGTCCTGCGTCTTGCCGACCAGTGGAAGCGCGGCGTTTCGATCGCGACGCCGGTTTTCGACGGCGCGCACGAAGGTGACGTCAACGAGATGCTGGCTCTCGCCGGTCTGAAGGAAAGCGGTCAGTCGACCCTTTACGACGGCCGTACGGGCGAGCAGTTCGACCGCCAGGTCACTGTTGGCTACATCTACATGCTGAAGCTGAACCACCTTGTCGACGACAAGATCCACGCCCGTTCGATCGGTCCTTACTCGCTCGTTACCCAGCAGCCGCTGGGCGGCAAGGCGCAGTTCGGCGGTCAGCGCTTCGGCGAAATGGAAGTCTGGGCACTGGAAGCATACGGTGCAGCTTACACGCTGCAGGAAATGCTCACGGTCAAGTCGGACGACGTCGCCGGCCGTACCAAGGTCTACGAAGCCATCGTCCGTGGCGACGATACGTTCGAAGCGGGTATCCCCGAAAGCTTCAACGTTCTCGTCAAGGAAATGCGCTCGCTCGGTCTGTCTGTCGAACTGGAGAACTCCAAGGTCGATGAACAGCAGGCGAGCCAGCTGCCGGACGCAGCCGAGTAACCATCTGATAGGGTGTGCGCTGTAAATCAGCGCACACCGTTCCCGCTCTGGCCCCGTAACGTGTTGGCCGGGCAGGGACGATTTCGCCGCATTCTGCGGTTATTGTCGTTTTGAGCGTTGGCGCGGCTCCCGGGATTTGCCGCCGTCGATCGCAAGCTAAGGGCGCATCCGCCCATGAAGGAGACAGGCATGAACCAAGAGGTCATGAATCTTTTCAATCCGCAGGTGCCTGCACAGAATTTCGATAGCATTCGAATTTCTATCGCATCGCCGGAGAAGATCCTCTCCTGGTCCTACGGCGAGATCAAGAAGCCGGAAACCATCAACTACCGTACGTTCAAGCCGGAACGCGACGGTCTCTTCTGCGCGCGCATTTTCGGACCGATCAAGGACTACGAATGCCTTTGCGGCAAGTACAAGCGCATGAAGTACAAGGGCATCATCTGCGAAAAGTGCGGTGTCGAAGTTACGCTGTCGCGCGTTCGCCGTGAGCGCATGGGTCACATCGAGCTCGCCGCTCCCGTTGCCCACATCTGGTTCCTGAAGTCGCTTCCGTCGCGCATCTCGACCCTGCTCGACATGACGCTGAAGGATGTAGAGCGCGTTCTCTACTTTGAAAACTACATCGTCACCGAGCCGGGCCTCACAGCGCTCAAGGAGCACCAGCTCCTGACGGAAGAAGAGTACATGCTGGCCGTCGACGAATACGGCGAAGACCAGTTCACCGCCATGATCGGTGCTGAAGCCATCTACGAGATGCTGGCATCGATGAACCTCGAGAAGATCGCTGGCGATCTGCGCTCCGAGCTTGCCGACACCACGTCGGATCTCAAGCAGAAGAAGCTGATGAAGCGCCTGAAGATCGTCGAGAACTTCATGGAATCGGGCAACCGTCCGGAATGGATGATCATGAAGGTCGTCCCGGTCATCCCGCCGGACCTGCGCCCGCTCGTTCCGCTCGATGGCGGCCGTTTCGCGACGTCGGATCTGAACGATCTGTACCGCCGCGTCATCAACCGTAACAACCGTCTGAAGCGCCTGATCGAACTGCGCGCTCCGGGCATCATCATCCGCAACGAAAAGCGCATGCTGCAGGAATCTGTGGACGCGCTGTTCGACAACGGCCGCCGTGGCCGCGTCATCACCGGCGCCAACAAGCGTCCGCTGAAGTCGCTGTCCGACATGCTCAAGGGCAAGCAGGGCCGCTTCCGTCAGAACCTGCTCGGCAAGCGCGTCGACTATTCCGGCCGTTCGGTCATCGTGACCGGTCCGGAACTGAAGCTTCACCAGTGCGGTCTTCCGAAGAAGATGGCGCTCGAGCTCTTCAAGCCGTTCATCTACGCCCGCCTCGACGCCAAGGGTTATTCCTCGACCGTCAAGCAGGCCAAGAAGCTGGTTGAAAAGGAAAAGCCGGAAGTCTGGGATATCCTCGACGAGGTCATCCGCGAGCATCCGGTTCTCCTGAACCGCGCACCGACGCTGCACCGCCTGGGTATCCAGGCCTTCGAACCCACCCTGGTCGAAGGCAAGGCCATCCAGCTGCACCCGCTCGTCTGCACGGCCTTCAACGCCGACTTCGACGGTGACCAGATGGCCGTTCACGTGCCGCTGTCGCTCGAAGCCCAGCTCGAAGCCCGCGTTCTGATGATGTCGACGAACAACATCCTGCACCCGGCAAACGGTGCACCGATCATCGTTCCGTCGCAGGACATGGTTCTCGGCCTGTACTACCTCGCGATCATGAACCAGAACGAGCCGGGCGAAGGCATGGCCTTCTCCGATCTCGGCGAGCTGCATCACGCGCTTGAAAACAAGGTCGTGACGCTGCACACCAAGATCCGCGGCCGCTTCAAGTCGATCGGCGAGGACGGCAAGCCGTACTCGAAGATCTATGAAACGACTCCGGGCCGTCTGCTCATCGGCGAACTCCTGCCGAAGAACGGCAAGGTGACCTTCGACGTCTGCAACCAGGAAATGACCAAGAAGAACATCTCCAAGATGATCGACACGGTCTACCGTCACTGCGGCCAGAAGGACACGGTCATCTTCTGCGACCGCATCATGCAGCTCGGCTTCGCCCATGCCTGCCGCGCCGGCATTTCGTTCGGCAAGGACGACATGGTCATTCCGGAAACCAAGGCAAAGATCGTTGGCGACACCGAAAACCTGGTCAAGGAATACGAGCAGCAGTACAACGACGGCCTGATCACTCAGGGCGAGAAGTACAACAAGGTCGTTGACGCCTGGGGTAAGGCTACCGAAAAGGTCGCTGAAGACATGATGGCCCGCATTAAGGCTGTCGAGTTCGATCCGAACACCGGCCGCCAGAAGCCGATGAACGCCATCTACATGATGTCGCACTCGGGTGCCCGTGGTTCTCCGAACCAGATGCGCCAGCTGGGCGGCATGCGCGGCCTCATGGCCAAGCCGTCGGGCGAAATCATCGAAACGCCGATCACGTCGAACTTCAAGGAAGGTCTGACCGTCAACGAGTACTTCAACTCGACGCACGGCGCCCGTAAGGGTCTCGCAGACACCGCTCTGAAGACGGCTAACTCCGGTTACCTGACCCGCCGTCTCGTCGACGTCGCGCAGGATTGCATCGTCAACCTCGTGGATTGCGGCACCGACAAGGGCCTCACCATGACCGCCATCGTCGATGCCGGTCAGGTCGTTGCTTCGCTCGGCGCTCGTATCCTCGGCCGTACGGCTCTTGACGACATCGATCATCCGATCACCGGCGAGCGTCTTGTCGACGCTGGCAAGATGATCCTTGAGCCCGATGTCATCGAGATCGAAAAGGCTGGTATCCAGTCGATCCGCATCCGTTCGGCTCTGACCTGCGAAGTTCAGACGGGCGTCTGCTCGGTCTGCTACGGCCGCGACCTTGCTCGCGGTACGCCTGTCAACATGGGCGAAGCAGTCGGCGTCATCGCGGCTCAGTCGATCGGCGAGCCGGGCACGCAGCTCACCATGCGTACGTTCCACCTTGGTGGTACGGCAAACGTGGTCGACCAGTCGTTCCTGGAAGCCTCGTACGAAGGTACGATCCAGATCAAGAACCGCAACGTTCTGCGCAACTCGGAAGGCAACCTCGTTGCCATGGGCCGCAACATGACCGTCCAGATCCTGGACGAGCGTGGCGTGGAGCGCTCCTCGCAGCGCGTCGCCTACGGTTCGAAGCTGCATGTCGACGAAGGCGACAAGGTCAAGCGCGGTCAGCGTCTGGCAGAGTGGGACCCCTACACCCGTCCGATGATGACGGAAGTAGCCGGTACCGTTCAGTTCGAAGACCTGGTCGACGGTCTCTCCGTTCTCGAAGCGACCGACGAATCCACCGGCATCACCAAGCGTCAGGTTATCGACTGGCGCTCGACGCCGCGCGGTTCCGACCTGAAGCCGGCAATCGTCATCAAGGACGCCAGCGGCAATGTCATGAAGCTGTCGCGTGGTGGTGACGCCCGCTTCCTGCTCTCGGTCGACGCCATTCTGTCGGTCGAGCCGGGCACGAAGGTCTCCCAGGGTGACGTTCTCGCACGTTCGCCGCTGGAAAGCGCCAAGACCAAGGACATCACCGGTGGTCTGCCGCGCGTTGCCGAACTGTTCGAAGCTCGCCGTCCGAAGGATCACGCCATCATCGCTGAGATCGATGGTACGATCCGCCTCGGCCGCGACTACAAGAACAAGCGCCGCGTCATCATCGAGCCGGCGGAAGACGGTGTCGAGCCGGTCGAATACCTGATCCCGAAGGGCAAGCCCTTCCACCTTCAGGAAGGCGACTATATCGAAAAGGGTGACTACATCCTCGACGGTAACCCGGCTCCGCACGACATCCTGGCGATCAAGGGCGTCGAGGCACTCGCTTCGTACCTGGTCAACGAAATCCAGGAAGTCTACCGCTTGCAGGGCGTTGTCATCAACGACAAGCACATCGAAGTGATTGTCCGTCAGATGCTGCAGAAGGTGGAAATCACCGATGCAGGCGACTCGACCTATATCGTCGGCGACAACGTCGATCGTATCGAGCTCGAGGACGTCAACGACGGCCTGATCGAACAGGGCAAGAAGCCCGCTTACGGCGATCCGGTTCTGCTCGGCATCACCAAGGCGTCGCTGCAGACCCCGTCCTTCATCTCCGCCGCGTCCTTCCAGGAAACGACGAAGGTGCTCACGGAAGCTGCGATCGCCGGCAAGACCGACGGCCTGCAGGGTCTGAAGGAAAACGTCATCGTCGGCCGCCTCATCCCGGCTGGTACCGGCGGTACGATGACCCAGATCCGCCGCATCGCCACGTCGCGCGACGAGATGATCCTCGAAGAGCGCCGCAAGGGCAGCGGTGCAGAATCGGCCACGCCGATGCTGCAGGACATGGCTGCCGAAAACGCTCCGGCCGCCGAATAAGCGACCAGCGTCTTGGAAATCGAAAACCGCCCGGAGCAATCCGGGCGGTTTTTCTTTTAGGCTTAGGAAAAGTGCGGGATCGTCCCGCGCATGACTGCATCGCGCAGCAGAAGCAGCAGCATGAAGACGGCGGTGATGCCGATGACGACGGAGATCCGCTTCATCCGCCGCTTTCGCTCCTCATCGCCCGGCGGCCGCCGCCCGCATTGTGGGCAGATCAGCAGGCCCGGCGGGATCTCCCGCTCGCAATATTCGCATTGAGCCATCGGTGCCTCCCCAAGACAGTGCAAATGTCTCCGGTGAACGGCAAGGGCGCCGAAAAGTTCAGCTCGTCAGATTTCAGCAAGGCAAAAGGCCGCAGCTCTCGCCGCGGCCTTCAGATCATATGCTGGCGATATCACATGCCGAGAACGGTCCGCAGCTCGGTGCGGGCGGCTTCGTATTCCGCCTTGTAGTCATCATGCTGCATGATCGTCTGTGCCGTCGCGATACCGGCAATGCGGCCAGCTTCGATATCGGTTGGGTAGTGGATGCCGCCGATGACGCGGTTCCAGCCGTATTCCCAGGCGCGCGCCATGATCGCGTCCTTCTTCTCCGGAACCATGTTGGAGAGAACGACGCCCATCAGCGTGCCGAGCGTCGTGTGGCCCGACGGATAGGAACCGGACTTGGAGAGCGGAACGACCGGCTTGACGAGATCCGGATAGAGGAGGTGAGGGCGGGTGCGCTTCCAGACGTCCTTGGCCGGATCGACGACGGCGGCTTCGGTCTCGACGATGCGGTCGAAGAAGGCGGAGAACTTCGGCAGGTTCTCCTTGGTGAACTTCGGATTGTCGATCACGTCGGCATAGCGCCAGACATTCTCTTCTGCATCGGCAACGGCGCGGGCTTCCATCTCGGGCGTGCGCGTCACCTGGATCTTCAGGAGTTCGCCGATCTCGGCCTTGGTCTTGGCGGAATCATTGGCCGGCGGAGGTGGCAGCAGGTTCAAAAGGTTGACTTCGGTATTGTCGGTAAAGGGTTTGGCCTTCTCTTCGGCAAAGGCCGGGGCCGAAAAGGCAATCGCGGCCGCGAGGCCGAAAGCAACGAATTTGGAAATGGAACGCATCGGGAGACTCCTTGGGGCAATAATGCATCCCGCGGGTAGCCGAGGATTGTTTGGCGAAGATGACAGAACGGTGTCAGAGGCTGCGGCATATTGGCCGCGGACCGTTGGCACGCATGCAAGCCGGACTTGCCAAAGAACAAGACCGGTCCGATAATAGTTATCGGAGGCTGCTATGGCTCAAAGCGTTGAACTTGGAAATCTGGAAGCGGTGGTAAAGCGGCTCGTCGAAAGCGGCCGCTACAACTCGAAGAGCGAGGTGCTGCGCGAAGGCGTGCGCCTGGTCGAGGAGCGCGAGAAGCAGCTCGCTCTCATGGATGCGGCGCTGGCACGGGGCAGGGCGGATATCGAAGCGGGCCGCGTCCATGCCGCAGAGGATGTCTTTGCCGAGATGAAGGAGCGCTACAAGCGCATGGCGGATGGCGAATGAAACTGGTCTTTGCGGAAGAAGCCCGCCGGGACCTCTTCGCCATAGGCGACTACATCGCCAAGGATAATCCGCGCCGCGCCCTGTCTTTCGTCGAGGAGATCGAATGGCACTGCAAGCGGATCGCTGATCATCCGCTTGCCTATGCTCTGGTGCCGAGACACGAGGCGTCCGGCATTCGCCGCGCTGTGTATGGCCGCTACAATATATTCTAACGGCGGGTGAGGGCACCGTTCACATCCTGCACATAGTCAGCGGTGCGATGAATTATGAAGCGGTGCTGTTTCCGGGCGGCGATTAGGCCGCGGCTTATCAGCTGAAGCGGATGATCGAGACTTCGCCCTCGAGGGCGCCCTGATAGGCCGAGGCGTGCGGCTCTTCTTCCGGCACTTCGGTCAGCATGCCGATCTGGTCGAGGTCGGCTTCGATGAAGCCTTCTTCGGCGAGCGCGTTGAGCGCCTCGCGCACCGCGCTGTCGTCGTCGGCGGCCTTCAGCATGACGTGCAGGTCGACGCCTTCGCTGCCATCCGTCTCGTAGCCCTTGCCGATGATGATGAAGATCATCGGGCCTTCGGAATTGTTGTCATTGTCTGGGCTCGCGATCATGCTCATGTCCTTCGGGTACGTGACGATTCGAAAATACGAATCCGCTCTCAGCGGATTTCGCTTGCAATCGCCGATTCCTTAGCGGCTTTTCATGTCGGCCCCAAGTTGAACTTGGCCGGGTGCTTCAAAATTCCGCTGGAACCCCTGCAAAGAGGGCGATAGCCCGGCATTTCAAGGCATTCCGTTAAAGATTATTTCCGGCGCGGCCTTGACGTAGGTGAGGGAAACCAGTAGTACCCGCGCCATCGGAACCCATGTGAGGCATGGCTTTCTGGGGCGCCTTGCCCTGGAGTTCTCCTCAAACAAGGTTCGAAACGCACGTTGAAGATATGATGCCTGCACGCATGACGCATGTCTTTTGCGTCCTCTGCCCTCGGTGGTCCATCTGCGAAAGCGGATCGGGCCACGTTTTGCGCATTGAGACTAGCGTGTGATCTTGCCGGAGACGGCGCGATTTACGCCCGAAAGGGTACAGATTAACGTAAGGGATGGTTGAATGCCTACCGTAAACCAGCTTATCCGCAAGCCGCGTCAGGCGAACGTAAAGCGCAATAAGGTTCCTGCTCTGCAGGAAAACCCGCAGAAGCGCGGCGTCTGCACCCGCGTCTACACCACGACCCCGAAGAAGCCGAACTCGGCTCTCCGTAAGGTCGCCAAGATCCGCCTGACCAATGGCTTCGAAGTCATCGGCTATATCCCGGGCGAAGGTCACAACCTGCAGGAACACTCTGTCGTCATGATCCGTGGCGGCCGCGTTAAGGACTTGCCGGGCGTTCGTTACCACATCATCCGCGGCGTTCTCGATACCCAGGGTGTCAAGAACCGCAAGCAGCGCCGTTCGAAGTACGGTGCGAAGCGTCCGAAGTAATTTCGGTTTTGAAATCCCCGGCGCTGCGCGAGGTTCTCCGCGTGGTTGAGCGCCCTAACAATTAAGAGACGAGAAGTATGTCCAGACGTCACAGAGCAGAAAAGCGTGAAATCAACCCGGATCCCAAGTTCGGCGATCTGGTTGTCACGAAGTTCATGAATGCCATCATGCTCGATGGTAAGAAGTCCGTTGCTGAAAGCATCGTTTACGGCGCATTTGACTCCGTACAGGGCAAGTCCAAGCAGGAGCCGCTGGTCGTTTTCCACGCCGCCCTCGACAACATTGCCCCGCACGTCGAAGTCCGCTCGCGCCGCGTCGGTGGTGCGACCTATCAGGTTCCGGTTGATGTCCGCCCTGAGCGCCGCCAGGCCCTTGCTATTCGCTGGCTGATTACCGCTGCGCGCAAGCGCAACGAAACGACCATGATCGATCGTCTGTCGGGCGAGCTTCTCGACGCATCCAACAACCGTGGTTCCGCGGTCAAGAAGCGCGAAGACACGCACAAGATGGCTGACGCCAACCGTGCGTTCTCGCATTATCGCTGGTAATCCCGAACGGTATCGAAAGGCAGTCCATTATGGCTCGCGAATATAAAATCGAAGACTACCGTAATTTCGGTATCATGGCGCACATCGACGCCGGCAAGACGACGACGACCGAGCGTATCCTTTACTACACCGGCAAGTCGCACAAGATCGGCGAAGTGCACGACGGCGCAGCCACCATGGACTGGATGGAGCAGGAGCAGGAGCGTGGCATCACGATCACGTCTGCTGCCACCACGACCTTCTGGAAGGGCCGTGACGGCAAGATGCGCCGCTTCAACATCATCGACACCCCCGGCCACGTCGACTTCACCATCGAAGTCGAGCGTTCGCTGCGCGTTCTCGACGGTGCTATTGCTCTTCTCGATGCCAACGCCGGCGTTGAGCCGCAGACGGAAACCGTCTGGCGTCAGGCTGAGAAGTACAATGTTCCGCGCATGATCTTCTGCAACAAGATGGACAAGACCGGTGCGGACTTCTACCGCTCCGTCGAGATGATCAAGACCCGTCTCGGCGCAACGGCTGTCGTCATGCAGCTGCCGATCGGCGCAGAAAGCGACTTCAAGGGCGTCGTCGACCTGATCGAAATGAACGCTCTCGTCTGGCGCGATGAATCGCTCGGCGCCCAGTGGGACGTCGTCGAAATCCCGGATGACCTGAAGGCCAAGGCTGAAGAATATCGCGAAAAGCTGATCGAGACCGTTGTCGAGATCGACGAAGAAGCGATGGAAGCTTACCTGAACGGCGACATGCCGGACAACGACAAGATCCGCGCCCTGGTTCGCCGCGGCACGATCGACGTCAAGTTCCACCCGATGTTCTGCGGCACCGCCTTCAAGAACAAGGGCGTTCAGCCGCTCCTCGACGCCGTCGTCGACTACCTGCCGTCGCCGCTCGACATTCCGGCCATCAAGGGCATCGACTTCAAGACCGAAGCCGAAATCGAGCGTCACGCTGACGACGCCGAGCCGCTCGCGATGCTGGCGTTCAAGATCATGAACGACCCCTTCGTCGGTTCGCTGACCTTCGCCCGTATCTACTCGGGCAAGCTCGAAAAGGGCGTATCCGTCATCAACACGGTCAAGGACAAGCGCGAGCGTGTCGGCCGTATGCTGCAGATGCACTCCAACTCGCGTGAAGACATCGAAGAAGCCTTCGCAGGCGACATCGTTGCTCTCGCCGGCCTCAAGGAAACCACCACTGGCGATACGCTCTGCGATCCGCTGAAGCCGGTTATCCTCGAGCGCATGGAATTCCCGGAGCCGGTCATCCAGATCGCGATCGAGCCGAAGTCCAAGGGCGACCAGGAAAAGATGGGCCTCGCGCTCAATCGCCTCGCTGCTGAAGACCCGTCCTTCCGCGTCAAGACTGATCAGGAATCCGGTCAGACGATCATCGCCGGCATGGGCGAACTTCACCTCGACATTCTCGTCGACCGTATGCGTCGCGAGTTCAAGGTTGAAGCCAACGTCGGTGCTCCGCAGGTTGCTTACCGTGAAACGATCACGCGTCAGCACGAAGAAGACTACACGCACAAGAAGCAGTCCGGTGGTACCGGTCAGTTCGCACGCGTCAAGATCATCTTCGAACCGAACCCGGAAGGCGACGACTTCAAGTTCGAATCCAAGATCGTCGGCGGTGCCGTTCCGAAGGAATACATCCCGGGCGTTCAGAAGGGTATCGAAAGCGTTCTGTCCTCCGGTCCGCTGGCTGGCTTCCCGATGCTCGGCGTCAAGGCGACGCTCGTTGACGGTGCCTTCCACGACGTTGACTCGTCGGTCCTGGCGTTCGAAATCGCTTCGCGTGCCTGCTTCCGTGAAGCAGCCAAGAAGGCCGGCGCTCAGCTCCTCGAGCCGATGATGAAGGTCGAAGTCGTAACGCCGGAAGATTACGTCGGCGACGTCATCGGTGACCTGAACTCCCGCCGTGGCCAGATTCAGGGCCAGGAACAGCGCGGTATTGCGATCGTCATCAGCGCCAACGTTCCGCTGGCGAACATGTTCAAGTACGTCGATAACCTGCGCTCCATGTCGCAGGGCCGTGCTCAGTACACGATGACCTTCGATCACTACGCGCCGGTCCCGTCGAACGTCGCAACTGAAATCCAGGCAAAGTATTCCGGTCAGAAGTGACCGGAATACCAATTGACCGATAACAAGAATTAGCGCCCTTCGGGGCCTAGCAAAATGGAGAGCCGAAAATGGCAAAGAGTAAGTTTGAGCGCAACAAGCCGCACGTAAACATCGGCACGATCGGCCACGTTGACCACGGCAAGACGTCTCTGACGGCAGCGATCACGAAGTACTTCGGCGAGTTCAAGGCGTACGACCAGATCGACGCTGCTCCGGAAGAAAAGGCACGCGGCATCACCATCTCGACGGCGCACGTCGAGTATGAGACCCCGAACCGCCACTACGCGCACGTCGACTGCCCCGGCCACGCCGACTACGTCAAGAACATGATCACCGGTGCCGCACAGATGGACGGCGCGATCCTGGTTTGCTCTGCTGCTGACGGCCCGATGCCGCAGACCCGCGAGCACATCCTGCTCGCTCGCCAGGTTGGCGTTCCGGCTATCGTCGTGTTCCTCAACAAGGTCGACCAGGTTGACGACGCCGAGCTTCTCGAACTCGTCGAGCTCGAAGTTCGCGAACTGCTGTCGTCCTACGACTTCCCGGGCGACGATATCCCGGTCGTCAAGGGTTCGGCTCTGGCCGCTCTCGAAGATTCCGACAAGAAGATCGGCGAAGACGCGATCCGCGAGCTGATGGCTCAGGTCGACGCCTACATCCCGACGCCTGAGCGTCCGGTTGACCAGCCGTTCCTGATGCCGATCGAAGACGTGTTCTCGATCTCGGGCCGCGGTACGGTTGTTACGGGCCGCGTCGAGCGTGGTATCGTCAAGGTTGGCGAAGAAGTCGAAATCGTCGGCATTCGCGCGACCTCGAAGACGACGGTTACCGGCGTTGAAATGTTCCGCAAGCTGCTCGATCAGGGCCAGGCCGGCGACAACATCGGCGCTCTGGTTCGCGGTGTTAACCGTGACGGCGTCGAGCGTGGTCAGATCCTGTGCAAGCCGGGTTCGGTCAAGCCGCACAAGAAGTTCAAGGCAGAAGCCTACATCCTGACGAAGGAAGAAGGCGGCCGTCATACGCCGTTCTTCACCAACTACCGTCCGCAGTTCTACTTCCGCACGACGGACGTGACGGGCATCGTCACGCTGCCGGAAGGCACGGAAATGGTTATGCCGGGCGACAACGTCACGGTTGACGTCGAGCTGATCGTTCCGATCGCGATGGAAGAAAAGCTGCGCTTCGCTATCCGCGAAGGCGGCCGTACCGTCGGCGCAGGCATCGTTGCCTCGATCGTCGAGTAATCAGAGAAACGGCCGCCTCCAAGAGGGGCGGCCGATTCGATGACATTATTATGATGTGAGCGGCTCTAGCCGCTTGCTTATTACACAGAAATGTTGCACATGGCGCGCGAGCGCTGTTTGCGTGCTGCTTCGGTTTACGGAGCGGCGAACAAAACTAACAATAAGGTGGGCTGAAAAGGCCCGAAGAGTGGATAGGGATGCCGTTCCGCGGTGTCCTTCTCGATCTTTGAAACCGGTGGTCCGCCTTAGCGAAAACAAAAAACGCGTCTTGAGAAAGGCGCGCGAAAAACAGAACACAAGGATAATGTCGAATGAACGGCCAAAATATCCGCATTCGCCTGAAGGCGTTCGATCACCGAATTCTCGATGCTTCCACGCGCGAGATTGTGTCGACGGCGAAGCGCACCGGCGCAAGCGTCCGGGGCCCCGTTCCGCTTCCGACTCGCATCGAGAAGTTTACGGTTAACCGGTCCCCACACATCGACAAGAAGAGCCGCGAGCAGTTCGAGATGCGCACGCATAAGCGCCTCCTCGACATCGTAGATCCGACCCCGCAGACGGTAGACGCGCTGATGAAGCTCGATCTCGCCGCCGGTGTCGATGTTGAGATCAAGCTCTGAGCCTGGCTCGAGCGGATTTGGAAGGATTGAACCGATGCGTTCAGGTGTGATTGCACAGAAGGTGGGCATGACCCGCGTCTACAACGACGCTGGCGAACATGTTCCGGTAACGGTACTGCGTATGGACGGCTGCCAGGTCGTCGCAACGCGCACTGTAGAAAAGAATGGCTATACCGCAGTTCAGCTCGGTGCTGGCCAGGCGAAGGTTAAGAACACGTCCAAGGCGATGCGCGGCAACTTTGCTGTCGCCAACGTCGAGCCGAAGGCCAAGCTCCAGGAATTCCGCGTTTCGGAAGACAACCTGCTGGAGATCGGTACCGAGCTCAAGGCTGGTCACTTCGCAGCAGGTCAGCTCGTCGACGTGACGGGCACGACCATTGGTAAGGGCTTTGCCGGCGCCATGAAGCGCCACGGCTTCGGCGGTCTCCGCGCCACGCACGGTGTGTCGGTTTCGCACCGCTCGCACGGTTCGACGGGCTCGCGCCAGGATCCGGGCAAGGTTTTCAAGAACAAGAAGATGGCTGGTCACATGGGCCAGACGCGCGTAACGACTCAGAACCTTGAAGTGGTTTCGACCGACGAAGATCGTGGTCTGATCCTGATCAAGGGTGCAGTACCCGGTTCCAAGGGTGCCTGGATCATCGTGCGCGACGCCGTCAAGTCGGCCGCGAAGTAAGGGAGCCAGACCAATGGAATTCAACGTCAAGACCCTCGAGGGAAAAGACGCAGGGAAGGTTTCTCTCTCTGACGCGATCTTCGGTCTCGAGCCCCGCGAAGACATTCTTGCCCGCGTCATCCGCTGGCAACTTGCCAAGAAGCAGCAGGGCACGCACCAGGCAAAGGGCCGCGCGGACGTTTCGCGCACCGGCGCCAAGATGTACAAGCAGAAGGGTACGGGCCGCGCTCGTCACCATTCGGCTCGTGCTCCGCAGTTCCGCGGCGGTGGTAAGGCTCACGGCCCGGTTGCTCGCAGCCACGAACACGACCTTCCCAAGAAGGTTCGCGCTCTCGGCCTGCGTCTCGCTCTCTCGGCAAAGCTGAAGTCCGATGATGTCATCATCATCGACAACCTCGTTGCTGCTGAAGCCAAGACCAAGGCTCTGGCCGCTACCTTTGAGACGCTCGGCCTGACCAACGCGCTCTTCATCGGTGGTGCTGAGCTCGACGGCAACTTCAAGCTCGCTGCCCAGAACATCCCGAACATCGATGTTCTCCCGATCCAGGGCATCAACGTTTATGACATCGTGCGCCGCGGCAAGCTCGTGCTTTCCAAGGCTGCCGTTGAAGCTCTAGAGGAGCGTTTCAAGTGACCGATCTTCGCCACTACGATGTGATCGTCTCGCCGGCGATCACCGAAAAGTCCACTCTGGTATCGGAAAACAACCAGGTTGTTTTCAATGTCGCCAAGACGGCGTCGAAGCCGGAAATCAAGGCTGCAGTCGAGGCGCTCTTCGGCGTCAAGGTCACGGCCGTCAACACGCTGCTCCGCAAGGGCAAGACCAAGCGTTTCCGCGGTTTTGCCGGCAAGCAGCAGGACGTGAAGAAGGCTGTCGTAACGCTGGCTGAAGGCCAGACGATCGACGTCTCCACCGGTCTCTGAGGAATAAAACAATGGCATTGAAAACATTCAATCCTACGACCCCGAGCCAGCGTCAGCTGGTCATCGTCGACCGTTCTGGCCTCTGGAAGGGCAAGCCGGTCAAGGCGCTGACGGAAGGTCTGACCAAGAGCGGCGGTCGTAACAACCTCGGCCGTATCACTGCCCGCTTCATCGGCGGCGGTCACAAGCGTACGTACCGTATCGTTGACTTCAAGCGTCGCAAGTTCGACGTCGAAGGCACCGTTCAGCGTATCGAATACGACCCGAACCGTACTGCATTCATCGCGCTCGTCAGCTACACGGACGGCGAACAGGCCTACATCCTCGCTCCGCAGCGCCTCGCTGCCGGCGACAAGGTCATCGCTTCTGAAAAGGCTGTCGACGTCAAGCCCGGCAACACCATGCCGCTGCAGTACATCCCGGTCGGCTCCATCATCCACAACGTGGAAATGAAGCCGGGCAAGGGCGGTCAGATCGCTCGTTCGGCTGGCGGTTACGCACAGCTCGTCGGCCGCGATGCCGGCATGGCGATCCTTCGCCTGAACTCTGGCGAACAGCGCCTCGTCCACGGCTCGTGCCTGGCGACGATCGGTGCCGTTTCCAACCCGGATCACGCCAACATCAACGACGGCAAGGCCGGTCGTACGGTTTGGCGCGGCAAGCGTCCGCATAACCGCGGTGTTGTCATGAACCCGGTCGACCACCCGCACGGTGGTGGTGAAGGCCGCACCTCTGGTGGCCGTCATCCGGTTACCCCGTGGGGCAAGCCGACCAAGGGCAAGCGCACCCGGTCGAACAAGTCGACCGACAAGTTCATCATGCGCTCGCGTCATCAGCGTAAGAAGTAAGAGAGGAAGTCTCCAATGGCTCGTTCAGTATGGAAAGGTCCGTTCGTTGACGGCTATCTTCTCAAGAAGGCTGAGAAGGTTCGTGAAGGCGGACGTGCAGAAGTAATCAAGATCTGGAGCCGCCGCTCCACGATCCTGCCGCAGTTCGTCGGTCTCACCTTCGGCGTCTACAACGGCAGCAAGCATGTACCGGTCAGCGTCAACGAAGACATGGTCGGTCACAAGTTCGGTGAATTCTCTCCGACGCGGACCTACTACGGTCACGGCGCGGACAAGAAGGCAAAGAGGAAGTAACAATGGGCAAGGCAAAAGCCGAACGCCGGCTGAAGGACAACGAGGCGCAAGCAGTCGCCCGCACGCTCCGCGTCAGCCCACAGAAGCTCAACCTGGTTGCTGCGGCTATCCGCGGCAAGAAGGTCGACCGTGCACTCGCTGAGCTGGAGTTCTCCCGCAAGCGCATCGCAGGCGCCGTCAAGAAGACGCTCGAATCTGCGATCGCCAACGCTGAGAACAACCACGATCTCGACGTTGACACGCTTGTCGTAGCAGAAGCCTACGTCGGCAAGTCGATCGTCATGAAGCGTTTCCACGCTCGTGGCCGCGGCCGTGCATCTCGCATCGAGAAGCCGTTCGCGCACCTCACGATCGTGGTCCGCGAAGTGCAGGCACAAGAGGAGGCCGCATAATGGGTCAGAAAATCAATCCAATCGGTTTCCGTCTTGGCATCAACCGTACCTGGGATAGCCGCTGGTTTGCGGACAATGCCGAATACGGTCAGCTGCTGCACGAAGACCTGAAGATGCGCAAGTTCGTCATGAGCGAACTGAAGCAGGCTGGTATCGCCAAGGTCGTCATCGAGCGTCCGCACAAGAAGTGCCGCGTCACGATCCACTCGGCTCGCCCGGGTCTGATCATCGGCAAGAAGGGTGCAGACATCGACAAGCTCCGCAAGAAGCTGTCGGACATGACGAACTCCGAAACGCACCTCAACATCGTTGAAGTGCGCAAGCCGGAAGTCGACGCAACGCTCGTTGCTCAGTCGATCGCCCAGCAGCTCGAGCGTCGCGTGGCTTTCCGCCGCGCCATGAAGCGCGCTGTTCAGTCTGCAATGCGTCTTGGTGCCGAAGGCATCAAGATCACCTGCGCAGGCCGTCTCGGCGGTGCTGAAATCGCTCGTACCGAATGGTACCGCGAAGGTCGCGTTCCGCTGCACACGCTGCGCGCTGACATCGACTACGGCACAGCTGAAGCGGAAACCGCTTTCGGCATCTGCGGCATCAAGGTTTGGATCTTCAAGGGCGAAATCCTTGAGCATGATCCGATGGCCTCCGAGCGCCGCGCACTCGAGGGTGACGCTCAGGGTCCGGCAAGCCGCGACCGCGATCGTCGCCGCGACAACGCTTGATAGCGTTGGTGGCAAAGAAGTTCGGAGAATAAGAAAATGTTGCAGCCAAAGCGTACCAAGTACCGCAAGCAATTCAAGGGCCGCATCAAGGGCGTCGCCAAGGGTGGTTCCGACCTCGCCTTCGGTGAATTCGGCCTTAAGGCTCAGGAGCCGAACCGCGTGAATGCACGCGAGATCGAAGCGGCACGCCGCGCGATCACGCGTTACATGAAGCGCGCCGGCCGTGTATGGATCCGCGTGTTCCCGGATGTTCCGGTAACCGCGAAGCCGACCGAAGTCCGTATGGGTAAGGGTAAGGGCTCCGTTGAATACTGGGCATGCAAGGTCAAGCCCGGCCGTATGATGTTCGAGATCGACGGCGTCAGCGAAGAAATCGCCCGTGAGGCGCTTCGTCTCGGCTCTGCCAAGCTCTCGGTCAAGACACGCTTCGTACAGCGCATTGCAGAGTAAGGAGAGGCAGATGAAAGCCGAAGAAGTCCGCGGCCTCACGGCCGATCAGCTCAAGGACAAGCTCGCCGACCTCAAGAAGGAGCAGTTCAACCTGCGCTTCCAGAAGGCAACCGGCCAGCTCGAGAAGTCCTCGCGCATCAACGAAGTCCGCAAGGACATCGCCCGCGTGAAAACCATTGCCCGCCAGAAGGCGGCAGAAGCAAAGGCGTAAAGGAAGAATAACATGCCGAAGCGCATTCTGCAGGGCGTCGTCGTTGGCGACAAGAACGAGAAGACTGTAGTAGTCCGCGTCGAGCGCCGTTTCGCTCACCCGCTGCTTCAGAAGACCGTTCGTCGTTCCAAGAAGTACAAGGCCCACGACGAAAACAACCAGTACAAGATCGGCGACACCGTTTCCATCGAGGAATGCGCTCCGATCTCCAAGGACAAGCGCTGGACGGTTATCGCCGCCCAGGGCAAGTAAGAATTTCTCGCGAGGCCTTGCGTCTCGCGGAAATATCTGTATGAAGCAGCGTCAGAACGCTCGAAAGCCGGGCGTTCTTTTGCTTTGAGCGCACGGAAGGTCCCACCGGGAAACCACCTTGGCACGATTTTTCCCGCGCTATTCAAGCTATTGCCGTTTCTGTGCCCGTTTTGCGGGCTCGGTCGGCTGACAAATTTTCATAAGCCGGGGTAGGGGGCGAAAGCCCAACCAGTCCGGTAAACCAAAAAGGCGACCTGATATGATTCAGATGCAAACAAACCTCGACGTCGCGGATAATTCCGGCGCGCGTCGTGTCATGTGCATCAAGGTGCTGGGCGGCTCGAAGCGCAAGTATGCCTCGATCGGCGACGTCATCGTCGTTTCGATCAAGGAAGCGATCCCGCGCGGCCGCGTGAAGAAGGGTGACGTTATGAAGGCGGTTGTTGTTCGCACCGCCAAGGACATCCGCCGTGCGGATGGTTCCGTCATTCGTTTCGACACGAACGCAGCAGTTCTCATCGACAACAAGAAAGAGCCGATCGGCACCCGTATCTTCGGACCGGTTCCGCGCGAACTTCGCGCCAAGAACCACATGAAGATCATCTCGCTGGCTCCCGAAGTACTGTAAGGAGCGAGACCGATGCAGAAGATTCGTAAAGGCGACAAGGTCGTCATGCTCACGGGCAAGGACAAGGGCCGTACCGGCGAAGTCCTCCAGGTTCTGCCGAAGGAAGATCGCGCGGTTGTCCGTGGCGTCAACGTCGTAAAGCGCCATCAGCGCCAGACGCAGACCCAGGAAGCCGGCATCATCAACAAGGAAGCCTCGGTTCACCTGTCCAACGTTGCAATCGTCGACAAGGACGGCAAGCCGACCCGCGTTGGCTTCAAGGTCGTTGACGGCAAGAAGGTCCGTGTGGCCAAGCGTTCCGGTGAGGTGATCTAATGGCTCAGGCAAAGTACGAGCCGCGGCTCAAGAAGGAATACGTTGAGCGCATTCGCAATGCGATGCAGGAGAAGTTCTCCTACGCCAACGAAATGATGATCCCGAAGATCGACAAGATCGTCATCAACATGGGTGTTGGCGAAGCAACGGCTGATTCGAAGAAGCCGACTGTTGCTGCAGCTGACCTGGCCGCTATCGCTGGTCAGAAGCCGGTTATCACCCGTGCACGCAACTCTATCGCTGGCTTCAAGGTCCGCGAACAGATGCCGATCGGCGCGAAGGTTACCCTCCGCGGCGCCCGCATGTACGAGTTCCTGGACCGTCTCGTGAACATCGCGCTCCCGCGCGTTCGCGACTTCCGCGGCCTGAACCCGAAGAGCTTTGACGGCCGTGGCAACTTCGCCATGGGCATCAAGGAGCACATTGTGTTCCCTGAGATCAACTACGATAAGGTTGATCAGATGTGGGGCATGGACATCATCGTTTGCACGACGGCGACGAAGGACGACGAAGCACGCGCTCTGCTCACAGAGTTCAGCTTCCCGTTCCGTCAGTAACCGTAACGACGAGCGTAGAAAAGGAACCTGACATGGCGAAGACCAGCGCAGTTGAAAAGAACAAGCGCCGCCGTAATACGGTCGCAAATCAGGCTGCCAAGCGCGCAGCTCTGAAGGCGATCATCATGAACCAGTCTCTTCCGATCGAAGAGCGGTTCAAGGCCTCGATCAAGTTGGCATCCCTGCCGCGCGATGGATCGAAGACCCGCATTCGCAACCGTTGCGAAGTATCGGGCCGTCCGCGCGCATACTACCGCAAACTGCGCATGTCGCGTATCGCGCTGCGTGAACTCGGCAATCTCGGCAAGGTGCCGGGCATCGTCAAGTCCAGCTGGTAAGGAGCAGGTTAGATGACAATGACTGATCCGTTGGGCGATATGCTCACCCGTATCCGTAACGGCGCTTCCCGCCGCAAGTCGTCGGTCTCGACGCCTGCTTCGAAGCTCCGTGCACGTGTTCTCGATGTTCTGCAGTCCGAAGGCTACATCCGTGGCTATTCCGTTGTCGATTTCGGCAATGGCAAGTCGGAGCTCAGCATCGAACTCAAGTACTATGAAGGCGCATCGGTGATCCGTGAGATCGGCCGTGTGTCCAAGCCGGGCCGCCGGGTTTATGTCTCGGTCAAGTCCATTCCGCAGGTCGCGAACGGCCTCGGCATCACCATCCTTTCGACCCCGAAGGGCGTGATGGCCGATCACCAGGCTCGCGAACAGAACGTAGGCGGCGAGGTTCTCTGCTCGGTCTTCTAAGATCAGAGCAGGGGAACTCCATAACGAACAGACAGGATTGAAACATGTCTCGTATCGGTAAAAAAGCCGTCCCGGTTCCAGCAGGTGTGACGGCATCGGTTGACGGCCAGAAGGTCACCGCAAAGGGTCCGAAGGGCGAGCTCTTCTTCGTCGCCAACGACGAAATCAAGCTCGAGTTCAAGGACAACGCGGTATCGGTTGCTCCGATCAACCAGTCCAAGGATGCTCGTTCGAAGTGGGGCATGTCCCGCACGATGATCGAGAACATCTTCAAGGGTGTTAAGGACGGCTTCGAGCGCAAGCTCGAAATCAACGGCGTCGGTTACCGCGCATCGCTTCAGGGCAAGAACCTGCAGCTGGCTCTCGGTTTCAGCCACGACGTAGTTTACGAGCCGCCGCAGGGCATCACGATTGCTGTGCCGAAGCCGACGGAAATCGTCGTCACCGGCATCAACAAGCAGCAGGTCGGCCAGGTTGCCGCTGAAATCCGCGAATATCGCGGTCCTGAGCCTTACAAGGGCAAGGGCGTTAAGTATGCCGAAGAGCGGATTGTCCGCAAAGAAGGCAAGAAGAAGTAAGGATCACGCGAAATGGCTAGCAGGAAAGAAGCACTTGCACGTCGTGCCAACCGCGTGCGCCGTCATCTCAAGTCGGTGGCCAATGGCCGTCCGCGCCTGTCGGTTCATCGCTCCTCGAAGAACATCTATGTTCAGGTCATCGACGATGTTGCCGGCAAGACCCTCGCGGCTGCCTCGACTCTCGATAAGGATCTGCGCGGTTCTCTGAAGACCGGTGCTGACACCGCAGCAGCTGCCCTCGTAGGCAAGCTTGTTGCAGAGCGCGCAACGAAGGCAGGCGTCAAGGAGGTCGTATTCGACCGTGGCGCCTTCATCTACCACGGCCGCATCAAGGCCCTGGCAGACGCAGCCCGCGAAGGCGGTCTGTCCTTCTAATAAAGTTTCCGGCCGGAAGCCTCAAAAGCTCCGGCCGGATCTCACCGGACCGCAGGCGTCTCCGAAGGGGAGGCCGGGGCGGTCCTCATTTTGTTTGCCGATTGCACCCGGAAAAGAAAAAGGAAGAGGACAATGGCACAGGAAAGAAGGCCGCAGCGGGAAGACCGCCAGGCCCGTGAAGAGCGCGATAGCGAATTCGTCGACAAGCTGGTCGCGATCAACCGCGTTGCTAAGGTTGTTAAGGGTGGCCGCCGTTTCGGTTTCGCCGCTCTCGTCGTTGTTGGTGACCAGAAGGGCCGCGTTGGCTTCGGTCATGGCAAGGCACGCGAAGTGCCGGAAGCTATCCGCAAGGCAACCGAAGCTGCCAAGCGCGAGCTGATCTTCGTGCCGCTGCGCGAAGGCCGTACCCTGCATCACGACGTTCACGGCCGCCACGGCGCCGGCAAGGTTCTGCTGCGTTCGGCTAAGGTCGGTACCGGTATCATCGCCGGTGGTCCGATGCGCGCCGTTTTCGAAACGCTCGGCGTTCACGACGTTGTCGCCAAGTCGACCGGTTCCTCGAACCCGTATAACATGGTTCGCGCAACCTTCGACGCTCTGAAGCATCAGGTTCACCCGAAGGACATCGCAGCTCAGCGCGGCATCAAGTATGCTACGCTCCAGGCTCGCCGTGCCGCCTCCGGCAACGCCTCTGAAGAATAAGAGGAGTCTGACCTATGGCCAAGGCTACCAAGAAGACCGAAGCAAAGACGATCACCGTCGAGCAGATCGGCAGCCCCATCCGCCGTCCTGACGTTCAGCAGCGCACGCTGATCGGTCTGGGCCTCAACAAGATGCACCGCCGCCGCACGCTGGAAGATACCCCTTCCGTTCGTGGCATGATCCGTGCTGTGCAGCATCTCGTTCGCATCGTCGACGAGAAGTAAGCCAGAGGATACGATCATGAAACTGAACGAAATCAAGGACAACGAAGGCTCTACGCACAGCCGCAAGCGTCTCGGACGCGGCATCGGCTCGGGCTCCGGCAAGACCGGCGGCCGTGGTGTCAAGGGTCAGAAGTCCCGTTCCGGCGTTGCCATCAATGGCTTCGAAGGCGGTCAGATGCCAATCTACCGTCGTCTGCCGAAGCGCGGCTTCAACAACATCTTCAAGGCCGACTTCGTTGTCGTGTCGCTTGAGCGTATCCAGGCTGCCGTCGATGCCGGCAAGCTCGATGCCAAGCAGACCGTCGACGCAGCTGCCCTGAAGGCTGCTGGCGTTATCCGCCGTACCAAGGATGGCGTTCGCGTCCTCTCCGGCGGCGAACTGAAGGCCAAGATCAAGCTCGAAGTTGCAGGCGCTTCCAAGTCTGCCGTCGAGAAGATCGAAAAAGCTGGCGGTTCCATCACGCTTCTTTCTGCCGCAGCGGCAGAATAATAATCTTATGATATGTCGCCCGGGGTGCTTCACACCGGGCGATTTTGCTCCCATATGTGGGCCTCACAAAACCTGAAACGTTGCACCCCGCAACGGTCAGGTTTCGACGAAATCAAGGGTGAGGCATCGATTGCGCCAGCAATCCGTCCGAAGCCCGGCTTTAAATAATAGACAGCCTTTTCCGGATCCGGCCCAATTCGCGAAGCGCCGGAAGAGGTAGCGCGGAGAATCGCATGGCTTCTGCAGCGGAACAGTTGGCTTCCAACCTCAATTTTTCGACCTTCGCCAAAGCCGAGGATCTCAAGAAGCGCCTGTGGTTCACACTGGCAGCTCTCCTCGTCTACCGGCTCGGTACGCACATTCCGCTTCCGGGTCTGAACCCCGAAGCTTATGCCCAGGCCTTCCGCGGCCAGGCAGGCGGCATTCTCGGCCTCTTTAACATGTTCTCGGGCGGCGCAGTACAGCGCATGGCGATCTTCGCGCTCGGCATCATGCCTTACATCTCCGCTTCGATCATCGTGCAGCTGATGACCTCGGTCGTCCCGGCGCTCGAAAACCTGAAGAAGGAAGGCGAGCAGGGCCGTAAGATCATCAACCAGTACACCCGCTACGGCACGGTGCTGCTCGGCACGCTGCAGGCCTACGGCATCGCCGTCGGCCTCGAAAGCGGCAACGGCCTCGTGGTCGATCCGGGCTGGTTCTTCAAGATTTCGACTGTCATCACGCTGCTCGGCGGCACGATGTTCCTGATGTGGCTCGGTGAGCAGATCACCTCGCGCGGCATCGGCAACGGCATCTCGCTGATCATCTTCGCAGGTATCGCCGCCGGTCTTCCGAGCGCGCTTGCCGGCACCCTCGAGCTCGGCCGTACCGGCGCTCTGTCGACGACGCTGATTCTCGCAGTCATCGTCATCGCGATCGCCGTCATCGCCATCATCGTCTTCGTCGAACGTGCCCAGCGCCGCCTTCTGATCCAGTATCCGAAGCGTCAGGTCGGCAACCGGATGTTCCAGGGCGATACGTCGCACCTGCCGCTGAAGCTCAACACTTCGGGCGTCATCCCGGCGATCTTCTCGTCGTCGCTGCTGCTCTTGCCGGCAACCGTTGCAGGCTTTGCCAACACGACCGCTCTGCCGTCCTGGGCAACCTCGATCGTCGCAGCGCTCGGCCACGGCCAGCCGCTCTACATGCTGCTCTACGGCGCACTTATCGCATTCTTCGCCTTCTTCTATACGGCTATCGTCTTCAATCCGAAGGACACGGCCGACAATCTCAAGAAGCATGGCGGCTTCATTCCGGGCATCCGTCCGGGTGAGCGTACCGCCGAATATATCGATTACGTCCTGACCCGAATCACGGTCATCGGCGCAATCTACCTCGTGTTCGTCTGCATCCTGCCTGAGATCCTGGTGTCGCAAACCGGCATCCCATTATCCCTTGGTGGGACTTCGCTTTTGATCGTGGTTAGCGTAACTCTTGATACGGTTGCGCAGATTCAGGGTCACCTGATTGCACAGCAGTACGAAGGTCTGATCAAGAAATCGAAGTTGCGTGGAGGAAAGAGGGGGCGATGAGACTCATACTTTTGGGGCCGCCGGGCGCGGGTAAGGGGACCCAGGCCCAGCGGATCGTGGAGAAGCACGGCATTCCGCAGCTCTCCACCGGTGACATGCTCCGTGCAGCCGTTCAGGCCGGCACGGAGGTGGGCAAGCGGGCGAAGGCCGTCATGGACGCCGGCAAGCTTGTTTCTGACGAGATCGTCAATGCCATCGTCTCCGAGCGTCTCGATGCCCCGGATTGCGCCAATGGCTTCATCCTCGACGGTTTCCCGCGCACGCTCGTGCAGGCGGATGCCACCGAGGTGATGCTGAAGGGCAAGGGCATAGAGCTTTCGGCCGTCATCGAGATCGAAGTCGACGACAAGATTCTCGCTGATCGCGTCTCCGGCCGTTACACCTGCGCCAACTGCGGCGCCGGCTATCACGACACAAACGTCAAGCCGAAGGTGGAAGGGGTCTGCGACCGCTGCGGTTCGACCCACTTCAAGCGCCGCCCCGACGATAACCGCGAGACCGTGGTGACCCGTCTGGCCGCTTACTACAAGGAAACCTCGCCACTGATCGGTTATTACCATGCCAAGGGTAAGCTGAAGGTGGTCGATGGAATGGCCGACATCGATCATGTCACGACGGAGATCGACGCCATTCTTTCGAAGCTCTAGAGCCTCGAAAATAAACTTGGCGGAAGCGGTTGCGTTTCAGCACTGATTCCGTTAAACACCGCGCCAACTCGCGACATTTGATGCGATCGGCGCGGATTTCCTACGAAGTCCGGGTTCGGTCGTTTTGACATGTTACGAACCCCAATATGAACGAGCGGCCCCTTGAGGGCGGCATAACGAAGCCCTCTTGCCGGATGGCAACAGGAATGCAAGGAGAACAGGCGTGGCACGTATCGCTGGCGTCAACATCCCGACTGCAAAGCGCGTTGTTATCGCGCTGACCTACATTCACGGGATCGGTCCGAAATTCGCACAGGAAATCATGGAGAAGGTCGGTCTTCCGGCTGACAAGCGCGTCCATCAGCTGACGGACTCCGAAGTGCTCCAGATCCGCGAAACCATCGACCGCGATTACCAGGTCGAAGGTGATCTTCGTCGCGACACCGCGATGAACATCAAGCGCCTTATGGACCTCGGCTGCTATCGCGGCCTGCGTCATCGCCGCGGCCTGCCGGTTCGCGGTCAGCGCACGCACACCAATGCCCGCACCCGCAAGGGTCCGGCAAAGGCGATCGCTGGTAAGAAGAAGTAATTTCCGGGAAACCGGGAAGGGGAGGCTGGCGGTCCGCCGGCCTCTTTTGAGTTTGGAGCGTTGCCTCAAGGCATCGCTCCGGTGGAGCCGCTGGTATTACGGCGGTGACGATATCCAAGAAAGGGATAAGAATGGCCAAGGAAGCCGTACGCGTTCGCCGTCGCGAACGTAAAAACATCTCGTCGGGCGTGGCGCACGTCAACTCGACCTTCAACAACACGATGATCACCATCACCGACGCACAGGGCAACGCCATTGCCTGGTCGTCCGCTGGTGCCAAGGGCTTCAAGGGTTCGCGCAAGTCGACCCCGTTCGCTGCCCAGATCGCTGCTGAAGACTGCGCCAAGAAGGCCCAGGAACATGGCATGAAGTCGCTGGAAGTCGAAGTTTGCGGCCCGGGCTCCGGCCGTGAATCCGCTCTGCGCGCGCTCCAGGCTGCTGGTTTCATGATCACGTCCATCCGCGACGTGACGCCGATCCCGCACAATGGCTGCCGCCCGCGCAAGAAGCGCCGCGTCTGATCATCGCCACTCACAACACCGGTGAGCGCCAGCGCGCTCCCGGTGTTTCTCAAGCTCGGTTACCACGATTGGATGGTGGTAACGAACGGAAGGCAAAGACATGATTCAGAAGAACTGGCAGGAATTGATCAAGCCGAACAAGGTCGAGTTCTCTTCGAGCTCGCGCACCAAGGCGACGCTCGTAGCAGAGCCGCTGGAGCGCGGTTTCGGCCTCACCCTCGGTAACGCGCTTCGCCGCGTTCTGCTGTCGTCGCTGCGCGGTGCCGCTGTTACGGCCGTGCAGATCGATGGCGTGCTGCATGAATTCTCCTCGATCCCGGGCGTCCGCGAAGACGTTACGGACATCGTGCTCAACATCAAGGAAATCGCCATCAAGATGGATGGCGACGACGCAAAGCGCATGGTCGTGCGTAAGCAGGGCCCGGGCGTTGTAACGGCTGGCGACATCCAGACGGTCGGCGATATCGAAATCCTCAACCCCGAGCATGTGATCTGCACGCTCGACGAGGGCGCCGAAATCCGTATGGAATTCACCGTCAACAACGGCAAGGGCTACGTTCCGGCCGAGCGCAATCGTGCGGAAGACGCTCCGATCGGTCTCATCCCGGTCGACAGCCTGTATTCGCCGGTCAAGAAGGTGTCCTACAAGGTTGAAAATACCCGCGAAGGACAGGTTCTCGACTACGACAAGCTGAACATGACCATCGAAACCGATGGCTCGATCTCCGGTGAAGATGCCGTCGCTTTCGCGGCTCGCATTCTCCAGGATCAGCTTGGCGTGTTCGTCAACTTCGACGAGCCGCAGAAGGAAACCGAGGAAGAAGCCGTCACCGAACTGGCCTTCAACCCGGCGCTCCTGAAGAAGGTGGACGAACTCGAACTGTCTGTTCGCTCGGCAAACTGCCTGAAGAACGACAACATCGTCTACATCGGCGACCTCATTCAGAAGACCGAAGCAGAAATGCTCCGCACCCCGAACTTTGGTCGCAAATCGCTGAACGAAATCAAGGAAGTTCTCGCTTCCATGGGCCTGCACCTCGGCATGGAAGTGCCGGCATGGCCGCCCGAGAACATCGAAGATCTCGCCAAGCGTTACGAAGACCAGTATTAAGAACCAAAAAGGCAGGCTCTGAGGCTGCCTTTCCCAGTCAAACAGCAGGCAGATCGCCTGTATGTGCCAGGAAACGGCAGGCTCGCTAGAAGCGAAGAGCCCTGCATCAAAGGAGAATAGCAATGCGCCACGCAAAAGCCGGCCGCAAGCTGAACAGAACTGCCAGCCACCGCAAGGCAATGTTTGCCAACATGGCGGCTTCGCTCATCCTGCATGAGCAGATCGTGACCACCCTGCCGAAGGCAAAGGAAATCCGTCCGATCGTTGAAAAGCTCGTCACCCTCGGCAAGCGTGGCGACCTGCACGCTCGCCGTCAGGCGATCTCGCAGATCCGCGACACCGCGATCGTCTCGAAGCTGTTCGATGCCATCGCAACGCGCTACGCCACCCGCAACGGTGGCTACCTGCGCATCATGAAGGCTGGCTTCCGCCAGGGCGACAACGCCGCTCTCGCAGTCGTCGAATTCGTTGACCGCGACGTCAATGCCAAGGGTGCAGCCGACAAGGCCCGCGTCGAAGCCGAAGCCGCTGCGGCCGAAGCTGCTTAATTCTTTCCGGTTCTCCGGAAGCAAAACAGCCGGGCTGCAAAGCCCGGCTGTTTTCGTTTGTGGTGGTGCTCAGTCCTGCAGATACTGATGCAGGAATGCCTTTACCCGAATGAAGGACTGCTCCGCGGTTGCCGCATTATATTCCTCCCTATGCCCGAGCTTGATCTTTGCGGTGGCAACGTCGGGAGCATCGAAGGCGTGATAGGCGCCGGGATAGACGTCGAGTTCGACGGATGGTCCCTTGCCGCTGAGATGTGAAACCCTCTGCCGGCATCGCTCGACGGGGCTCCAGTCGTCCAGATCGCCGTTCAAGATCAATGTCGGCACCGTCGCGTCGCCCACATGAGGCGCGCAGACCGGATAATAGCCGACGGCAGCCTTGAACTTGCGATCCATCAGCTGCTCATTCCCGTCTGTCTTCGTCGCTTCAAGCGCAGCGATCCCTCCGGCCGAGAAGCCAATCAGCGCGACATGTCCGGTATCAACGAAGGGCAGGGTCGACAGGTAATCGAGAGCGCCATAGGCATCGAATACCCGCTCAGGAAGATAGCGTTGGCAGGTATCTTCGATTCCACGCGTGGTGAAGCTATCGACGACGAGCACGACATATCCCCACGAGATCAATCGCTGCGGCCAATAGGTCTTGGTATTCGGATGGATACCGCCGCAGCCGTGCATGACGACAACGGCCGGAAACGGACCGTCTCCCGGCGGTCTGCTCAGATAACCCTGCAGATGCGTTATCGGAACGTCCGGGACCGTGACGCCTTGCTCTCTTGCCTTGCGCTCAAGAAACGCGCTCGGCCGCGTGCCTGCACTATCGAAACGAACCAGTTCGTCCGCCTGAGCCGAGTCGAATTGCAAGAGTGCTGACGCCAGTATGCCGAGGGCAAGTTTGGATATCTGCATCGAACGGCTCCGCTGTCCTGCCGCCTATTTCACCCTTCATCATTTAGACTGAGGACCGTAAACGTCGAGAGGCACTGCTCACTCGAAGCTGGCGCGAGCCACCGGCTAGGAGACCGTCGCCGCAGCCCGCCCGCGCTGGCGCCCCTGTGCCGCGCGCTTGCGGCTCTTTGCGATCGGGCGCCACGAGCGATAGAGGATCATCAGGATGATCAGGCCTACATAGATATATTGCTCAAGGTCGAGGATCTTCGTCGACAGCGCGAAATGCAGGGCACCGGCGGCGGCGATGATGTAGATCAGCTTGTGCAGCCAGATCCATTTCATGCCCATCTTGCGGATCGAGAAATTGTTCGATGTGACGGCGAGCGGGACGAGCAAGGCAAGGCCCGCCATGCCGAACATGATGAAGGGCCGCTTCAGGACGTCGTCGACGACGGCGAAAAGGTCCATCGCCTGATCGAGCACCATGTAAACGGTGAAATGCATCAGCGCGTAATAGAAGGTCAGCAGGCCGAGCGCCCGGCGATAGCGCAGGTAGTTCCAGCCCAGCAGATCGCGGGCAGGCGAGACGGCAAGCGTCAGGATCAGAAAGCGGATGGTCCAGAGGCCGAGAAACAGCTCGAAGGTCTTGACCGGATCGGCGCCGAGCTGGTCGGTGGCGCCGAGATAGAAGGTCCAGGCCGCCGGCAGCAGGCCGACGGCATAGAGTGCCCAGACCGAAGCCGGCTGCCAGCGCTTCGGCAGGCTGAACGAGAAGCCCGCCATCAGAAATTCGCCCTGAGATCCATGCCGGAATAGAGGCTCGCCACGTCATCGGCATAGCCGTTGAAGGGTAGCGTCGGGTGACGGCTGGCGCCGAAGAAGCCGCTTTCGCCAATCCGCCGCTCAGTCGCCTGGCTCCAGCGAGGATGATCGACCGCCGGGTTCACATTGGCATAGAAGCCGTATTCCTGCGGATTGGTGACCTGCCAGGTATTCTTCGGCTCCTTGTCTGTCAGCGAGATGCGGATGATCGACTTGATGCCCTTGAAGCCATATTTCCACGGCACCACGAGGCGGATCGGCGCGCCGTTCTGGTTCGGCAGCGTCTGGCCGTAGAGACCGACGGCAAGCAGCGTCAGCGGATGCATCGCCTCATCGAGGCGCAGACCCTCGACATAGGGCCATTCCAGCGACTGGAAGATGCCCTTCTGGCCCGGCATTTCTTCCGGGCGGACGACCGTCTCGAAGGCGACGTACTTGGCGCTTCCCTGCGGCTCGACCTTGTTCAGTAGTGCTGCCAGCGGAAAGCCATCCCAAGGGATGACCATCGACCACGCCTCGACGCAGCGCATCCGGTAGGTGCGGCTCTCGACCGGGAATTCCTTCATCAGCGCATCGAGATCGAAAGTGCCCGGCTTGTTGACCATGCCGTCAACCTTGATGGTCCAGGGCAGGGGCTTGAAGTCGCCCGAAAGCGCTGCTGGGTCACCCTTGTCGAGGCCGAATTCGTAGAAATTGTTGTAGGTGGTGACGTCCTTCAGCGGCGTCGTCTTCTCGTCGACGGTATATTTGCTGTCGACGGCGTTGAGCGCGGCAGCGCTCGCCTTTCCGGCGCCGTAGAGCGCCATGGCGCCAAGCGTTGCAGCGCCGAGAAATTCGCGGCGGCGCAGATAGACCTGATGCGGCGTGATCTCCGACGAGCGGATCTTCGGGGGGCGGTAGGTCGGCATTTCAAACCTCCTGGGCTGGGGGCGGCCCAAATATCTCTTTAAACGCATGATCGGCGTTTTCAGATTAGTGTCTAGGCCTTGAACCGGCCTGACGGAAAGCCAATTTTTTGTGTTCGGATGTGAAGGAATAGCCTGTAACAAAAGGCTCCTCCGCTCCGTATATGCCCGATGGACGCCGCGCGCGCCGTACCGGATTTGCCCTTGCCGGTAGTGACAGCCCCCGCCGATTGGATTAGGACAATTCAAAAATACGGCGATCGCCGGCCAGCAAACAGCTTCGCCGCCCTATATCGCAGATAAATCCGGCACTTTGAGGAAGACACCGATGCCAGCCTATCGTTCGAGAACCACGACCCACGGCCGCAACATGGCGGGTGCGCGCGGCCTTTGGCGCGCCACGGGCATGAAGGACAGCGATTTCGGCAAGCCGATCATTGCGGTGGTGAACTCGTTCACGCAGTTCGTACCCGGCCATGTGCACCTGAAGGACCTCGGCCAGCTCGTCGCCCGCGAAATCGAAGCGGCCGGCGGCGTTGCCAAGGAATTCAACACGATCGCCGTCGACGACGGCATCGCCATGGGTCATGACGGCATGCTCTATTCGCTGCCCTCGCGCGAGCTGATCGCCGACAGCGTCGAATACATGGTCAACGCTCACTGCGCCGACGCCATGGTCTGCATCTCCAACTGCGACAAGATCACCCCCGGCATGCTGATGGCGTCGCTGCGCCTCAATATCCCGACGGTCTTCGTTTCCGGCGGCCCGATGGAAGCCGGCAAGGTCGTGCTCAACGGCAAGACCCACGCCCTCGACCTCGTCGATGCCATGGTTGCGGCTGCCGACGACAAGGTTTCGGACGAAGACGTCAAGGTCATCGAGCGCTCGGCCTGTCCGACCTGCGGTTCATGCTCCGGCATGTTCACCGCCAACTCGATGAACTGCCTGACGGAAGCGCTCGGCCTGTCGCTGCCCGGCAACGGCTCGACGCTCGCCACGCATTCCGACCGCAAGGAACTCTTCCTCGAGGCCGGCCGCCGCGTCGTGGCACTCGCCAAGCGCTATTACGAGCAGGACGATGCAACGGCACTGCCGCGCACCATCGCCAGCAAGGGCGCCTTCGAAAACGCCATGGCGCTCGATATCGCCATGGGTGGATCGACCAATACCGTTCTTCACATTCTGGCAGCCGCCCACGAGGGCGAAATCGACTTCACCATGGAAGACATCGACCGCCTGTCGCGCCGTGTCCCGTGCCTGTCGAAGGTCGCACCGGCGAAGTCCGACGTCCATATGGAAGATGTCCACCGTGCAGGCGGCATCATGGCGATCCTCGGGGAGCTGAACCGCGCCGGCTTGATCAATGCCGGCCTGCCGACCGTCCATTCGCCGACGCTTGGCGACGCACTGGCGCAGTGGGATATCTCGGTCACGGACAATCCCGTCGCCCTGAAGCTCTTCAGCGCAGCGCCCGGCGGCGTACCGACACAGGTTGCCTTCAGCCAGAGCGCCCGCTGGGACGAGCTTGATCTCGACCGCGAAAACGGCGTCATCCGCGATGCTCAGCATCCGTTCTCGAAGGATGGCGGTCTCGCTGTTCTGAAGGGCAATCTGGCGCTCGACGGCTGCATCGTGAAGACCGCAGGCGTCGATGAATCGATCCTGAAATTCTCCGGTCCCGCCAAGGTTTATGAAAGCCAGGATGCGGCCGTGAAGGCGATCCTCGGCAACGAAGTCGTCGCCGGCGATGTCGTCGTCATCCGCTACGAAGGCCCCAAGGGCGGCCCGGGCATGCAGGAAATGCTCTATCCGACCAGCTACCTGAAGTCGAAGGGCCTCGGCAAGGCCTGCGCCCTGATCACCGACGGCCGCTTCTCGGGCGGTACCTCGGGCCTGTCGATCGGCCACGCTTCGCCGGAAGCCGCCAACGGCGGCACGATCGGCCTCGTGCAGCCGGGCGACATGATCGACATCGACATCCCGAACCGCACGATCAGCCTGCGCGTCAGCGACGCCGAACTCGCAACGCGCCGCGCCGAGCAGGAAGCCAAGGGCTGGCGCCCGGCCGAAGTCCGCAAGCGCAACGTCACGACGGCGCTGAAGGCCTATGCGGCCTTCGCCACCAGCGCCGATCGCGGTGCAGTGCGCATCCTGCCGGAATAAGCTGAAAAACTTCGATCTGATCAGAAGACCCGCTGTCTCCTAGGCAGCGGGTCTTTTCGTTTTCAGAGGTTCCGGTCTCGGCACGGTTTGCTTATCCGCCGTTGTCATCGGTAAGGAATTTCCTTACATTCCATTCCGAGGTGAATGATGATCACAAGCAAGATGACCAGCAAGGCTCAAACGACGATCCCGCAGGCCGTGCGCTCCGCGTTGCACCTGAAGGAAGGGGATTCCATCGTCTATACGCTGGAGGCTGACAATCGCGTGGTGATATCGCGGGCTGCCGAACCGATGTCCGACGATCCTTTTGCGACCTTCTTGGAATGGGATAGCGAAGCCGATCGGAAAGCCTATGCCGACCTTTGAGCAGGGTGACATCATACGGGTGCCCTTTCCCTATACCGATCGCGATACGCGCCAGCGGCGTCCGGCGCTCGTTGTTTCCGCCGGTTCGCTCGGCGAGAATGATGCTCTCGTCTGGGCCGTCATGATAACCTCGGCCGAAAATCGGCCATGGCTCGGAGATGTCGAGATCCCTGATCATCATGCGGCAGGCCTGCCGGCGCCTTCGGTCGTTCGACCGGCGAAGATCGCCACCGTCGAGACATCGCAGATCGACCGGATCGGACGGCTACCGGATGCCGCGCTTGCGGTGGTGATATCGGCAATCCGAGCTCAACTTGGCGGCTAAACGCTAAAGCGGCCGGTTGATGTTCTTATAGGTCTCGTCGAGCTGCTTCATCCGCTCGTCATAGGCGGCCTTGATGCAGGCGGCGTCTGCCTGGCATTCCTGGCGCTTCTTCAGCCAGGCTGTCTGCTCGTCCTGCAGCGTGCCGCGCGTGCCCATGGCGAGCAGGCCGGAGAGCAGGTCGAAGGTGGTGACCATCTTCACGTCGGCATCGTTGAGCGCCCGGTTGTCGCAGATCGCCTTCTCGTCGGGCTTCAGCTCCTTGGCATCGCAATCGAAGCTCGCGGCATGTGCGAGCGGGGCGAGCAGTGAGACGGTCGAGAAGGCGAGGGCGGCGATGGCTGCTTTCATGCGGGCTATGATCCTGTTTCCTGGCAGGCGCTTATAGGAACGCCCGGACCAGGAAGATGATGCAGCCGGCCCATACGGCAAGGATGAAAATCAATCCGGCCCGGCTGACAGGCCGCCCCGCGCGCTCTGCAGCCCGCTGGCGCAGCTCCGCCATGACTGGCTGCGGGATGAGCCTGATCGCCAGCATGATGCCGAGCGGCACGATGATCAGATCGTCGAGATAGCCGAGCACCGGGATGAAATCCGGAATGAGGTCGACCGGCGACAGTGCATAGGCGGCGACGGCCGCGGCGACCGCTTTCGCATACCATGGCACCCTGGGATCGCGGGCCGCGAGCCACAGCGCCGTGACGTCACGCTTCAGTGACTTCGCCCAGGCTTTTGCCTTTCCGATCAATTCCATATGCGCATTTCCTGAATCAAGATCGCAGGTCGGCCTTCGCCTTCAGCCATGCCTCGATCGGAATATGAAGGATTCGCTAAATGCAATATATCCGATTTGTTCACCAATATATGGGATGCATCGCTATATCGGTCGGTTGAGGAGCAATGCGGCAATGGTCGTTGCACGTGCATTCGGTAAGTCTTCCGTAGACGCACGGAAGCGGGAAATGGAGCGTCTTGCGGCGCTGGAGCAGCTCGATCTTCTCGACGCTCCGAGAGACGAGGGCTTCGATCGCATCGTCCGGCTGATCAAGCAGATCTTCGCGATCGATATCGGCCTCGTCTCGCTCATCGATGCGCATCGGCAATGGTATCAGGCCTGCTCTGGCCTCACTGCCGATGAAGTGCCGCGGGAAGATACGTTCTGCCGCTATGTCGTCGATTACGAAGAGCCCGTCATCGTCCAGGATGCCACCAAGGATCCACGCTTCGCGCAGCATCCGGCAGTCACCGGCGACAGCCATATCCGCTTCTATGCCGGCGTGCCGCTGACGACCAAGGCCGGGCATATCATCGGAACCGTCTGCGCCATCGATCGCCGGCCGCGATCCTTCGGCGCCCGCGACCTCGCCGTCCTGGAAGAGCTCGCGGGTGCGGCGATGGACCGTATCGAACTCCTGCAATCGGCGGCGACCGACAGCCTGACGGAAGCCTTGACCCGGCGCGCCTTCAAACAGGAAGCCGATCAGCTGATATCGCTGGCGATCCGCCATCAGCATAATCTCTCCACCATCGTGCTCGATATCGACCGCTTCAAGAGCGTCAACGATACCCATGGCCATGCCGCGGGTGACCAGGTGCTGCGCGCGGTGGCCGCGACCTGCAAGGCCAATCTCCGGGCCGGCGATCTGTTCGGTCGCCTCGGCGGCGAGGAATTCTGCATCGTGCTGCCGCATATCGACCGCGAGGGTGCCGCAGCCGTGGCCGAAAAGATGCGGGCGGCAATCTCGGCCCAGCCGATCCAGGGCGACTTTGGCTCGCTGACGGTAACCGCGAGCTTCGGCATCTCCTCCATGTCGATCATCACCAAGGATATAGAAACGTTGCTCGCCCAGGCCGATGCCGCGATGTACCACGCCAAGAACAGCGGGCGCGATCGCTGCGTATCGTGGAGCTCCATCCGGTCCGAAGGTTCGGCAGGCGCCCGCCGCCGCGTCCTGAAGGCAGGCTCGATCCTGTTCAACGACCGCCGCTCGACCATCGACTGCACCATCAAGTCGCTCGGCGCCGATAGCGCCGGCCTCTCGGTTTCGAACTCGGCCGGGATCCCGCCGGAATTCATTCTGGCGATCAAGGGCGAGGGCTTCGAGACCACCTGCCGGGTCATCGCCCAGGACCGCCAGAACCTCGAGGTTGCCTTCTAGGGTCTCTCTGCGAGGTGGATGTCACGCTGCGGTGACCAGGTGAGGTCTTTTGCCTTGCCGATCAATTCCATATCCGGCTTTGCTGAATCAAACACGCAAGCCGGAAGCATCATCAGGCGGGCGGAAGCTTCCATGCTTCCGCCCTCTTTCCTTTCTAGCGTCCGGCGCTACAACACTGATCCGGAAGCATTTCAGAAGGGATTCCAATGCAAGGCCTGTTGAAACGTTCGTTTGTCCCGCTTTTTGCGCTCGCGGTTCTCCTGCCGCTTGGCGCGCATGCCGAGGACGCGAAAACCGTACCGCAGAGCCAGATGCAAATGCAGCTGTCCTTCGCCCCGCTGGTCAAGCAGACCTCGGGCGCGGTTGTGAACGTCTATGCCGAAAAGACCGTGCAGCGGCAGTCGCCCTTTGCCGGTGATCCCTTCTTCGAGCAGTTCTTCGGCCAGCAGATGCCGAACCGGTCGGAAAAGCAGTCGTCGCTCGGCTCCGGCGTCATTGTCGAGGCGAACGGCACCGTGGTCACCAACAATCACGTCATCGAAGGCGCCGACGATATCAAGGTGGCGCTCTCCGACGGCCGCGAGTTTCCCTGCAAGGTCGTGCTGCGTGACGATCGCCTCGATCTCGCAGTGCTGAAGATCGATACCAAGGCGAATTTCCCGACGCTGCCGATCGGTAATTCAGATGCCGTCGAGGTCGGCGATCTCGTGCTCGCCATCGGTAACCCCTTCGGCGTCGGCCAGACGGTGACCTCGGGCATCGTTTCCGCGCTCGCCCGCAATCAGGTCGTCAAGAACGAGTTCGGCTTCTTCATCCAGACCGATGCCTCGATCAACCCCGGCAATTCCGGTGGCGCGCTGATGAACATGAAGGGCGAGCTGATCGGCATCAACACGGCGATCTTCTCGCGTGGCGGCGGCTCGAACGGTATCGGCTTTGCGATCCCTGCCAATCTGGTGAAGGTCTTCCTCACCTCGGCCGATGCCGGCGTGAAGTCCTTCGAGCGTCCCTATGTCGGCGCCACCTTCGATGCCGTCACCTCGGAAGTCGCCGAGGCGCTCGGCCTCGACAAGGCCCGCGGCGCGCTGATCGTCAAGGTGACCGACGGTAGCCCGGCGCAGAAGGCCGGCCTGAAGGCCGGCGAGATCGTCACCTCGGTCAACGGCATCCCGGTCGAGCATCCGGATGCGCTCCTCTATCGTCTGACGACGGCCGGCCTCGGCAATACGGTCAAGCTCGGCGTCGTCGAGAATGGCGGCGAACAGCAGGTTGCGCTGAAGCTCGATCGCGCCCCCGAAACCTCGCCGCGCGACCAGCGCACCATCGGCGGCCGCACGCCCTTCACCGGCACCGTCGTCGAAAACCTCTCGCCGCGCGTTGCTGACGAGCTGCGCATGCCGACGGAATCGACCGGCGTCGTCGTTGCCGAGGTCAAGGATGACTCTCCGGCCGCGCGCCTCGGCTTCGAACCGAAGGATATCATCGTCGCCATCAATGGCACGCCGGTGCAGACCACCGAGCAGCTGTCGCAGATCGCATCCGACGATGCAGGTCTCTGGCGCGTCGAAATCGAGCGTGACGGCCAGAGGATCAGGCAGTTCTTCCGATGAGTGATGATCTCTTCGCACCGCGCGTTCCAGACGAGGTCGCCAGCCGGCGGCCTCTTGCCGATCGGTTGAGGCCGCAGACGCTGTCGGAAGTCGCGGGGCAGGGCCACCTGACCGGCGAGGATGGTGTTCTCCGGCGGATGATAGAGAGCGGATCGCTCGGTTCGATGATCTTCTGGGGGCCGCCCGGAACCGGCAAGACGACGGTGGCGCGCCTGCTTTCAGGCGAGGCGCGCTTCGCCTTCGAGCAGATCTCCGCGATCTTCTCGGGCGTCGCCGATCTGAAGAAGGTGTTCGAGGCCGCCCGGCTGCGCCGCATGGATGGCCGCCAGACGCTGCTCTTCGTCGACGAGATCCATCGCTTCAACCGCGCCCAGCAGGATAGCTTCCTGCCGGTGATGGAGGACGGCACCGTCATCCTCGTCGGCGCTACCACCGAGAACCCGTCCTTCGAGCTCAACGCCGCTCTCCTGTCGCGCGCCCGCGTGCTGACTTTCAAGTCGCATGACGAGGAAAGCCTCAGCGAATTGCTGAAGCGCGCCGAGGAGGTCGAGCAGAAGCCGCTGCCGCTGACGGAGGACGCCCGCGCCAGCCTGCTGCGCATGGCCGATGGCGATGGCCGCGCCGTCCTGACGCTCGCCGAAGAGGTCTGGCGCGCCGCGCGCCCAAGCGAGGTCTTCGATACCGAAGGCCTGACGCGCATCGTTCAGCGCCGGGCGCCCGTCTATGACAAGGCGCAGGACGGCCACTACAATCTGATTTCGGCGCTTCACAAATCGGTCCGCGGTTCGGATCCGGATGCGGCGCTTTACTATCTGGCGCGCATGTTCGATGCCGGAGAAGACCCGCTCTATCTCGGCCGCCGTCTGGTGCGGATGGCCGTCGAGGATATCGGCCTTGCCGATCCGCAGGCGCTCGTCATCTGCAACGCCGCCAAGGACGCTTACGACTATCTCGGCTCACCGGAAGGCGAGCTGGCGCTGGCGCAGGCCTGCGTCTATCTGGCGACGGCGCCGAAATCCAATGCCGTCTATACGGCCTTCAAGGCGGCGATCATGGCGGCCAAGCAGAATGGCTCGCTGCTGCCGCCGAAGCACATCCTCAATGCACCGACCAAGCTGATGAAGGATGAAGGCTATAACGAGGGCTATCGTTATGATCACGACGAGCCCGATGCCTTTTCAGGCCAGGATTACTTCCCGGAGAAGATGGGCCGCAAGACCTTCTACGATCCGCCGGAGCGCGGTTTCGAGCGGGAAATCCGCAAGCGGCTGGAATGGTGGTCGAAGCTCAGGAAAGAGCGCAATCCGCGCTGATGCAGGGCGTCAGGAGGCTTTCTTCTGGCCACCGGGTGCCGCGATCACCTTGACGGCGGATTCCGCCAGACCGTGATGGCCTTCCATATCAACGATCAGGTGCCAATGCCCGCTATCGGGGATCACCATCTTGACCGGCGATTTCTTGGCGACGCCGCCGATATATTTGAAATCGAGAACCTCAGTGAAGCGCTGGAACTGCGGTGCCGTCATCAGGCGAACGTTGTTCACCGCATTCAGCGCCACTTCGACGATCGTGCCGGCGCGCTGCTCATGAAGGTCGTAATGCTTGAAGCGGAAATTCGGCTTGCTCATCGGTCCCGAAAACTGGCTGCTATTTGACCGGTGATCTTAAGGCTGCGCGGTTAAGGAAAGGTTTGGCAGCCTGGCGGCGAAGGCTCCCGGTTTGGCACAACGGGAGCCTGTAGGCGCCTAGTGCAGCCACATGCCGCTGCCGTCGGAGACGCCGAATTCCATCAGCGTTCCGTCTGCCGCGCGGCAGATATCGGCCGGGTTGTGATTGCACTCCGCAGCGGCAAAATGCAGGGCGGCGGCCTCGTTGATGAAGAGGCCGCCGACCAGTCCGTCGCGGTCGGCAACGATCCACTGTCCGCGCCTGTTCCTGCCGATGGTGAAGCGGGCGGGCGCGTTGTTGCGTTGAAGCGGATCGGCGGACGCGCCGGAAGAAAGTCGTGACATCGATATGTCCTTTCGAAGTTTTCCCGCATCTGCCTTTGGGCGCTGCGGGCTAGCACTGGAAATCTATGGTAAGTGCGGTTGGCGTTCCATTCGCGGCCACGGCTGAAACTATAAAAATCTCATAGGGATAGCGCATGGCGCACCGGGGAGGTGCAGCTCTGCAGAGCCGCACAGATTGCCTCCTGCACGATTTGCTCAGCAGGAACCAGCGGCAGGCGCACATCAGCGGGGATGCCGGGGAAAGCGCCGAGCGCGAACTTGATATTGGCAGGCTCGCCATCGCCGATCGCTGTGGCAAGCGGCGCAAGGCGGTCGGCAAGCACCAGCGCTGCCGGAAGGTTGCCGCAGGCAGACGCATGCTGCAGCGAGGTGACGAGCTTCGGCAGCACATTGGCGGCGGGCGCGATGATGCCGTCTCCGCCGCAAGCTATGAAGGCCGGTGCTGTCACCGCGTTGCCGGTGAACAGGTGGAACCGGTCGCGGTAAGGCGCCAGTGTGCCGATGTCGCCGCCGGCATCGAGCAGGCCGAAGATCGTGCCGGTCTGCGACAGTTCATCGAGGGTCGATGGCAGCAACGGCGAGGCGGTGCGGCCGGGATCGCTTGAAATGATCAGCGGCAGGCTGCATGCCGAGGCAAGCTCGCTGAAATGCCGCAGAATGCCCTTCTGTCCCGGCTTCGAATAATAGGGAACGGTGACGAGGGCTGCGCTGGCGCCGAGCGCTTCGGCGCGTCTGGTCAGCGCGATCGTGCTCGCCGTGCCGTTCGTACCCGTCGCGGCAATGACGGGCACGCGATCATCGGCAGCGCGCAGCACCGTGGAGAGAACAAGGTCGCGCTCCGTATCGGAGAGAGCAGGACCTTCACCGGTGACGGTTGAGACCGCCAGGCCGCCGATGCCGCTGGCAATCTGCCACTCGGTCAACCGCTCCAAGCTGGCGATATCGACGGCGCCGTGACGGAAAGGCGTGACGAGCGGGGTGATCGCGCCGGAAAGGCGCGGCCAAACATTGCGTCGCATCAGGGCCTCACATCCAGCCGAGGATGACGTAGAGCTCGACGCAGGCAAGGATGATGCCGAACACCATCAGCACCCGCGCCGTGCGGCGTTCGCGCATCACGCGCGGAGTAGTGCCGCGGCGCGGGCGGTGCGGAAGGGGATTGGCAGGCATGACGTCTCGCATGGGGTTACCTCTGCATTCCCGGCAAAGGCTAATCCCGCGGGCCGTAGGAAATCCATTCCGGGCCGTCATGCGCCATATATGAAAAGCATAAAGGCCGGGCGCTAGGCGCTGCGGCGGTTCTCGATGTCGAGCTGCGAGACGAGCGCCAGCACCGTCTCGGAGACCGGGGTAGGCACCGAGGCAAGACGGCCGAGCGCCACGACCATGCCGCTCAGAGGCACGATCTCCAGCGCCTTGCCGGCCAGAAGATCCTGCAGCATCGATGTTCGGACAGCGCCGATATGGCGGGATTGCTCGAGGCGTTCCTCGATGGTGATCGAAAATTTCGCGCCGAGTGCCGTGCCGACGGCGCGCACCTCGTTCATGATCTTGCCGACCATGTCGTAGAGCGCCGGGTCGGCCATGATGTCGGTCATCAGGGCTCGTGTCAGCGCGCTGAGCGGATTGAAGGCGGCGTTGCCGGTCAGCTTGTTCCAGATCTCGTCGCGGATGCGCGGCGTCGTCGAGACGTTGAGGCCGGCAGCAGTCAGCAGCGCCTTGATGCCTTCGAGATCATCGCTCATCTCGCCCGAGGGCTCGCCCAGGATATAGCGGCCGTTGTTGGACAGCTGGATCTCGCCGGGATTGACGACTTCGGCGCCCTGCATCGCAACACAGCCGATCACGCGCTCCGGTCCGATCAGCCGCCATAGGCGTCCAGCCGGATCGAGCTCTTCGAACTGCAGCTCGGCATGCGGGCTCTGGCTGTCGCGGTGGAAATACCACCAGGGAATGCCATTCAGGATCATCATCACCCGCGTGCCGTCCTTCAGGAGCGCAGCAATGCCCTCGGCCGCATCGCCGAGCTGATGGCCCTTGAGGCCGGTGATGATCAGGTCCTGTTTCGGCAGGCTGTAGGGGTCGTCGGTCGCGGTGATCTCCACCTTGATCGGCTTTTCGGCGCCGGCTTCGTAAAGCTTCAGGCCGTTTTCGCGGATGCTCCTGAGATGGGCACCGCGGGCGACGGCGGAGATAGTGACGCCGTTACCGGCGGCGGCAAGCTTTGCCGCGATGGCGCCGCCGAGTGCACCGGCGCCGTAAACGCAGATCGATTTGAAGGACATGGGGAGGCTCCGCGAACATGAAGTGTCGCGCTAGACTTAGGTCATTCGCGCGCGATGGCGAATGACAATTTTTGGCGGGCCATCAAATTAATGCGTGGCCGGAGGGTCGACGAGTTCGTTGCGGCGCAGCTCGTCGATGGCGGCCACCGCGTCTTCGGCTGACCAGCCGGCGCGAAGGGCTGCGGCCACCATCTTGACCTCGACTTCCTGTTCGAGCGCCAGGAACAGCGGCTCGAGCGCCTCCTGGACTGTCAGGACGTGATCATGCGGCGGGGCGACGGTCTGGCGTGCGGCAATGCTAGGCATTTCAGCTTTTCTCCTCTCCGTTAGATGGTGACATGAATCCGTCACAATGCACGACAGTGGAAAAGGTTCCGTATTTTATTTCGGATGGTCTCCATCTTGTTCTTTCGCCCTGCCTCTGCCTTCTTGCAGCCATAACCTGACGCTCGATTCGCTGTTCCGCAACGAGGGCGGGGCATACACTTTGCATCAAAGGAGAATGGGATGACGGACGCCAAGAGCGGCATTTCGGGACTGCGGCCGCGTATTACGGTAATCGGCGTCGGCGGCGGCGGCGGCAATGCGATCAACAACATGATCGCTGAAAATCTTGAGGGCGTCGATTTCATCGCCGCCAATACCGATGCCCAGGTGCTCGCCACCTCCAAGGCTTCGCGCCGCATCCAGCTCGGTGCGCATGTCACCGAAGGTCTCGGCGCCGGTTCGCTGCCGGAAGTCGGTCATGCGGCCGCTGAGGAATCGATCGACGAGATCATGGATCACCTGGCCGGTTCGCACATGTGCTTCGTCACCGCGGGCATGGGCGGCGGCACCGGAACGGGTGCAGCGCCGGTGATCGCCCACGCCGCGCGCCAGGCCGGCATCCTGACCGTCGGCGTCGTCACCAAGCCCTTCACCTTCGAGGGCAACCGCCGCATGAAGATGGCCGAGATCGGCATCGAGGCCCTGCGTCAGGCCGCCGATACCGTCATCGTCATCCCGAACCAGAACCTGTTCCGTATCGCCGACGCGAAGACCACCTTCGCCGATGCCTTCATGACCGCCGACCGCGTTCTCTACGCCGGTGTCGGCTGCATCACCGATCTCATCGTCAAGGAAGGCCTGATCAACCTCGACTTCGCCGACGTCAAATCCGTCATGCGCGGCATGGGCCGGGCGATGATGGGTACGGGCGAGGCGGCCGGTGAGAGCCGTGCGATGAAGGCCGCCGAAGCGGCAATCGCCAACCCGCTGCTTGACGATATCTCGATGAAGGGCGCCAAGGGCGTGCTGATCTCGATCTCCGGCGGCTCCGATATGACGCTGTTCGAAGTCGACGAAGCCGCAAGCCGCATCCGCGACGAGGTTCAGGACGATGCCGACATCGTCGTCGGTGCGATCTTCGACCGCAACCTCGATGGCAAATTCCGCGTTTCCGTCGTGGCGACCGGCCTCGATGGCAACGGCGTTCCCGCTGCTGCCCCGGGCGTTGCCGCGCAGGCGATCCCGACACGCACGCTGCAGTAAGTCACCGCCCGGTGATCAGCCGGCCGGAGTGAGCCGGCTGATCACCACATCCATGAATGCCCGCAGCCGCGGCAGCCGCTTCAGATCGCGGTGATAGCCGAGGAACGTCTCGCGCCCGGGCGGCGCTTCGGGCACCTCGACGCGCTCCAATCCCGGAAAATGATCGCCGAGCGGCCGCGGCAGAACGGCCATTCCCGCGCCGCGGGCGCAAAGGGCCGCCTGCACATCGCGATTGTTGCTGCGCATGGTGATCGTCGCGTTGGGGAAGGTCCGCGTCACCCAATGCACATCGGGCATTTCGGCAAAGGCCTCGTCCATGGTGACGATGGTAAAACCGCTGCCGTCTCCTGCCGTTGGGTGAGGCGCGCCTTTCGCAACGTAAAGTCCATAGCCGATATGCATCAGCTTGCGTGAGATCACCTCCGGCTCGGTGAACGGCCGGATGCGGAACACCAGATCGGCCTCGCGCCGGGAGAGGTTGAGGAGCCGCGCATCGGTGAGCAACTCGACCGAGACCTTCGGATGTGCCTGCGAGAATTCCGCGAGCACCGGCGTCAGCATGTGAAGGCCGAACCAGTCAGAGCACGAGATCCGCAGCATGCCCTCGAGCGATCGCGTGCTGCCCTGCAGTTGCCGCTCCAGCGCAACGGCCTCTTCCTCCATCCTCAACGCATGCTGCAGGACGATGCTGCCCTCGTCGGTCAGCACGAAGCCGTCGGCCGTTCGCTGAAACAGCATGTGGCCGGTCGCCGCCTCCAGCGCCTTCAGCCGCCGCCCCATGGTCGGCTGCGTCTGGCCGAGCTTGCGCGCGGCAGCGCCGAGCGTGCCTTCGCGGGCAATCGCGAGAAAGATCCTGACATCGCTCCATTCCATGATCGCCTCATTCAATAATGAATGGAGATCATGCGATATCTTTGATTTTCATTCAATCGTGTTGGGGAGATCATCCGGCCATCGAAACCGGAGTGACCGACATGAGCATGAAAGCCCTGATCCTTGAAAACCACAATGCACCGTTCCGGCTGGCCGAGATCGCCCGCCCGAAGCCTGCTGCCGGCGAAGTCCTCGTTCGCATCAAGGCGAGCGGCGTCAACCCGCTCGACGCCAAGATCCGCGCCGGTGCCGCAGAGCATGCCCGCCAGCCGCTGCCTGCCATTCTCGGCATCGACATGGCCGGTGTCGTCGAAGAGGTCGGCCAGGGTGTCTCTGGCTTCCGCCCCGGCGATGAAGTCTACGGCATGACCGGCGGCGTCGGCGGCGTGCAGGGCTCGCTGGCGGAATTCGCCGCTGTCGATGCCCGCCTGCTGGCGATCAAGCCCGCGAACCTGACGATGCGCGAGGCGGCGGCCCTGCCGCTGGTCTTCATCACCGCCTGGGAAGGCCTTGTCGATCGCGCTGCCGTGAAATCAGGTCAGAGCGTTCTGGTCCTCGGCGGCGCCGGTGGTGTCGGCCACGTCGCGGTTCAGATCGCCAGGGCATTCGGCGCGGACGTCTACGCTGCCGATGGCGCCTCGAAGGCCGATTATATCCGCAGCCTCGGCGCGACCCCCATCGATCACACTGCCGAAAGCGTCGAGGACTATGTCGCCAGATATACCGGCGGCAAGGGCTTCGATCTCGTCTATGACACGGTCGGCGGGGCAGGGCTCGATGCCGCCTTCAAAGCCGTCAGGCGCTTCGGCCATGTGGTGACCAGTCTCGGCTGGGGCACGCATGCGCTGGCGCCGCTCTCCTTCAAGGCCGCGAGCTATTCCGGCGTCTTCACGCTGCTGCCGCTCCTGACCGGCGAGGGCCGCGAGCATCACGGCGAAATCATGCAGGAAGCAACCAGGCTTGCGGAAGCCGGGAAGCTTGTCCCGCGCCTCGATGCCCGCCGCTTCACGCTCGAAGAGACCGCCGAGGCGCACCGCCTGATCGAGGAACGCCAGGCCAAGGGCAAGCTGGTGATCGATATCGCCTGAGACACCGAAACGCCGCCCGCAATCCGCGAGCGGCATTTTGGCGATGAGGTCTGCCCTCAGGCGGCGAAGTCGGTCGAGACCGCAAGCGCCCGCCAGGCCGAAAGTTCCTGCTCGACGAAAGCATTCTTCTCGCCGAGCTTGGCCACCGTATCGCTGCCGAAGGGCATACGCAGCGGTGGGTTCTCGGCATTGACAAGCGTCACGATGCCGGCCGCAAACTTTGCGGGATCTCCGGGCTGCGCATGATGGGCGCTGGCCGCAAAGTCCCGCATGTCGCCGGCCGGCGTTCCCACATAGTCGGGGATCGAGGCGGGGCTGATCGACAGCGAATTGTCGGCCAGGAAATCCGTGCGGAAGAAGCCGGGCTCGACGATCGTCACCTTGATGCCGAACGGCTCGACTTCGGTGGCGAGCGATTCCGACAGGCCCTCCACCGCAAACTTCGTCGAGCCATAGACGCCCCAGCCGGGATAGCCGGCATAGCCGCCGATCGACGAGAAGTTCAGGATGCGGCCCGAGCGCTGGCGGCGCATATGGGGGAGCACGGCGCGGGTGACCTTCAGCAGCCCGAAGACATTGGTCGCATAGATCTTCTCGATCTCCTCGGCCGTTGCCTCCTCGACGGCGCCAAGCAGCCCGTAGCCGGCATTGTTGACCAGGATGTCGATGCGCCCGAAGCGCTGGACGGCCGCGGCCGCAGCTTCCTGCGCCTGTCGCTCATTGGTGACATCGAGTGCTGCCGCAAGCAGATTGGGATGCTCGCCGATGGCATCGATGACGGTCTTCGGATTGCGGGCGGTGGCAACGACGGCATCGCCTGCGGCAAGGGCTTCCTTGGTCATCAGCGCGCCGAAACCGCGGGATGCACCAGTGATGAACCAGACTTTCATGACACGTTCCTTTCAGATCTCTCTTCGTTGTGTGCCGGTCTCTCTGTGCCGGTTAGGAGAATTTGACCTGAAGCGCGCTCATGCATAAGATTTGTTATTCTCCGAATTATGCTGAGTGAAATTCATCAATGCGCGCCACCGATCTCTCCGAAATGGCGGCCTTCGCTGCAGTCGCCCGGCATCTGAGCTTCCGCAAAGCAGGCGAGGAGCGGGGCGTCACTGCGTCCGCGATCAGCCATGCCGTGCTCAATCTCGAGGAGCGGATCGGCATCCGACTGCTCAACCGCACCACCCGCAGCGTATCGTTGACCCAGGCCGGTGAGCTCCTAAAATCCCACCTCGATCCCGCCTTCGGTGAGATCAGCTCGGCGCTCGATACGCTGAACCAGTTCCGCGACACGCCCTTCGGCAAGGTGCGCCTCAACGTCGCCAATTCGATTGCCCCCTTCGTCATCGGCCATATCATCGGCCCGTTGCTGTCGAAGAACCCCAATCTGCAATTGGAAATCAGCGCCACGGACCGGCTGGTCGATATCGTCGAGGAAGGCTTCGATGCCGGGATCCGTTTCGGCGAGCGCGTCACCGAGGGGATGATTGCCTTGCGCATCCGGCCGCGCCTGCGCCTCGTCGTCGTCGGCTCGCCCGCCTATTTCGAGCATCGCCCGAAGCCGCTGACGCCGCATGATCTGAAGCGCCATCTCTGTATCCAGAACATGTATCCTTCGGGCGTCCGCTATCCCTGGGATTTCGAGCGCGACGGCCAGCCGGTCACCTTCCATCCAAACGGGCCGCTGTCGCTCGACGATCACGAACTGATGACCCAGGCTGCGCTGGGCGGCGTCGCGCTCGCCTATGTCTGGGAAAACCGCGTCGCCGAGCATGTCGCCGCCGGCAGGTTGATCAAGGTGCTGGACGACTGGTGCCAGCCCGAGGAGCCGCTCTACCTCTATTATCCAAGCCGCCGCCACATGTCGGCCGGCTTCCGGGCGCTGATCGAGGCGATCCGGGCGGAGTAGGCTGGTCTGGAAATCCGGCCGTTTCGACCTACATCAGTGTTGTTACCTCTTGCCTCCCAGAGGCACTCCCCAAAGATCAGGAAAATACCATGTCCCAAGACAACGCCCCCGTCTGGTTCATCACCGGCTGTTCGACAGGCTTCGGCCGCGAGCTGGCCAAGCTCACCATTGCCCGCGGCTGGCCGACCATCGTCACCGCCCGCGACAAGGCTCGCGTCGCCGATCTCGCCGAAGGTCATGACAATGCGCTGGCCATCGCGCTCGATGTCACCGGCAAGGGACAGATCGCCTCGGCCGTCAAGGAAGCCGAGGAGCGCTTCGGCCGCATCGACGTTCTCGTCAACAATGCCGGTTATGGCTACCAGTCCTCGATCGAGGAGGGCGACGATCAGGAAATCCGCGATCAATTCGAAGCCAATGTCTTCGGCCTCTTCGCCATGACCCGCGCCGTGCTGCCCGGCATGCGCACCCGTCGCCGCGGCCATGTGATCAACATCACCTCCGTTGCCGGTTTCATCGGCTTCCCGGCATCCGGCTATTATTCGGCCAGCAAGCACGCCGTCGAAGGGTTCTCGGATTCGCTGGCGGCCGAGACGGCTGCCCTCGGCATCCAGGTCACCTGCGTCGAACCCGGCCCGTTCCGCACCGATTGGGCCGGCCGTTCCCTGCGCCAGACGGAAAGCAAGATCGCCGACTATGCCGAGACCGCTGCCGGGCGCATGAAGCAGACATCGGGCTATAGCGGCCAGCAGCCGGGTGATCCCGTGCGTGCTGCCGAGGCGATGATCAAGATCACCGAGGTCGAGAAGGCGCCCCGCCATCTCGTGCTAGGTGCCTTCGGCTATGAAGCAGTCACCAAGAAGCTTGCCGAGCGGCTGGCGCTCGTCGAAGCCTGGAAGGATACCAGCATCGGCGCCGACTTCCCGAAAAGCTGAGGGCAATCCCGAGCAACCCTTTGACTTCTGCGGCCGTCCTGTCCGATGATCGGGCAGGGCGGCCGCGGTTTTCGGAGGGTTGGATGCATGACCGGTTAATATCTCAGGCAAGGGCGATGAGGACGGCCGTTCTGGCGCTTGCGCTCCTGCCTGCTTTGGCCGGGCTCGCGATCGCCGCCGATGTGCCGCCGCAGAGCGCCAAGTCGAAGACCGAGGTCGAGACGCTGAGCTCCCGCTGGACCAAGCATTTCGCCGAGGCCGCGACGCCGGAAAAGCGGGCCGCCGCCTTCCGCAGCTTCATGGCCGACAACCCCGAACCGACCCGTGTGCAGATCCGCCATATGGATGCGGATGGCGTCGAGGCCGATCTCATCTGGCCGGCCCGCCTTCACCATCCGCTCGGCCGCCGCGGCATTCTCTATGTCCATGGCGGCGGTTTTCACGGTGGCTCGCCGCGCACGCACCGGCTGCTGGCGGGCTCGCTCGCCAAGGCGGCCTCGTCGGACGTGCTGCTGATCGATTACCGTCTGGTGCCGGAGGGGCGCTATCCGGCGCAGATCGACGATATCAGGACCGCCTATCGCTGGATGCTCGAAAACGGCTACGAGAGCGGCAATATCGTCGTCGCCGGTGATGGCACCGGCGCCAACTTGGCGCTCGAAGCGGTATTGCGGCAGAAGGCGGCTGGCCGCCAGCTTCCTGCAGCCTTCGTCGCCATCAGCCCGGTTTCCGATCTGTCCGCCAGCGGCGCCTCGATGCAGGCCAATGCCGCGACCGATCCGGTGATCAGCAAGGCGGTGATCGATGCGTTCGCCAAGCCCTATCTCGGCGCCACCGCGCCGCAGGATCCAGCCGTCTCGCCGCTTTTCGCCGATCTTTCCGGTCTGCCGCCGATGCTGCTGCAGGTATCCGGCAGCGAAGCGCTGCTCGACGACAGCCTGCGCCTTGCCGACAAGGCACGCCAGGCCGGTGTCGATGTGACGCTTGAAGTCTGGCCGGGCTTGATCCACGGCTGGCAGCTCTTCCCGCATCTGCTCGAGGATGCCGACAAATCCAACCAGCGCATCGCCGAATTCGCCATGCGCCATTTCGCCGACAGCCCGCAGCAATAACGCGGGCAGGAGACCGCCAATGACCAAGGCCGCCTATGTGCTCGGAATACTCTTGATCCTCGTCGGCCTCGTCTGGATGGGGCAGGGCAGCGGCTACTTCCCCTATCCCGCCGAGAGCTTCATGATCGACCAGACGCCCTGGATCTATTGGGGCGCGCTGGCCGCCATCGTCGGCGTCGTGGTGATCGCGCTCGCCAGACGGCGGGCCTAGGGCCGCTCCCTCATGCCTGTGCCTGTCACAGGAATCCAGCCACCGCTCGTCTGCGCGGTGGCTGACTCACGTCTCCACGCCCATGCCCCAATACTGGGCGCACTTGATCCCACTGAGACGCAAAGGGACCGAGGGGTGAATAATCTACTTGGTGCAGTTTCCTGCATTGTCCTTGGCCAAGCACTCATTGCAAAGCTCGCCGCTCGCAGGCTTCGTAGGGCGTTCGTCATAGTCTGACATCGGCCAGTTGCTGCAGTTGCGGCACCAATGCCAGGTATCTTTGCCGTTGCGCTTCCTGTAAGCCATCATTTCCTCCCGTCAGCGTTGAGTGACCCGAGGAACCTAAGCGAGAAAAGCCGCATGCTCCACGAACCAGCCACAGCCGCAAGGTGGTGGACGGCGAGAGGTCGATTGCATTGTTAGACGAGCCCCTCGATCGGCCGGCCGATGGCGAGCGATTTGCGCAGATTGGGATCGAGCCGCTCGGCATAGGCATGGTCGGGTGCAGCGCCGAGACCATCCAGCATCTTCGAGAAGAAGCAGCGCACGGCGGCCGCTGCCGTGATATCGAAAATCTCCGCATCCGAGAGCCCGTGCTTCTTCAGCGCGTCGACATCCTGCTGGTTGATACTGGTGGCGTCGCGCACCACCTTGGCGGCAAACGCCATGATCGCCCGCTCGCCCGCATCGACAGGCGCCTTCTCGCCGCCATCGGCGGTTGCCGCCAGCCCGTCATTGGTAAAGCCTTCGCGCAGCAGCACGGAACCGTGCGCCAGCATGCAATAGGAGGATTTCAGCTCCTTGGCGGCAGCCAGCGTCACCAGCTCGTAGCGCCTGAGCGTCATGTGGCTGCGGATGCTCGACAGCAGCGCGCCCCAATGCTCCATCACCTCCGGCCGGTGCCCGAAGGCGCGGTACATGTTCGGCAGATACCCGTAACTCGCCTCCGCCGCGGCATACATCGATGCCGTCTTGTCATTTGTGGATGCATCGGGAGTGTGAATGAAGGCCATGGCGCGATCCTCCGTTTCTGGTCCGCTCAGGATATTCCAGAATGGCCTTTTCGCCTATGCGCTTCGCGCGCCGGCGGTCACAGCAAGCGCTCAATCATGTGTATTCTTGGAAATTTGCCATTCGCCGTTTTCATCGACTTCGACGCGCTTGTTGCCGCGATAGAAGATCGGCTTCTTGGTCTTCTTGTCCATCGAGAACCGGCTCGGCGTAAACTTCTGGTCCTCACGGCCCTCATTCGCCAGCGCCAGCGCTTCCTTGAACTGCCCGTTCTTGCAAAGCGCGAGGAATTGTTTTTCGTCCATGATCCTACCCAAACTCAACCGGCTGTCTTGATGTCTGCATATGGCATGAAGCCGGCCGGTGTTTCTAGGCAAAAACAACACGCGCACAACGGCCAGCCCGCATCCCGAGGTGCGAAGGCGAAGCCGAAGCCTCGAAGGACGAGGGCGGGTTGTAGCTCCGGCACTCGCCATGGTAGCGTCCGTCGTCGGCATCGGAGCAGTCCATGGAAGTGACCGTCTACATCCTGCGATGCCGCGACGGCTCCTATTATACCGGGCTGACGAAGCAGAATATCGAAGCGCGCGTCTGGGAGCACAATGCTGGCGTCTATGACGGTTACACCGCCAAACGCCGGCCCGTCGAGTTGGTCTTCACCGAGACCTACGACCGCATTATCGATGCCATAGCGAGGGAGCGGCAGATCAAGGGCTGGTCGCGGCGCAAGAAGGAGGCGCTGATCGCCCTGAATTATGAGGCGTTGCCTAGTCTGTCGAAGCGCGGGCCGGTGTCGGTAAAGTAGGGGTGGTGGCCAGCTCCGATCCTTCGAGGCTGCGCCCTGCCGGCTTCGCACCTCAGGATGAGGCTGGAGTGGGTGTCGCGCTCCGCCTCGCGGCAAGAACCGAGACATCCAATAATTCAATTGCGACATGCCTGTCATCGGCCGGGCGCCACTGACTAGCCCTCATCCTGAGGTGCGGAAGCGAAGCCGGAGCCTCGAAGGTCGAGGGCGGGTGACGAGGCACCAGTGGCCAGCCCCGATCCTTCGAGGCTGCGCCCGTTGGGCTTCGCACCTCAGGATGAGGCTGGAGCGGGCGTTTTGCCTGCGACGGGCGACCAGACCTCTAGCAACTCACTCGCGGCATTGCTTCTTTCGGCCTAGCGCCCAACGACCAGCCCTCATCCTGAGGCGCGGAGGCGAAGCCGGAGCCTCGAAGGATGAGGGCGGGTGATGAGCGGCCGTGCCACGAAAACAAAAAGGGGCGCCGAAGCGCCCCTATCACATTCACTGTCCATCAAGAACTCAGCTGCAGCCGCTTGTCGCGCCGCACGTGTCGCACTTCTCGCAGGTGCCGTTGCGGACCATCGTGAAGTTCTGGCACTCGGAGCACATGTTGCCCGTGTAGCCCTGCATGATGGAGCGGGCGCGGCGTTCGGCTTCGACCTTCTTGGCTTCCGTCTTGGCGGTCGCAGCGTCGGCGGCGGCCTTGTCGGAGAAGAGGGCGGTGGCCTGCTGCTGGGCTTCGGAAGCGAGCTCTTCGGTCACTTCCTCGGCGATTTCCTCGGCCAGTTCCTTGGCGCGTTCCTCGTAATCGCGCTTGAAGGCGACGATTTCGGAGGTGGCGACGGCGGTTGCCGGTTCGAGCTTGCGGGCGGCAGAGCCAGCAAAGGCGGTGACCGTGCCGGCCGAGGAGGCGCGGACAGGCGTTGCTGCCGATGCGCCCTTCGGTTCGCCGACCAGGCGGTCGCCGGTGCCGGGAACGAGCGTCGGCTTGTAGCCGCGGGTCCAGCCGGTCGAGACGAGGTTGGTCTTGCCTTCCTGGATGCCCTTGCCGAGTGCCGTGTTCGAGAAGTCGGACGTATCGACATGCGCCAGGTCATGACGGCCGAGATAGGAGACGGCGAGTTCGCGGAACACGTAGTCGAGGATCGACGTGGCATTCTTGATCGCGTCGTTGCCGATGACCATGCCGGCCGGCTCGAACTTGGTGAAGGTGAAGGCTTCGACATATTCCTCGAGCGGCACGCCATACTGCAGGCCGAGCGAGATGGCGATCGCGAAGTTGTTCATCATCGCACGGAAAGCAGCGCCTTCCTTGTGCATGTCGATGAAGATTTCGCCAAGGCGGCCGTCACCGAATTCGCCGGTGCGCAGATAAACCTTGTGTCCGCCGACAGCTGCCTTCTGGGTGTAGCCCTGGCGGCGGTTCGGCAGCTTCTCGCGTTCGCGGGTCACGCGTTCGATAACACGCTCGATGATCTTCTCGGTGACCGTGACGGCCTGGGCCGCGACCGGCTGCTGCAGCAGCTCTTCGAGTGCATCCTCATCGGCTTCGTCTTCGATCAGCGAGGCGTTCAGCGGCTGCGACAGCTTGGAGCCGTCACGGTAGAGGGCGTTTGCCTTCAGGCCGAGCTTCCAGGAGAGCATGTAGGCGCTCTTGCAATCCTCGACGGTGGCGTCGTTCGGCATGTTGATCGTCTTGGAGATCGCACCCGAGATGAACGGCTGGGCAGCCGCCATCATGCGGATGTGGCTTTCGACCGAGAGATAACGCTTGCCGATCTTGCCGCACGGGTTGGCGCAATCGAAGACCGGCAGGTGCTCGTTCTTCAGGAACGGTGCGCCTTCCAGGGTCATCGCGCCGCAGACGTGAACGTTGGCGGCCTCGATCTCCTTCTTCGAAAAGCCCATGTGATCGAGCAGGTTGAAGCTCATGTCGGCGAGCTGCTCGTCGGAAACCTTCAGGGTGTCCTTGAGGAAATCTGTGCCGAGCGTCCACTGGTTGAAGACGAACTTGATGTCGAAGGCGTTCTTCAGCGCGGCGTTGACGGCTTCCACCTTCTCGTCGGTGAAGCCCTTGGTCTTCAGGGTCGAGGGGTTGACGCCGGGCGCCTGGTTCAGGTTGCCGTGGCCGACAGCGTAAGCTTCGATCTCGGCGATCTGCGCTTCGGAATAGCCGAGCGAACGCAGCGCATCCGGAACGGCGCGGTTGATGATCTTGAAGTAGCCGCCGCCGGCGAGCTTCTTGAACTTGACGAGTGCGAAGTCAGGCTCGATGCCCGTCGTGTCGCAGTCCATGACGAGGCCGATCGTGCCGGTCGGAGCGATGACCGAGACCTGCGCGTTGCGGTAGCCATGCTTCTCGCCGAGTTCGATCGCCTTGTCCCAGGCGCTCTTGGCGTGGGCGGCAAGGTCCTGATCCGGGTTTTCGGAATGGATCAGCGCGACCGGGTTGACCGACAGGGCCTCATAGCCTGAGGTCTCGCCGTAAGCGGCGCGGCGATGGTTGCGCATGACGCGCAGCATGCTCTCGCGGTTTGGCGCAAAGTTCGGGAACGGCCCGAGCTCGGAGGCCATTTCAGCCGAGGTTGCGTAGCAGATGCCGGTCATGATCGCGGTCAGCGAGCCGGCAATGGCGCGGCCTTCTGCCGAGTCATAGGGGATGCCGGAGGACATCAGCAGGCCGCCGATATTGGCGTAGCCGAGGCCGAGCGTGCGGTATTCGTAGGAGAGTTCGGCAATCCGCTTCGACGGGAACTGCGCCATCATGACCGAAACTTCGAGCACGACGGTCCAGAGGCGGACGGCGTGTTCGTAGTCGGCGATGTCGATACGCTTCGTTGCCTTGTCCTTGAACTGCAAGAGGTTCAGCGAAGCCAGATTGCAGGCCGTGTCGTCGAGGAACATGTATTCCGAGCACGGGTTCGAGCCGCGGATCTGGCCGCCGGCCGGCGAGGTGTGCCAGTCGTTCATCGTCGTGTTGAAGTGCAAGCCCGGATCGGCCGATGCCCAGGCGGCGTAGGAGATCGACTCCCAGAGGTCGCGGGCCTTCAGCGTCTTCATGACCTTGCCGTCCTTGCGGGCGGTCAGGTGCCAGTCGCCATCGTTTTCGACGGCGCGCAGGAAGTCGTCCTTGATCGAGACTGAGTTGTTGGAGTTCTGGCCCGAAACGGTGAGATAGGCTTCGCTATCCCAGTCCGTGTCGTAGGTCTTGAATTCCATGTCCGTGTAGCCCTGGCGGGCGAACTGGATGACGCGGCCGATATAGTTTTCCGGAACCTGGTCCTTCTTGGCAGCGCGGATTTCGCGCTTCAGGGCCGGGTTCTTGGCCGGGTCGAAGCACTCGCCGTCATCGCCGCCGTCGCAGTTGACGCAAGCCTTCATGATCGCCTTCAGATGCTTGGCGACGACCTTCGAGCCGGTGACGAGAGCGGCAACCTTCTGCTCTTCCTTGACCTTCCAGTTGATGTATTCCTCGATATCCGGATGGTCGATGTCGACGACGACCATCTTGGCCGCACGGCGGGTCGTGCCGCCCGACTTGATGGCGCCGGCAGCGCGGTCGCCGATCTTCAGGAAGCTCATCAGGCCGGAGGAGCGGCCGCCGCCGGAAAGCCTTTCGCCTTCGCCGCGCAGCATGGAGAAGTTGGAGCCGGTGCCGGAGCCGTACTTGAATAGGCGCGCTTCGCGCACCCAGAGGTCCATGATGCCGCCTTCGTTGACGAGGTCGTCTTCAACCGACTGGATGAAGCAGGCATGCGGCTGCGGATGTTCGTAGGCGGACTTCGACTTGGTCAGCTTGCCGGTGAACGGATCGACGTAATAGTGGCCCTGGCCCGGGCCGTCGATGCCGTATGCCCAATGCATGCCGGTGTTGAACCACTGCGGCGAGTTCGGGGCAACGCGCTGCGTGGCGAGCATGTAGGCGAGCTCGTCCTTGAATGCCGACGCATCTTCTTCCGAAGAGAAGTAGCCACCCTTCCAGCCCCAGTAGGTCCAGGTGCCGGCCAGGCGGTCGAAGACCTGACGGGCGTCGGTTTCCGAGCCGTACTGCTGATCCTTCGGCAGATCCTTCAGCGCTGCTTCATCGGCAACCGAGCGCCACAGGAACGACGGAACGTCGTTTTCCTCGACCTTCTTCAGGCGTGCGGGAACGCCGGCCTTGCGGAAATACTTCTGCGCCAGGATGTCGGCGGCGACCTGCGAAAACTGCGCGGGAACGTCGATGTTCTCGAGGCGGAAGACGATCGAACCGTCAGGGTTCTTGATCTCGCTGGTCGCCTTGCGGAATTCGATTTCCCCATAGGCACCTTGTTCCGCTTTCGTGAAACGCCGTTCAATGCGCATGTCGCCAACCTCTAATCTGCGCGCCCGTCCCCGATGACCAAGGCGCAAGTTTCCTCATCCGGCAGCGCGCCAGGAAGGGCGCAGCCAGTTCTCGTATCCGTATTGTGACAGGGGTGTCATCCGGAGATGTCCTTCCTGTATATTGTGGTGATGATGGCTGCTAGCACTAAATATAGTATTAACAGCTATTTTTCGCCAGCCCCAATGTCACTGCCGGGCGGTCAAAAATTTGCGCAAGGAATGCCACGCAGCGGTCATCCGTCATAGATGCAACGCCCTGATTCCACGCTTGAATTTTGAAGAGAACCGGCCTCGTTAATTCCGGTCCAGTTGCCGCCGCAACATCGGATCCCATTAAGTTTGAAACACGCGATTCCGTCAAGGGGTGGTTTTTAACGAAGCGTTCACCACAACATATTGTGGATGGGGCTGTGGACACTGGGGAAAAGCCTGGAGGCCTTGTTTTTCAAGGGCTTGGCGCGGTCAAGCCGGGAAATGATACCGATGTCATCAAAAAAACACGAAATTTTAAATCTAGCGATGGTGTTTCGTCGGCAAATCGGTCTAGCGATTCGAAACACGAAGAAGCTTCAGATTGCGTCCAGCGCGATCGTCACGGTGGCGATGCCGATGGCCTTGCCGGTCTCGTCCCGGATCGTGAAACTCGCTTGTGTTTCAAGGATTTGCGTCACGTCATCGCGCTCGGCGCGGTCGATGAAGGTCTCGTCCGAATCACGCGCGAAGGTTCGGAGGTATTTGTTCTCGTCGCCCTGCCAGTAATCCATCGTCGTGCGGCTCTCGCCGACATTCAATCCATTCTTGTCGGTGACGAAGAACTCGATGATGACGCCCTGGGAATTGTCCTGCTTCGATTTCAGATAGCGGGAGACCGGGTTCATCATCAGCTTCGAGATCATCTGGAACTGGCCGGTCTCGACCTCGGAGCGGTAGGTGCCGTCCAGAACCTGGATATCGGTCTTGCTGACATCGCCGAAGCGGACGTTCTGGTCCTTGATGGCTTTCAGAACGACGGGATTGTTGACCATCGGCCGGACCACGGTATCCACATATTCGCGCACGACGGAGATATAGGCAGGTTCGGCATAGGACGGCGCGGGCAGCGCAAATGGCGAGATCGAAAGCCCTGAAGCCGCGACCGCAATGACCCAACCCCCGTAGCGCATTGCCCTTCCTTGCTGCGCGCCTGACGGCACGCGGTTGCCCATATAGTCTATGCAGCGGGGGGCATGTTTTCCGGCGCGCCCTGATGCCGGTAAACTGTGGATGCCCTTGCCGAGCACCCACTATACATTCGCAATATTACTAAGATAACAATCAATACCCGCAGCGGCTGCTGCTTCGGATATTATCATCTTTAGGTTTATTTCGGGCCTTTTGCAATCGGCTCCTGATAGGTGAAGCCCATATCCCACGGGAAATAGATCCACGTATCCTGGCTGACTTCCGTGACAAAGGTATCAACGGTCGGCACGCCCTGGGGCTTGGCGTAGACGCAGGCGAAATGCGCCTTCGGCAGCATGCCGCGCACCTGGGCCGCCGTCTTGCCGGTGTCGGTCAGGTCGTCGATGACGAGAATGCCTTCGCCGCCATTTTCCTGCAGCTCGGGCGCGATGCCCTTCAGGACGACCATGTCACCCTGGTTCACATAGTCGTGGTAGGAGGCGACGCAGACTGTCTCGATCAGGCGGATGTTGAGCTCGCGGCAGATGATCGCTGCCGGAACCAGGCCGCCGCGGGTGATGCAGACGATGCCTGTGAATTCCTTGTTCAATCCTGCGATCCGCCAGGCGAGCGCGCGCGCATCGCGGTGAAACTGGTCCCAGGAAACGGGAAAGGCTTTATCGGGAAGGGACATGGGACTGCTCCGCGGCATGATGGAAACCGCCGGCGACCTCAGGGCGACCACAAACGCAAATCGCGCAGCCGGAGCTGCGCGAATGATTGCCGGGGCCCGTCACCGGTCGCCTGAAATAGCGGCATTTGCGGCCGGAACGCAAGTCCCGGCACGCAATCATCAACGGGATAGCAGCGTCAGCGCCGTCATCGACTGCAAGAGGGACTTGGTCGTGCCGCCAAAGATCGTCTGCCAGAGCCAGGAATGCGTATAGGCGCCCATCACCAGAAGATCGATGCTGTTGTCGGAAAGCCGGTTCTCGATCACCGACGACGCGCTCTTGCTGGCGCTCTCGGCAGTCGCAAGCGTCGCGTTGACGCCATGGCGGGCGAGGGTGGCGGCGATATCGGCGCCGGCGAGACCGGCACTCTGCGTTGCGCTGTCGACAGGATCGACGGAGAAGATCTCTACCGCATCGGCGCCCTTGAGGATCGGCAGCGCGTCGAATGTGGCGCGGGCCGCTTCCTTCGAGCCGTTCCAGGCGATCAGCACCCGCTTGATCGGCTTCGGGTTGCGGATGATGTAGGGGATCATCAGCACCGGGCGGCCGCTTTCAAACAGGAAGTTGTCGACATCGACATGGCTGTCGGAGGGCCGCGCCGGATCGGCCTGCGAGGCGATCAGCAGATCGGCGCTGCGGGCGGTTTCGATCAGCGGCGCCGAGCCGTAGCCGGTCGAGGTGGCGAAGCTGCGCCACTCGAAGGAGACGCCGCTCGCCGCCGCCTTCTGTTTGAAGATCCGCTCGACCTCAATGGTCTCCGAATGCGCCATGTCCTGCAGCGCCTGCACCGCGACGGGATCGGGAATCTCCATCGGCGCCACCAGCGGCACGGCCGAGATCGTCTCGGCATGCAGCCCGATCACATGCGCGCCGTGGGCAGCAGCAAGCGTCATCGCAAAATCGGCGACGGCACCGCTGTTATCGGCAGTATCGAGAATGGCGAGTATGGTTTTGTAGGACATATCAAATTCTCCTTGGGCGGCTGAAATGAACTTCCGCATGAAAAGAATGCGTTGGCCTGCGTTGCGGTTCCTTGACTGAGATCAATGGTTTGAGAGGAGAGGGGCTGGGGCTTACGCTTCCGCCGAATGGTTCTCGGCAATTTCCTTGGCCTTGCGGATATCCTCGATCATCGCCTCGACATCCTTGCCGGCAGCCTCGATGACATCCTGCGAGCGGCCGCGCACGACGATCTCGGTCGAGAATTTCTGGCCGACATAGCGCGGATAGGAGCCGATGCTGGTTTCCGGGTGCGCCTTCTGGATAGCCGCGAGCGGCGTGCCGATATCGCCTTCGCCGTAAGGGCAGGCGATAGCCAGCGACAGAACCTTGGCACCGGTCTTCAGTGTCGGCAGCACATTGCCGATCATCGCCTGGAACACCTGCGGCACCCCGGCTATCACATAGACATTGCCGATGATGAAGCCCGGCGCCGTCGAGACCGGGTTCTCGATATGGGCGGCACCGCGTGGCATCCGCGCCATGCGCTGGCGTGCTTCGGTGAATTCCAGTTCGCGGCGCTTGTACATGTCTCCGAGCAGGGACATCGCTTTCGCATCATGCTCGCAGGGCAGGCCGAAAGCCTTTGAAACCGCGTCCGCGGTGATATCGTCATGGGTCGGGCCGATGCCGCCGGAGGTGAAGACATATTCGTAGCGGGCGCGCAGCGCATTCAGCGCCTCGACGATTGCATCCTCCTCGTCGGCAACGATGCGGACTTCCTTGAGGTCGATGCCCGACAAAGTCAGCAGATCGGCGAGATAGCCGATATTCTTGTCCTTGGTGCGGCCCGAAAGCAGTTCGTCGCCGATGGCGAGCATGGCGGCGGTAACGATGGTCTGATTGGTCATGGAAAACGTCCGGAATGAAATGGGTCCGCTATAGGTAGCGCCGATTTCCCCGCTTGCAAATGCGGCTGAACGGTAAAGCAATATCACAAAAATAAGACAGCAAGCACTTTCGCGTCTCCGCTGAGTGAACAGTGAGTTCTTGCCGGAAGGGATGCGCCATCACCGCCGCGCTGATAGAACCATCGCCGGTTTAATGCACATCAACCCAGACGGAGCTTGAAAATGGCAAAAGTCCTCGTTCTCTACTATTCGGCTTACGGCCACATCGAAACCATGGCCTATGCCGTTGCTGAAGGCGCGAAGTCGGCTGGTGCCGACGTAACCGTCAAGCGCGTTCCGGAACTCGTGTCGGAAGAAGTCGCCAAGGCTTCCTACTACAAGCTCGACCAGAAGGCTCCGATCGCAACGGTAGACGAACTCACAGAATATGACGCGATCATCGTCGGCGCCGGCACCCGCTTCGGCACTGTTGCCTCGCAGATGCGCAATTTCTGGGATCAGACCGGCGGTCTGTGGTTTGGCGGCAAGCTCGTCGGCAAGGTCGGCTCGATGTTCACCTCGTCCGCTACGCAGCACGGTGGCCAGGAATCGACGATCCTCGGCTTCGTGCCGACCTTCCTGCATCACGGCATGGCCTATGTCGGCCTTCCCTACGCTTTCCAGGGCCAGATGGGCACCGAAGAAGTCAAGGGTGGCTCGCCCTACGGCGCGTCGACGATCACCAACGGTGACGGCTCGCGCCAGCCTTCCGAGATCGAACTCGAAGGTGCACGCTTCCAGGGCGCCCATGTCGCCAAGATCGCTGCGAAGCTCGCCTAAGCTTCATACGGCCTGAAAAATTGAAAACGGCGCGGCCCGAGGCTGCGCCGTTTTCACGTCTTCGTGCGGGCGGCGTTTTGGCGCATTCCATGCGTATATGATAAAATCATAAGGAGACGCGTAAGGAGGCCCTGATGGACCGCTATATGATGAAACTGCTGGCTTGCGTGATCGCCGGGCTGTTGTGCCTTTCGGTGATCCTTCTCGCGCTCACCATCGATTTCGACGGTAAGGACGATGAAAGCGCCAAGCTGAAGACGGGTTCACCCGCCGAGATTGTGAAGTTGCGAAGCTAACGCGAAGAACGAAACCGCGACAACCGCCGTTGCAAACAGGCAGGCCATCGTCGTCTTATAGAATTTCAAACGCTTCGTTCTGACGCCATCCCAATCGTAAACCACCGTCTTACTCCCACAAGACTAGCTTTACCCATACGCCGCATCGTCATTCTTGCATGCTGAACCCGGCATTCAACCGCCCGGGTCTCGTTTTCCCCGGTATACAAGCACATTCGAACAGCATGATAAAGCCTTCGGCAAATCACCCGCTTGCTCAAAAATGGGGCAATCGCCGCTGACACCCTGAGCGAAGCTCCTATATGGCTGAATGAAAAGGAGATTCGCCGATGCGCGCCATTGTCCCGCTGATGCTTTTGCTGGCTCTCGCGAGCTGCAACGCGACGATGCCGCCGCCCGAACCGATGCGTGGCAGCCTGACTTATGGCGGCCGGGTGGTCTATTATGAGGCGGCGCCCGGCCATGTCGTCGACCACGAATTCCCCGATAAGTTCGGCTATCGCGTCTTCGAGAAATATGTCGTCCAGCCCGATTGCACGCTGAAACTGATCTCGCGCCGCACCGGTTCCGACTACTGGAAGATTCGCCACTGGTGAGATCGGCGGTTTGACTTCACCGCCATCCGCGCCAGCTTTCGGGCAGATCCCGCCCACGGAGTTTCGCGCCATGGTGACAAGAATTGCCAAATGCACCTGCGGCCAGCTGCAGATCACGGTCGAGGGCGAGCCGCTGGGCGTCGGCGTCTGCCACTGCTTCGCCTGCCAGAGCCGCACCGGCAGCGTCTTCGCCGCCCTCGCAGCCTTCGGCCCTGGCTACAAGGTAATCGGCCGCGCCACCGATTATGTCCGCACCGGCGATCAGGGCGCCAAATTCCGCTTCCGCTTCTGCCCGGTCTGCGGCACCAATCTCTATCATACGGAAGAAGGCGGGGATCACCGCTCGGTCGGCATCGCCGTCGGCGCCTTCGCCGACCCCGATTTCCCGCCGCCCCGGGATTCTGTCTACGACTGCCGCAGGCACCGCTGGGTGCAACTGCCCGAAGGCATCACCGTCTACGACAAGGATCCGGAGTGAACGCTTGGTGCGGGCGGCGGGGATCGAACCCGCATAGCCTAAGGCCGAGGGATTTTAAGTCCCTTGCGTCTACCAGTTTCGCCACGCCCGCAGCGCGCGCTACTCAATCAACGACATCAGCGATTCAGTCAAGGGCGGCGCTGGAGGAGGCGGGTTCGGCGGGGGCCGATTTGCATGCGTTGATTATTAAGCCGTGGATTGAAGGCGGCCCCCTTGAAAAGAGTGCATACCATTCAAATCTAAGTTGCATTGTAACCTAATTTGGAGGTTTTCATGCAAAGTTTCAGAGCGGCAACGCAGTACAATGACTACACTGGGACCGTGGCCGCCGATCGCAGCGACAATTTGAGCTTCGGCGACCTTCTTGTGGAGCGCGGCCTGAAGCACGCCGACGAGCATGTCGTGGGCTTCGAAATTGTCTTTAATGAAAACAGTGGCCAAGCAATTCCAAATCCGGGGATCGTTGCCTTCGTTGGCCAGGGAAGCAGCATTGCCGAGGTTGCTCAACAGATGGAAAATGGCGGCTCGTTCAAGCTCCGAGCGATTGAAGTAGATTTGTCAATTGCTGATTTTTTCCGGTACTTCAAGCGCTTTAATGTGATGCTCTCTAACAGCAGCCTGAAGCTCAATGATGCCGAATTCGAAACTGTGTAGCGTTAAGAGCTTCCTTATTTGGTGCGCTAGCTGCCAGCGAAGACCAACGGCTTGATTGCTGTTCATATCCAGCTTCGGACCAAAGTCCCTTGCGTCTACCAGTTTCGCCACGCCCGCAGCGCGCTACTCAATCAACGACATCAGCGATTCAGTCAAGGGCGGCGCTGGAGGAGGCGGGTTCGGCGGGGGCTTTGGGCGCGGCCTTGCGGGCGCGGATTTTCAGGAGGCCATGGGCGGCCATGGCGCCGATGGCAGCACCTATGCCCTTGATGATGCCGTCATGCAGGCGGGCGTGGCGGGTCGGCGAGAAATATTGCAGCGCCTCGATGGCGATCGCGCCGAAGGCTAGCAGCAGCACGATCAGCTTCCACTGCTTGGGATAGCCGAGCACGAAGATGAAGCCGGTCACGGCATAGGTGAGCGCCCGGTCAAAATCGACGGTGGTCACGGTGTGCGGGCGCAGGCCGATCGGGGAGATCGTGACGAAGACGATGCCGGCCAGCACCAGCCAGGCCAGCGGCCTCATGAATTTCGGTGTTATCATCCTGTCATATTAGCAGGGCGCGCCGCGTGGTGCACTGCAAAAAGCCGTGTCCACCGCGTGTTCGGCGGCTGAGCTTAAGAAATGCTTTCGCGAAGGGCGAACCGGCTTGCCCGGTTTGAGGCTTTCTTTCGGGCGCCGCTCTGTGCCATAGCGGGCGGGCGAAATGAGGAATGGACCGATGACCGTCAACCGTCAGGATGTTGAAAAGGCCGAGGAAGCGCTGCGCAGCCTTTTCCCGGCTACGCCGCTGCAGCTCAATGATCATCTTTCGGCACGCTATGGCGCCGATATCTGGCTGAAGCGCGAAGACCTTTCTCCGGTCCGTTCCTACAAGATCCGCGGCGCCTTCAATTTCTTCCGCAAGGCGATCGCCGAAGGCGGCGAGGGGCGCACCTTCGTCTGCGCCTCGGCCGGCAATCACGCTCAGGGCTTCGCCTTCGTTTGCCGTCATTTCGGCGTGCCGGGCGTCGTCTTCATGCCGGTGACGACGCCGCAGCAGAAGATCGACAAGACCCGCATGTTCGGCGCCGAATTCATCACCATCAAGCTCTACGGCGACTTCTTTGACCAATGCTACCAGGCAGCGCGCGATCACGCGGAGCAGGCGGGTGGCGTCATGGTGCCGCCCTTCGATCATGAGGATATCATCGAGGGGCAGGCGACTGTCGCAGCCGAGGTCATGCAGCAGCTGCCGGATGGCAAGGTGCCCGACATGATTGTCATGCCTGTCGGCGGCGGCGGTCTGGCAGCCGGCATCACCGGCTATCTCGACGGCATCGTCGCAAAATCAGGCTTCGTCTTCACCGAGCCCGCGGGTGCCGCGAGCCTGAAGCGCAGCATCGAGGCAGGCGAACCGGTAACGCTCGCCAAAGTCGACAATTTCGTTGATGGCGCGGCCGTTGCCCGTATCGGCGATCTGAACTTCGCGGCGCTCAAGGATTTCCGGGCGGATCAGGTGATGCTGATGCCGGAGAACGCGATCTGCGTGACGATCTCCGAAATGCTGAATGTCGAGGGCGTCGTGCTCGAGCCGGCAGGTGCCCTGTCGCTGACGGCGCTGGCGTCGATGAACCCGGAAGATATCCACGGCAAGACAATCGTTGCCGTCGTCTCCGGCGGCAATTTCGATTTCGAGCGCCTGCCTGATGTCAAGGAGCGCGCCATGCGCTATGCCGGCCTGAAGAAATACTTCATCCTGCGGCTTGCCCAGCGCCCCGGCGCACTGCGCGATTTCCTCAATCTGCTCGGTCCCGACGACGATATCGCCCGCTTTGAATATCTGAAGAAGACGGCGCGCAATTTCGGCTCGATCCTGATCGGCATCGAAACAAAGGCGCCCGAGAATTTCGCGACGCTGGTCGAAAATTTCGAGAAGTCGGGCATGGGATTCGAGGACATCACCGAAAATGAGATCCTGGCAAACCTCATCATTTGACTTTGCGGCAGCAAGTCCCCCGTGTTAAAGGCGAAACATGGCTTCGATATTTTCCAGCATTTTCTCGATGTTCTCCGGCGGCGCAAAGCCCAGCGAAGGCGGCGGCAGCAGCGCCAAGTCGGCAGAGCCGCAGCTCTACGGAGACTGCGCGATCTATGCCGAACCGCAGAAGGAAGGCGGCCAGTATCGCCTTGCCGGCCGCATCGAAAAGACATCCGGCGATGAGGTGCTTGTGCGCACTTTCATCCGTGCCGACATGTTCTCCTCGCTCGACGATGCCAACGAATGCACGGTGCGCAAGGCCCAGCAGATCATCGATCAGCACGGCGCCTCGCTCTTCGGAGACGGTGTCAAGCAGCGTCAGGTCTAAATCCACAAGCGGCTGCTTTGTCACTTAATTTTAAGTGATTGCCGTCAAAGGTGCTGCGAAAGGAATCGCAGGATCATTTCGTGGTTGTTGCAGCCCGTCCCAAGACCGGAATGAAGCGCCGCTGGCAGTTCTGCCAGGGCAGGGTTTCCGGCGCATGATAGAGGCCACCAATCTCGGTCTCTTCGTTCTTGAAGCCATCGGCTACCTCGGGCTGATGGTGACACTCCTGCATTTCCGCAATCGCCTCGGCCTCGGTGTGTTCGTCACCGCTCTCGGCGTCATGCATTTCATGGAAACCTATCTGGCGGCGGTCTTCTACGTGAACCTGCCGTTCGGCGTCGCGTCGCCCGGTTCGTCGGTCTTCTTCGCCGGCAAGCTGATGATGATCCTGATGCTCTATCTGCAGGAGGATGCCTCGACAGTCCGCCAGCCGATCTACGGCCTGTTCATCGGCAACCTGCTGACGGTGGCGATCGCCTGGATCCTGCAACTGCATCACACGATCGAGATGTCGCCGGGGAACGAAGCGGATTTCGGTTTCCTGAAGGAAATGGGATGGCTGATGATCTGGGGTACCGCCATCCTCTATCTCGATTCCATCGGCATCATCCTGCTCTATGAGCGGCTCGGCCGCTATATCAAGCGGAAGGTCATCCTGCGCTTCATGATCTGCGGCTTCGTGCTGCTGACGTTTGACCAGGTAGGCTTCTTCGGCGGCCTGCATTATTTCCTCGGCGTGCCGCTGTCGGCCTTCTGGGATGGCTGGAAGGCGAAGATGTTCGCCGTCTGCGTCTACACCGTGCTGTTTGCGCTCTACGAGATCTACGTCCGCCGCGACGGCGTGCCGGCCGCCGCCCGCTCGATCAGCGACGTCTTCGGCGACCTGACCTTCCGCGAGCGCTACAACGATCTCCTCGACCGCACCGGCCGCGATATCCTGACCGGTGTCTATGACCGCAGCCGCATGGAGCTGGAAGCGCCGGTGATGATCCGCGAGGCGCAGCGCCAGGGTCTCTACGGCACCGTGATCATCATCGATGCCGACCACTTCAAGGATGTGAACGACAATTTCGGCCACCTGCAGGGCGACGAGGTGCTGAAGGCGATCGCCGGACGGCTCGGCACCATCCTGCGCTCGGCCGACCGGGTCTTCCGCTTCGGCGGCGAGGAGTTCGTCGCCGTCTGCCCGGGAACGGATCATGAGGAAGGCCTGATCGTCGCAGAGCGGTTGCGCTGGACGATCGCGACGAGCGTCAAGACCCCGGATGGCAAGCCCGTCACCGTCAGCATCGGCGTCGCCACCGCCGACGAGGACGGCGTCAGCTTCACCACCGTTCTCGCTGCCGCCGACGACCGGCTCTACCAGGCAAAGAAAAGCGGCCGCAACTGCGTTGTCGGCCGCTCCGGTCTCGTCAAGGTCGGCTGACCTTTCAAATCATGGGCAAAGAAAAACGGCCGGTAATGAACCGGCCGTTTTCCTCGAATATGCGTTGCGCCGATTAGGCTGCGAGCGCGATCTCTTCGGCGCGAGCCTTGGCCGCACCGATTGCCTTTTCGGCAGCTTCCGGACCGAAGGCCAGGCCTTCGACATAGATGGTCTCGACATCGGCGATGCCCAGGAAGCCGAGAACCGACTTCAGGTACGGGACGGCGTGGTTCATGCCGGCGGCCGGACCCTGCGAATAGACGCCGCCCGAAGCGAGAACGACATAGACCTTCTTGCCGGTAGCGAGGCCGACCGGGCCGCTTTCCGTGTACTTGAAGGTACGGCCGGCGCGGGCGACGTTGTCGATCCAGGTCTTCAGCGACGAGTAGATATTGAAGTTGATGAGGCCGGTGCCGATGACGACGGTGTCGGCGGCGAGCAGTTCGTCAACCAGAGCGTCGGAAGTCTTGACCGCTTCGGCTTCCTGCGCGGTGCGCTGGTCTGCGGGCTTGCGGATCGCGGCGGTGAAGAGGTCGTCGATATGCGGCAGCGGGTTGGCGGCGAGGTCGCGGCGAACGACGACGCTACCTGCGTTCTGGGCGGCGATCTTGTTGGCGAGATCGGCGGCGATCGTGGTCGACAGCGATTCAGCACGCGGGCTGGAGGTCAGAAGAAGGATGGAAGACATGGCAGGCTCCTCATTTCGAATTGGGTTTGCCGTGGCTGTCAGGGAGGTTCGCCGCGGCTTCGAGGAGAGAAATAGGACTGGCCTGCTATCGAAAAAACTGGGATAATATAGATCGAAACTATCGATGGATTAGATATGCTCCCGAACCCGACGCTGGACCAGTTGCAGGTGTTTCTGACCGTTGCCGATAGCGGCAGCTTCTCCGCCGCCTCGCGCCTTCTGAACCGCGCGCAGTCAGTCATCAGCTACACGATCGCCAATCTCGAGGCGCAGCTGGAGGTCGAGCTTTTCGAGCGTTCCGGCGCCCGCCAGCCGAAGCTGACCAAGGCCGGCCATGCGATGCTGGCCGATGCCCGCCGGCTTGTCGCCGATCTCGAAGTCATGCGTGCCCGCGTGAAAAACCTGAAAGAGGGGCTGGAAGCCGAACTCTCGATCGCCATTAGCGTCATGGTGCCGTCGCAGGCCGTCGTGATGGTGCTGCGCGAGTTCCGCACCAAATTCCCGTCGGTGACTGTCAACCTGATGGTCGGCGAGCTCGGCGAAGTCATGAACATGGTGGCAACCGGGGAAGCGACCGTCGGCATCGGCGGCGCGCTGATGAAGCAGGACGATACGCTGGTTGCCGAGCGCATCGGCCATTCCTTCATGATCCCCGTCGCAGCACCTTTCCATCCGCTCGCGAAGCTTCGCCGTCCGTTGACGCTTTCGGATGTGCGCGAAGAGGTTCAGATGGTGGTGCGCGATACCTCGGGCATCACCAACGGGCGCGATTTCAACGTGCTCTCCTACCGGACCTGGCGGGTCAGCGACATCGCTATCAAGCACCAGCTGATTGCAGGCGGCCTCGGCTGGGGCGGCCTGCCGGCTTCGGTCTCACGCGACGACCTGAATTCCGGCAAGCTGGTGCAGCTCGATCTTCCTGCCTACGAGCAGGGCGAATATCCGATCTACAGCCTGCACAAGATCGCCAATCCCCCGGGACCGGCGACGGCTTGGCTGATCGACCGCTTCCGTAATCTCCTGTCCATGTGCCCGAGCCACAGTGAATTCCAGGAGCAGCTTGCCGCGCTGACCTCGATGCAGGAAGCGGCAGAATAGGCCGGCGTTACCGCCGGCCCTGTCGTCGGTAAATCTCAGAGCACCAGCCGGAACTTGGCAAAGCCTTCTGCGGCGTCGCCGGCTTCCTCGATCTTGGCGCCCTTGACGTCGGCCATGAACTGTTTGGCCTTCGGTCCGCTTTCGAAGACGGCCGTGGTGCCGGGCAGGGGCTTGAAGGTCCAGTTGCCGTCGGCTGACGGGTTGATCGTGCCCTGGTCGTGGATGAAGCGGACGATGACGTCGCGGTTCGTATCCGGCGCCTGGAACACCACCTTGTCGGCAGCGATATCCGGGAAATGACCGCCGCCGCCGGCGCGATAGTTGTTGGTCACCACCACGAATTTTTGCTTCGGATCGATCGGCTTGCCGTCGAACTGCAGGTTCTGGATGCGGTTCGATGCTTCGTTCACGGCCTTGCCGTCATTGTCGTATTTGCGCGGCTGGGACAGGTCGATCTGGTAGGTCACGCCGTCGATGACATCGAAATTGTAGGACGGGAATTCGTTGTTCAGCAGCGGAGCGTCCTTGGAGCCCGGCTTCACCTCGTTGAACATCCCGGCCGACATTTCGAGCCAGTTTTTCACCTGCTCGCCATTGATGACGACGGCCTGCACGGTGTTCGGATAGAGATAGAGGTCGGCGACATTCTTGATCGCCACGTCGCCCGCGGGAACGTCGGTATAGTAGTCGGCACCGTTGCGGCCGCCGGCCTTGAAGGGCGCTGCCGCGGAGAGAACCGGCAGATCCTTGAATTCGGTATCGGCGAGCATCTGCTTGATGTACCAGGTCTGCGCCTTACTGACAATCTGCACCGAGGGGTCGTCGGCGACGAGTGAGAAGTAGGAATAGAGCGGCGCCGATGTCTTGCCGACGGGGGTGCGGACATAGGCGAGGGTCGCCTCATGCTCGGCCTTGGCGGCTTCGACGACTTCCTTCTTGTCGGCAACGTCGGCGACCACCTTCTTCTTGTCGTCGCGGTGATAGATCGGCCGCGCCTCGGCGGTGAAATCGACGATCTTCCAGCTCTTGCCGTCCTTTTCGAGCAGCAGGTCGATCAGGCCGAGATGCGAGCCCCAGAAGCCGGCCATGACGGTTGGCTTGCCGTGCAGCGTGCCCTTGACCGGATCGGCATTGGCAATGCCGTCCCAGGTCTTCGGGCCGGGGAAGACCAGATGCTGGTGGCCGGTGAAGATCGCATCGATGCCGTCGACAGCGGCGAGGTAAAGCGAGGCATTTTCCATCTTCTCTGATGGTGCCGCGCCGTCGATACCGGAATGGGAAAGCGCGATGACGATATCGGCACCTTCCTCCTTCATGACAGGCACCCAGGCCTTGGCAGCCTCGACGATATCGCGCGTCTGCGCCTTGCCTTCGAGATTCTTGATGTCCCAGAGCATGATCTGCGGCGGCACGAAGCCGATGAAGCCGATCTTGACCGGGCTCTCGTTGCCGGCGCCGTCCTTGATCTGCTTTTCGACGGTCATGTAAGGCTTGAAGAACAGGTCGTCCTTCTTGGGATCGGCGGCAAGCTGTCCCTTGGTCAGGTTGGCGCATACGAACGGGAAGTTCGCGCCGCCGAGCACCTTGAACATGAAATCGAGGCCGTAATTGAACTCGTGATTCCCGAGCGTGCCGACCGTATAGCCGAGCGTATTCATCGCCTTGATGACCGGGTGGACGTCGCCATCCTTCATACCGTGCTGATAGGCCATGTAATCGCCCATCGGGTTGCCCTGCAGCACGTCGCCATTATCGATCAGCAGCGAATTGGCGGCCTCGGCACGGATCGAATCGATGATCGTCGCGGTGCGCGAGAGGCCCATCGTGTCGTTCGGCTTGTCGGCGTAATAGTCGTAGGGGAAGACGTTGACGTGGATATCCGTCGTTTCCATCAGCCGGAGATGCGCCTGGTTGGCGGCGGCGCGGGCGGCGAAGGGATGGAGCAGGACGAGGGCCGAGGTGGCAGCGATTCCGCTCAGCAGCGACCTGCGGCTGATCGGGTGCAAATCGAGAATGGAAGACATCAAAACACTCCTTCAAAAATCACGCAACGCCCAGCCCGGGGTCGAACGTAGAATGATTTGCACGGGAGTGCATCCGTAAAATGACAGTGGGCGCGCCCGTTCTGTCGAGCGCGCCCACTGCCGTTCAACTCTCTGTGTCGTCTAGCGCGCCAGCACCGGCTTCACGTCTCTGTGGAAGAAACGGAAGTAGGAGGCGACCTGCGCGCGGGCGTTGGAATTGGGGTCGAAGTGGATGCCGAGGCGGCCGTTGTGGCTCCAGCGGATGATGCCTTCGAGCGAACCGAGATCCTCGGCTTCGATGCGCACTCTGCTGCCGGATGCGGCGGCAACCGGTGTCCTGAGGTCGACGGCGATACCTGTCGTCGACAGGTTGACGATACGGGCGTCGATCTCCTGGTTCAGGTAACGCAGCTTGCCGAAGAGACGGCAATACTTGCGCTCCGACTTGCGGGTGATGATGTTGAGATTGCGTTGCATGCAGGGTCTCCGAAAATATACTGCAGAGACCGTAGCAACGAAAAATTGAAATCCGTTTAGACTGTTCGATAAAATTGCGCCAAATCTAATGCGCCTTTGTCGCCTGCCGCGAGACCACGTGTTCGCGCCAGATGGTGAAAATCCCGGCCGCCACGACGATGACGGAGCCGATCACCGTATTGAGGCTGAGGCTCTCGCCGAAGATGGTGACGCCGAGGATCGAGGCATAGACGAGCTGCAGGTAGGTGAGAGGCTGAACGGCTGCTGCATCCAGCATGTCATAGGCGCGGATCAGGCAATAATGGCTGGAGATGCTGGTCATGCAAACCAGCGCCATCCAGCCCCAGTCGCCGGGCGACATCCATGTCCAGTAGAACGGGCCGATCAGCGTCATGGTGATGCCGCCGACGACGCCGGTATAGAAGAAGCTGGTCATCGATGAATCGTCGCGGGAGACGAGGCGCGTGGCGATCACATAGAAGGCGAAGATGAAGCAGGAGACGATGGCGAGCAGCAGCTTCAGATCGAAGAATTCGCCCTCCGGCTTCAGGATCAGCAGCACGCCGAACAGGCCGGCGCCGATCGCCGTCCAGCGCCGCCAGCCCACACGCTCGCCGAGGATCGGCATCGACAGCAGCGCAATGACGATCGGCGTCGCGGCAAAGATCGCCTGCGAATGCGCGAGCCCGATGACCGCGAAACAGGTGATGGCGAGCACGACCTGAACCGCGAGCAGGACGCCGCGCGTCACCTGCAGCAACGGGCGCTTGGTTTTTGCCGTCTGCCGGATGCCGCCGCGCATCTTCGACGCGAGAAGAATGGTGAACAGAGCAAAGGCCCAGTAGCGGATCATCGTCACGAAGATAGGCGGATAGAGGCCGCCGAGATGCTTGGAGATCGCATCCTGCGTCGAGAAGATCGTCAGAGCCAGAAGGACGAAGATGTAACCTTGCGTCTTGGATTTCATGTCTTGCCGTCAGGCGGAGGGAGCATCCGCGTCGTCAAAGCTTGGTCAGGATTCCCGGTCCTTTGCAAGGTCTCAGAAGCCGACATTGGGCCGGTCGAAGATTTCGCGCAGCGCAAAGCTGGAATTGATCTTCACCACATGCGGCAGCGCCGAGAGCCAGTCGCGGTGGATCCGCTCATAGTCTTCCAGATCGCGGGCGGCGACCCGCAGGATATAGTCGTATTCGCCCGACATCAGGTAGCAGACCAGCACGTTCGGGCAGCGCTTCACCGCCGCCTCGAATTCCGAGAGCGTCTTGGCGAACTGCCCTGAAAGCGAGATATGGACGATGGCGATCATCTTGTATTCGAGCACCTTGTTGGAAAGGCGCGCGTGATAGCCGGCGATGGCGCCGTTCTTCTCCAGGATGTCGAGACGCCGCGAGCAGGCCGAGGCAGAGAGGCCGACCTTGTTGGCAAGCTCGGCGTTGGTGATCCGGGCGTTTGCTTGAAGTGCTCTCAGAATCGCAAGATCGATACTGTCGAGTTCAGACATTCGAAGAACCTTCGATTTGGTTTGATCAAACCGCACAATCTTCGAAAAATAGCTTTCAAGCAATGCCTCTTTGCAAGGACATTTCGCGGCGGCGGTGGTTGGATTTGTCCATTGAAAACGTCCCGCGCCAAGCGGGCATATATGAGAGGAACGCAGTATGCGTGTCGGTTGCCCGAAGGAAATCAAGAACCATGAATATCGTGTCGGTCTGACACCCGCTTCAGTTCGTGAATATGTCGCCCATGGCCACGAGGTCTGGGTCGAAACCAAGGCAGGCGCCGGCATTGGTGCCGATGACGCCGCCTATATTGCCGCTGGCGCAAAGATTGCCGCCTCCGCCAAGGATATCTTCGAGAAGTGCGATATGATCGTGAAGGTCAAGGAGCCGCAGCCCTCCGAATGGGCGCAGCTTCGCGATGGCCAGCTTCTCTACACCTATCTCCACCTCGCTCCGGATCCGGAACAGACCAGGGGCCTGCTCGCTTCCGGCGTCACCGCGATCGCCTATGAAACCGTCACCGACGAGCGCGGCGGCCTGCCGCTGTTGGCACCGATGTCGGAAGTTGCCGGCCGCCTGTCGATCCAGGCCGGTGCAACTGCGCTGCAGAAGGCCAATGGCGGCCTCGGCATCCTGCTCGGTGGCGTCCCCGGCGTTCTGCCGGCCAAGGTCGCGATCATCGGCGGTGGCGTCGTCGGTCTTCATGCCGCCAAAATGGCTGCCGGTCTCGGCGCCGATGTCAGCATCCTCGATCGCTCGCTGCCGCGTCTGCGCCAGCTCGACGATATCTTCGGCGGCCGGGTCCACACCCGCTATTCCAGCATCCAGGCGCTGGAAGAAGAAGTTTTCACTGCCGATCTCGTCATCGGCGCCGTGCTGATCCCGGGCGCTGCTGCGCCGAAGCTCGTCACCCGCGAAATGCTCTCGGGCATGAAGAAGGGCGCCGTCATCGTCGACGTCGCGATCGACCAGGGCGGCTGCTTCGAGACCTCGCATGCGACGACGCATTCCGAGCCGACCTACGAAGTCGACGGCATCGTCCACTATTGCGTCGCCAACATGCCGGGCGCCGTTCCGGTCACCTCGGCCCATGCGCTGAATAACGCCACGCTGGTCCACGGCCTGGCGCTCGCCGACCGCGGCCTGCGCGCCATTGCCGAAGACAAGCACCTGCGCAACGGCCTGAATGTCCACAAGGGCCGTGTCACCTACAAGCCGGTCGCCGAAGCGCTGGGCTATGAAGCCCACGCACCGGAAAGTGTACTTAACGTAGCGTAATTCCCATCGCGTTACGTTAGATGAAGGCGCCGGATTCCTTGTAATCCGGCGCCTTTTCTATGCGGCACTGAAAGCAGTTGTTGCGCGCCGAGCGAACATGCACATAGGCGATGTCGCCCCGTGCAAGCAGGCCGCCGGCGTAAGCGGCAATCTCCCGCGTCGGCGTGACGGCGCCGGTACCGTAGACGATGCGGTTGTTCTCGCCATAGCCGCGCACGATGTAATCGGAACTGCTCAGCGCAGGCGGCGCAATTTCTTCGGCTGCATAGCGCGCGCAGCGCTGCTTATGCAGGAAGATCGGCCCGGTCTCGGCATAGGGCTGCATCTCCGGGAAGGGACGATAGGCGAAGACCAGCAGCTCTTCGCCCGCATCGATATTCCCAAGGCAGTGACGGCAGGGATGGCCCGGCCCATCGGAGACCATGGTCTCCGGCAGGAAGCCATAGGAATCGCTGCCGCCATTCCAGAGATGGTCGGCATCGGCAGTCGGCATTGCTGAAAAACGGATATCGGTCATGGCGGTCTCCTCTTGGGTTCCAGCATGAAATGCGCCGATCGGGCGGCCGAAACCACCCGATTCCTGCGGGCTCAGCTCTTGCGCGCGATCTCCAGCAATTCCTTGTCGCTGAGCGGCCGGACGATGCCGGTACCGGTCGAAACAGGCGAGAAGCCGAACATCTGGTAGAGCTGCAGGGCGCGCGGGTGGTCGAGATTGTTGGTGGTGGTCAGCACGCGCTTCGGGTTCAGCGTCCAGATAGCGTAGAGCGCCTGCAGCAGAAACCATTTGCCGATCCCGAGGCCGAGCGCATGCTCGATCAAACCGAAATGCGAAAGCTCGATCGTATCCTCGTCCTGACAGAAATACTCGTAGAACCCGGCGGGCGCGCCGTTGACGTAGAGCACGCTGATATTGTTGCGCTTGTCGTGCAGCGCTGCCGTCAGCTCCTCGTCGCTCATCCGCAGGCGGTCGACCCATTGCCAGCGCGCGCCCACCTGCCGGTAGAGATGGCGGTAGAAGGGCAGAGGGATCTCGCTGGTGCGCATGATCGCCGTCTGGATATTGACCGGCATCGGCAGGCTGCTCTTCGGCGGGGCCGTCATTTCAAGGCGGGTGATATGGGCCGTCAGCGACGCGGGAGATTTCGCCATGCCGCTCAAACCTTGATCGGATCGGCAGGGCCGGTGACGACAGGCGTGTCGTCGCGGCTGCCCCACTCGCTCCAGGAGCCGTCATAGAGCTTGTTGTCGCTGTGCCCGAGTGACTCTAGCGCCAGCGTGATGATGGCGGCGGTGATGCCGGAGCCGCAGGAGGTGACGACGGGCTTCGACAGGTCGATACCGGCGTCCTCGATGGTCTGCTTCAGCTCGGGCAAAGACTTGAAACGGCCCTGCGTGGCGAAGGAGCCCGACGGCAGGCTGCGGGCGCCCGGCATATGGCCGGAGCGCATGCCGGCGCGGGGCTCGGGTTCGGTTGCCGCGAAACGGCCGGCGCTGCGGGCATCGGCGATCTGCAGTGCGCCGCTCGAAACGATGTCGCGCATACGCTCGAGCGTCACCACGCGGGCTTCGTCATAATTCGTCTTGAATGTCGCGGCCGGGTAGGCGGGCGTTGCCGTTTCCAGCGCACGGCCCTCGGCCTTCCAGCCATCCAGGCCGCCATCGAGCACGAAGACGTTCTTGGCGCCCATCACCCGGAACAGCCACCAGACGCGGGGCGAGGCGAACATGCCAATGCCGTCATAGACGACGATCCGGTCGTTTTCGCTGATGCCGAGCTTGCCCACTTCGGCGGCGAATTGATCGGGCGAGGGAATAGTGTGCGGCAGGTTGGTGGAGTGATCGGCGATCTTGTCCTGATCGAAACGGATTGCGCCCGGGATATGCCCCGCGGCATATTCGGCGTCCGCATCGCGCTTCTGCGCCGGGAGATAGAAGGAGGCGTCGAGGACGCGCAGATCCGGCTTTCCGAGTTCGCCCTGCAGCCAGTCGGCCGAAACCACGAAGCGGCTTTTCTCGTCACTCATTCCAATCTCCCTAGAATACACAGTCGCAGTCGCGGGGACTGCCTTACGCCTCGCCGCCGGGAGCGCCGAAGCGAATGCGGAAGCGGCGGTTTTCCTTGCCCTTCTTCTCGATCTTGGCGATGTGAATCTGCCCGACTTCCTGCGTTTCGGACACATGTGTGCCACCGCAGGGCTGGCTGTCAATTGAAGAGTTTTCGCCGATGCAGACGAGGCTGACGCGCCCGAGGCCCATTGGCGGGCGGACGTTCTTCGACTTGACGATACCGGGGTTGGCCGCCAGTTCCTCGTCGGTGATCCATTGCAGGTAGACGGGATGGTTCTGGCTCACCAGTTCCATCATCTTCGCCGTCACCTCGTCCTTGTCGATCGTCTCGCTCATGTCGAAATCGACGCGGCTCTCATCCTCGCCGACGGCGGCACCGGTGATCGGGTAGGAACAGACGACGGAGAGCAGGTGGCAGGCGGTGTGCATGCGCATCAGCTTGTAGCGGCGCGGCCAGTCGACATGCAGCACCAGCTTCTCACCGATATCGGGACGCTGCTCACCCTCGAGCGGCACGTGGATGACGATATCCTTGGTGGCGCCGTGCTTCGTCTGCCCCAGCGCTATCTTCGAGCCATCGGCGCGTTCCAGGAAGCCGGTATCGCCCGGCTGCCCGCCCGATGTTGCATAGAAGCAGGTCTGATCCAGCTCGATGCCCCCGTCTTCGTGAACGGCGGTGACAACCGCCTCGCATGTCGAAAGGTAGAAGTCGTCACGATAGAGGGCATTGACTGGCATTGGGTCTCACGCTGCAGGTTCGTAGGGTATCTTGAGGTCGCTCGACGATTTGATGAAGGAGGGGACCGGCAGGCCCTTGGACTTCAGGAAATCGGCATTGAAAAGCTTCGACTGGTAGCGGTTGCCATAGTCGCAGAGGATCGTCACCACGGTGTGACCCGGGCCGAGATCTTTCGCGAGATGCACCGCGCCGGCAATGTTGATGGCGCTGGAGCCGCCGAGGCAGAGGCCTTCGTGCTCGACCATGTCGAAGACGTAGGGCAGGGCTTCCGCATCGCTGATCTGATAGGCGAAGTCGGGCGCAAAGCCTTCGAGATTGGCGGTGATGCGGCCCTGGCCGATGCCTTCGGTGATCGAGTTGCCGGAGGATTTCAGCTCGCCGTTCTTGTAGAATTCGTAGAGGGCCGCACCTTCAGGATCGGCAAGCCCGATCTTGATATCCTTGCTGAAGCCCTTGAGACCGGCCGCCACACCGGCGAGCGTCCCGCCGGAGCCGACGGCGCAGATGAAGCCGTCGATCTTGCCGTCGGTATCGCGCCAGATTTCCTTGGCGGTGGTCTCGATATGCGCCTGGCGGTTGGCGACATTGTCGAACTGGTTGGCCCAGATCGCGCCGTTCGGCTCGCTCTTCGCCAGCTGTTCGGCCAGACGCCCGGAGACCTTGATGTAATTGTTCGGGTTCTTGTAGGGAACGGCAGGCACTTCGACGAGCTCGGCGCCGAGCAGCTTCAGCGCGTCCTTCTTTTCCTGGCTCTGCGTTTCCGGAATGACGATGACGGTGCGGTAGCCGAGCGCCTTGGCGACGACGGTGAGGCCGATGCCGGTATTGCCGGCGGTGCCTTCGACGATGACGCCGCCCGGTTTCAGCAGGCCCTTCTTTTCCGCATCGCGGATGATGTAGAGCGCGGCGCGATCCTTCACCGACTGGCCGGGATTGAGGAATTCCGCCTTGCCGAGAATGGTGCAGCCGGTCGCTTCGGAAGCGCCCTTGAGCTTGATGAGCGGGGTGTTGCCGATCGCCTCGATCACGGAGGGGTAGAAGGTCATGGAATCTGCCTCTTTGGAGCTCTTACTGTAAGAACGGTCTTTTCCCTTCACAAGGCAGGGTTGGCAAGAAATGCTATTCCACGCCTTTGCCCGCGCCGGTAAAATTAGTCTTCGTCTTGAGGAAGCCCCGCAGTCCGCCCAAAAGTGGCAGGTGATCCGAAGATTGACTTTCGGCGTATGCACGACGACAAAGCAAACGCGGAACGCAGGAAAAAGGCGTGGCCGAATCCGACATGGTTCACGAGCATATCGACACGGTCGATGCATTGATGGCGCATTATGTCGCCGGTTCTTTACCTGAACCGGCGCGGGTTCTCGTGCAATCTCATCTTGAAATTAAGCCGGATAACCGTGCCCTGGTCCAGGATCTGGAACTGCTGGCAGGTGAAGCGCTCGAGGATACGGCGGGCACGCCGATAACCGGCCGCGACGAACGCCTCGCCGCGATCTTCGCTTCGAGCGCGCCGGCAGGCGCGACAAAGGATAAGCAACAAGGCGTCTTTCCGCGCCCGATCCGCGATCTCGTCGGCTTCGACGCCGATACGGTGCCGTGGAAGACGAAGCTGCCGGGCTTCAAGGAATATTCGGTCGATATCGACGGCTGCGAGGTCAGCCTGATGTGGATCCGGCCGGGCCGTGCGTTGCCGGCACATACCCACAAGGGCATGGAGCTGATTCTGATCCTCGACGGCGCCTTCGTAGACGAGCGCGGCCGTTTCGGCCCGGGTGACATTTCCGTCGCCGACGAGACCCTCAACCACCGGCCGGTCGCCGAAAAGGACCGTCCCTGCATCGCTTTCTCGGTGCTTGATGCGCCGATCAAGCTCACCGGTTCCTTCCGCCAGCTGATCGGCGACCTGATCGGCTGAAAGCAGCCACATTAGCGTGATAGAGGCTTGAATCCGGGAGGCAGTGAGGAACTTCCGGACATGGTTTCGTGTTGAATCTGAAGTCCCGGAGGATTGCATCATGCGCGATTTCATTGCTCGCCCCGAACACGGCATCGTCTGGATTACCGGTGCAAGCTCGGGAATCGGGCGCGCGCTGGCGCTGAAGCTCGCAGGCGAGGGCTACAAGGTCGCCGTGACCGCGCGGGATCATGAAAAACTCGCCGACCTCCAGGCCGAGGCGAACGGTCTTTCCGGCAGCATCATCGTGCTCGACGGCGATGTGACCGACCCCGAAGACATGGAACATGCCTTTGCCTCGATCGAATACGAGCACGGCGCTCTCGCCATGGCGATTTTCAATGCCGGCGTCTACCTGCCCGTCCATGCCGAAGATCTCAATCGCGACGATTTCGAGAAGACCTTTGCCGTCAACCTGTCTGGCGTCGTCAACTGTCTGGTCCCCGCCGTCCGCCACATGAAGGCTAAGGGGCAGGGACAGATCGCCATCGTCTCCTCCGTCACCGGATATGGTGGCCTGCCGACGAGTGCAGCCTACGGTGCCAGCAAGGCGGCGCTCATCAACATGGCCGAGAGCCTGAAATTCGATCTCGACAAGATGGGCATCCGCATCCAGGTCATCTGCCCCGGCTTCGTCGATACGCCGGCGACACAGAAGAACGAATTCCCGATGCCGTCGCTGATTTCGGTCGATGAAGCCGCCAGCGAAATCGCGGCCGGACTCAAGTCGCAATCCTTTGAGATCAGCTTCCCGAAGCGCTTCACCTATCAGCTGAAGCTGCTGCGTATGCTGCCCTACAGCCTGTATTTCTGGCTGCTGAACCGCTCGACGGGATGGCGCGAACGGCCGCTCGTCAAGCATGGTCACCATCCGGCGACACCGCATCCCGCGGAGTGATCAGCGGCTCTCGATGCGCAGGCGCAGTTCCCGGTGCTTCGCCTCGTCGAGCGGGAAATTCCACATCAGGGCGACGGCCGCGAGTTTCAGCGCAATCGGTAGCCAGGCGTAGATGACCGCAAGTGCCGTCAGCGCTTCGGGCGCGTTGCCGGTGCCTTTCGCGGCATCGAAGCCGAAGGCGGCGAGAACAGGAAAGACCAGCCCGACCCCGGCCGCAAGCGACGCCTTGGTCGCCAGCCCCCAGGCCGCGAAATAGAGCCCGCTGCGCTGCTCACCGGAATTGGCGGTATCCTCATCGATGACATCGGCCTGCATTGCCGGCGGCAGCGACAGGTCGAAACCGAGCATCAATCCTGTGAGCACGCAGATAGAGGCGACGGCATAGATCGCGCCGGGCTGCAGAAGCGGTGCGGCGGCAAAGACCGCGCAGGCCGCGATCATTGCCACGCACCAGGCGCGATGCTTGCCAAGGCGCTTTGCGGTCAGCGCCGCGAGCGGCACGCCGGCGATACCGGAGAGGAAATAGAGAAACAGCAGGGGTCCGCGAGCCTCCGGCATGCCGAGCCGGTCGGAGACGAAATAGAGAAACAGCGTTGCCGGTATGCCGTTGGCAAAACCATTCAGGAAATAGGCGGCGAGCAGGCGGATGAACGGCCGGTTCGCCGCCAGATAGCTAAGCCCTTTGCGCAGTCCGACGATCGCGGCCGTATGCTCCGCCGGTTCGGGCACTTTGACGACCGCTAGTGCGCCCGTGAGCGGCAGAGCGATGGCAACGACAATGCCGAGCACGGCAAGCCCCGAAAGTCCGCCCGGCGGATCAAGCCCGATCGCGAAGGGCACGACGATGGCGATCAGCGTGCCCACCAGCGTCGTTCCCTCCCGAAGTGCTGCCAGCGAGGTGCGTCCGGCATAATCGCTGACGAGCTCCGCACCCCAGGCGGAATAGGGAACGGTCGCAAGCGTGAAGCCGAGGGAGAGCAGGCAGCCCCAGAGACCAAGCCAGAGCACGCCGGCGCCTGCCGGTGGCGCATAGAGCGCCAGTGCTGCAATCGCCGCGACCGGGAGCGACAGTGCAAAGAAGAAGCGTCTGCGCCCCATCCTTGGCCGGTAGCGGTCAGCGATGACACCGACCATCGGATCGGAGATGGCATCGAAGATCCGAACCAGCAGCAGTGTCAGGCCGACAGCGGCCAGCGGCAGGCCCAGCGTCTCGGTGTAATAGGTCGGCACGACGGCATAGAGCGGCAGGCCGAGGGCAGCCAGCGGTGCTGCGGGCAGGGCATAGGCGAGGCGGGTACCGATGCTCACGCCGGGCGTCTGCTGCCTCGCCATCCGCTACCGTCAGCTGCGCGAGAAGACGACCTGGCGGACGTCGATATTCTTCGCCCGGAAACCCGCCTCGCAATAGAAGAGATAGAATTCCCACAGCCGCTTGAAGCGATCGTCGAAGCCGAGCGGCCGCACGCGCTCCCAGACGTTCCAGAAGCGCTCGCGCCATTCGGCGAGTGTACGGGCATAATCGAGCCCGAAGCCGAAATCCTTGACTATCGACAGTTCGACCTTGCGCCCGAGTTCGGCGAGATGATCCGGCGTCGGCAGCATGCCGCCGGGGAAGACATATTTCTGGATGAAGTCAGGATTGCTGCGATACTGGTCGAAGGCTTCGGGCTTGATGGTGATGATCTGCAGCCCGGCCTTGCCGCCCGGCTTCAGGCATTCCCGCAGCTTGGAGAAATAGGCCGGCCAGTACTTTTCGCCAACCGCCTCGAACATCTCGATCGAGACGATCCGGTCGTAGAGGCCCTTCTCGTCGCGGTAATCCTGAAAGCGCAGGTCGACGCGATCGGAAAGACCAGCCTTTCGGATGCGCTCCTGCGCGAAGGCCAGCTGCTCGCGGCTGATCGTCAGCCCGGTCACCTTGCAGCGCATTTCGCTCGCTGCAAATTCGGCAAACCCGCCCCAGCCGCAGCCGATCTCCAGCACATGATCGCCCGGCCGGATGCCGGTCGCTTCGGCGAGCGCCCGGTATTTGGCGTTCTGCGCCGACTGCAGGTCGTTGGCTCCGGTGGAATAGAGCGCCGACGAATAGGTCATCGTCGGATCCAGCCACTGCTTGTAGAAATCGTTGCCGAGATCGTAATGCGCCGAGATATTGCGCTTCGAGCCCTTGCGGGTATTGGCATTCATCCAGTGGCGGACGCGCTCGACGACGCGCATGATGCCCTGCTTGCCGTTGAAATGCCTGTCCGCCGATTCACTGTTGATCAGGAAAAGCTCGAGGAAAGCCGTGATGTCAGGGCTCTGCCAGTCGCCGTCCATATAGGTTTCGGCAACGCCGATCGTTCCGCTGTTCATCGCCCGGCTGGCGAGGTTCCAGTTGTTCAGCCTCACGGCCGCCTGCGGTCCCTCGACGCTGCCCTTGATCAGGGCCTTGCGTCCATCGGGAAGTTCGATCGCCAGCGCTCCATGCTGCATCTGCAGAAGACCGCGGAGCGCCAGCTTCGCCTTGAGCGGCAACCCCTTCGTGAAGCGCCCGACATTCTCGGCCGTCAGCGCCACCGCGCCGCGGGCAAAGGAATTCCAGTCTTCTGCAGTCATGATCGGCTCCTCCAGCCTCTTAGCCGGTTAAGGACAGCGATTGCATGAGCCAGCCCCCCGGCATTTGTAGAGAACGCTAATGTCATTCAGCAGCTTCTGCAATATGCCGCGGACGGCGCACACTCACCGGTGGCGGGGGAGCCGGGCGGGAGATGTATTTCGCGCCCTTGATCCAGAGTTTCAGCGCTTCCCAGTGGATGCCGGCGACGATCTTGAAGGTCAGGAACGGGATGCGCGCCGTCAGCCGCGCCAGCGCCCGGCTGGTGAGCAGCACCTTCTTCCCCGAGAAGGTGGCAGCGAGAAGCGGCCCTTCCGCATCGGTCTCCAGAATACGCCAGCGGATCTCGTTGCCGGGCGGCAGCATGCGGAAGTGATAGTCCATATCCATGCCGATGAAGGGCGAGACATGGAAAAGCTTGCCGCAGCTCTGGCGCAGGCCGCTGTCCGTCAGTTCGCCTGGTATCACCGGGCAGACATAGGTGTGCCGCTCGCCGAAGGTATTGCGCACTTCGTAGATCAGAGCGATCAGATCATCGGCTACGTCATAGGCGTAATAGACGGAGAGCGGGTTGAACACGTAGCCGAGGATCCGAGGATAGCAGACCAGCAGGATGCGCGCTGCCCGCTGGCCCAGTCCGGCATCATCGAGAAGCCGGTCGGCATAGGCGCGCAGGGAGAGGCCATCGTGGCCGGTATGATCGGCTTCATGGAAGGAAACGAGATTGCGCCGGTTGACCGAGAAGACCGGCGACATTTTCCCAGCGTCATCAAGCCTGTCGAGATCGACCATCAGCGAGAAGACGTTGTAGCGGAACCGGTGGCCGAACGGCTTCATCCGCTGATGCATGACATGGCCGCAATAGAGCACGGCAGGCGCGTCAGGTCGCGGACCGTTCCGCTCCATGCTGGCACCAGAACTCTGCGGCCGCATCGTCACGCTACGGCCTCCAGGAGAGGGGCGTGGGAGGAGGCTCCGGTAGTCCGCCAGGGAATGACCCCGCCCAGAGCCTCTGCCGCCGCTAGGCCGGATACGAGCCCATCCTCATGGAAGCCGTAGCCCGTCCAGGCGCCCGCGAAATAGCAATTGTTCTTGCCCTGGATCGCCCCGATCTCCTGCTGCGCCTTCATGCCATCGGCGGAGAATTGCGGGTGCTCGTAGCTGAACTCGGCAAAGACCTTGGAAGGATCGGGCTCGCGGTCCGGGTTGAGCGTCACGAACAGCGGCAGCTTCCGGTCGATGCCCTGCAGCCGGTTCATCCAGTAGCTGACGGCGACACCAGCCCGGCCATCCTCGTGGCTGGAGCGCAGGTAGTTCCAAGAAGCCCAGACTTTCTGCCGCTTCGGCATCAATGCCGTGTCGCGATGCAGCACGACCCGGTTCGGCTGGTAGGGAACCGCGGCGAGCAGCCGCTTTTCCCGGTCGCTGGCATCGACGAGCATCCGCGCCGTCTGGTCGCTATGCGAGGCGAAGATCACCTTGTCGAAATGCTGCTCGTTGCCGCTCTCGTCGATGACGGTCGCGCCATTGGCATGCCGCATCACCCCGCGCACGCCGCAGGAAAGCTTCAGGCGGCTGCCGAGCGGCGCCAGCAGCTTTTCGAGATAGTTGCGGCTGCCGCCAGTCACCGTGCGCCACTGATGCTGCTTGCTGTAGATCAGGCGGTGATTGTCGAAGAAATTGACGAAATGCTCGGCCGGGAATTGCAGCATCCGCTGCGACGGCGTCGACCAGATCGCTGCCGCCATCGGCACCAGATAATTGTTGGTGAATCCCGGCGAGAAACCGCGCCAGTCGAGATAGTCGCCGATTGAGCGCGCCGCCAGATGACCTGCGGCCCGGTCTTCGAGGCAGGTCCGGTTGAAGCGCAGGATCTCGCGGATCATCAGCAGGAAGGAGGGACGCAGCAGGTTGCGCTTCTGTGCAAAAAGCGAGGAGAGCCCGCAGCCGCTCCATTCCAGCCGCCCCTGATCGAGCGACAGTGAGAAGCTCATGTCGCTGGCGTGGGTCGCGACATCGAGTTCGGCAAACAGCGCCGTCAGGTTCGGATAGCAATGTTCGTTGTAGACAATGAAGCCCGTGTCGACCGGGACACGCTGTCCGTCATAGTCGATATCGACAGTTGCCGTGTGCCCGCCGGGCAGGCTGCTCTTTTCGAACAGCGTGACGTCATGCACCGGGTTCAGCGCCCAGGCAGCCGATGCCCCCGATATTCCCGAGCCGATGACGGCGATCTTCAAGCGGCTTTCGGGCGGCCGGGCGAGATGAAAATGCGCGTTCATGCAGCGTCCTTTATGGCGTTATAGGCCTTCAGCGCCCGGTCGCGGGCCTTGGCGTGATCGACGATCGGTTTCGGGTAGGTCTCGCCGAGCACGATGCCGGCCTTTTCAAGCACGGCCGCCGGCGCCTCGAAGGGGCGGTGGATATATTTGTTGTCGAGCTTTGCGAGCTCCGGGACGAACTCCCGCACATAATCTCCGTCGGGGTCGAATTTCTCGCCCTGGAGGATCGGGTTGAAGATCCGGAAGAAGGGCGAGGCATCGGCGCCCGATCCCGCCACCCATTGCCAGTTGGCGGCATTGCTTGCCGGATCGGCATCGACGAGCGTGTCGCGGAACCACTTCTCGCCGCGCCGCCAGTCGATCATCAGGTCCTTGATCAGGAACGAGCCGGTGATCATCCTGACGCGATTGTGCATGATCCCGTAGCGCCAGAGCTGGCGCATGCCGGCATCGACGATCGGGTAGCCGGTCAGGCCACGCGTCCAGGCTTTGAAATGTCCCTTGTCATTATGCCATTCGAAGCCGTCGAAACGGTCGTTCCAGTTGGCATAGGGAAGCTTCGGGAAATGGAAGAGCAGGTGGTAGCAGAACTCGCGCCAGGCAAGCTCCTTGCGGAAATGCACGAGATCGTCTGACGGCACCCGCTTGGAGAGACCGCGCGTCGCCTCCCATATCCGTGCCGGCGAGATTTCGCCGAGTGCCAGATGCGGCGAGAGCATCGAGGTCGCGGCAACCGACGGGAAATCGCGATCCTTCTTGTAGCCGTTCAGCCGCTCGTCCACGAAATCCTGCAGTTTCTCCAGCGCCGCATCTTCGCCCGGCGTCCAGATATCGCTAAATTCTGATGCCCAATCCGGCTTGACCGGCAGCAGCTTCCAGGAGGCGAGGGGCTCCGAATGCGGCCAGTGGCTGGGGAAGGAGAATTTCTTCGGTGCATCGAGCGGATGCGGCGGCTCGCCCGAGCCTTCGAGTGCCCGCCAGAACGGCGTGTAGACGCGATAGGGCGTACCGCCGCCGGTCTTCAGCTTCGAAGGCTCATGCAGCAGCTGCCCGGCAAAGCTGCGCGCCTCGACGGCCTGCCGCTCCAGCTCGTGCTTGATCCTCATATCGACGGCAATGCCCGGCGGATCGTAGCGCCGGTTCCACAGCACGGTCTCCGCGCCGGTGGATTTGACCAGCGCCTGGAGCGCCTCCAGCGCATTGCCTCTCAGCAGCACCAACTTGCCGTGGTGCTTGTGCAGCGAGGCCTCCAGCGCCTCAAGCGAATGGTGCAGCCACCATGCCTGGGCCGAACCCAAAGGCCCGTTGCCCGACGTTTCAGGCTCGCGGATATAAAGGGGAATGATCGGGCGGCCGGAGGCGCAGGCTTCGTGCAGCGCGTGATTGTCGTCGAGACGCAAATCCTTGCGAAACCAGAGAATAACCGGTTTTTCGACTGCCTTCGCCAATGCCTTCGTTCCCTGTCCCGTTCTTTTGGTCTGCTACGTATCTACGATAGGCTTGGATCAAAAGTTTCAGTTGGGAAGACAGTTTTATTCGCCTTGCCGCGCACATGAAAAAGGCCGGTCAAAACCGGCCTTTTCGCTTGGCTGATCCGGAGATCAGTTGTCGTATTCACGGCAACGGTCGCTGATCGAAGCGCCGCCCTGACCGGCGCGGCTATCGACCACGCCCTGTTGCGGCATGTTCGGGCATTCGAGAACACCACGCGGTTCGCCGATACTCTGGGTGGTGGTCGGATCGACCGGATCGACGCGCACCGGATGGGTGCCGTTGTTGTCGACCGTCATGTCAGAGGAATATTGCGGCTCGGCCGGTGCAGTATCGTATGCCGGTGCCGACTGGGCGAAGGCCGGAGCGGCAAGGCCGAGGGCGAGCAGCGAGGCTGCGGCAAATGTCTTACGCATGGAGAAACTCCTCCTTGGTCTGCTTTTTCTCTAGGGGTGACAGAAACGGAACCCGCGGGCCGCGTCATTGTTCCGAACTTTCCCGCAGAGGTTTCAGGCGCCGCGGGGCAGCGTGGTTACGCGTAAACCTTAACAGGCAAAGCCGCTGGCAGACGCGTCTGGGTGCCGCTAGGAAGCCCTCAGCCGCATGATGCAGCGCCGGGGTCTCCAATGGTCATTTCCTTTTTCGAAGCAGCGGATATGTCGTTCAAGGCAGCCTTGTCGGTCGCCGTGACGATCGGCGGTATGATGGCCGCCACCGCGATGCTGAAGACCGAGGCGACGGAGACCACGCGCCTCGACCTCTCCCGGCCGGTCCTCTGGCCGTCGGAGCCGACACGGGTGCCCGCACCCTTCCGCTTCGCCGCCAATGATCCGGCGCAGGTCGCCGCCGATGCCGGAGCCGTCTGCGTCAGCAATATCGGCCTTAGAATCGATTGCGACCTGATCGGCGCCTCGGCGCTCTGATCACAGGCTGCCGCCATCCTTGTAATAGCTTGGATATTGCACGAATTCAGAATCGCGGCCGTCCGTGCTCTCTTGCGTGCTGTCGGCCTCGTCTGCGGGCTTCGTATAGCCGTGGCTGATCAGCCAGTCCTTGACGATATGGCGCATCGCCCGGTCGCGGTCGGTGATGCCGAACTCCCGCATGAAGGCCTGGAGCGCCTGCTCGCAACGTTCTGAAAAGTCATCTGCCATAAAGCGGTAAGGGGCAAGGCGAATGATTGTTCCGAGTTTCGATGTCTTGGAAAAAAGAAGAGCCGGTTCGTGGTCGAACCGGCTCATTCAATCTGTCAGCTTATCGCTGATGAAACTGGCTCCCCGGGCCGGATTCGAACCGGCGACCTGTCGATTAACAGTCGAATGCTCTACCGCTGAGCTACCAGGGATCACCGCTTGCCGCGGTGTGAGTGGGCTAATACAAATGCTTGTTCGATTTGCCAAGCGGTTTTTTCAAAAAAATGACATCTCCTTGCAATTATTGGACTTATCCCCATCTCCTGTGGATGACTGACGGGAAAAACAACACGGATAAAAAGCGCGAAAAGCGTTTCGGCATCGATCACACGACCGGAGAACTCATTCTTGGGTCATGGCGCATACCGCTGCCGCGCTCGCGCATCGCACGCATGGCCATCGGCCTGTTGCTGATCATCTGCGGTTTGCTGGGATTTTTGCCCATCCTCGGCTTCTGGATGCTGCCGCTGGGCTTCATCGTGCTGTCGCACGACCTGCCGGTCGCCCGGCGCTGGCGCCGCAGGCTGTCGGTCTGGTGGCACCGGCGGGGCAGGCCCGCCGGTAACTGAGGCCTCACATCAGGCGAAGAGGCTGGCGGCCCAATAGAACAGCGCCGAGATCAGCGCTGCCGCGGGCAGGGTGACGACCCAGGCAACCACGATATTGCCGGCAAGCCCCCAGCGGACGGCCGAGACGCGCTTGGCAGCACCGACACCGATGATCGCGCCGGTGATCGTGTGCGTCGTCGAGACCGGAATGCCGAGCCAGGTGGCGCCGAACAGCGTCAGCGCGCCGCCGGTCTCAGCGCAGAAGCCCTGCATCGGATTGAGCTTGGTGATCTTCGAACCCATCGTATGGACGATTCGCCAGCCGCCGAAGAGCGTGCCCAGCGCCATCGCCGCCTGACAGGACAGCACCACCCATAGCGGCACATGGAAGCTGCCGCCGAGATAGCCCTGCGAATAGAGCAGCACGGCGATGATGCCCATCGTCTTCTGCGCATCATTGCCGCCATGGCCGAGCGAATAGAGCGAGGCCGAGACGAATTGCAGGATGCGGAAGGTGCTGTCGACGGCAAAGGGCGTCTGGCGGACGAAGATCCAGGACACCGCGAGCACCAGGAACAGTGCCAGCAGGAAGCCGATCATCGGCGACAGCACGATGGCGCCCGCCGTCTTCAGAAGACCACCCCAGACGATCGAGCTGAAGCCGACCTTGGCAAGGCCGGCACCGACGAGACCGCCGACCAGTGCATGCGAGGAGCTCGACGGTATGCCGAAGACCCAGGTGACGATGTTCCAGATGATCGCGCCCATCAGTGCCGCGAAGATCACCATCGGACTGACGATGTCAGGATTGATGATGCCGGTGCCGAGTGTCTCGGCGACATGCAGGCCGAAGAAGAGGAAGGCGATGAAGTTGAAGAATGCCGCCCACATCACCGCATATTGCGGCCTGAGAACGCGTGTCGAGACGATCGTGGCGATCGAGTTCGCCGCGTCATGCAGTCCGTTCAGGAAGTCGAAGAACAGCGCGACGGCGATCAGCCCGGCAAGCAGCGGAAAGGCGAGGGTGGCATCCATCAGACGTTCTCGATCACGATGCCGCTGATTTCATTGGCGACGTCCTCGAAACGGTCGACGACCTTCTCAAGCTCGGCATAGATCTCGCTGCCGATGATATAGGCCATCGGGTTCGAGGCGCCGTGGCGGCGGAAGAGATCCTTGAGGCCGAGGTCGTAGAGCTCGTCGGACCGGCCCTCGACGCGCGTCACCTCTTCGGCGATCGCCGTCAGCCGCGGCGCGTTGGCGCCCATCCGGTCGAGCAGCGGGACGGCCTCGGCGATCAGATGCGCCGCCTTGACGATTTCCTTGCCCATCTCCTGCATGCCCGGATCGAAGCTCTTCTGCTCGAACAGGCGGATGGTCTTGACCGTCTTGTGCATCATATCGATCGCATCGTCGAGCGACTGGATCAGATCCTTGATGTCGCCGCGGTCGAAGGGCGTGATGAAACTGCGGCGGACCGCGAGCAGAACGTCGCGGGTAATATCGTCGGCCTCGTTTTCGAGCGCGACGATGCGCTCGCAATGGCGCTCGGGATCGTTCCCGGCCAGAAGTTCGTTCAGCGCTTCTGCGGCGCCGACGACGGTGCGGGAATGCTGAGCGAAGAGATCGAAGAATCGGTCTTCGCGCGGAAGAAGTTTGCGAAACCAGCTTAACATGGTGACCCCGTGGATGCTTGAGTTGTCACGCAACTGTCACAAATGGGGTTCTGTTGCAATAAAAGCTGGCCGGGAAGGGCTGCAGCCTCGGGCTTTTCCACGCGTTTGCGGCTGAGATCACACAGGCGGCCGCAGCTGTCACAGTCTCAATGAAGATCGAGCGTCAGCTGCCTGTTCTTGATCTGCGGCAGCGGCAGGCCGATCTCGATCTTGCCGAAAACCCGCCTGCGGCGTTCCTCGTCCTTCTCCCGTTCCGCCCGGCTGGCGGCGACGGTCGCGAGGGCATTTGCGATAACCTGCTCGGCATGCGTCATAGGAACCTCCGTCGTTTGTTCCTATTTTGTTCTCATTAATGCAAATGTCAAGAGCTTCACTCACCGAAGTAGAAAACCGGATCGCGCGTCAATTCGCCATTGCCGAGATGGCCGTACAAATCCCTGCCGAGAATCCAGTAGGTGATCTTCTGCGTCGCAAGAGAAAAGACATAGTCGCCATCCACCCAATGCTCGGCCTTGCTGCCGCCGATCGGGAAGAGAAACTTGCCGGCTTGATAGAGAACGGCCTTTTCGGATCGATGATCGAAAATATATCGTGTTTTCGCCATGTGTTATCCTGCCGCTATACGCAAGATACAACGTCACATGGGATTTTAGATCTGTCTATATTATCAGAAGTTGAGGATTGGTCTATTCACAAATAAGATAAGCCTAAAACAGCATTATCCCAAAAATGGGCAATACGATCCCGCGCGATGAAATCATCGCGATTATATTCGGAATCATTCAAGCGGGGATTGTTTGAAGTTGGAGGCCTCGCCCGGAATTGAACCGGGGTACAAGGATTTGCAGTCCTCTGCGTCACCACTCCGCCACGAGGCCATCCGTGAACGACTTGTTCAGTGGTGGCGCGGATTTAGAATGATCCAAAGGAAACCGCAAGAGGTGTTTTCCGAAAAAAATCGGGCCGTCATCAGGCCGTCGCATTCAATGCGCTTGATCATTCGGCGAATCCGCTCATTATCCTTATATGAGGAATATCTCAAAACCCTTTGTCACCAGGGATGATCCGGACCGGCACATACGCTGTCAGGATGCGCTGCAGTATGCGTTCCGCGATCTGATCGAGGCCGCGGTTGAGGCCGGGTGGAGCGAGCAGGAAGCCGTGGATGCCGTCGGCGAACTGGTCGACGGACATATCCAGGACCTCATGGCGCGCGCCGATTCCGCTGCCCTCATGGCGCTTCTGAAGACGATGCGCTGATTCTGCCCGCCGCCGGTCGGCGAGCGCAGGCTCTCAATTCACGCTTCTGAGCGAGGGAAGGGGCGAAATGCCGCCGGTGATGACACCGGGCGTGCTCGACGCAATCAGCGGAATGCAGAGAATGATGACGATGAGCCCGCCGATGAAGCAGGCGCCGAGCATCAGGGATCTGTTCATGCGGGCTCCGTCTCTGCCTTTGTTTTTTAGCTTATGCTGTACAAAGCTGACGGATGCCTGAAGGCTGCATCAGCGCTTCGGGCCGGATTTCAGGTAGAGATAGCTGCCGACGGCGAAAAAGATCAGCGTAAAGCCCGGCCAGGCCACGAACACGGTCGTGTAGCCGCAAGCGCCTTCGAAGCAATCTCCGAGCGTTCCCGCCACGGATAGCCGCAAGGACAGCACGCCCGCGAGGATGACGCTCGCGGCGGCGATCAGCAGCAGAATGAAAATCGTAAAACCCGTGCTTCGCATTCAAACCTAAAGAGCGGGCCGTCTGATTTCTGCCTGCTGCGCTGTGTTTATCTTCAACTCGTCCGGCTGTTGACGAGCCCGCAGCAAAGTACGCCGACGAGCGCCACAGCGATGAAAAGGTCGAAGAACGTCAAATGTACGAAAAAGGCAGACATGGCCTGCTCCTCCTCATTTCCTCCGGTTGCAATAATACCACAGGGGAAAGCTTTGTTCCACTTCGGAGTTCAGAAAGCGCTCCTGCACCGCTTAGGCGGCCGATATGCCGCAAGGATTCTTGCCGCAGGCGCGAACGGAGCCTTGAAAGCATCCGAACCCGGGATTAAGAGACGGAACACATGGCCGCGGTAGCCGGGCGAGAGGATACGATGGATTTCGAAGCAGCACGCGTAAAGATGGTCGACAACCAGATCCGTACGACGGACGTGACGTCCCATTCCGTGTTGAGCGCGTTCCTCACGGTTCCGCGCGAGGCGTTCGTTCCCGAGAAGGCCAAGGTTCTGGCCTATATCGATAACGATGTCGAAATCTGTCCCGGCCGCTTCCTGATGGAAGCTTCGCCGCTCGCCAAGCTGCTGCAGCTTGCTGCGATCACCAAGGAAGACACGGTTCTCGAAGTCGGCTGCGGCACGGGTTACACCTCGGCGCTGCTGTCGCTGACCGCAGGCTCCGTCGTCGCGCTCGAATCCGACGCATCGCTTGCCGAGCAGGCCAAGGCCAATCTCTCCGGCTATCCGAACGTCTCGGTCGTTGCAGGCGATCTCGCCAAGGGCCACACGGCTGGCGCCCCCTACGATCTGATTTTCGTCAACGGTTCCGTCGAGGAAGTTCCGGCTTCGCTTCTCGGCCAGCTCGCCGAAGGCGGCCGTCTCGTCACCGTCGAAGGCTACGGCAATGCGGCCCGCGCCAAGGTTTTCGTTTCGGAGCGTGGTGCCGTCTCCGAAAACGTCTTCTTCAACGCTTCGGTCAAGCCGCTTCCGGGCTTTGCCAAGCTTCGCGAATTCGTATTCTGAGCCTTTCCCAAAGGGCTTTTCGATGCGGGCGCCACGGGCGCCCGTTTCTGTTTTTCATGCTTCATTTGCTGCCCGTCAGTTCATCCAACAAAACTGTGCATGGACGCATTCATTTGATTCGCGATGATTTTTTTCGCGTCTGGGGTATTCTACTGTCTGGGTGATTCGGATGCCCACTCCATGCAATCCGATCGTTGCTTTAAGCTTAACGGGGATAGATATGGCTCAGCCAAGCGTAGCGCGTGAACCGTCCATGGAAGAGATCCTGGCGTCGATCCGCCAGATCATCGAGAGCAATGAGCCGGGCGCCGGCAAGGCCATTTCCCCGTCTTTGCCTCCGGTTTACGGTGACGATGCCGAGGATGAAGGCCACGATTCCAACATCCACCTGACGGTCGATGACACCTACGCCAATGTCGAATTCCCCGAGCCGGTGCTGACACAGGATCCGCGCTTCGTTGCCGCCAACTCGGCTGGCACCCGCGAGGCCGAGCAGCCGGCGCGCGCGATGTCGCTCGCCGATGTCGCCGCCCGCGTCCGCGCCGCTTCCGAGCGCCTGCCGGCCCAGCCGCCCCGCGAACTGCCGCCGGTTTTCCGTCAGCCGGAACCCGTTGCCGCAACTGTTGCCGAGGAGATCCGCCGTCCGGTCGAGCCGGTCGCCGCTGCACCGGTTGTCGCGCCGCTGCCGGCGCCGAAGCCTGCTCCGGTTGTTGCCGAAGTTCAGCCTGCCGAGCCCGAGCCGCTGCCGCAGGCCGTGGAATCCGAGATCGAGCCGGTTGCCGAGCCGCAGGCGTCGATGGCGCCTGAAGCCCCGGTTGCTCCGGCACCCGTTGCGCAAGCACCGGTTCCCTCCTTCCTGCCGCAGGTTCTCGAAGAAGCCCAGGCGCTGATCTCTCAGGATGCCAGCCTTCAGGTTGCGCGCTCCTTCGAAGAGCTGGCGCTGGCGATCGACGGTGCTGAGCGCCGCTCGCTCGACGAGATCGCCGAGGACATGCTGCGCCCGATGCTGCGCGAGTGGCTGGACGACAATCTGCCGACGCTGGTCGAGCGGCTGGTGCGCGAGGAAATCGAGCGCGTGGCGCGCGGTCCGCGCCGCTAACCGGAAACGCTTTTTATCCAACAAGCCGCTCCGGTCTCCGGGGCGGCTTTTTTATTGACTTGCCTGCAGCCATCCTATTTACAAACCCGCATCCTAAAACCCCGAAGTTTGGTCATAAAATGCTCGACAAGACCTATGATTCCGCCGCAGTCGAACCGAAAATCGCTGCGAAATGGGACGAAGCCGATGCCTTCCGTGCCGGTGCGAACAAGAAGCCTGGCGCCGAAACGTTCACGATCGTGATCCCGCCGCCGAACGTGACGGGCTCCCTGCACATGGGCCACGCGCTCAACAACACGCTGCAGGACGTCATGATCCGCTTCGAGCGCATGCGCGGCAAGGACGTGCTCTGGCAGCCGGGCATGGACCACGCCGGCATCGCCACGCAGATGGTCGTCGAGCGCAAGCTGATGGAACAGCAGCTTCCCGGCCGCCGCGAAATGGGCCGCGACGCCTTCATCGACAAGGTCTGGGAGTGGAAGGCTGAATCGGGCGGCCTGATCTTCAACCAGCTAAAGCGCCTTGGCGCTTCCTGCGACTGGTCGCGCGAGCGTTTTACGATGGACGAGGGCCTTTCGGCAGCCGTTCTTGAAGTCTTCGTAACGCTTTACAAGGAAGGCCTCATCTACAAGGATAAGCGACTGGTCAACTGGGATCCAAAGCTTCTGACGGCGATTTCCGACATGGAAGTCGAGCAGATGGAAGTGAAGGGCAATCTCTGGCACTTGCGCTATCCGCTGGAAGAGGGCGTCACCTACCAGCATCCGGTTGCTTTCGATGAAGAGGGCAAGCCGACCGAATTCGAAACGCGCGACTATCTCGTCGTAGCCACGACCCGCCCGGAAACCATGCTCGGCGACACCGGCGTTGCCGTCAATCCTGACGATGACCGCTACAAGTCGATCGTCGGAAAGCATGTCATCCTGCCGAGCGTCGGCCGCAAGATCCCGATCGTTGCTGACAGCTACGCCGATCCGACGGCGGGCACCGGTGCGGTCAAGCTGACGCCGGCGCATGACTTCAACGACTTCGACGTCGCCAAGCGCACCGGCCTGCGCGCCATCAACGTCCTGAACGTCGATGCCTCCGTTAATATCAAGGACAACGAGGATTTCCTCGAAGGCCTTGATAATCCGGCGGCACTTCATGGCGCATGGGACCGTCTCGAAGGCCAGGACCGTTTCACTGCCCGCAAGATCATCGTCGAAATCTTCGAGGAAGCCGGCCTGCTCGACAAGATCGAGCCGCATACGCACATGGTGCCCCATGGCGACCGTGGCGGCGTGCCGATCGAGCCGCGCCTGACGGAACAGTGGTGGGTCGACAACAAGACGCTCGCCAAGCCGGCGATCGCCTCGGTTCGCGAGGGCCGCACCAAGTTCGTCCCGAAGAACTGGGAAAACACCTATTTCCAGTGGATGGAAAACATTCAGCCCTGGTGCATCTCGCGCCAGCTCTGGTGGGGTCACCAGATTCCGGCCTGGTATGGCCCGGATGGTCAGGTCTTCGTCGAGAAGACCGAGGAAGAGGCGCTCGAGGCCGCGATCCAGCATTACCTCGCCCATGAAGGCCCGTGGAAGGCCTGGGTGCAGGACAAGATCGAGAACTTCCAGCCGGGTGAAATCCTGACGCGCGACGAAGACGTGCTCGACACCTGGTTCTCGTCGGCGCTCTGGCCGTTCTCGACGCTCGGCTGGCCGGAAAAGACCCCGGAACTCGCTCGCTACTATCCGACCAACGTTCTGGTCACCGGCTTCGACATCATTCCCTTCTGGGTCGTCCGCATGATGCAGATGGGTCTGCATTTCATGAAGGACGCCGATGGCAACCCGGTCGAGCCGTTCCACACGGTCTATATCCACGCCCTCGTTCGCGACAAGAACGGCCAGAAGATGTCGAAGTCGAAGGGCAACGTCATCGATCCGCTGGAGCTGATTGACGAATACGGCGCCGACGCGCTGCGCTTCACGCTCGCCATCATGGCGGCGCAGGGCCGCGACGTGAAACTCGATCCCGCGCGTATTGCCGGCTATCGCAATTTTGGCACCAAGCTCTGGAACGCCACGCGCTTTGCCGAGATGAACGGCGCCAAGAGCGATCCGAACTTTGCGCCTGAAGGCGTCAAGCTGACGATCAACCGCTGGATCCTGACCGAACTTGCCCGTGCGGAACGTGACGTAACGGAAGCCATCGAAGCCTACCGCTTCAACGACGCTGCCGGAGCGCTCTATCGCTTCGTCTGGAACCAGGTCTGCGACTGGTATCTCGAACTGCTGAAGCCGGTCTTCAGCGGCGAGGACGAGGCCGCCAAGAAGGAAGCACAGGCCTGCAGCGCCTATATTCTCGAAGAGATCTACAAGCTGCTGCATCCGTTCATGCCCTTCATGACCGAAGAGCTCTGGGCCCATACAGCCGGCGAAGGCGCGGAGCGTGATACGCTCGTCTGCCATGCCGACTGGCCGTCGCCCTCCTTCTCGGATGATGCCGCAGCCGATGAGATCAACTGGCTGATCGATCTCGTCTCCGGTATCCGCTCGGTGCGCGCGGAGATGAACGTTCCACCGTCGGCAACCGCACCGCTGGTCTTCGTCAGCGCCAATGCCGAGACCAAGGAGCGCCTGTCGCGTCACGACGCAGCGATCAAGCGTCTGGCGCGTGTCGAGAGCGTCGCGCTCGCCGACGCCGCCCCGAAGGGCGCAGCCCAGATCGTCATCGGCGAGGCAACGGCCTGCCTGCCGCTCGGCTCGCTGATCGATCTCTCCGCGGAAAAGGCCCGCCTCGAAAAGGCGATTGCCAAGACCGAGGGCGAGATGTCCCGCGTCAAGGGCAAGCTCTCCAACGAGAAGTTCGTCGCCAACGCCAATCCTGAAGTGGTGGAGGCCGAGCGCGAGCGTCTCGCGGAATTCGAGAGCCAGATGGCCAGCCTGAAAGTAGCGCTTGCAAGGGTGATCGAGGCCTAATCCACTCTTGGTAGCAAACTATTCCAAAACGGCGTCCGGAACTCTCCGGGCGCCGTTTTTCATTCCCGGCATTTTGAGTCGAAAGCGCATGCCTTATTTAGCGTTTTCACCCTGTGGAATTTGACGAATCTGCGAAATTTTCAGTGGAAGAGGCCGAAAAGGCAGACTGTTGTCAGATTGATACAGGGGTCAGGTGACTTGGAACGATCGTTTAAAAATAATCCGAAATGATTAGTTTGTTAGGATAAAATTTTACCATACCCAAATTTTTGACGTGCTCGTCAATTTCTTACGTCAATTTAACTTCTTGCATGCATTGTGGCGGCATGAAGGCGCGCATTGTCATCCGCGCCATTCCTTTGCAAGGTGCAGCCATCTGCATTGCTTGAGTGGGGGAGACACAATGGCATCTCGTATGTTTTCCAAGGGCGTAGCATCGCTCGTTATCCTTTCGTCCTTCGCATCGCCGTCATTTGCCGGCGGCCTGGAACGCGGCGGCTACAATATCGACCAGCTCTTTGATACGGGGCCATTTTCGTTCAGCAGTGGTGTCACTTACGTCATGCCGCAGCGCAAGCTGAAGAATGTTGTCGACACCGACGCGAGTGATGGACTCGGCAATAACGGCATTGGCGGCGGTTCGACCTCTGCCGACGAGACGGAAAACTACGCCATACCGTATGTCGGCATGAAAGGCGGCCTCGGTCCTGTAGACTGCTTGCTGGACTATTCAGAGCCATTTGGCGCGCACACGAACCCCGGAACCGGTTGGGTTGGCGCAAACAGCAATATCGAGACGAAAGTCAGCAGCCACAACTACGGAGCTACGTGCTCATATAAGTTCGATGCGGGGCCGGGAGAGTTCCGTTTCATCGGTGGTGCTTTCTATCAGGAGATTGAGGGGTTCAAGTCACGTCTGGTTGCGCCGTTGCCGGCCGCTTTCGGAACTGGCATCGGGCGGTTGGATCTCGAAGGGCAGAGCTGGGGATGGCGCACTGGTATCGCATACGAGATTCCAGAATATGCGCTGCGTGCGAGCCTCGTTTACAATAGCCGGGTGAAATACGACAATCTTGATGGTACCGTCGACCTCACGCAGGTTCCAGCCTTCGTCGATCCGACGAATCCAGCGCTAGGCAAGAAAACCGATGTCTTTGGCTCTGCCGATGCCCCCGATTCTCTCGAACTGAAGCTCCAGAGTGGTATCGCGCCAGATTGGCTTGCTTTCGGTTCCGTAAAGTGGACGAACTGGAGCGTGCTCCAGTCGATCGCCTTCTGCCCGACATCGACCAAGGGGCTGGCAAAATGTACTGCTGGTGGCGCTACAGAGCTGACTTCCCTGGATTTGATCTATCGTGACGGTTGGACCGTTTCCGGAGGTGTGGGTCACAAATTCAACGATCAATGGGCTGGTGCGGTAAGCCTTACCTGGGATCGCGGAACAAGCCAGGGATACGGCTCTCAGAGCGACACGTGGACACTCGGTGTTGGCGCATCTTACACGCCGACTGAGAATATCGAGTGGCGCGTTGCTGGAGCGATCGGTCTGTTGACCAGCGGTTCGTCGCATGCTGTGACCTACAATGGTCAGACATACGGTGACGACGTTTCTTACGATTTTGGCAACGACCTCGTAACCGCCGTCTCGACCAGCCTCAAAGTCAAGTTCTGACGCTGATCACTTGAATACAAAGCCCGGCCCAGTGCCGGGCTTTTCTTTGCTTGATGCGATATTAATCATGCCTTTTGGACATCCCATTTTGTGACGAATCCGCAACAGTTTTTTACGACAGTTGGCGTAAGCTATCTCCAGGGCGAATTTGTCCATTTCCCGCCACAAACAGGGCGCAGCGGTATTTGCGGGCAAGGGAATGGCAGGCGTAGGGTGCGTTTGAAAAGTAAGATGGGTCGAGTTTTTTCAGGGACAGGCGAGAGCCGATCGGAGACCGGATTTCATTCCGCTCCATTTGCGATACAGCTTTTCCCGCAAGGCGATTCCGCCGGAAAATTTCGCTCTCAAGTCGTGTCTTCCATCTGTCCATTCTCCGATGTTTCCGCGTCCATGACGGGCGCTGACGAGCACCGCGATCACGCCGATACCGGTTTGGTCACATTTGGTGTTTACGGATATTGGGAAGGCGGAAAGACAGATGTTTCTTCCGCGAAAATGACGCCGCAGGCATTGCAGGCGGGCCAGGCCGGAACCCGGGTGGTCTATCGCGATGCGCAGGAAATTCAGGCCCTCGAAGAAGGGCGGAAGGCTGGATGCGACGCGGGCAAAGGAGCCAGAGAGCTCGCCGCGGGATCGCTCGCCTGGAGGAGATACGCCGGGACGCGTGGCAGCGGAGTTTTTGCTGCCGGGCTGGTCTGCGATGGAAGCGAAAGAAACTGAGTGAAATGCTGACATCCGAGTTCAGACTTTTCAGATTTGCTCTCATGGGGCTGTCGATCGCGCTTTCAGCAGCGGTTGCCTCCCCAGCCGGCGCTTTTGATATCAATGCTGGCGTCACCAAGGAATCCGGTCCCTTCGATCTCTTCAAGTTCGGTTTCAAGGCTTACAAGAGCGGCCAGAAGGAAGAAGCTGTTGAAGCCTACAAATACGCCGCCGAGAAAGGCCATACCGGCTCGCGCTGGGCGCTGGCCAACATGTATGCCGACGGCGACGGCGTCACCCAGGACGATTTCGAAGCCTTCAAGATTTATAGCGAGATTGCCCAGCAGGGCGTCGAACCGGGTTCCGAAGATACCGGCTTCTTCATCAATGCGCTGCTGTCGCTCGCGAGCTATTACAAACACGGCATTGCCGGTAGTCCGGTGAAGGTCGATCTCAACCAGGCCCGCCAGCTCTATTTCCAGGTCGCCTCGACCTTCGGTGTGCCGGAAGCGCAGTTCCAGCTGGCGCAGATGATGCTTTCGGGCGAGGGCGGCAGCCCCAATCCGCTGCAGGCGAAGAAGTGGCTGAATCAGGCCCGCAAGAGCGGCCATCCGGGCGCTATGTCCGTCTTCGGCAACATCCTCTTCCAGGAAGGCCAGTCGGCCCGTGGTCTGGCGATGATGACGGCGGCGCTCGACCGCTGCAAGCCGAAGGACTGTGGCTGGATGGAATCGCTGCAGGAGCAGGCGTTCTCGGTCGCGACCGAAGGAGACCGCCGTGCAGCGGTCTCGCTCTCCCACAATATCGCCACCAGCGGCGACTGATCTCCGCTTAAGCCGCGAAGTCGAAATAGGCGACGACGGGAACGTGGTCGGACGGTTTTTCCCAGGCGCGGACGTGTTTCTCGATGGCCGTCGAGGTCATGCGGTCTGCGGCTTCAGGCGACAGCATCAGATGGTCGATGCGAATGCCGTTGTTCTTCGGCCAGGCGCCGGCCTGATAATCCCAGAATGAATAGAGCTGAACCGCATCCGTCGTGGCGCGCACAGCATCGGTGAAGCCGAGGCTTTCGAGCCTGCGGAAGGCTTCACGGGTCTGCGGCAGGAAGAGCGCGTCATTCGCCCAGACCTTCGGGTCGAAGCAATCATGCGGCTCGGGAATGACGTTATAGTCGCCAGCCAGAATGAGCGGCTCCTCATAGCTCAGCCGCTGCGCAGCAAACTGCTGCAGGCGCTCCATCCAGGCGAGCTTGTAGGTGTATTTCTCGGTTTCGACGGGATTGCCGTTCGGCAGATAGAGGCAGCAGACGCGCAGCGCCTTGTTGCCGGACAGCGAGAACACCGCCTCGATGAAGCGCGCCTGCTCGTCCAGCGGATCGCCGGGCAGCCCGCGGCTCACTTCGTCCGGCTTGCTCTTGGAGAGGATCGCGACGCCGTTGAAACCCTTCTGGCCATGCGTCTCGACATGATAGCCCATCGCCTCGATCTCAAGGCGCGGAAAGCCTTCGTCGACCGTCTTGATTTCCTGCAGGCAGACGATGTCGGGATTGGAATCCTTGAGCCACTGCGTCAGGTTGTCGATACGCGCCTTGACGCCGTTGATGTTCCAGGTCGCGATCTTCATCCATCACCTCTTGCTTCGTGCCGATCTTGTATCGTGATGGGTAGCAACCGGACAAGACGATAAACCGGCCGGAAGAGATTTCTTCGGCCGGTCGGGTCTGAGGTCGGTGGAAAGCTTAGACCGAGAAGCTCGTTCCGCAGCCGCAGCTGGCAACAGCGTTCGGATTCTTGATCTGGAAGGATTGGCCGAGCAGGTTGTCGACGAAGTCGATCTCGGAACCGGCCATATAGACCAGCGAGAGGCTGTCGATCAGCACCTTGGCGTCGTTCTTCTCGACGATCACGTCATCGTCCTGAACGCCGTCGGCAAGGTCGAACTTGTAGGAAAAACCCGAACAGCCGCCGCCTTCGACGGAAACGCGCAGCGCGCTCTTTCCGGCCTCGGCACCGACGATCGCGGCGATTCGCTTTGCGGCCGCATCGGAGAGGGTTACTGAAGTCTCTGTCATGTTTCCTCCTGCCGGGGTCAAGATCCGGAGAGAATTGATAAAAGCCGCTGAGCGTTCAAACGGCTGATATCAAAAGAATTTATCACGGGCGCTCACGGAGCGCATTATTGCGGAAAGCGGTTAAGAAAGCGCCGCTTTGCCTGATATACTGACTATAGGTATGAAGAGCGCGAAGCGGCGTCAATGGGGCGATCCGGCCGCGCGGTTCGAATGACGGTGAAGAATGACGATTGACAGGCGTGCATTGGGTTTCGGCAACAGCGAGCGGGCAGTCTATGCGGCTGATCCCTGGACGACCCGCGGGCGGCTCTATCAGGAGAGCTCCAGCCCGACGCGATCCGACTTCCAGCGCGACCGCGACCGCATCGTTCACACGACCGCCTTCCGCCGCCTGAAGCACAAGACCCAGGTTTTCATCGCCCAGGACGGCGATCACTACCGTACGCGCCTGACCCATACGATCGAGGTGGCGCAGATCGCCCGCGCTCTGGCCCGCGCCCTGAAGCTCGACGAGGATCTCGCCGAGGGCGTGGCGCTCGTCCACGATTTCGGCCATACGCCCTTCGGGCACACCGGCGAAGACGCGCTGCACGAGGTGCTGCTGCCCTATGGCGGCTTCGATCACAATGCCCAGTCGCTGCGGATCGTCACCAAGCTGGAGCGCCGCTATGCGGAGTTCGACGGTATCAACCTGACCTGGGAAAGCCTCGAAGGTCTCGTGAAGCACAATGGCCCGCTGCTGACCAAGGACGGGCAGGGCACGCGCGGCCCGGTCCCGCAGCCGATCCTTGACTATTGCGAACTCCACGATCTGCAGCTCGACACCTATGCAAGCCTTGAGGCACAGGTGGCGGCGATCGCCGACGATATCGCCTACAACACCCACGACATCGACGATGGCCTGCGCTCCGGCTACCTGACCTTCGACATGCTGGAGGAAATTCCGTTCCTCGCCGGGCTGATGGCGGAAGTTCGCGATCGCTATCCGAACCTCGAAGCCAGCCGCTTCACCCACGAGATCATGCGCCGGCAGATCACCCGCATGGTCGAGGATGTGATCTCGGTCTCGCAGGAACGCCTTGCACAGGTCAATCCGAAGAGCGCTGACGATATCCGCCATGCCGATCGCGTCATAGCCACCTTTTCGCCGGCGATGGCCGAAACCGACAGGCTGATCAAGCAGATGCTCTTCAAGCGCATCTACCGCCACCCGGAGATCATGCGCATCCGCGCCAGTGCGGCACAGATCGTCACCGACCTCTTCGGCGCCTATATGGCGAACCCCAAGGAGATGCAGAGCCACTACTGGGTGGATCACATCGCCGGCCTTGCCGATGCCCCGAAAGCCCGCCATGTCGGCGACTATCTGGCGGGGATGACGGACACCTATGCCATCAGCGCCCACAGGCGATTGTTTGACCACACTCCCGATTTGCGATAGGCAGCACGCGCCCGGCGAGAGCGCCGGTCGATGCCTTGTGGCACAGCCTATGCATGGAAGAGTGCGATGAACCTTTTTACCGATTTCGAAGCCAGGATTAAAACCGCCCTTGAACAGATCGATCTGGTCAAGGAAAAGCGATCCGAGCTCGATTTCGGCCGCATCGCCGTCGAGCCGCCGCGCGATGTGACGCATGGCGACGTCGCAACCAATGCCGCGATGGTGCTGGCGAAGCCGCTCGGCACCAACCCGCGCGCCTTCGCCGAAATCATCCTCGGCAAATTGAAGGAAGACCCTGACGTTGCTGACGTTTCGGTCGCCGGTCCGGGCTTCATTAACATCAAGCTGTCCGTCGGTTACTGGCAGCGGCTGCTCGGCTCGATGATCGAGGCAGGCACCGACTACGGCCGCTCGACGCTCGGCGCTGGCCGTAAGGTAAATGTCGAATATGTCTCGGCAAACCCGACCGGCCCGATGCATGTCGGCCACTGCCGCGGCGCCGTTGTCGGCGACGCGCTGGCAAACCTGTTGGCCTTCGCTGGATATGCCGTCGAGAAGGAATATTACATCAACGATGCCGGCTCGCAGATCGATGTGCTGGCGCGCTCGGTCTTCCTGCGCTACCGCGAAGCCCTTGGCGAGAATATTGGCGAGATCCCAGCCGGCCTTTATCCGGGCGATTACCTCGTTCCGGTCGGTCAGTCACTGGCCAGTGAATACGGCGTGCGGCTGCACAACATGCCGGAAGAGCAGTGGATGCCGATCGTCAAGGACAAGGCGATCACCGCGATGATGGCGATGATCCGCGAAGATCTCGAGGTCCTGAACGTCCATCACGATGTCTTCTTCTCCGAGCGCACGCTGCACGACGGCGGCGCCGCCGGTATCCGCACCGCCATCAACGACCTGACCTTCAAGGGCTATGTCTACAAGGGTGCGCTGCCGCCGCCGAAGGGCCAGCTGCCCGAGGATTGGGAAGATCGCGAGCAGACGCTGTTCCGCTCGACCGAAGTCGGAGACGATGTCGATCGCCCGCTGATCAAGTCCGACGGGTCCTATACTTACTTCGCTGCCGACGTTGCTTACTTCAAGAACAAGTTCGATCGCGGCTTCAACGAGATGATCTACGTGCTCGGCGCCGACCATGGCGGCTACGTCAAGCGCCTGGAAGCGGTCGCCCGTGCGGTCTCTGAGGGCAACTCGAAGCTGACGGTCCTGCTCTGCCAGCTGGTAAAGCTGTTCCGCAACGGTGAGCCGGTGAAGATGTCGAAGCGCTCCGGCGACTTCGTGACGCTGCGCGACGTGGTAGAGGAAGTCGGCCGCGATTCGGTGCGTTTCATGATGCTCTACCGGAAGAGCTCCGAGCCGCTGGACTTCGATTTCGCCAAAGTAACGGAACAATCGAAAGATAATCCGGTCTTTTACGTGCAATATGCGCATGCCCGTTGCATGTCGGTTTTCCGGCAGGCGAAGGAGGCTTTTCCGGACCTCAATGTCAGCCCTGCAGACCTCGCAAAAGCGGTGTCCGGAATCTCGGATCCCGCGGAATTGCAGCTGATTGCGAAGGCCGCGGAGTTCCCGCGCGTCGTCGAATCTGCAGCCCAGGCGCAGGAGCCTCACAGGGTCGCTTTCTACCTCTACGACCTCGCCAGTTCGTTCCATGCACACTGGAACAAAGGTAAAGACCAGACTGAATTACGATTTGTTAACGATAAGAGCCGAGAATCGAGTATTGCCAGACTAGGGCTGGTGTACGCTGTCGCTTCGGTTTTGAAGTCGGGTCTTGCCATTACTGGTACCGCCGCACCGGATGAAATGCGATAAACGTCACCAAATCCCCACATTGCGCTGGCATTGACCGCGTTGGCTTTTGAGTGGGATGGGTATGGCAGACAAACAACTTGCGTATGACGCGCGACAGAAGACGGAGCTGTTCGATGAAAACGATCCGCTCGCGGAACTCGCGCGCATCGTTGGCTTCGAGCCGCGGGTAGCGGCCAATACTGTCTCAGAGCCAGTCCGGCAGGAGCCGGCCTTCGATCTCGAAGACGAATTGCTGCGGGAATTCGAGCGCTACGACGCGCCGCGCCCGCTGGGTGCACTCGACCATCCGGCCGAGCAGCCCGTTGAGGAAGCCGCAAGCTATGAGCCCGTTGCCTACGAGCACGCTGCCGCTCCGCAGGAGCCCGTAGAGGCTCCTGTCTACGTCGAGCCGGAAGCCTACGAGGCTGAGCCGGTCGCAGCGGCCTATGAGCCCGAGGAAACGCAGGCCTGGACCGGTGGTCAGGTTGCTGCCGCCGAATGGGCGGTCCAGCCCTCCGAACCAGTCTCCAACGGCGGCGCCCGCGATCTGATCGAAGAACTCGAAATGTCGATCGGTGCTGCATCGGTTGCCCAGCCGGTTGCTCCGGTTGCCAAGGCGCCGCAGTGGTCTGCCGCCAGCATCAAGCTGCCGCTCGCCAACTTCCATACGGCCCGCCGCGAAGAGCCGGTTTCTGCGGTTGTCGTCGAGCCCGAGCCTGTCGTTGCGCCTGCGCCGCAGCCGGTTGCTGAAGTGGCATCCGCGGAAACCCTGCAGGAACTTGCTGCACTTGACGTTGCCGAGGAGTTCACTCCCGTCGCTTCCGGCTTCCCGGCCGAAATCGATCGCCACGAAGAGCCCGAAGTCGTCGAGCAGGCGCCCGTTGCCGAAGCTGTCTATGCCGAGCCGGTATCGCACGAGGCCTTCGATCTCGCCGCTGCCGCCAAGGATGGCATCGTTGCTTCCGACGCAGCGCTGACCGAGGCGCTGCCCCAGGATGAAGCAACCGCCTTCGATATCGACAACCTCCTGGCTGACGTTTCCCGTTACCCGGTGCCGCAGCGCGCTCCGGAGCCGGTTCGCGAAGAACCCGTACAGTTCCATCAGCCGGAACCGGTAAAGCCGGTAGCACCCGTCGTGGCCGCCAAGCCCGCTCCGGCCGAAGAGGAAGACCCCTTCGCTGGTCATGACTTCGAGCTCGATCTCGAAGGCATCGAACTGGAGCTCGCCGATCTCGATTTCGCCGAGCCCGTCAAGGAAGAGCCGGTCGCAATGGCTCCGGCTCCTGTTCGCGCTCAGCCCGCACCTGTTGCCGTCGCTCCGGCACCGGTTGTCGTTCCGCGCCCGATCGCGCCTGCGCCTGTCGTTGCAGAAGCGCCGCGTCCGGTTCAGCCGGCCTATACGCCTGCACCGGTTTCCTATTCGCCGGCAGCCGTTTTCACGCCTGCGCCGCAGCCAGCGGCTCCTGTCCGTGCAGCTGTTGTCGAACCCGTCGAAGAACTTCCCTTCGATCCGTCGATGATCACCGACGCCGACGGTCATCCGGAAGCAGTTGGCGAAATGCACGTTCCGGCGCTGCCGCCTGTGGAGCAGCACAAGCCTGCCGCTCCGGTTAACGATTTCGATTTCGACGTCGATGCCGAGATCGCCAGCCTGTTCGACCCGATCAAGTCCAAGGAAGCCGTTCCGGCTGCTGCGCCCGCCTGGGCATCGCAGGCCTCCGCTCCCGCGGCTCAGAAGCCTGCAGCACCTGCCGTCGCCGGTCTCGATGATCTCGAGCGCGCTCTGGAAGAAGATCTGCGCCGCAGCATGCGCGAGCCGGTCCAGCGGACCGAGCAGCTTGCCGAGGTTCACATCCAGTCTGCCGGCGCTGCCGAAGACATGCATCGCGCCCGCTCGATGAAGCGGATGCTGGCTGCTGCTGCCATGGTCGTCGTCTTCGCAGGCGGCGCTTATGGCCTCTACACCGTCGTTGCCGATACCGGTATCGCCGGTGGTTCCGGCGAGCCGCGCATCATCGCTGCCGACAAGGAGCCGGTGAAGGTCGTTCCGGATAATCCGGGCGGCAAGACCGTTCCGAACCAGGACAAGGCCGTCTATGACCGCGTTGCCGGCGCCACCGAGACGCCGAAGCAGACTGCACTGGTGTCGTCCGACGAACAGCCTGTCGACGTCGTTCAGCGCACGCTGACGCCTGAGGTCGCACCTGAGGATAACGACGGCGACATCACTGACCAGGCCGTCAGCACGCCGGTCAGCGATACCGAGGATCCGCGCCTGCTGCCAGGCCAGGAGCAGCAGGAAGCCGCTGCCAACAACGATGCAGACCGCGTTCCGGCCGTTTCGCCGCGCAAGGTCCGCACGATGATCGTCAAGCCTGATGGCACGCTGGTTGCCCGTGAAGACGAGGCACCCGTTGACGCGCCTGCCGTGAACCAGGTCAAGACCACGACCATCAAGCCGAACGGTTCTGCTGCGAACTTCCCGGCAAGCACGGAAGTGGCCTCTGCCGATATCCGCTCGACCCCGGTCGAGAATACGCCGGCTCAGCCTGCCACTTCGGAATCGGTCCTTGCCAAGGTTGCCGCAAGCAACCCTGCCAATGTCGAGCCTCCGGTCCGTCAGGTTCAGTCGACGCCGGTTCAGCCGCAGGCCGCCGCCGTAAAGCCGGCCGACACGGCACCGGTCCCGGCTGCCCGCCCGGCCGCAAAGCCTGTTGCCGCAGCCGCTGCACCAGAACAGCCGAAGCCGACTGAAGTCGCCTCCGTCGCCCCGGCTGCAACCCAGCCGCAGGCCGCTGCGCCGTCGGGTGCCTATGGCGTCCAGATCGCATCGCTGCCATCGGAAGCGGAAGCCAACAAGTCCTACGCAAGCCTCTCCAAGAAGTTTGCCAGCGTTCTTTCCGGCCGCAGCTACGAGATCCGCAAGGCCGACATCGCCGGCAAGGGCACCTTCTACCGCGTCCGCATCCCGGCATCCTCGAAGGATGAAGCCGCTGCGATCTGCGAGAAGTATCGTGCCGCTGGCGGTAGCTGCCTGATCTCGAAGTAATCGGCTCCACACTGCATCGAAACGGCGGGCTCAGGCCCGCCGTTTTCGTTTTTGCACTGCCTTTCCTGTGAATGCCGCTTGACCGACCTATCGCAATTCGGGCGCACACCTCTATGATTCGGGTATGACCGAATCAAAAGCGATGATCCTGGGCTGTAGCGGCCTGTCCCTGACCCCGGAAGAAAAGGCCTTCTACAAGGCGGAACGCCCCTGGGGCTTCATTCTTTTCGGACGCAACATTTCCGAGCCGCAGCAGATCGCCGATCTCGTCGCCGAAATGCGCGAGAGCGTCGGCTGGCATGCGCCGGTCCTGATCGACCAGGAAGGCGGACGCGTCCAGCGCATCCGTCCGCCGATCCTCCAGCACTATCCGTCCGGTCAGGCGCTCGGCGATATCTATCGCCAGGACCGCGAGCAGGGGCTTCGAGCCGCCTGGCTGATGTCGCGCCTTCACGCCTTCGATCTCCTGAAATTCGGCATCAATGTCGATTGCCTGCCGGTTCTCGATGTTCCGGTCGAAGGCAGCAGCAATGTCATCGGCAACCGCGCCTATGGCGGTGATCCCCGCACGGTGACCGAGATGGGCCGCGCCGCAAGCGAGGGTCTGAAGGCCGGCGGTGTCTTGCCGGTGATGAAGCATATGCCGGGCCACGGCCGCGGCTTTGCCGATTCCCATCACGAGCTGCCGGTCGTCACCGTCTCGCGCGCAGAACTTGAAGCCCATGACTTCCCGCCCTTCATCGCCATGAAGGACGAGCTGGCCGCCATGACCTGCCATGTCGTCTTCACGGCGATCGACGACAGCAATCCGGCCACGACGTCCCGCAAGGTGATCGACGGCGTCATCCGCCAGCATATCGGCTTCAACGGCCTGTTGCTTTCCGATGATACATCGATGAACGCGCTGGCCGGGACGATCGGCGAGCGCGCCGCGAATATCATTGCGGGCGGATGCGATATCGTGCTGCATTGCAATGGCCACATGGACGAGATGCAGCAGGTGGTCGCCAATGTGCCGGCGCTAAGGGGCGCCTCGCTGAAGCGGGCCGACGCCGTGCTCGCGGGCATGCCGCGGGCCGATCAGTCCGACGAAGCTGCGATCCGCAGTGAATTCGACGCGATGTTTGCAGCCGTCTAAGAAACGGAAGAGAGGCCCGGTTGAACATAATCAAGACTCCCGAGCGGTCGCAGTCGGCAACGCCGATGGACAAGCTTTGGCAGGACAGCGGCACCGGGCGTGGTTCACATGAACCGGCGCTGGTCATCGATGTCGCCGGCTTCGAAGGCCCGCTTGACCTGTTGCTCTATCTCGCCCGCAATCAGAAGGTCGACCTGTCGCGTATTTCGGTCCTGGCGCTTGCCGAGCAATATCTGCAGTTCGTCGAGAGCGCCCGCCGCATCCGCATCGAGCTTGCCGCCGACTACCTCGTCATGGCGGCCTGGCTTGCCTACCTGAAATCCCGCCTGCTGATCCCGCAGCAGATCAAGGATGACGGCCCCTCCGGCGAGGAGATGGCGGCAACGCTCGCCTTCCGCCTGAAGCGCCTGGAAGCGATGCGCGAGGCCGCGAGCGGCCTCGTCAACCGCAACCGCCTCGGCCGCGATATCTTCGCGCGCGGCGCACCGGAACATATCCCCGATCGCCACCAGTCCGCCTATGAAGCCAGCCTCTACGATCTTCTGACCGCCTATGCGACGCTGCGTCAGCGCCAGGCCGTCACCCAGGTGACGATCGCTCGCCGCACCGTCTGGTCGCTCACCGAGGCGCGCGAGCTGCTGACCCGGATGATCGGCGATGTCTCCGACTGGACGGCGTTGGAGCACTATCTGCTGCGCTATATGACTTCGCCGGAAGAGCGCGTCACGGCGATCGCCAGCGCCTTTGCCGCCTCGCTTGAGCTGGTGCGCGAGGGCAAGCTCGAAATCCGCCAGGACGGCGCCTTCGAGCCGCTCTACATGCGCCGCGGGCCGAAGCATGCCACGCTGCAGGTCATCGAGCAGGAGGCGCCGCTGTGATCGATCCTGAGGACGATATCGGCGGAGAGGAAGGCGAGGGCGCCGAAAGCCAAGACTTCCAGGCAGAGCTCGAGGCCGAACGCATCGCCGAGGCACTGGTTTTCGCCTCGGCGCAGCCGGTCTCCGAAGCCTTCATCGCTGATCGCATCGCCAAGCATTTCAATGTCCACACCATCATGCTCCGCTTGAAGGAGCAATATGCGCCGCGCGGCGTCAATCTGGTGCAGCTGGATGACGCCTGGGCCTTCCGCACGGCCGCCGATCTCTCATTTGTGATCCGCCGTGATGAGAACGAAACGAAGAAGCTTTCGCGGGCCGCTCTCGAAGTGCTGGCGATCATCGCCTATCACCAGCCGGTGACGCGTGCAGAGATTGAAGACATCAGAGGCGTGCAGACCTCGCGCGGCACGCTCGACGTTCTCATGGAGGCCGGTTGGGTGCGTTTCCGCGGCCGCCGCCGCACGCCCGGCCGCCCCGTAACACTCGGCACCACCCGCGATTTTCTCGACCATTTCGGCCTTGAGGAACTGCGCGATCTGCCTGGTATTGAAGAGCTCAAGGGGGCAGGGCTGCTCTCCGGCCGCATCCCTGCAAATTTCAACATCCCGTCGCCGTCGATGAACGACGAGCTGACCGAGGACGAAGATCCGATCACCCAGATGGATCTTGAGGAATTGGGGCTTCTTGCGCCGGGTGGCGCATCGGAAGATTAGCACCGGCTTGTCTTTGTTTTGCCACTGAGGGCGAAAACAATACTCATCACCACAATTCGATGGCGCGGTGGCTTGTCACAAAGGTCAAAGCCGTGACATTAAGCGTCAATATAAGGGGAATTTTGATGTTGGAAACGATGTCGGAAACTCTTACATCGAAGAGACATCGCAACAGGGAGTATGCGTAATGGGTTCTTTTAGCATGTGGCACTGGCTGATCGTCCTGGTCATCGTGCTGTTGTTGTTCGGCCGCGGAAAGATTCCGGAGCTGATGGGCGACGTTGCCAAGGGCATCAAGAGCTTCAAGAAGGGCATGAACGACGAAGACGCGCCGGAAACGGCGTCGAAGACCGTCGATCACAAGGCCGACGAAACGAAGTAATCAGTCCGGGGACGGGTGGCTTGCCCCGCTTCCCCTCCAGGAGCCTTGAATGTTCGATATTGGCTGGACCGAGCTGCTTGTCATCGCGGTCGTGTTGATTGTGGTGGTAGGTCCGAAGGATCTGCCGCCGATGTTGCGTGCGTTCGGTAAGATGACGCAGCGCGCCAAGAAGGTTGCCGGTGAATTCCGTGCGCAATTCGACGAGGCGCTGCGTGAGGCCGATCTCGACGAGGTGCGCCAGACGCTCGCCGACGCCCAGCGTCTCAACCCCGCCAATACGCTGCGCGACGCGATGAACCCGCTGCGCCAGATGGGCAACGACATCAAGGCCGACCTTCAGAACGCAACGAAGGTCGACAACAAGACCGAGGTGCCGGTCAGTGTGCCGGCTCCCTCGATGAGCCTGCCGGAGACGCCTCCGGTCGTAACGCCGGCACCCGCAGCCGAACCGGTTGCTGCGCCTGTCGTTGCTGAAAAGCCGAAGGCCGTGCGCAAGCCGCGCGCCGCCGCTGAGGCAAAGGCCGAGCCTGTGGCTGCCGCTCCCGCGGCCAAGGCAAAGCGTGCGCCCGCAGCAAAGGCCGTAGCCGCTGCGCCTGCAGCCAAGGCTGCTCCGGCCAAGGCACCGGCTAAGACGGCAGCAGCCAAGACGGCTGCACCCGCAAAGAAGGTCGCAGCTGCCCCGAAGAAGGCAGCAGCAAAGAAAAAGGATGAGGCATGAGCGGTGATATCGAAGACAAGCCGCAGCCGTTGATCGAGCACCTGATGGAGCTGCGCAGGCGGCTGATGTGGTCGATCGGCGCGTTCTTCATCGCCTTCATCGTCTGCTTCTTCTTTGCCAAGCATCTCTTCAACTACCTCGTCTACCCCTACAAGCTCGCGGTCACCTGGGCCGGCATGGATGTCGACAAGGCGCAGCTGATCTATACCGCCCCGCAGGAATTCTTCTTCACGCAGGTGAAGGTGGCGATGTTCGGCGGCGTCGTGATCGCTTTCCCGATCATCGCGGCACAGATCTACAAGTTCGTGGCCCCCGGCCTCTACAAGAATGAGCGCGCTGCCTTCCTGCCGTTCCTGATCGCATCGCCGATCCTGTTCCTGCTCGGCGCGGCTCTCGTCTATTTCTTCTTCACGCCGATGGTCATGTGGTTCTTCCTGGCCATGCAGCAGACGCCGGGTCATGGCGATGTCGCCATCTCGCTGCTGCCGAAGGTCTCGGAATATCTGAGCCTGATCATGACGCTGGTGCTGTCCTTTGGCCTGGTCTTCCAGCTTCCCGTCATCACCACGCTGCTCGCCCGTGTCGGCCTACTGACGTCCGCATGGCTTGCCGAGAAGCGCAAGTTCGCCATCGTCATGGCCTTCATCGTCGCCGCGGTGCTGACGCCGCCCGATCCGATGTCCCAGATCGGTCTTGCACTGCCGACGATCCTTCTCTACGAGATTGCCATCCACGCGGCTCGACTCGTCGAGCGCCAGCGTGCGCGGCAGGCGGTCGAAGAGGCGGAACGATCCGCGGACGTTGCCAACACGGACAGCGTCTGAGCGGCTTCGCAATCTCTTCCCATACGCTTCCGTATCTTCCGGCCGCAGCCAGGTCAGGCTTCGGCCGGTTCCTGTTTTGCAACGACCCGGAACGACAATGCTTGATATCAAATGGATCCGTGAGAACCCCGAGGCGCTCGACGCCGCGCTTGCAAAGCGTGGTGCGGAGGCTTTGGCCCAGTCCCTCGTCGCCCTCGATGAAAAGCGCCGCTCCGCCGTGCAGAAGGCGCAGGACTTGCTGTCGCGCCGGAACGCTGCCTCCAAGGAAATCGGCGCGGCAATTGCGCAGAAGAACAGCGAGCTCGCTGAGAAGCTGAAGGCCGAAGTCGCCGACATCAAGGTGACGCTGCCTGCCGCCGAGGAGGAGGAGCGCCAGCTTAGCGCCGAACTCAACGATGTGCTGTTGCGCGTGCCGAACGTGCCGTTCGACGACGTTCCTGTCGGCGCCGACGAGAGCGGCAATGTCGTCACCCGCACGATCGGCGAAAAGCCGCGCTGGAACCATGCGCCGAAAGAGCATTTCGAAATCGGCGAATCCCTTGGTTACATGGATTTCGATCGCGCCACCAAGCTGTCGGGTTCGCGCTTTACCGTGCTGACCGGTCCGCTCGCCCGTCTCGAACGTGCGCTCGGCCAGTTCATGATCGACCTGCACACTAGCGAGCATGGCTACACCGAAGTCTCGTCGCCGCTGATGGTGCGCGACGAAGCGATGTTCGGCACCGGCCAGCTGCCGAAATTCGCCGACGACCTCTTCAAGACCACGGATGGCCGCTGGCTGATCCCGACCGCCGAAGTGACGCTGACCAACCTCGTTTCCGCCGAAATCCTCGAGCAGGAAAAGCTGCCGCTGCGCTTCACCGCGCTGACGCCGTCCTTCCGCTCGGAAGCCGGTTCTGCCGGTCGCGATACCCGCGGCATGCTGCGCCAGCACCAGTTCTGGAAGTGCGAACTCGTTTCGATCACCGACGCCGAAAGCGCGGTCGCCGAGCATGAGCGGATGACGGCCTGTGCGGAAGAGGTTCTGAAGCGCCTCGGCCTGCATTTCCGCACCATGACGCTCTGCACCGGCGACATGGGCTTCGGCGCGCGCAAGACCTACGATCTGGAAGTCTGGCTTCCCGGTCAGAATACCTTCCGCGAAATCTCGTCCTGCTCGGTCTGCGGCGATTTCCAGGGGCGTCGCATGGATGCACGCTACCGCGCCAAGGGCGAAAAGGGCACGAAGTTCGTTCACACGCTGAACGGCTCGGGCACCGCCGTCGGCCGCTGCCTGATCGCCGTTCTGGAGAACTACCTGAACGAAGACGGCTCGGTGACTATTCCGGACGTGCTGCTGCCCTATATGGGCGGTTTGAAGAAGATCGAACGGGCGGCTTGAAGAGATGCGCATTCTGCTCACCAATGACGATGGCATTCATGCCGAAGGCCTCGCAGCACTTGAGCGGATTGCGCGCACTCTGTCCGACGACGTCTGGATCGTCGCACCCGAAACGGACCAGAGCGGCCTGGCGCATTCGCTGAGCCTCTCCGAGCCGCTCAGGCTGCGCAAGGTCTCCGACAAACATTTCGCCCTGCGCGGCACCCCGACCGATTGCGTCATTATGGGCGTCAAGCAGGTCATGGACATCAAGCCGGACCTGATCCTGTCAGGCGTCAATTCGGGCTCGAATGTCGCCGACGATGTGACCTATTCGGGCACGATCGCCGGCGCCATCGAAGGCACGATGCAGGGCGTGCGCTCCTTCGCGCTGAGCCAGGCCTATGTCTATGCCGATGGCGCACGGATCGTGCCCTGGGAAGTCTGCGAGGCGCATGCGCCGGCACTTCTCGAAAAGCTGATGAAGGTCGATCTGCCCGAAGGCACGTTCCTGAACCTCAACTTCCCGAACTGCCGTCCGGATGACGTCGATGGCGTCGAGGTCACCGCTCAGGGCAAGCTCGCCTTCAACCTGCAGGTCGATGCGCGCTCGGATGGCCGCGGTTTTCCCTATTACTGGCTGAAGTTCGGCGAGCGCGCCGGCGCCTTTGCCGCAGGCACCGATATCCACGCTTTGAAGCATAATAAGATTTCGGTAACACCTTTGAAACTGGATCTGACCGATTATTCCGTGAAGGACCGCGTGGAGCGGGCGCTTTCAGGTACGGAGTAATCAGGCATTGTCAGCACGGCTGGTCGAGAAGGAAGGTTTTGCGGCCCTCGTATTACGGCTGCGCGCCGAAGGCATTTCTGACATCGATCTGCTGACCGCAGTCGAGCAGACGCCGCGCTCGCTCTTCGTACCGCCGCAATTTGCTGAAGACGCCTATTCGACACGGACGATCCCGATCGAATGCGGTTCGTTCGTTGAAGGTGTCGATACAGCCGTCCGCATCCTGCATCACCTGAAGGTCAAGCCGGGCCAGCGCGTGCTCGAAGTTGGTACGGGCAGCGGCTTCATGGCCGCCGTCATGGGCCGCATGGCCGAGCGCGTTCTGACGATCGACCGCTACAAGACGCTGGTCGTCAACGCGCAGAAGCGCATGGACCAGCTCAGCCTGCGCAACATCATCGTGCGCCAGGCCGATGGCAGCAACGGCCTGCAGGGCGAGGGCACCTTCGACCGTATTCTCGTCACCGCCGCTTTCGCCTCGATGCCGCGATTCTACACCGACCAGCTGGTCTCCGGCGGCTCCATGATCGCGCCGCTGATGATCTCCGATGACGAGTGCCGGATGGTGCGTCTGACGAAGACCGGCAGCCGCTTCGAGCGCGAAGAGCTCTTCACCGTTCCCTACCTGCCCATCGTTCCACGGCTCGCTTCGCAGCTCTGATCTCAGGCGCCACGCGCCGGTCCCTGCGGGCTGCGATTTCTCACCCGCAAAACTATGGTTATCAATTCCTCTAAAAAAACGCTCCAATTCCAGCGCTTTAACCGCGTGGTAATACTAACGCGCTTTAATACTCCCACAAATGGTTGCGTTGTGAGTGGGTCGTGTCATGAGTTTTTGTGTTTCGCCAAAGTTCGGAAAGTCGGCCTTCAATCTTCTGGCTGTCGCCTTGCTGGCGAGTGCGGCGACAGGCTGCAGTTCCGATGTGTCGCGCTTCAGCGGCGGTCTTTTCAGTTCCGGTCAAGATCAGATGACGACGGGTTCGGTCCCGCGCCGCAGCATGAGCGGTCTGCAGGGTGATCCGGTTCCGCAGGCTGACATGCAGGGCGGCGGCGCAATGCAGCCTTCCTACGGCAACAACAATCAGGCCTATAACAACCAGTCCTACAATCAGCCTTACCCGGCTTCGACCGGCGCGATCCGCTCCAATGCCCGCATGGCATCGGCTCCGGTCACCGTTCAGCGTTCCGAGCTCTCGGCTCCGACGGGCGCTGCACCGTCCGCTTCCCGCGAACGTCAGGAAGCGCTTGCTCAGCCGTTCCCGGCATCGCCCTCGGCTTCCGCTCCGCGCAAGATGCAGGCTGCACCGAAGCTTGCGGCTCCGGACAATCTGACGACCGGTTCCACGCCGAAGGCAAGCGGCTGGTCTTCCTCGAACGCTCCGTCGGTCACGGTTCGTCCGGGCGAAAGCCTCGCCGTTCTCGCCCGCCGCTACGGCGTTCCGGAGAAGGAAATTCTCCGCGTCAACAACATGAAGTCTGCCTCGGCCATTCAGCCCGGTCAGACGATCCTGATCCCGACCTTCAACGGCGGCAGCAATGCCGCGAAGTCGGCGGCGCAGACGGCAGACCTTTCCAAGCAGGGCAAGGCTCCCGAGCCCTACAAGGCACCGGAACAGAACGTCGCCGTTCTGCCGGGCGCCAACACGGTCCGCGACAAGTCGCAGGTCACTGCCGACGGTGCCATGGGCAAGGTTGCGGCAGCTGGCGGCAAGGCTCCGGCTGGTGCCGGCAGCTACACGGTCAAGCAGGGTGACTCGCTTGCCAAGATCGCCAAGGCGACCGGCGCCAGCGTCGACGCCATCAAGTCTGCAAACAACCTGCAGGCAAGCTCGATCCGCATCGGCCAGACGCTGACCATTCCGGGCGGCTCTGCCGGTACCGACCAGATGAAGACGGCTTCGATCCCGGCAAAGGCCGCCGAGCCGAAGGCTGCTGCTCCGGCGGCAACCGAAACCGCATCGAACCAGCCTGCCGCCTACAAGGCACCGGCTGCGACACAGACCGTCGACGAAGTCGAGAAGAAGTCCGACGTCGCTTCTGCGGCTCCGGAAGCAACGGGTATCGGCAAGTATCGCTGGCCGGTTCGCGGTGCGGTCATCGCCGCCTACGGCGCCAACGTCAACGGCAGCCGCAACGACGGCATCGACATCTCGGTTCCGCAGGGCACGCCGATCAAGGCCGCCGAAAACGGCGTCGTCATCTATGCCGGCAACGGCCTGAAGGAACTCGGCAACACGGTTCTCGTCCGCCACGACGACGGCACCGTCACCGTCTACGGCAATGCCGATACGCTGAGCGTCACCCGCGGCCAGAAGATCCAGCGCGGCCAGACCGTCGCAGTCTCCGGCATGAGCGGCAACGTCAAGCAGCCGCAGGTTCACTTCGAAGTCCGCAAGGATGCTTCGCCGGTCAATCCGATCACGTTCCTCGAATAGTTAGCGCGTACGGGGAAATGCGAAAGCCCGGCTTCGAGCCGGGCTTTTTGCGTTATGGGGACTTGTCTCGTCTCAATCGCGGGCGAGGTTGATACGCATGCGCCCGGCGAGGTCCTGCACGTATTGCCAGGCAACACGGCCGGAGCGGGCGCCGCGGGTCGTCGCCCATTCCAGCGCCTCGGCATGCAGCTTCTCGCGCTCGAGCGGCAGCTTGAAGTGATCGGCATAGCCGTCGATCATCGTCAGATAATCTTCCTGGCTGCACTTGTGGAAGCCGAGCCAGAGGCCGAAGCGATCGGACAGCGACACCTTCTCCTCGACAGCCTCTGACGGGTTGATCGCCGTCGACTGCTCGTTCTCCATCATGTGGCGCGGCAGAAGGTGGCGGCGGTTCGACGTTGCGTAGAACAGCACGTTGTCCGGGCGTCCCTCGACGCCGCCGTCGAGCGCTGCCTTCAGCGACTTGTAGGCGGTGTCGTCATGATCGAAGGAGAGGTCGTCGCAGAACACGATGATCCGGTGCGGCACATCCTTCATCAGGTCGAGCAGGGCGGGCAGGCTGGCAATGTCTTCGCGGTGAACCTCGACGAGCTTCAGCGATACGCCGCTCTCACGCCGCACATCCTCATGCACGGCCTTGACCAGCGACGACTTGCCCATGCCGCGCGCGCCCCAGAGAAGCACGTTGTTGGCGGCAAACCCTTCGGCGAAGCGCACGGTGTTCTCATGCAGGATGTCGCGGACATGATCGACGCCGCGGATCAGCTTCAGCGCCACACGGTTCGGCCGTGCCACCGGCTGCAGATGCTGGCGGGCGGGCGACCATACGAAGCAGTCTGCCGTCGTCCAGTCATTGACCGCCGGTGGCGGACCTGCCAGCCGTTCGACGGCCGCCGTCAGCCTCTTGAGCTCCTGCAGAATGACGCTGTTGATCTCGTCAGTCATGCGATGTCCTCCTGAATTTCGTGCGGCCGGAGACCGTCTGTCGTCTTTCGTGGCGGGGTAGCATGGCCTTTCCACAGCCGAAAGGTTATCAGGCAGCGGATTCGGTACGCCTCACGGCTGTTTTTGTTGCATTCGTTCTTACCGCAACTATAGTCCGGCCACTGAAAAGAGAGGCGGAATTTCGCCGCCCGCAGCTGAGGAGTTTATCAATGTTCATCACCCCGGCATTTGCCCAGGCCGCAACGGATACTGCCGCGTCGCCATTCGGCTCCGGCTTCGAAATGATCATCCTGTTCGTGCCGCTGATGGTCGTCTGGTATTTCCTGCTGATCCGTCCGCAGCGCGCCCAGGCCAAGAAGCGCGCCGACACGCTTTCCGCCATCCGCCGCGGCGACCAGGTCGTCACCGCCGGTGGTCTCGTCGGCAAGGTCACGAAGGTCGTTGACGACAAGGAAGTTGAAGTGGAAATTGCTGATGGCGTTCGCGTTCGCGTCGTCCGCAGCGGTATCGCCGATGTTCGCGTCAAGGGCGAGCCGGTCAAGGCCGACGCTGCATAACATTGCTTTCGGCAGCCAGATCGGAAAGGCAGAATGCGTCAATTTTCCCTTTGGAAAACTCTTCTGATCTGGTTTGCCATCGTCGCGGCGGCACTGGCCGCCGCGCCAAATCTTTTCTCCCCCAATACACTTGCTTCCCTGCCGCAATGGCTGCCGCACAAGGCACTGACGCCGGGCCTCGATCTCAGGGGCGGCGCCTATCTCGTCGTCAAGATCGACCGCGCCGATATCGTCCAGAGCCGGCTTGAAAGCACCGTTGCCAGCGTCCGCACGCGGCTGCGCGATGCCAATATCCGCTATACCGGACTTGCCGGAAACGCCCAGACGGTCCAGGTGCGCATTACCGACGCCGCCCAGACCGATCGTGCGCTGTCTCTGCTCGCACCGCTCGCCGTACCGGCCGGCGGCGTTCCCGATGCCGATATCGCGATCACCAAGGCGAATGACGGCCAGATCAACCTGCAGATCAGCGACAAGGCGATCGATCGTAGGCTCGCCTCGGCGCTGGAGCGCTCGGTCGCGATCGTTGCCCATCGCGCCATCGAAGCCGGCGGCATCGATCCCATCATCACGCCCGCGGGCCGCGACCGGCTGGTCGTCCAGATCCCGGGTCTCGGCGATCCGCAGCGCTTCAAGGACCTGCTGAGCCAGCCGGGCAAGCTGACCTTCCGCCTCGTCGATTCGAGCGTCAGCGCACAGGATGCGATGGCCGGCAGCGTGCCGCCCGGATCCGAGATCGTCTATTCGCAGGATGACCCGCCGATCGCCTATCTCGTCGAGCGCGCCGAAGTGCTGCATGCCTCCGATCTCGGTGATTTCGCCATCGAACCAGGCCCGACGCCGGATACGTCCGTCCTGACCTTCAATTTCAATCTCGACGGCTCGCGCCGCTTTACCGATCTCGTCGAAAAGAATGCCGGTCGCACGCTGGCGATCCTGCTCGACGATCAGGTGCTGACGGCGCCCGAGCTTAGCAAGCTGCCGGTCGGTGACAGCAGCCGCATTCCGCTGAACTATTCGCCTGACGAGAGCGAAGACCTTGCCGCCATGCTGCGCTCCGGCCCTCTGCCGGCGGCGCTGACGATCGTCGAGGAGCGGACGATCGATCCGGGCCTCAGCGGTGATGCGATCCATGCCGGCCTGATCGCCGGCATCATCGGCGCCGTGCTGGTGGCCGGGCTGATGATCGGCCTCTACGGCATGCTTGGCGTCATCGCCAGCGTTGCTCTGCTGGTCAACCTTTTGATGATCGTCGCCGTGCTCACCGTTTTCGGCGCGCCGCTGACGTTGCCCGGCCTTGCCGGCATGGTCCTGATGATCGGCATCGCCGTGGATGCCTGCGTGCTGATCTATGAGCGTATCCGCGAGGAGCTGAAGGCCGGCCTGCATCTGGATCAGGCGATTTCCGCCGGCTATTCGCGCGCCTTCATGACCGTGGTCGATGCCAGCATCACCATGCTGGTGGCCGCCGCCATCCTCTTCTATCTCGGCAGCGACGCCATCCGCGGCTTTGCCGTGACGCTGGCGGCCGGGATCATCACCACGGCTTTCACCGCCTTCCTTTTCACCCGTCCACTGGTCGAGGCATGGGTGCGCCGCCGCCGCTTGAGGCACCTGCCGAAGAGCGTCCATACGGATGTCTTCGACGGTACCGCAGTCCGCTTCATCGGCATCCGCCGCTACACTTTCACGGCGCTCGCAGCCCTTTCGCTTGTCTGCATGCTGGGTGTCGCGACCGCAGGCATGCATCTCGGCGTCGACTTCACCGGCGGCTCGCTGATCGAGGCCCGCTCGAAGGACGGTACTGCCGATGCTGACGATATCCGCTCGCGTCTCAGCGAGCTCAATCTCGGCGATGTCGAGGTCAAGCGGCTGCGCGATCCGGCCAGTGCCATGATCCGCCTGCAGTCGCAGGGCGGCGGTGACAATGCCGAACAGTCGGCGATCTCGCTGGTGCGCAGCGAATTGCAGGACGAGTATGATTTCCGCCGTTTGGAAGTGGTCGGCCCGGCCGTGTCGGGCGAGCTTGCCCGCACCGCGACGCTCGGCGTTCTCGCGTCGCTGCTGGCAATCCTGATCTATATCTGGATCCGCTTCGAGTGGCAGTTTGCGATCGGCGCGATCATCGCCACGCTGCACGATGTCATCCTGACGCTCGGCTTCTTCGTGGTGACCGGCATCGAGTTCAACCTAACCAGTATCGCGGCGCTGCTCGTCATTGTCGGCTATTCGCTGAATGATACCGTCGTCGTATACGACCGCATGCGCGAAAACCTGAAACGCTATACGCGCATGCCGTTGCCGATCCTGATCGATGCCTCGATCAATCAGACGCTGTCGCGCACCATCCTGACGGCCGCAACGACGCTGCTCGCGCTCCTAGCGCTGACGCTGTTCGGCGGCGAGGTGATCCGGCCCTTCGCGCTGGTGATGCTCTTTGGCGTTGCCGTCGGCACCTTCTCCTCCATCTATATTGCTGCGCCGGTCCTGATTCTCTTCAGGCTTCGCCCGAAATCCTACGACGACGAGGATGAGAACGAGACGGCCGGCGGCACACCTGGAAAGGCCACAGTCTAAAATCATGGCAAAAGGCATCGAAATCCGCGAGGCCCATTTCCCGGGCCGCGCGCCCATCGACACCTATGGCAATGGCGGCTTCCGCTTCGCCGACATGTCGCATCGCGGCTCCATCCTATGCCTGCCCTCGGGCATCCACGGCTGGGATATGGATATGACCAAGCCGCTGTCGGTCGAGAATTTCACGAAGGTTCTCGATGAAGCCGGCGATATCGAGGTGCTGCTGGTCGGCACCGGTACGGAGCTTCGCCGCCTGCCGCCGGAATTGAAGCAGGCGCTGAAGGCGCGAGGCATCTCGTCAGATCCGATGAGCACCGGCGCTGCTGTTCGCACCTACAACATCATGCTTGCCGAATCCCGCGCGGTCGCAGCGGCATTGATCGCGGTCTGACCATGTCCGAGACGAAGCCTGGAAACCAGGAGATCTGCCTGGCGATGCTGCGCGACAACGATCGCGACCGCTATCTCGCGAGCCTGCTGTCGCCGGAGGACAAGCGCGCCGCACTCGTTGCCCTCTATGCCTTCAATGCCGAACTTGCCAAGGTGCGCGATCTCGTTCATGAGCCGTTGCCGGGCGAGGTGCGCATGCAATATTGGCGCGACCTCCTGGAAGGCAGCGCCCATGGCTCGACCGAAGCCAATCCGGTTGCCGCCGAACTGCTGACCGCCATCGAGGCGCACCGCCTGCCGCGCCAGACACTGGTCAACATGATCGAGGCGCGCATCTTCGATCTCTATGACGATCCGATGGAAAGCCGCAGCGCGCTGGAGGGCTATGCCGGCGAAACTGCCTCGGCGCTGATCCAGCTCGCAAGCCTCGTCCTGTCGCCCGAGGATGCCGCGAAGTCCGCCGATGCGGCGGGCCATGCAGGTGTCGCGCAGGCGATTGCGGGCATGCTGCTGTTGATGCCGCTGCACCGCCACCGCGGGCAGGTCTATATCCCGCTTGAAATCCTGAGCGCCACTGGCCTCGACCGCGACAGCTTCCTTGCGGGCGAGGACAAGGCGAGGATTTCGGCGGCCATCGAGGCCTTCGCCGGTCTAGGCCGCGATCATCTGGCAAAGGCACGGGCGGCAACGCTTCCGGCAAGCGTCTTCCCGGCCTTCCTGCCGGCGACGATCGCCGAGCCGGTGCTGAAGAAGGCGCAGAAGGCAGGGGCAGGGCTCTTAGGCCAGCCGCTGCAATCCGCCCAATGGCGCCGCCAATTCGCCATGACCATGGCGATGATGCGCAAGAAAATCTGAGCCGAGTTCAAACTCGCGCAAGGCTCAGGCATTATAAGGCGGCAACCGCAAGTCCTTTTGGAGAACGGCGTTGAGCATTATCGTCTGGATCGTCATTTTCGCAGCCCTGTTCCTGCTAGCCTTCGTGGCGACGCGGATGGCATCGCAGAACCGCGATGAAGAGGGTTTGCGCGACATGGGTCTGGCGATCCTCGAGTTCAATCGCGCCTTCCCGCATGAGGCGATCCGCCAGCTGCAGGCAACGGCCGATGGCCAGGTGGTCCTCGTGCGCCTGCATGACAACAAGGCTGGTTTCATGCGCAGCATGCACCGCCACTTCTCCTGCCATGTGCTTCAGCCGGGCAGGGTGCGGGTCGCAAGCTCGGAAACGGGCAAGGGACTGGTGATCGACTTCCTCGACCATCCGCATCAGAACGGCACTTTCGAATTCGTCTCCGCCAAGGAGGCGTCCGAAGTCTCGCTCTGGCTGCTCGGCAATTATGTCGCCGATGCCGATCTGGTGCTGCCGCCGGCCGAAAAGCCGGCAGCCAACAATCATTGATCTCTGATCAGGCGCTTTCGGCGAGCGGTACGTTCTGGCCGAGCCACGCGGCGCAATCGGCAAGCGCCCGCTTGGCGATCAGCTGACGCTTCATGATCGTCTTGTCCTTGCCGCGGAAGCGCTTGACGCCCTCCGGCTTGACGATCGAGCCCGGCTGCAGCTCCGGGAAGAGGCCGAAATTGATGTTCATTGGCTGGAAGGAGCGCTTGCCCGGTTCCTCGTCAGTCACCAGATGGCCGCCGGTGATATGGCCAAGCAGAGAGCCAAGCGCCGTCGTGACAGGCGGTAGCGATGCCGCTTCGCCTTTGCGCTCAGCAGCCGCGAAGCGTCCGGCCAGAAGACCGACGCTGGCGCTTTCGACATAGCCCTCGCAGCCGGTGATCTGACCGGCAAAGCGCAGACCGGGGCGCGACTTCAGCGTCAGCGAGTGGTCGAGCAGCGTCGGCGAATTGATATAGGTGTTGCGGTGCAGGCCGCCGAGGCGGGCAAATTCCGCATTCTCGAGACCGGGGATCATCCGGAAGATATCCGCCTGCGCGCCGTATTTCAGCTTCGTCTGGAAGCCGACCATATTGTAGAGCGTGCCCAGCGCATTGTCCTGTCGCAGCTGCACGACGGCATAGGCCTTCACCGTTGGATTATGGGAGTTGGTGAGACCCATCGGCTTCATCGGCCCGTGGCGCAGCGTTTCGCGGCCGCGCTCTGCCATGATCTCGATCGGCAGGCAGCCGTCGAAATAAGGCGTGCCTTCCCATTCCTTGAAGCCGACTGTGTCGCCGGCGATCAGCGCATCGACGAAGGCATTGTACTGCTCTTCGGTCATCGGGCAGTTGATATAGTCCTTGCCGGTGCCGCCGGGACCGACCTTGTCGTAGCGCGACTGATACCAGCAGATATCCATGTCGATGCTCTCGCGATAGACGATCGGCGCGATGGCATCGAAAAAGGCGAGCGCATCGGCGCCGGTCTCGGCCTGGATGGCTTCGGCCAGCGAAGGCGCCGTCAGCGGGCCGGTGGCGATGATCGCCTGATCCCATTCCTTCGGCGGCAGGCCGGCGACTTCTTCGCGCACGACGGTGACGAGTGGATGCTCCTCGATCGCCCTGGTCACGGCTTCCGCGAAGCCGTCGCGGTCGACGGCAAGCGCGCCGCCTGCGGGCACCTGATGCTTGTCGGCGCAGGCCATGATCAGCGAACCGGCCATGCGCATTTCCGCATGGATGACGCCGACGGCATTGCTGGTCGCATCATCGGAGCGGAAGGAGTTGGAGCAGACGAGCTCGGCAAGGCTATCCGTCTTGTGCGCATCGGTGCCGCGAACGCCGCGCATCTCGTGCAGGATAACGGGGACGCCGGCATTGGCGATCTGCCAGGCAGCTTCGGAGCCTGCGAGGCCGCCGCCGATGACATGGATGGGGGAGTGGGAAGAGGTCTTGGTCATGGGCGGCTGATTATCACGCCTCGTCAGCGCAGGAAACTCCCGCGTTCAAAAAGGCAGGGCTTCGCACCACGATCAGGAGAAGGCCGGCTCCCGCTCGAATTTCGGCCGTGACGGCAGCACCCGCTTCGCCTGCTTGGCTTTCTTCGCCCGTACCTTCGGCTCCGGCATCTGCTCGGTGACGATCCGGCGCAGGGCATCGCGCGCCTTCTCTGCATAGGCTTGCTGCTTCGGGTCGTCGTAGTTGAATTGCTCGATCATCGAGAAGGAGCGGGCGGCCTCGTCCTTCCGTCCGGCGCCGGCCAGCGCCACGCCCTGCTTGTAATAGGCCTGTGCATCATATGGCGCGATCTGGATGATCTTGCCGAAGGTCTTGGCGGCCTGATCATAGGTGCCGAGCGCCAGCTGTGTCTCGCCGAGCTTCAGATAGACGGGGGCGGGATCCTTGACGCGGCCGATCAGCGCTGTGAAAGCGGCTTCGGCCTCCGGCAGCATGCCGCGGTCGAAGGTCAGGCTCGCGAGCCCGAATTCGGCGCCGATATGGCCGGGCACGGTGGCGAGCAGCTGCTTGAAGGCGGCCTCCGCATAGGCCTTGTCGCCGCGCCGGTACATGTCGAGCGCCCGCTCATAGATGAAATCGACGCTGCGCCGGTTGATGACCTCGCCGAGATTGCGGCCGGTGCGGCTGCGGAAGATGGTGCAGGAGAGCTGCCGCTCCTGCGGCCCGAACATATACTTGTAGGGCTCGGTGCCGCGCAGGAAGTCGTAGGTCTTGAAACCCTCGGCGATCGCCTTGCGAATGCAGTGAGCGTGCAGGATGAGACCGGGAGAGGGCGTCTTCCACTCCTCGTCTCGGCCCGTGATATAGAATAGGACCGATTTCTTTTGTCGGTCGATCATGTTGGCCAGCACGCCGAGCGGCCGGTCGCCATACCAGAGAACGGGAACATCCAGATTGCCGGTCGCAAAGCTGTCCATGAGCAGGGTCCGCGTCCCGGCGATCAGCCGGTCGGTCCGTTCCTCGCCCTTCTTGGCAAGCCACTTGATCCGCCAGAACCTGAAGAGAATGTCGAGATCGCGCTCGATCGTCTCCGGCGTCGCCATAGTGATCCGGTAGTTCTCGTCGGCCTCGACCTTGCGCATGAAGCGGCGCAGCTTCTGACGCGTCTGGCTGCTCATGCTGGTGTCGAGATAAACGTCGAAACTGTCGGGCAGATGGACGACCGGGCAGATGCAATTGTCGATATTCTCGGCATTCTTCGGCGAACTGTCGCGAAACATCACGTCAGGCCCTTCCAGCGCCCGCAGGAAGGCGTCGCGGCGCTCCTGCGGCCCGTAGAAGAACTCGACCTTCAGATGCGTCCAGTTCTGCTGCTTGAGATATTGAGAGAAGCCTTCGATGGCGTTCTGCTCATAGGCAGGCTCGGCGAGGAAGCCGGTATAATCGGCCGAGCAGTTGCCGGCCATGATGATCTCGTCGATGAACTGGCCGGTCTTTTCGTCGTGCTGCGTGACTACCCGTAACGGGAAGAAGGCGACGTAGGGTGAACCTTCCGGCTTTTCGCGCAGTGCCAGCACGAACCAGCGGTTTCGCCGCGCGAGATAGGGCTTCAGCCAGATCCAGGAGAGGAAGTGCTGGGCGTAGGGATCGTTTCCATAGACCCGCTCCCACTGTTCGCGGAGCCCGTCGAAACCGGCCTCCGTGTCGATCACGTCAATGCGCATCATCCCCCTCCCAACACCCCTTACACAGTTCGGGAACCTGCATTCTATGGGGAAACGGCAGGCATCAAATATGCCGTTCGGATAAAAACCGGCATCAAATCGGGCTAGCCTTGCGGGTTAGCAGCGTGCCACATTAGCCCGGCGCAAGCACCTCGGTATCTGGCCAGGCAATCCGCCGGCCATCGGCGGCGCGGAGTTCCAGCCGGGCAACCGGCGCGCCGCTCTCGGTATCGACGAGAACCGAGCGGCGCTCGCCCGGTCTGTAGCGATGCGCCTCGCCCCATTGGCGCAGGGCGACGATGACATGGAAGAGGTCGCGCCCTGCTGCGCTCAGCACATATTCCTGATAGGCGCTGCCATCGGAGGCAGGCACGAGGTCGAGAACGCCGGCTTCCACCAGGTCGCGAAGCCGGGTTGCCAGCATGCCCTTGGCAATCCCGAGATTCTGCTGGAAGGCGCTGAAGCGGGTGATGCCGTCGAAGGCGTCGCGAATGATCAGCAGCGACCACCAGTCGCCGATCGCATCGAGGCTACGTGCAACCGGGCACTCGGCCTCGCGAAAACTCTTCCGCTTCATTATCAGTCCTCCATTCCGGTTCTAAAATAGAACTGGAATGCACGCACCTCAAGTGGTCTCATCATTGAACTGGATTCAATCGGGATCACGCTTATGGACTTCCTCAAGGACACCCCATCGTCTTCCGGGGTAAAATCGAACCTCGGTCCCTGGACGCTTCTTCTCTTCGCTGCGACCTGCGGCGCAAGCGTCGCCAATGTCTATTATGCCCAACCGCTGCTCGGCTCGATGGCCGCCGATTTCGGCCTCGAGACCGCCGATATCGGCATCGTCGTGACGCTGACGCAGATTGGCTATGCCGCGGGTCTGCTGCTGATCGTGCCGCTCGCCGATATCGCCAATCGCCGCCAGCTGGTGATCGGCCAGACAATGATGCTTGCCGCAGCCGCCGCTGCCGTCGGCCTGGCGCCATCAACATTCATGCTGTTAGTCGCGATGATTGCTCTCGGGCTGCTGTCCATCGTCGTTCAGGTGGTGGTCGCACTGACCGCGTCGCTGACAGGACCCGAGGAGCGGGGCCGGGCCGTGGGGCTGGTGACGAGTGGTGTCGTTGTCGGCATTCTCGCCGCACGCCTCTGGGCCGGGCTGCTCGCCGATCTCGGTGGATGGCGGACCGTCTATCTAGCATCGGCAATGCTGATGCTGATCATGAGCATGCTCCTGGCCAAGACCTTGCCGCGTGAAAAGCCACCCGGTTCGAAGGAAGGCTATGTCGCGATCCTCCGATCCGTCCCGCAGCTCTTCCTGCGCGATCCCCTGCTCAGGGCAAGGGCCGTGCTGGCTTTCCTGATCTTCGCAAGCTTCAGCACGCTCTGGACGGCAATGGTCCTGCCGTTGAGCGCTTCGCCCTATCTCATGTCGCATACGGCTATCGGCCTGTTTGGCTTGGCGGGCGTTGCCGGTGCCCTGGCGGCAAGCGGCGCCGGTCGGCTCGCGGATCGCGGTTTGGCGCAACCCGTCACCGGCGCTTCGCTGGCACTGCTGGCAATCTCCTGGGCGGCAATCCTCTGCCTGGCAGCTTCTCTGCCGGTCTTCCTGCTTGGCGTCGTCGCGCTCGATTTCGCCGTTCAGGCCGTGCATGTCACCAACCAGACGCTGATCTTCGCCGCCCGCCCGGAAGCACGAAGCCGCCTGGTCGGCGGCTATATGGTCTTCTACTCCGCGGGCAGCGCGCTGGGCGCCATCACCTCGACGATGATCTACGCACATGCCGGTTGGCCGGGCGTCTGTGCGCTCGGCTGTTCATTCAGCGTGATAGCGCTGGTTTTCTGGTGGATCACGCGGCCGATGCCGAGGGCCTAGATATGCGCCGAGGCATGCTCGCTGGCATGGATGAACTCCCAGAGCGAATTGCTGATCGCCACGATCTCGCCGATCGAGCGCTCAAGCGCATCGAGCTCCCGCTGGTCGAGCTGCTCCACCTTGCCGTAGCGGATTTCCTTGTCGTCCTCGACAAGCCGCATCAGCTGCGTGGAGGAGATCTGCCCCTTGTCGTCGAAGGAATAGATGCAGTGATTGTATTTGTTGCGCATCTTCGATTCCTTCTTCAGCCGCATCATCATGTGAAGGATGGTTTTGCGGTCGGAAGCGGGGGTCGAGTGCAGCTTGGCAAGGCGCTCGACAAGGTCGATGCGCGCCCGTGTGGTGTTCAGCGTCAGGAACACCACGATCGCCGCATCCTTCTCCACCCTGAGAAGGTGGGCGATGACATAGATCAGCAGGCTCTCGGTATTGGTCCAGACATAGTTCAGTCGCCCAACCCGCAAGAGCACGTCAGACATGGCCGCCATAGAAGCCTCCACCAACCGATCCTGCGAGCGAGAATACTGCAGATCCGCGGCGGAAGCTCCTAGTCTCTTTGTATTATAAATCTCAGCGCTCCTTGAAGGCACGCGACATGCTGTCGGTGATCGGCTTGGTGATATATTCGAAGAAGGTGCGCTCCGAGGTCTGGATCAACACGTCGGCCGGCATGCCGGGAACCGGGTGGAAATTATGCACCTTGGCGATCTCCGAATCCGGGATTTCGACGCGCACGATGTAGACGTCCTTGGTCTGCAGCCCGGCATTCTCTTCGATCGAGTCTGCCGAGACATAGAAGACCTTGCCATTGAGTACCGGCGTCGTGCGCCGGTTCAGCGCCGAAAGCCGGATCGCCGCCGTCTGGCCTTCATGCAGCTGGTCGATCGACGTGCGCAGCACCTGCGCTTCGATGATCAGCGGCACATGGGCCGGCAGGATTTCCATGATCGGCTTGCCGGTGGTGATAACGCCGCCGGCGGTGTGGTAATAGGCGCGCACGACCGTGCCGTTGACCGGCGAGCGGATGACGGTTCGCTCGAGCACGCCCTGTGCCTCGCGCACCTGCTCGCGCACGCTGTCGAGATCCGATTCAGCGGTTTCCAGCGCATCGAGCGCTGCCTGCTTGTTGGAGTTGACGGCAATGATCGCTTCCTGGCGGAACTTGGCGATCTCAGCCTCGCTTTCGTTGAGCTCGCCCTGCAGGCGCGAAATATCCCCCATTGCATCCGCCATGGCGCGCTCGATCGCCAGGAGATCGGTCCTGCGCATATAGCCGACCTTGACGAGGCGGGCCTTGGAATCGCGCTCTTCGGTCAAAAGCGCCAGCTGCCGGTCGAAGGAGTCCTTCTGGCCGCTATAGCCCTTATAGCGGTATTCGAGCGAAGCGATGTTCTTCTCGATCAGGTTCAGCTGCTCCTCGAGCTTCACCTGCTTGCTGTGAAAGACGATGTTCTGGCTCTGGATGATCGAGCCGATGTCGGGGTCGCTGGCTTCGGCCAAGACGATGTCGGGGATCTTGAAATCCCGGTCGCCGGCGGCCTCGGCATGCAGGCGGGCAACGACGGCTTCCAGACGCAGACGCCGCAGTTTCAGCATGCGGTCGTTGGAGAGCGCTGCAGTCGGATCGAGCGTCAGCAGCACGTCGCCTTCCTTGACGACGTCGCCTTCGCTGACCCGCATGTCCTTGATGATGCCGCCTTCGAGATGCTGGACGATCTTGTTGTTGCCGGTTGCGACGAAGCTCCCCTGGGCGATGATCGCCGAGGCAAGCGGCGCGGTGCCGGCCCAAAAGCCGAAGCTGCCGAAGGATATGATCAGCACGGCAAGGCCGATCATCGTGTGATAGCGGATCGAGCGCGGAACCTCGCTATACCATTCGACCGGATTGTTGACCGTCTGCAGACTGGTATGAGCCATTTCGATTACCCTTCGATACGCGGCTGAGGACGATTGTTGCCGTTGCCCTGCAACGCCTGCAGAACTTCCATGCGCTCGCCGAACATGCCGACCGAGCCGTCTTTCAGAAGCAGGATCTTGTCGACGCATTGCAAAAGGGCAGGGCGTTGGGTGATGGTCACCGTGGTGATGCCCTGCTTCTTGGCATGGATCAGCGCGCGGGCAAGCGCAGCCTCGCCCTGCGTGTCGAGGTTGGAATTCGGCTCGTCGAGGACGACGAATTTCGGATTGCCGAAGAAGGCACGGGCAAGCGCGATGCGCTGCTTCTGGCCGCCGGAAAGCGGCGCGCCATCGGCCGCGACGATCGTCTCGTAGCCCTGCGGGAAGCTGGCGATCAGCTCGTGCACGTCGGCCAGAACCGCGGCCTCGTAGATCTGGTGATCGTCGATATCGTCGCGCATGCGGGAGATATTCGCCTTGATCGTCCCGGGAAAGAGCTGCACGTCCTGCGGCAGATAGCCGATGCTTTCACCGAACTGCCGCTGATCCCAGTTGCGCAGGTCCATCAGGTCGAGACGCACATTGCCCGATGTCGGCAGGATCGAACCGACCAGCATCTTGCCGAGCGTCGTCTTGCCGGAACCCGAATTGCCGATGACGGCAAGGGATTCGCCCTTCCTCAGCGAGAAGGAAATGCCGTTGAGGATAACCTTCTTCTGCGGCGGCGGCACAAACAGGATGCGCTCGACATCGAGACGGCCTTCCGGATTGGGCAGGCGCAGCCGCGGGAAGTTGAGCGGCGAGTTGATCAGCAGCTGCTTGATGCGGCCATAGGCGGCAGCCGAGCGGTTGAACTGATGCCAGCCTTCGATCGCGCCCTCGATCGGCGCCAGCGCGCGTCCCGAAACGATGGAGGCGGCGATCACCATGCCGCCGGTCAATTCACCGGAGAGTGACAAATGCGCGCCCCAGCCGAGCAGTGCTACTTGCGTAATCATGCGGCAGGCCTTGGAGATGCCGGAGAAGATGATGTTGCGGTCCTGGGCGGCCACATGGCTCTTCAGCGATCCGGCCGTCTCCCTGCCCCACATCTTCACCGCTTCCGGGATCATGGCGAGCGCATTGATGATCTGCGAGTTGCGCGCCATGGAATCGAGGTGGAAGTTGGCGCGGCTGAGATAGGTGTTTGCGTCGGCGAACTGCCGCGCCGTGAACTTCTGGTTCAGGTAGGCGATGAAGAACAGCACCGCGCAGCAGGCCATGATGATCAGGCCGAGATGGGGATGCACGAGATAGACCACGACGATGAACAGCGGCATCAGCGGCGCGTCGAGGAAGGCGATCAGCGTCCCTGACGTCAGGAAGCCGCGCAGCTGCTGCAGGTCCTGGAGGATCTGGTAGTCCTTGCCGGTGCCATGAAGCGAGGCACGGGCCGCGGCGCTGAGGATCGGCGCCCCCAGCTGCACTTCGAGCTCGACGGCGGTGCGCATCAGGATGAAGCGGCGGATGGAATCGAGGAAGGCCTGGATCAGCACGGCGCCAAGCACCGCGATCGTCAGCATGACCAGCGTATCAATCGAGCGGCTGGTCAGCACGCGGTCGGAAATCTGGAAGAGATAGAGCGGAATCGCCAGCAGCAGAATGTTGATGGCGATGGTGAAGGCCATGACGATCACCATGTTGCGGCGGACTGCAGCAATGCCCTTGGCGAGGCTGGCAGCGAAATTCACCGGCTCGCTGCGCTTGTGGAAGTTCGCGCCGTTGCCGCCGCCACCGCCTCCGCCACCACCGGAATCCGGATCCTTGCCATTGCCGCCGCCGCCGGTTTTCAGCCGCCGGTCGTTTTCCTGCAGCGGGCCGGTATTGCCCTCGATCGTCTTGCCGAACGGGATTGTCGGGCTCTGCTTCAGCTCTGAAGGCTCCTGCGGAATGGCTTCCGGCATTTCCGGCGTCTGCGGTGTGCGGCGAGCAACTGTCTCTTCGGCTTCGGCCGCTGCCGCAGCGCTTACGGGTTCTGCCTGCACGGCCGGAGGCTCGGCCACCGCTGTCGCGATTTCGACCGGTGCGGGAGGCGTTTCTACCTCTACGGCCTTGGGCTCTTGCAGAACCTCGGCCTGCTGAACGGTTTCGATTTCCGCCGTTGCTTCGATCACTGTCTGAGCCGCGACCTCCACTTCCGCCTGCGCCTCTGTGTCTTCATGCTCAACCGGTGCCGGCTCTTCGGCCAGAATCTCCGGTTCAGCCGGAGCGGCAGCTACGGGCACAGCGGCAATCTCGACCGCAGCAACCTCTTCCTCGGCCTCGACGGCTTCCGGTACCTCAGCCGTCCGTGCAAGATCCTCGGCGGCAGCGGCCCGGAAGGCAGCAGCTTCGGCGGCGCGCGCTGCGGCGCGCTTCTCGGTCAGCAGGCGAAGATTGGCGACAGCGTCGTCGATCGCCGACATGCAGGCATCGGTCATATCCTCGTCGAACGCGCTGCCGCGCCGGCCGAGTCCCAAAGTGCGGCTTCCGGTGAAGGTGTTCTTTGGAATGTGATTCATGGGAGCGCTTCCCTCTACTCAAAACTATGCGGTGACGCCTTGCATCACATCCGGGTGGGTCAGGTGCCATGCGTAGTCGTGGCCGCCATTGATCGTCACGTCGTCGGAGCCGCTGGCGTGCTGGTCACTGTCGTTGCCGAGGAAGGCGATGGCTTCATTGGCAAGCGGTGCCTGCTGCGGCTGCGTCGTGTCGTGTTCGACAAGGCCACTCTGGATCAGAATCGCATCGGAATAGAGCTGGCCATTCAGGTAGGTCGTATGGCCAATCGTATCGTAATCCATGATCTGGGCGATGTTGACGACGGCATTGCTGCCGGTATCGACATGGATCGTGGCGTTCTGATTGTTCTGGGCGATCGACGAGATGACATGGGTGACGTCGTCGGAATCGCCGAGAATGCTCACCTGCTTGATGACGTTGACGTCATAGAGGTTGCCGGTGATGTAGAGGACGTTGAGCCCCGCATAGCCGGCAAAGTTGGCGTCATGGGCAAGCCCTTCCGGCATCGAGGGATCGCGTTCCTCGATCGCCTTCTGGGTGGCGGCCATGTAGTCGGGCATCGCCTGGAAGCGGTCATTGGCGCCGACATTGTGGATCTCGGCAAGATTCCAGATCAGGTTGTTGCCGCCCTGGATCGTGGCGCCGGGGGCACCGTCCTGGCCGCGGGCCCAATCATTGTCGTAGAGCACCGAAATCTGCGAGATGACGTTCATGTCGAGAACGTTGCCGCCGACGATCACCAGATCGTATTGCATGCCGATGCCGAACATCGACGCGAAATTGACGGCCGAGTTGCCACCCGTCAGCACGGTCGCATCCGTGCCGGTGGCGGTGATCGTCATCGTGTCGTTGTCGTTGATGAAGTGATACTGCTCGATCCAGTTGACGAAGGACACGTCGCCATTGACGACGCTGACGCGCCAGGCGGTCGGGAAGGTCGGATCGTGTCCGTCGTCGGTGTAGGCAGAATGCTGCGAGCCACCGTCATCATAGACGCTGCGCTGGAAGCTGGCGATGTTGTTGGCGACGGTCGCAGCACTCTGTGACTTGTCGAAGACGCCGCCGAAATCGTCGTGGTCGCTATAGATGTAGCTCTGGGTGATCGCGTCGATCTGATGGTAGTTGCCCATCACGGCGGTCACGGACGAGATCACCGAGGTATCGGTGATCTGCACGATATTGGCGAGCACGTTGGCGCCGGCCGCGATCTCGAGCGTATTGCCCGGGCCGCCATGCTCTTCCTGCGGCGTGTCGCTCTTGCTGTCTTCAAGGTCGGCCGGCGGCTTGGCGATGCCGCGGTCCGGCATCATGTCGTCGAGCACCGGTGCCGTCGTGGTGGCGACGCCGTTGACAATATAGGACGGACTGCTGAGATCATCGCCCGCACTCTTGTACAGATAGGTCGGGCTATCGGCATCGCCGTCGGTCACGAAGGTCGGCTGCGGTTGACCGTCAGGCGTCTCGTCGGACGCTTCCGGCATCGAGCGGATATAGTCGTGCATGCTGTCGGCAATCTTGGTCAGCGCCTCGGCATTGTCGGTCCGGTGGATCTCCTGGAACGGCGACAGCGCCTCGGCCTTCTCCTCATACTCGATCAGCTTCATTGTCACGAAACTGGTGTCGCGAGGATCGACCTGCTGATCCGACAGGTTCAGGAAGTCGTCGTCATAGAGGATGTTGATCTGCGAGACATGCGCGATCATCGAGCCCGGACCGGCATAGATCGGCAGCAGCGGATCTTCGCCCGGAACGGTGATCTGCGGGGTGAAATGCAGCCCCGTCAGGTCGCGATGCGCCAGCTCGTTCAGCTTGGCGATACTTTCCTCGAAGGCATGGCCGAGGAAGCGCGGATGCGCGAAATTGATGTCATAGGCGAGTGACCGGTAAGGCGCGCTCGGATCGTAGTCTTTCAGCTCGAGATCCGAGGCAAATTTCTGCGCGGCCGCTTCTTCGTCATGCGGCAGCGCGCTGTCTTCGGTCGGCCGAGAACCCTCGGCATAGGCATTGCGCATTTTCGCTTCTTCGGTCGCCGTATCGAATAGGCCGATGAAGTGCGCAATGATTTCTGAAAGCTTCTCTGTATGCATGGTGGCCCCTCCCGTTTGCCACGGTGCCCGGCCTCTCAACAGCATACCCGCCCGTCACGGATACTCTCGTGTGCTGCATCAAGCCGCCAAACTGCACCGGCGGGACCGCCGGTGCAGGATGTCTTGGACAGTCCTGGAGGTTATGCGCCGTCGTGCGAGTCCTGGCCCACGGTATTTGAGTCGTGGCCGATCGCGTCGAACGTATTGCTGAGCATGTTCGCGCCTTGCACGAGTTCCATGTGGATACCCGAATTCGCAAGGATCGAGGATGCATCCGCAACGCTCGAGCCGTTGACGTCGTCGCCGGCACCGCCGGTCCAGCCGCCATGGTGGCCGAGATCGATACCTTCCGCACCGGTCGCGCTATTGCCCGCGGTGGAGACGGAGTTGCTCGCGTGGGCGGCATCCATCTTCATGCTCCAGACCGAATCCTGGTCCGCAAGATGGTTCGCCTGGATGGCATTGAAGGCATTGCCGCCACCGAGGCTGCCGTTCAGGATGTTGTCGACATCCAGGGTGAAGGAGAAGTTGTCACCGAGGTTGAAGTTCACGTCACCGCCGGCGATACCGAGGTTGTCGAAGTCCTTGACGTCATGAACCGTCGCGAAGTCGTCGTCCGACTTGTTGAAGCTGTCCGCGGTATTCGTGGTGTCGTTGTCGGTCTTGTTGAAGCTGTCAGCCGTATTGAAGCTGTCGCTCGTCGTGGTCGTCTTGACGTCGGTATCGGTGACCGTCTTGATGTCGGTGTCGGTCTTCGTGTTGATATCGTTGTCGCTGTACGACTTGCTGTCGTAGCTCCAGTCATAGTCCGACTTCACATCCGTATCGGTGATGGTGGTCGTCTTGGTGTCCGCATCATTGATATTGGTGTTGGTCGTCTTGCTGTCGTAGTCCCAATCGTAGCTGTTGTCGCGATTGTTGCCGTTCAGCAGATCGAGCGTAGCGTCGACGGTGATATCCGAACTGTTGTCGCTGTTATCGCTGTTGTTGCTATTGTCGCTGTTATCACTGTTGTCGGTATTCGTGGTGTTGTCGCGGTTGTCGCCATTGGCAAGGCCGCCGATATAGGCGGTCGAGCCGTTCGAGGTGTCCGGATCATTGATTGCGGTATTGCCCAGGAAACCGTCGGCAAGCGCACCGATGTTGTTGGTTTCGGTGTCACCACCGGGCTGATAATTAGACATTTCGCTTCCTCCAAAGGAATTCGGAGCAGTGTGCGAAATCCCTCTCATCTCAAATGGGATTTACTCGCGCTTACTCCGATACTGTTACTGGTATGCAGATGTATGCATTACCTGATCATCTGCGGTTCAATTCTCGGTTTGTTGGCCAAACCTGACGTATTGGATTGCGCGTAACTCAGTACAAGGACGCACAAATCTAGTTCCGCAATCATGTGATTGAAGACTTCATGCTTTCAGTTGTTTGAGTTGCCCCAATAGAAAAGCAGAGATATCGCAGTCGTGAGGGGATATTCCGCGTTTCGGGTGCCGCCAGTCAGCGACCCTAGAACTTTGGGGGAGAAATACTGAACTTCCTAGATACCAATTCGGGCTAGCGCTTCGGAGCCTTGTGCTCTTCGCCCGGACTGATCAAGCGCGCCCTCCGATCATCCCCAAGGTTGAACCGGAACGCGCCGGAGGTCGCCCCCATTTGCGGGCGATCGCGCTGCTTCGCTTTGGCTCAAGTCTACGTCAAAAGACTTGCACAAGTAACATTCCGGTTAATTGGCGCTGGCCGAAAGAGTGAAAAAGACCGCCTGTCTATTATTGATGCGAAAATACCATCGAACCCAAAAAATAATCGGCAATATACCCCATAAGTTATCTAGGAAGGGTGCAATACAACCGCTGCAATAGGAAATGTCATTGTATATTTACAAAAACTAACCCGTTTGGGCCATTTCCTTCAATGCAACTTCGTATTACCATAATTAAGAAATGGCTAACTAATGAAGACGGGAATTATCAGGGCCGCCCGTCCGGGCGGCCCGAAGTATCACTCAAAGCATTTGTAACGTGTAACGCTATGGGGAGGCGTAAATGTTCATGACTGCGTCGAAGACTGGTGATGCCGAGCAGGGCCGAAAGTTCGGTCCGGCCGGGGACACGATACTTGTAATTGCCAATGCAGACTTGTTCTCCGAATGCCTCGTCGAGGCTCTCGCGAAAAAGTTTCCTACCTGTGAGGTCATCAGCAAGGGCTACTCCAAGGCCATGCTGGAAAACGATGCGAATGATGCCACGCTCGTTCTCTTCTACCACATAACCGGAGCCGAGCTCAGCGAAGCGCTGGCGGCCGTCAGGGAAAACCATCCCGCGACGTCGATTGCGCTCGTGGTTGAAGCGATCGATATGATGGAGCCCTATGTCAACCGTCTGGTCGAGGCACGGGTGATCGACGGTGTCCTGCCGCTCAATCTGCGGCTCGACGTGTTCATGGCGGCGGTCGATCTCTTGATGAAGGGCGGCGAACACTTCCCGTCCGCATTGCTGAACCGGCTGACGAACCAGGCGGTGCAGCCTGAACGGTCGCTCTACGAGACCCGCTCGGTCGCAGCTGCCGGGGCAGGGGCGCTGCGTCTGCGCCAGGGGGACATGTCCGCCCTGACCACCCGCGAAGTCCAGATCCTCGATCTCATCTGCAAGGGCACGCAGAACAAGATCATCGCCGATGAGCTCCATCTCTCGGAGAACACGGTGAAGGTTCACGTTCGCAACATCTACAAGAAGATGAATGTCCGCAATCGCACCGAGGCCGCATCCCGCTTCTTCAGCAGCGAAGCGAACTCTTCGGGAAGATGGCGGAACTGATCGTTTCCCGACCACCTGAAACAGCAGGCCGCGCCTGGAGCGCGGCTTCTGCCTTTCTGGCGTAAAGCCAACGGCGCACGGCGAGCGCAGTCAAACGCCACATCTCTCAGGACAATCGGAACTCAGTCACGGGCATCGCCTGGCATCATGCCGTGCCGGCTATCGATGGCACGCGCCCTGGCGGCGCTGACGGATGCCCAAAAACGAAAACGGCGCCTAACGGCGCCGTTTTGGGTGTATCGCATTCGCCGCTGATTAGCGGAACGAACGGGATGCAATGTTGCGGATCTCGTAACGGTTGATACCGATATCGGAGAGGGTCTGGTTGGACAGGTTGCCGAGTTCGTTGAGAGTGCGGCGGTAGCTAATCCAGCTCTTTGCAATGCGGATCGGGTTCATTTCTATCATCCTTGAAGGTGTCTCGCGGCCGGCGTCATCGCCGTCTCTGCGCTTGCACATTCATATAATGGATCGCTGTCATATTGTGCAGTGCAAAGAAAAGGCATCTGCTATGCGTTTGTGCAATGATTTGCCCGCTAAATACGCAGGTGTGAATTTTTGAGCGGTAAAAGTGAGCTCTTTTTGCCTGCAACTCTTACGAAAGTGTAAATTTTAAACAAAAGAAAACGCCCGTTGCGTGAGCACCGGGCGTTTTGGGGAGGAGATCAGCTTGGGAGGACGCTGATCGCCTGGATTAGCGGGCAGCTGCCTCGCGAGCGACGCGATGGATGTCCGAACGGTCGATACCGAGGTCGTGCAATTCGCGGTTGGTCATGCGGCCAAGTTCAGAAACCGTCTGACGGTACTTGCGCCAGTTGTTGAAAGAGCGGCTGAAGTTCATGTTGGTCCCCTTTCCTAGGGCTTGCGATCTGCCAGCTGCAGCCTTTCCGCGCTGGCCTCCATTTGATGAGCTGAATGTATGTTGCGCCGCGAAGAACTAACAGAGACAAGAATTCAAGCCACCCATGCATGAAATGCAAATCTCGGGCGGTGAATTACAAGTTTTCGCCGCTTTGTGGTCAACGAATAGGCAGAATGATTTTCTCTTGGTCAGTTCATCCGCCAAGATGCCGCCATTTGCCGCCGGAAGATCAAAACCCAGTCGAGGGACGGCAGAGAGAGGCTTTCCAGGCGCGATTCAGGTGAAGGGTAGGCCCGTCTGCTCGTGGCGCTCCGCCTGGCGCTCCGGCATGCATTCCACATGGGTGCGGGCGCCTGTTGACGCTTTGCGGCTTTATCCGGACTTGCTGATGTTTAATCGTTTAACCTGCCGTTAAACAAAACGCCCACCGGGGGAGGATCCGGCGGGCGTCATGTAGGTGACTGACAACTGGGAGGAGGAGTGTTGTCAGTCTATCGGAGGGCGCTGGGAGGAGGAGTGCGCTGCTCCGAATTCTTTTTACGAACATCATGTCCGCAGGCGTCCGGTAAACCGGGCCGGGCTGCCATGCCCGTGCTTCTTGATCATCTAAATAGTATGACTTTTGATTATTTTGCAGTGCAATATTTTCATGGTGGCTATGCGGATCATGCATGCCTTGCTGCAATATCCACATATTAGCAATGCCTCGTTAATTGGCGGTTAATAAGTGCCCCAACTTCGCACAGTGAGATTCCTGCATTGCAGCCCGGGATTGCCTAACGGCTTGGCCGCCTATAACGCTAGGCAATGCCATCACCGGGGCGGAGGCTGGAATGTATCGAGGCAGGCTGGAGCGCGACCTTTCTATCTGGGTCGACAAGGGACTGATCACGGAGGTCGCTGCGGAGCAGATGCTCGGCGAATACGACGCCCGTCCCGCAAGCTTCAGCCTTGGCCGGGTGCTGATGGTGCTCGCCGCCGTCCTGCTCGGCGCCGCGGTCCTGCTGCTGATCGCCTCCAACTGGGAGGCCATTCCGAGGCTCGTGCGCGTCGGCGCCATCTTGATCGTCATCTGGGCGGCCTATCTTGGTGCCGCGGCTCTTTTCGCCCGCGGGGCGCAGGCGGCCGGCAACGCGCTGCTGGTCATCGCCGTGCTCGGCTTCGGCGGCGCCATCTCGCTGATCGGCCAGATGTACCATCTTTCGGGCGACGAGCAGGTGGTGATGTATCTGTGGTTTGCAATCGCCGTCATTTCCGCCGCGCTCTTTCGTTCCGCGCCGGCCGTCGCGATCGGCGGCTTCCTCGCCTGGGCATCGTTTGCAGTCTATCTCAACAATAATGACGGCCGCTGGATCGGCATCGGCGCCTGGCTGCCGATCGTTATGAGCGCGGTGACGGTGGCTCTGGTGCGCTACACCGATGCGGGCAGGGTGCGTCATCTCGCCTATCTGCTCGCCGTCGCCTGGCTTGCCTGGATCTATACGCTGAACGAGGATCTGTGGCTCGCCATGGTCTATGTCGTCTGTGGCATGGCCGTCTTCCTTGCCGTCAGCCTGCCGCCGCTGCGCGTCACCGAGTTCATCCTGACGGCCGGAGCCGCTCCCGCCTTCTACGCCTTCCTGGTCGCCGCCGTTGGCCTGCTGCTTCTCAATATACAATTGGAGCAGGGTGGAGCGCTGATCCTGCTCAGCCTGGTGACGCTCGGCGTCTCCGTGCTGGCGATCGCGCTGCAGGGCAGGGATAACGGCGCGGTGCGCTATCTCGCCTATCTGATGTTTGCTGGAGAGATCCTTTATCTGGCCTCGGAGACCGTTGGCTCGATCTTGGGCACGTCAGGTCTCTTCCTGCTGTCGGGTCTCTTCGTCGCTGTCGTCGCCTGGCTGGTGATCCGCCTGGAGAGACGCTTCGGCGGCAAGCGCCAGGAGGTCGCCCGATGAGCGCCGTCCTCTCGAGCCCGCGTTCGGGCCGCCGCTATCTGGTTGCCGCCATCATCGCAGCCGTGCTGCAGACGGCGATCCTCGGCTATATAATAGAGAGCCGCGCTGCGATCCTGCGCAGCGGCTCCGAGGTCGTCTTGAAGACCGCGCCTGTCGATCCGCGCGATTTCCTGCGCGGCGACTATGTCATCCTGAATTACGACATCTCCTCGGTGCCGGTCAGCACCCTCAAGGGCGGCCTTCCCAAGGATGCGGGCGAGCAGGTGCTGTGGGTGCGGCTCAGGCCGCAGCCGGACGGCTTCTGGGCGATCGCCGAATCGTCCTTCACCGCGCTGATGCCTGAGACCGGCAGCGTCGTCATCAAAAGCCAGCCATTCTACAGCTACGGCGCGTCGAGCGGCGACATGATCCGCGTCGAATATGGCATCGAGCGCTATTATGTTCCGGAAGGCGAGGGCAAGCCGCTGGAGGAGGCCCGCCAGGATGGAAACGTCTCCATCGCCGTGCGTGTTTCGGCCGATGGAACGGCGCAGATCCGCAGCCTGCTGGTCGATGGAAAGCCCGCCTATGAGGAGCCGGTTTACTGAGGCGCTGATTGCCCTGTGGATTGCCGCCCGCCGGGTGGAAACTCCCTGTCATCCGGTCTTCATTTTTCCTTTGCCTCTACCAAATCGGGTGATATAGAGACGCCGCGCTCCGGAAGGCCTCATGCGCAGGCATATGCATGCGGTTTTGCGAACGCGGGTATGGTGAAATTGGTAGACACGCCAGATTTAGGTTCTGGTGCCGCAAGGCGTGGGAGTTCAAGTCTCTCTACCCGCACCAAAGCTGGCTTGCAGGCGGGAAATCCCGATTACCCGGCAGGATGGCGCCGTCCCCCTTAACGGCGGGATGCATTGGAATTTGAACAACAAGCCACGCGCGGCCAAGTTTGTCCGGCGTCGTGCTCATCGAAACGAAGGCGTCTGGGCACGGCCGCCAACGAAATGAAGGTAGGAAGACATGCAGGTTATCGAAACGCTCGCTGAAGGGCTGAAGCGCGAAATCAAGGTCGTTATCCCGGCCAAGGACATGGAAAGCAAGCTGAACGAGCGTCTTGCCGACGTTAAGGACAAGGTCCGCATCAACGGCTTCCGTCCGGGCAAGGTACCGCCGGCTCACCTGAAGAAGGTCTACGGCAAGTCCATCATGGCCGACCTCGTCAACGAGATCGTTCGCGAACAGCCGACCCAGATCCTTTCCAGCCGTGGCGAAAAGTCCGCCACCCAGCCGGAAGTCGCCATGACCGAGGACAAGGACGAGGCGGAACAGATCCTCTCCGCTGAGAAGGACTTCGAATTCACGCTGTCCTACGAAGTTCTGCCGCCGATCGAACTGAAGTCCACCAAGGGCATCAAGATCACCCGCGAAGTCGTCGACATCTCCGACGACGAAGTCAACGAGCAGGTTCTCAAGGTCGCTGAAAGCGCCCGTTCCTACGAAACCAAGAAGGGCAAGGCTGCCGACGGCGACCGCGTCACGATGGATTACGTCGGCAAGGTTGACGGCGTTGCCTTCGACGGCGGCACGGATCAGGGCGCTGAACTCGTTCTCGGCTCCGGCCGTTTCATCCCGGGCTTCGAAGACCAGCTGGTCGGCGTCAAGGCTGGCGACGAAAAGACCATCACCGTGACGTTCCCGGCCGATTACCCGGCCAAGAACCTCGCTGGCGCTGAAGCCACCTTCGACGTCACCGTCAAGGACGTTGCTGCTCCGGGCGAAACCGAGATCAACGACGAACTCGCCAAGAAGCTCGGCCTGGAATCGGCTGACCGCCTGCGCGAAATCGTCCGCGGCCAGATCGAATCGCAGTACGGCTCGCTGACCCGCCAGAAGGTGAAGCGTCAGATCCTCGACCAGCTCGACGAGATGTACAAGTTCGAGACCCCGAAGTCGCTGGTTGACGCCGAGTACAACGGCATCTGGAGCCAGGTGAACAACGATCTCGCCCAGTCGGGCCGCACCTTCGAAGACGAAGGCACGACCGAAGACAAGGCACAGGAAGAGTACAAGACGCTCGCTGAGCGCCGCGTCCGCCTCGGCCTCGTTCTCTCCGAAATCGGCGAAAAGGCCGGCGTCGAAGTGTCCGAAGACGAAATGCAGCGCGCTATCTACGAACAGCTGCGCCAGTACCCGGGCCAGGAGAAGCAGATTCTCGACTTCTTCCGCAGCCAGCCGGGTGCAGCCGCTTCGATCCGCGCCCCGATCTTCGAAGAGAAGGTCATCGACCATCTGCTGACCGAGATCGACGTCACCGACAAGAAGGTCACCAAGGAAGAGCTTCTCGCCGATGAAGAAGGCGAAGGCTCGGACAAGGACGCCAAGAAGGCCCCGAAGAAGAAGGCAGCTGCCAAGGCTGAAGCTTCCGAAGGCGAAGAAGCAGCTCCTAAGAAGAAGGCTGCTCCGAAGAAGAAGGCTTCTGAAGGCGACGCCGAATAATCGGCTGATCCGATCAGGATTTCGAAAGGCCTCGCCTCGCGGCGGGGCCTTTTTCTTTGTCGGCAAGCGTACTGACTTACAGGCTGTGAAGAAGTTTCATATTTGCTAATCAGTGTCTTGCGGTGTGAGGCCTATCCTCTACACTTCAGGATTGCGTCGATATGCAGAGGGGAAAATCGTGGCCTTCCAGAACAGCGCCATCGAAGGCGAGGCCGATAACGGTCTGGCTGCGGAATCCGGTTTCTTCACCTGGGATATAGCGTCCAACCTGCTTTATGCGGATGGCGCCGTGGCTGATCTCTTCGGGCTCGACTATCACACCGCCGAGCGTGGGCTACCGCTCGAGAATTATATCGAGCGCATCCACCCGGAAGACCGGCCGGGCGTCGCCGCGACGATCCACCAGACGATCACCACCGGCGAGCCCGAGCAGCAGAGCTACCGGACACGCCAGGTCGATGGCACCTATTCCTATGTCATGGTGTTCGGCCGCTGCTTCCGCGACCGCAGCGGCGTTCCGCATCTCTATGCCGGGATCGTCTGTCCTGTGTCGGAAGAGCCGATGCTGACAAGGCCCTTGGTGAAATATTGCCTGACCGCCTACGACATCGCGGTGCGCGAGGGCAACAAGGCCGTCGCGCAGCATCTGCTGGCGGCTCTGGGCGAGCTCGACTGGATGAAACCCGACAATATGCTGGCGAACTGAGCCGGCTCAGAGTTCCGACTTGATGTCGCCCATGCGATTCCAGGCGTCGAGGCCGGCAATCTTGTAGGCTTCGGCGAGCGTCGGATAGTTGAAGGTATTCTCGACGAAATATTCGACGGTGCCCTTCAGGTTCAAGACGGCCTGGCCGATATGCACGAGTTCGGTCGCTCCTTCGCCGACGATATGGACGCCGAGCAGGCGGCGGGTCTTCAGCGAGAAGATCAGCTTCAGAAGGCCGGTATCGAGACCCATGATGTGGCCGCGCGATGTCTCGCGGAAACGGGCAATACCGCATTCATAGGGAATGCCGCGCTCCTTCATTTCCTCCTCGGTCAGGCCGCAGGTGGAGATTTCCGGAACGGCATAGATGCCGTAGGGGAAGTATTTGGGCGGCTCCTTGGCGACGGCGCCGACGGCAACGCGCGCCGCGATGCGGCCCTGTTCCATCGAGGTGGAGGCCAGGCTCGGGAAGCCGACGACGTCACCGGCCGCATAGATGCCGGGAACGGAGGTCTCGAAGGTTTCCGGATTGACCTTCAGGCGGCCGCGATTGTCGGCCTCGAGGCCGATCGCCGGCAGGTTCAGCGTGTCGGTGGCGCCCATACGGCCGGCCGCGAAAAGCACCATGTCGGTCGTCAGGTGGCGGCCGTTGTCGAGCGTCAGCTGCACCTTACCGTTATCGAGCTTCTCCACCTTGTCGGCCTTCTGGCCGAGCAGCAGCTTCATGTTGCGGTCGCGCAGCTGGTAGGTGAAGTCCTCGACGATCTCCTTGTCGATGAAATCGAGCATGGTGGACTTCGGATCGAGCAGGGTGACGGCGGTGTCGAGCGCGCTGAAGATCGTCGCATATTCGATGCCGATAACGCCGGCGCCGATAACGACCATCGAGCGCGGCAGTTCCTCGATATCGAGCAGCTCGTCGCTGTCGATGATGGTCTTGCCGTCAAAGGGCATATAATCAGGGCGGAATGGCTTGGTGCCGACGGCGAGCAGAACGCTGTTGGCTGCCACCTGAATGGTCTCGCCGTCGTCCTTGACGACCTGCAGCGTCGAGGCGTCAACGAAGCTCGCCTTGCCGCGCATGTGCTGCACGCGGTTGCGGGCGAACTGGTGTTCGAGAACTTCGACTTCGTGGTCGAGGGTGATCAGCAGGCGGCGGCGCAGGTCCTCGGCGCTGATCTCGTCCTTGACGCGGTAGGCGCGGCCGTAGAAGCCGCGTTCACGCCAGCCGGAGAGATTGAGCGCCGTTTCGCGCAGCGTCTTCGAAGGAATGGTGCCGGTGTGGACCGAGACGCCGCCAACGCGTTTGCCCTGTTCGATGACCAGAACCTTCTTGCCGAGCTTGGCAGCCTGAATGGCGCCGCGGCGGCCTGCGGGACCGCTGCCCACAACAACGAGATCGTACTGGAACATGGCTCAGCCCCGGCTTGGAAGAGGAATCAGATATTGCGCCGCAAAATGTCGCGCATTCACTGGTATCTGGTCAATGTTACAGATGCTTTAAGGGGCAGGTATCAGGAATCACCGAAGCCAAGCAGGGGTTCCATTTTCTCGAATGTTATGTCCATCGGAAAAGCATGCGAGAAAGAGTAGGGGATGTGGCCGTAGCGCAGCGACAGCTGACCCTCGGCAACCTTCTCGCTCTTGCGGGCGATGGCGGCGAGATAGAGCGCCGAGGCAAGGCCTGTCCGGTCGGCACCGGCCTGGCAATGGATCAGCAGCGGCTTCGGCGCATCGCGCATGATGGCGATCAGCTGCATCGCCTGGTCCGGCGTCAACTCCGTCGACGAATTCATCCGGAAATCGATATGCTTGATGCCGAGCGCGTTCGACTGGGCGACCTCGCTGTCATACCAGCCGTGCTTCTCGTTCTCGCCGCGCAGGTTGAGGATCGTCTTGATCCCGTACTTGCCTTCGAAACGAGCGATCGCTGAGGCCGACGGCTGCGAGGAGCGGTAGACCTCACCGGCAACGACGGCATGGAAATTGTCGGTCGCCAGCAGATAGAGATAGTAGCCGCCGATCAGGACGGCGAGCAGGCCGAAGACGTTGAGGATGCGCTTGGTGATCGGAGAAACGGTCAGACGCGGAAATGCCAGTGCCATCGAAATCTCTAGCTCGAATCGCGCTGCGGAATATGCAGCACGCACTCTCTGCGAGCCGAAACTGACACTTACCTGAAAGGGATCAGATCAGGCGCAAGCCCTTGAGGCTGGCATGCCCGTCCTTGCCGATGATGATGTGATCGTGAACGGTGATGCCGAGCGGCTTCGCCGTATCGATGATCATCTTCGTCATGTCGATATCGGCGCGCGAGGGCGTCGGATCGCCGGAAGGGTGGTTATGGACGAGGATCAGCGCTGTGGCGGAGAGCTCCAGGGCCCGCTTCACCACCTCGCGCGGATAGACCGGCGTGTGATCGACCGTGCCGCGCCCCTGCACCTCGTCGGCGATCAGCGCGTTGCGCTTGTCGAGAAAGAGAATGCGGAACTGCTCGCGGGCCTCATGGGCCATCGCCGCATGGCAATACTGGATCACCGAAGACCAGGAGCCGAGCACCTGCTTGTTGCGCAGCTCGCTCTTCAGCGTGCGCTGCGCTACGGCGGAGACGAGCTTCAGATCGAGCGCCACCGCTTCGCCGACACCCTTGACCTCCTGCAGGAGCGCCGTGGGCGCGCCGAAGACGGCGGCAAGTGTTCCGAAGCGGTCGAGAAGCGCCTTGGCGATCGGCTTGGTGTCGCGGCGCGGGATCAGCCGGAAGAGCAGCAGCTCGAGGATTTCATAGTCGGCGAGCGCGCCGTCGCCATTCTCGCGGAAGCGGTTGCGTAATCTCTCGCGATGACCGTGGTAATGCTGCTCGCCACCGATCGATGGCGGCGCGGTCTTTGCGACCGGCGCCGGCTTGGCAGGCTGTTCTGCGAAGAAGAGGCGTTCGTCGACGGGAAGATCGTCGAAAGGCAGTTCATCATCGGAATTCAGAACGGGGCCTTTCGCCATCTTTGTCTCACCCGTTGAGCGGCGCCAGGCCGGGGCGGTCGAGACCGCCGGGCGACAGCGTGAAGATCTCGCAGCCGGTGGCCGTTACGCCGACCGTATGCTCGTACTGCGCCGAGAGCGACCGGTCGCGCGTCACCGCCGTCCAGCCGTCGGCCAGCACCTTCACATGCGGCCGTCCGAGATTGATCATCGGCTCGATGGTGAAGATCATGCCTTCGCGCAGCTCAGGGCCTTCGTTGGCCCGGCCGTAATGCAGGATATTCGGCGAATCGTGGAAAAGGCGGCCGACGCCATGTCCGCAAAAGTCGCGCACGACGGAGCAGCGCTCGGCTTCCGCATAGGTCTGGATCGCCTCGCCGATCGCGCCGGTGCGCGCACCCGGCCGCACGGCAGCGATACCGCGCATCAGCGATTCATGCGTCACTTCGAGGAGGCGCTCGGCGGCGCGCTTGATCTGCCCGACCGGATACATGCGACTTGAATCGCCGTGCCAGCCATCGACGACGAAGGTGACGTCGATGTTGACGATATCGCCTTCGCGCAGCGGCTTGGCATCGGGAATGCCGTGACAGACGACATGGTTGATCGAGGTGCAGGTCGATTTCGTATAGCCGCGATAATTCAGCGTCGCCGGATGGGCGCCGTTGTCCATGCCGTATTCGAACACGAAACGGTCGATCGCATCCGTCGGCAGGCCGGGCTTGACGATGGATGCCAGCTCGTCGAGGCAGCGTGCCGTCAGCTGACAGGCCTTGCGCATGCCTTCGAAAGCGTCGGGGCCATAGAGCCTGATTGCGCCGGTATTTTTCGGCGGCGCCGTGGCGGCTTCGATATAATTCACCATTGCAGGGCCTTAGCGGAAATTGTCCTTGTCGTACATAATGCAGCTATGCCGGGTTCGTCCATCGCGATCAATGGGCGCGTCGGCGATTTGTGTCATCTCAACGCAGAAGAGGCGGCCGGTGGCGCGGCCGCCTCTTCTGTCTTGCATCGAAATTGCGATCAGGAGCGGCGCGAGAAGAGCGACGCCAGCGTCGACTTCGGCGAACCGGCAGAGGTGCCGCTATATTTCGGAACGACGACCAGCTGCTTGATCTCACCGCGCTTGAAGGCGGCCAGGAAGCGCTTGTAATCCTTGAAGGAAACGCAGCCGTTGGAGTCGCCGCGCTTGCCGAGCATGTAGGTGTGGGCAAGCAGGCCGACGCGATTGTGGATGGCGCCGGCGCCACCGACCGGATGCAGGCGGATCGCCTCGACACCGTGGAACAGCGCTTCACGCATCTGAAGGTTATAGGTATGCGGCGGCGTCGGGCCGCGCATCTTCTGGTTGACGAAGCGCGGGTTGTCGCGCATGTTGCCGAGGCCCGAATGCGCCTCAAGGCGATCGCCGTTCGGCATGTAAACGGTACCGGCCGAAATGTCGTAGACGGCAACACCTGCGCGGGCGATCGGCGTCAGCGTTGGCTTGCCGACCTTCGGCATATCGTCTTCGATGTCTTCGTCATCGACCTTGGCATAGGCAAGCGCCGTCTCCGGTGCATTGGCCGCCGTCTTCGGACGGTTCGGGCGGGCCATCGGCAGCGGTACCTCGCCGCCGTCGGAGAGAACGAGGCCGAAAGGTTCGTCGGAGGCGGCGACACCATCGGCGAGCGCGGTCTCGATCGGGGAAGCGGCGGGCGTCGGGCGCGGCTGCGGCATTGCTTCGGCGGCGGCCATGGTCGTTGCGGGTTCAGGCGCCTTGACGGCTGCGACCTGAACCTGAACCGGAGCGGGCAGGGCGGCCGGCGTCGTCACGGCCGGGATCGGCGCGGCGCTGGCGAGTGTCTCTGCCTGCTGCTTCAGCGCCGAAGCGATCTCGCTGCCATTGTTGCGCATGGCAAGCAGCGAAAGTCCGCGGCGCTGCATCAGCGCTACCATGTCCTTGGAGGATTTTGCGGGAACATCCGCCGTCATGCGGTCGGAAACGGTCGTTTGGCCGGGAAGCCGGGAAAACTTGCTGACGTGAACGAGGGCCTGCGCGGCGCCGGCATTGTGATGCGCATGCGCCTTCGGAGCGATGGCGATATCGGCAAACAGGCTCTTGTCTTCGTTGGCAGGCATTGCCGACGAATGCATCGTGGCAACCGATGCCAGTGTCCAGGTCGATACAGCGGCCCCCAGGCCGATGGCAGCAATGACCGGAAGAGCCCGGAAAAGCTTGGCAGAGCCGAAAATTGCCCAGCCGAAAGGGTTAGCGCTTTCACGCGCCTCGACAGCAAACGCCATATTACTCGGTTTCCCAACGCGTCACTAATACCGGCAGCTTACGCAGGACGCTTTAGCCGGAGCCGATAATGAAGCAACAGGGCCTAAATGAGGCACAGCGCAACTAATCCGCTGTTAGTAACTATGGGCGATTATGGTTTCCAATTCCTTTATGCGGCAAAGGAAATGGACGGCGCCGTTTCAAAAAAAGCCTAGGCCCGTTCCATCACGTAGCTGCCCGGTGCTTCTTCGATGGCATTGAGCGACGCGCCGCCGGGCTTGCGGGCGGGAACACGCTTGCCGTCCTTGGCCTCGATCCAGGCATGCCAATGCGGCCACCATGAGCCCGCTGTCTCCTCGGCCTTGTCGAGCCATGTGTCATAATCGCCCTTGGCGGGGCCGCCGGTCCAATACTGGTACTTCTTCTTGTCTGGCGGATTGACGACGCCGGCGATATGTCCCGAGCCGGTGACAACGAAATCGACCTTGCCGCCGAAGAACTGGCTGCCGAGGAAAACCGACTTTGCCGGAGCGATATGGTCCTCGCGGGTCGCCAGATTGTAGATCGGGATCTTCACGTCCTTCAGGGACACGGTCCTGCCGTCGAGCACCATCTGGTCGGCGGTCAGCGCATTTTTGAGGTAGCAGTTGCGCAGGTAGAAAGCGTGGTTGGCCGCGGCCATCCGGGTCGAATCGGCATTCCAGAACAACAGGTCGAAGGGCATCGGCATTTCGCCCTTCAGGTAGTTGTTGACGAAATAGGGCCAAATCAGCTCGGAAGCGCGCAGCATGTTGAAGGCCGTCGCCATCTTCGACCCGTCGAGATAGCCGACCGATTGCATATGCGCCTCGAGGGCCTGCAGCTGCTCCTCGTCGACGAATACCTTGAGATCGCCTGCGTGGGTGAAGTCCACCTGCGTGGTGAACAGCGTCGCCGAGCGGATCCGCTTGTTCTTCTCTTTGGCATGAAGCGCTAGCGTTGCGGCAAGCAGGGTGCCGCCGACGCAGTAACCGACGGCGTTGACGTCCTTTTCGCCGGTCGCCTTCTCGATCGTCTCCAGCGCGAAATCGACGCCCTCGCGGGCATAGGCCGTCCAGTCCTTTTCCGCATGGCGCGAATCGGGATTGACCCAGGAGATGACGAACACCGTCTGGCCCTGATCGACGCACCACTTGATGAAGGATTTCTGCGGATTGAGGTCGAGAATATAGAACTTATTGATCCACGGCGGGCAGATCAGAAGAGGGCGCTTCAGCACCGTCTCGGTCGTCGCCTCATACTGGATGATCTGGCAGATGTCGTTCTGGGCGATCACCTTGCCCGGCGTCAGCGCCATGTCGCGGCCGACGGCGAATTTCGTCATGTCGGTGTGGCGAAGCTTGAGATCGCCATGGCCCGCCACGATATCCTCGGCCAGCATCTTCATACCGCGCACCAGGTTCTCCCCACTGCTGGCGATGGTCTCTCGGTAGAGCTGCGGGTTGGTGGCGACGAAATTGGTCGGCGAGAGCGCGGCGGTGATCTGCTTCACATAGAAGCCGGCCTTGTGCTTGGTGTGCTCGTCCAGCCCCTCGGTCTGCGTCACCATCTTCTCCGCCCAATCGGCGGTGATGAAATAAACCTGCCGCAGGAAGTCGAAGAACGGGTTCTTCTCCCAGTCCTGATCCGAAAAGCGCTTGTCCTTGCGGTCGGGCTCCGGCTCGGCGGCCTCGCCCTGCATGCGCTGCATCGAGCGCATCCAGACGCCGAAATAGCTGCTCATCAGCTGCGTCTGCGCCTCGAAAGTGCGGCGCGGATCGGACATCCAGTATTCGGTGATCTTGGACAGCGTCTTGACCATGTCGGTCATCGGCTCGGCGATCTTGTCGTTGACATCGCCGCGTTCGCGCGGTGCCAGCCATGCAGAAGCGGCCTTGCCGAGATTTTCGAGCGCGCGGGCGAAATTCACCGCCATCGCCTCGGGATCCTTCATCATGTAGGGATCGAGGTTGGTCGCATCGAAGCCTTGCGGCTTGTCCGTCTCGCCTTTCTTGCTGTCGGTCACGCATGTCCTCCGGCGGCAGCAATCATCTGAAATCAATTTGTACATCGTGCCGGAACGAGAAAACAAGTTCAACACAACGCCGCTCATGCTATTGCTTTGTTGCTGCGACAAATTTAACAGTCGCAGTGGCTTCAGGATTTGGAAGATCTGGCATGACGAAGAACGGCAACTCTGGCATCGCAATCGCAACCCGCATGGCATTCATTGCCGCGGCCGCGGCGATGACGCTTGCCGGTTGCTCGTCGACGCCGGAAGAGAAGGCAGCACTCGCCGCCAAGCGAGCGGCCCCCACGGCGGTCGTGATGACCGCCACCAAGGGTGAAGCGCCGGTCGAAAGCGGACTTTCGCATTCGCCGGACGGCTATCCGTCCTTCGGCGCTCCGCTGACGGCCGCCAACGTTCAGATGAACGACGACGAAGCCAAGAGCCTGCAGGCAAAGCTGACCGCGCTCGGCGCACAGCGCAAGGCGGGTACGATTTCCGAGGCCGAGTATCAGCGCCGCGTTGCGGAATACCGCAAGCTCGCCGCCGATCATGGCACCGACACACTCTCGGAAATCACCAAGTAGGCCTTGCCTTTCAGGCAATTTGCACGCAAAGCCTTCCGCACTGGCGGGAGACATGAATTTTCCCGATAATGCTTCGCAGCTGCGGCATCCGTCAAAGAATCGCCGCCTGCAGACAGTCTGATGAATACGGCGCATGCGATTCTGAAGTTCGTATCGCAAGCAGCCGGGAACAGGACGAACTTCGAGCGCGGCCACGGTGGCCGCATTTCCATGGGGAATGAAATGGAAGAGTTTCACAAAGTCCGGCGTTTGCCGCCTTATGTTTTCGAACAGGTCAACCGTTTGAAAGCAAGCGCGCGAGCGGGCGGCGCCGATATCATCGATCTCGGCATGGGAAACCCTGACCTGCCGACCCCGAAAGCGATCGTCGACAAGCTCTGCGAAGTGGTCCAGGACCCGCGCACGCATCGCTATTCGTCCTCCAAGGGCATTCCCGGCCTTCGCCGCGCGCAGGCCGCCTATTACGCTCGCCGTTTTGGCGTGAAGCTCAACCCGGATACGCAGGTCGTCGCGACCCTCGGCTCCAAGGAAGGCTTCGCCAACATGGCGCAGGCGATCACCGCGCCGGGCGATGTCATCCTCTGCCCGAACCCGACCTATCCGATCCATGCCTTCGGCTTCCTGATGGCAGGTGGCGTGATCCGTTCGATCCCGGTCGAGCCAGACGAGAACTTCTTCGCGCCGCTCGAGCGCGCTGTGCGCCACTCGATCCCGAAGCCGCTGGCACTGATCCTGAACTACCCGTCGAACCCGACGGCCTTCGTCGCGACTCTTGATTTCTACAAGGACGTCATCGCCTTCGCGAAGAAGCACGACATCATCGTCCTCTCGGATCTTGCCTATTCGGAAATCTATTTCGACGGCGAGCCGCCACCCTCCGTTCTTGAGGTGCCCGGCGCGATCGACGTCACCGTCGAGTTCACCTCGATGTCGAAGACCTTCTCCATGCCCGGCTGGCGCATGGGCTTTGCCGTCGGCAACGAGCGCCTGATCGCCGCTCTGACGCGCGTCAAGTCCTACCTCGATTACGGCGCCTTCACGCCGATCCAGGTTGCCGCGACGCACGCGCTGAACGGCGACGGCTCCGACATCGCCGAGGTGCGCAACGTCTACAAGCGCCGCCGCGACGTCATGGTCGAAAGTTTCGGCAAGGCCGGCTTCGAAGTGCCGCCGCCGGCTGCCACGATGTTCGCCTGGGCGAAAATCCCGGAGAAGTTCCGTCACCTCGGTTCGCTGGAATTCTCCAAGCTGCTCGTCGAGAAGGCCGATGTGGCCGTTGCGCCGGGCATCGGCTTCGGCGAAATGGGCGATGATTACGTTCGCCTCGCACTTGTCGAGAACGAGCACCGCATCCGCCAGGCTGCGCGCAGCATCAAGAAATTCCTGTCGACGGCCGACGAGACGATGCACAACGTCATCTCGCTCAACGCACACCGCTGATAGAAACCTTCCAATCGGCAGCCGCGCTCCGCGGCTGCCACTCATGAACATTCAGGATCGCTTCATGGCAGACGCCCTCAAAATCGGCATTGCGGGTCTCGGTACCGTTGGTGCCTCGCTCGTCCGTATCATCCAGCAGAAGAGCAACGAGCTTGCCGCCACCTGCGGGCGTCCGATCCACATTACGGCAGTCACGGCCCGTGACAAGAACAAGGACCGCGGCATCAATCTCGGCGGCATCGCCTGGTTCGATACGCCGGAAGATCTGGCTTCCAAGGCCGATATCGACGTCTTCGTCGAGCTCGTCGGCGGCTCCGAAGGTGCGGCCAAGGCTTCGGTCAAGGCAGCACTGGATCGTGGTCTCCATGTGGTGACGGCCAACAAGGCGCTGCTTGCCTATCACGGCGTCGAATTTGCCAAGATCGCCGAGGAGAAGGGCTCGCTGCTCAACTTCGAGGCGGCTGTCGCAGGCGGCATCCCTGTCATCAAGGCACTGCGTGAATCGCTGACCGGCAATTCGATCTCCCGCATCTACGGGATCATGAACGGCACCTGTAATTACATCCTCACCAAGATGGAGAAGGAAGGCCTGTCCTTCGCCGATTGCTTGGCCGAAGCCCAGCGGCTCGGCTATGCCGAAGCCGACCCTGCTTTCGACATCGAGGGCAATGACACCGCGCACAAGCTGTCGATCCTGACGACGCTCGCCTTCGGCAACCAGATCGCGGCCGACGACATCTATCTCGAAGGCATCACCAATATCTCTATCGAGGATATCCGTGCGGCCTCCGATCTCGGCTACCGCATCAAGCTCCTCGGCGTCGCGCAGCGCACCGATACCGGCATCGAGCAGCGCGTTCACCCGACGATGGTTCCGGTCGATTCCGTCATCGCCCAGGTTGATGGCGTCACCAATGCCGTGGCGATCGAATCCGACATTCTCGGCGAACTGTTGATGGTTGGCCCCGGGGCCGGCGGCAACGCAACGGCGTCGTCTGTTCTCGGTGACATCGCCGATATCGCCAAGAGCCAGCCAGGCGCCCAGCGCGTGCCGGTTCTCGGCCACCCGGCCAAGTCGCTCGAGCCTTACCGCAAGGCGCAGATGCAGAGCCACGAAGGTGGCTATTTCATCCGTCTGACGGTTCTCGACCGCACCGGCGTCTTCGCCAGCGTCGCGACCCGCATGGCCGAAAACCAGATCTCGCTGGAATCGATCGTGCAGCGCTCGCAGCAGCATCTTTCGCCCTCGCATCACCAGACGATCATCCTCGTCACCCATGCGACGACCGAGGATTCCGTCCGCAAGGCCGTCGCCGCCATCAAGGGCGAGGGTTACCTCGTGGGCGAACCGCAGGTCATCCGCATCGAGCGCCCCAAGGAAGACTGAGGGTAACGGCAACCCGGGCGTTGCCAGCCGCTTCCAGCCTGCATAAATGTGCTCGTAGAATTATTGCCGCCCCGTCACGGGGCGGTGACATGATGGGGCATTGGCAACATGGTGGATATCCCCGCCGATCCGATACAGCGCGCATTCCTCGGGGTGGAGAAATCCATCCTCGACAATCGCTGGATTTCACGGCTCGATCAGGCCGGGCAGAACCGTGCGCTCGCCATGTCGCAGGTCCACGGCCTGCCGGATCTGATTGCCCGCGTGCTCGCCGGACGCGGCGTTGCCGTCGATGATGCCGTCGAGTTTCTCGATCCGACGATCCGCAGCCTGATGCCGGACCCCTATAAGCTGACGGATTGCGAGAAGGCTGCCAGGCGGCTCGCAGACGCCATTCGCCGTGGCGAGAACGTCGCGATCTTCGGCGACTACGATGTCGACGGCGCCGCGTCTTCGGCGCTGATGTACCGCTTCCTGGCGCATTTCGGCGTGAAGGCCGAGATCTATATCCCCGACCGCATCTTCGAAGGCTACGGCCCCAACGCGGGCGCCATCAACCAGCTGATCGACAATGGCGCGCAACTGATCGTCACCGTCGACTGCGGATCGACCAGCCATGAGGCGCTGGATGCGGCTAAGGCGCGCAATATCGACGTCGTCGTCATCGATCACCACCAGGTGACACACGCGCTGCCGCACTGCCACGCCCTGGTCAATCCCAATCGCGAGGATGATCTCTCAGGGCAGGGCCATCTCTGCGCCGCCGGCGTCGTCTTCCTCGTGCTGGTCGCGACGCTACGGCTGCTGCGCGAGGCAGGCGACAAGCGCATTCTGGCGATCGACCTCCTGCAATGGCTGGATATCGTCGCGCTCGCGACAGTCTGTGACGTCGTGCCGCTCAAGGGGCTGAACCGCGCCTATGTCGTGAAGGGTCTCGTCGCCGCGCGCCATCAGGGCAATGCGGGCCTTGCGGCGCTGTTTCGCAAGGCCGGTCTCTCCGGCCCGGTCACGCCCTATCATTTCGGCTTTCTCGTCGGCCCACGCATCAATGCCGGCGGCCGTATCGGCGATGCAGCACTCGGCAGCCGCCTCTTGACGCTGGACGACGCCGGTGAGGCCGAAACGATCGCCCAGAAACTCGACGAGCTGAACCGCGACCGCCAGGCGATGGAGGCGGCCATGCTGCAGGAGGCAGAAGCCGAGGCTTTCGCCGAATACGGCGACGGGCAGGGCGCGTCGGTCATCGTCACGGCGCGCGACAAATGGCATCCCGGCATCGTCGGCTTGCTGGCGGCGCGGCTGAAGGAAAAGTTCAAGCGCCCGGCCTTCGCCATCGCCTTCGATCCGTCCGGACGCGGCACCGGCTCCGGCCGCTCGATCAACGGTTTCGATATGGGCCGGATGGTCCGCGCAGCTGTCGATGAGGGCCTCCTCGTCAAGGGCGGCGGACACGCGATGGCCGCCGGCCTGACTGTCGAACGCGAGAAGCTTGGCGCGCTGCGCAGCTTCTTCACCGAACGCGCCGAGAAGACGGTCGCCAATCTGGTGGCCAACGAAACCCTGAAGATCGACGGCGCGATTGGTGCGAGCGGCGCGACGCTCGACCTGATCGACCGGTTGGAGACGGCAGGACCCTACGGCTCCGGCCATTCGCAGCCGGTATTCGCAATCCCCGCCCATCGGCTGCGCGATGTCAGGACTGTCGGCGAAAAACACGTTAAGGTGACGCTGGAAGCCATGGACGGCGCCCGACTGGACGGCATCGCCTTCCGCGCTGCCGATACGGCGCTCGGCAATCTCCTGCTCAATTCGCGCGGCGCCAACCTGCATGTCGCGGGCTCGATCGGCGCCGACCACTATCAGGGCTCGCGCCGCATCCAGCTGCGCGTCTCCGACGCCGCTCCCGCGAAGTGAATTACCAGTCGGCCGAAAGCTTGCTCAGATATTGCCCGTAAGCGCTTTTGCCGAGCGCCTCGGCAAGCTTGGCAAGCTGGTTCTGATCGATATAGCCCATGCGCCATGCCACTTCCTCGGGGCAGGCAATCTTGAAGCCCTGGCGCTTTTCCAGCGTGCTGACAAAGGCCGCCGCGTCGAGCAGGCTGTCCGGCGTTCCCGTATCGAGCCACGCATAACCGCGGCCCATCAGCTCGACATAGAGCTCGCCACGCTTGAGATAGGTACGGTTGACGTCGGTGATCTCCAATTCACCGCGCGGCGACGGCTTCAGGTTGGCGGCGATATCGACCACCTGCTGGTCGTAGAAATAGAGACCGGTCACCGCCCATTGCGACTTAGGCTGCTTCGGCTTTTCCTCGATCGACAGCGCATTCATCTTGCCGTCGAACTCGACGACGCCGTAACGCTCGGGATCGGTGACGTGATAGGCGAAGACCGTGGCGCCCTTTGTTCGGGCGGTGCCGGATTTCATGATCTCGGGCAGGCCATGGCCGAAATAGATGTTGTCGCCGAGGACCAGCGCCGAGTTCTGGCCGTTGATGAAGTCGGCACCGATGATGAAGGCCTGTGCCAGACCATCCGGGCTCGGCTGCACAGCATAGGTCAGCGAAATGCCCCATTGCGAGCCGTCGCCGAGCAGGCGCTTGAAGGCCTCGACGTCATGCGGCGTGGTGATGATCAGGATGTCGTTGATCCCCGCGAGCATCAGCGTCGTCAGCGGGTAATAGATCATCGGCTTGTCGTAGACGGGCATCAGCTGCTTCGACACGGCCTGCGTGATCGGATGAAGCCTGGTGCCGGTGCCGCCCGCAAGAATGATCCCCTTCATGCCAGTCTCCTTAAATCGCATTATTCAAAATGGCTTGCATGACAACGTCGGTCGAGCGCTTCCAGTCCGGCAGCCGGATGCCATAGGTCTCCGCGAGCTTGTCACCCGACAGACGGGAATTGGCCGGGCGTCTCGCCGGCGTCGGATATTCCGCCGTGGTGATCGGCACAACATTGGCAGATTTGCCGCCGAGCGCCTTCGACCGCGCAAAAATCTCCCGCGCGAATTCCGCCCAGGTTGCTTCGCCGCTGCCGGTCAGGTGAAAGGTGCCGCGCAGGGCAGGGTCAGCATCCGCGGAGAGCCGCGTCGCGATCGCAATCACCGCCTCGGCAATATCGAGCGCCGACGTCGGGCAGCCGCGCTGGTCGGCGACCACGCGCAGTTCGTCACGGCTTTCGGCAAGCCGGAGCATCGTCTTGACGAAATTCGCGCCGAACGGCGAATAGACCCAGGCTGTGCGCAGAATGACATGATTGGCATTGCCCGCCGCGACGCGCAACTCGCCCTCGAGCTTGGTATTGCCGTAGACCGAAATCGGCCCCGTCGGATTCGTCTCGACATAAGGCGACGGCTTATCGCCGCTGAATACATAGTCGGTCGAGAGGTGGATCACCGGAACGCCAAGTGCCGAGGCGGCCTCGGCAACGGCGCCCGTACCAATGGCATTGACCGCATGAGCGAGCTCGGCCTCGCTCTCGGCCTTGTCCACCGCCGTGTAGGCTGCCGCCGACACGATCACGTCAGGCTGCGCTGCCGCTAGAGCCGGCAGCACGCTGGCGGGATCGGTAAGGTCGAGGTCCGGTCGACCGATGGCGATGAGCTCGACCCCGTGGGCCGGAGCCATTGCCAGAAGCGACTGGACGACTTGTCCCTGTTTGCCCGTGACTGCGATGCGCATCGTCATCGCCCCTTGAAAGTGCCAAGGCGTTCGCCGGAATAGACATTGTCGCGCAGCGGCCGCCACCACCATTCATTGTCGAGATACCAGCGAACGGTCTTTTCGATGCCGCTGTCGAAATTCTCTTCCGCCTTCCAGCCGAGCTCGGTCTCGAGCTTGGTGGCATCGATGGCATAGCGGGCATCGTGACCCGGCCGGTCGGTGACATTGGTGATCAGCCGCGAATGCGCCTCCTTGCCCGGAAATACGCTATCGAGAATCGCGCAGATGCGTTCGACCACCTCGATGTTGCGCCGCTCGTTGCGGCCGCCGACATTGTACTTCTCGCCCGGCCGCCCGCGTGAGGCAATGGTGAACAGCGCCCGCGCATGATCCTCGACATAGAGCCAGTCGCGGATATTGGCACCGTTGCCGTAAACCGGCAGCGGTTTGCCCTCCAGCGCATTGAGGATCATCAGCGGGATCAGCTTTTCCGGGAAATGGAACGGGCCGTAATTGTTGGAGCAGTTTGACACCACAACCGGCAGCCCATAGGTCCGGTGCCAGGCGATCGCCAGATGGTCGCTCGCTGCCTTCGAGGCCGAATAGGGAGAGGAGGGATCGTAAGCGGTCACTTCCTCGAAGAGCCCGTCATCGCCGAGCGAACCATAGACCTCGTCGGTCGAGACATGCAGGAAGCGGAAAGCGCTTTTGGCCTCGGCCTCAAGACCATCCCAATAGCCGCGCGCCGCATCGAGCAGGCTGAAGGTGCCGACGATATTGGTCTGGATGAAATCGCCGGCACCCGAAATCGAGCGATCGACATGGCTCTCGGCAGCGAGATGCATGACGATCTCCGGCCGGAAGGAGGCAAACGCCTCCTGCATTGCGGCGCGGTCGCAGATATCGGCGCGCAGAAACCGGTAGTTGGCAGCGTTGTCGACCGAAGACAGCGAGGCCAGATTGCCGGCATAGGTCAGCTTGTCGATATTGAGAACGTCAGCTCCCACCGTGTCCACCAGATGGCGCACCAGCGCCGAACCAATGAAACCCGCTCCCCCCGTTACCATCACCCGCATTACCGGAACACCCCCTTCAATCACTGCGCAGAATATTGGAAATAGGCCGGAATATCGGCGAGCCTCGGAAGCTTCCTGTCCTTGTCCGAAAGTACCGCATCGGCCTCCGAAACCGGCCAGGCAATGCCGATATCAGGATCGCTCCACAAAATGCCGCTGTCATTCGCCGGGCTATAAGGTGCAGTGACCTTGTAGCTGATGACGGTATCAGTCTCCAAGGTCGCAAAGCCATGCGCAAAGCCTGCCGGAACCCATAGCTGAACGCCGTTCTCAGGCGTCAGTTCTTCGCCGAGCCATTGCCCGAACGTCGGAGATCCGGCGCGGATATCGACGGCCACGTCGAATATCCGGCCCCGCAGGCAGCGCACCAGCTTGCCCTGTGCGAAGGGCGCTGTCTGGAAGTGCAGCCCGCGCAAAGTGCCAACCTGCGCCGAGAGCGATTCGTTATCCTGAACGAAGGACACATCGGCGACGTTCTCACGGAACCAGCCGTCCTTGAACGCCTCGGAGAAATAGCCGCGGTGATCGCCATGGCGCGCCGGGATGATCTTCAGCACGCCGTCAATTTTCGTGGTCTCGATGCGCATCGTCAGTCTCTATTCCGTACCCTGCATCACGCTCATCAGCATAGCCGCCTGAGAGCGTGCCCGCATAGCATTATAGCCGTTCTCGGCGATCTGTTCGCGTTCCGCCTGGTCGGCGAGCAATTCCTTGCAGCGCTCGACGAGATCGTCATAGGGCTCGACGGCGAGCCCGCCGATGAACGGATCGAGATCGGGATCCTCGATATCGCCCTCGGTCAACACGCAGACGCGGTTGGCGAGCAGATAGGAGATGCGGACGATCTCGAAAACGCCGCTGGCATAGTGATGGATATTGATGACGATCTTGGCGCGCGCGATCGCGGCATCGCGTTCGGCGCCATAGACGTTGAAGAGATGCACGACCTTCAGGCCGGCCTCATGCAGCGAAATGAGAATCTCGCGGCGGCGGTCGTTCATCGAACCATAGAACAGGACGTCGATATCCTTCACCGGCGTGTGCCGGATCTGCGACAGACATTCGCTGTAGCCGATCTCCAGCACGCCGGCATGCTCGATGCCCTTGGCCGCAAGGTTGCGCCGGTTGCGCGGGCTGTAATCCAGCACCGGGAAAGCCTTGAGAACGGAGCTGTAGCGCTCGTTCATCCAGGTGCTCTCGTCCGAGACCTGTTCGAGATTGATGACGACGCTGTCTTTCGGCAGTTTCTGGATGATCTCGAGAGACAGCAGGTTGCCGCCGTAGATGATCGGCGAGCGCCCGGCGAACTCGTGCATCTCGCGAACGATCGGAGCCGAACCACCGAGCTCCTGGAATGAGCCCTGCAGCGCGAGCGCCACCTCGTCGAATGCGTGGCTGTGGTTGTAGCCTCGCGGCGTGACGATCCAGATGCAGTGCTTGTCCTTGTGGGCCTCCCAGCCGCCCTCGAAGGCCTGCAGCATCTTTGCGGCCGGTGCCGCAGCCGACAGCGGCGCAAGCGGCTGCGTCAGGGCTGCGAGTGCGGCCGGATTGACCGGCGGCAGCGACGTGTCGTTGACGCTGGAGGCGCGGGGCGCAAGTTCGCTCTTCGGGAAGGCGCCGCGCGGCACCCAGGCCGGCGGATCGTCCGCATTCCAGATCAGATGCGGCTCCTTGGCGACAGGCATGCGGCCCTCCTGCCAGGCTTCCAGCCTGGACGGCTCACGGGTCTGCAGGAAGGCTTCCTTGCGCTCGAAGAGATCGTGAAGCAGGCGCCCGGTGCGGGCGCCGAACTTCCACTCGAAATCCGCAGGCGACGGCGAGAACGCCGAAACCTTCATGCCGCTCGCGACCGCATGCGGAATGTAGAGGCCAAGCAGCCGCTCGATGACGAAGGGCCGCATGGCGGCGTTGCCATCGCGGCTGTAGTTTGCCGTGCCGCTGTAGGCGCGTCCGGCCGCGGTGCCACGCAAGGCTTCCTGTTCGAGTGCGTTCAGCACATGTTCGCAGAAGGCGAAATAGCCGGACCAGAATTTCCGGTTACCGGCGAAATAGTTGCAGAAGAAGAAGGTCGTCTGCCCCTGCGGAAGCGCGATCGCAAAGCCGCTATCCCTCAGGAAGGTGAAGATCGGTTCCATGCCCGGATGTCCGCCCATCAGGGCATGTTCCCAGACATTGCTGTAGATCGCCGCGTGGCCGATCAAGGGATTGTAGAGATAGGCATCGGCGCCATCGGCGCGCGCCTTCGTCGCTTCGGAAATGAAGGACTGCAGGCTGGAGACCGATTTCGTCTCGAACTTGCTGGACAGCAGCCCCCAGAACATGTCGTCCGGCAGGCCCGCCTGCAGATGATGCTCGTGAAGGATCCGGAACAGCTCGTATTCGCGGGTCGTCGACTGCGTATTGAAGGAAATGTCGAAGGGCAGTGCTGCCGGATCGAGTTGGGCGAGCTGCCCGGCGTCGAGGTATGGCTGGTAGACGATCACCGATCCGGATTGCGCCGCCTTGCCGCTCAGGCTCTCCAGGCTCGGCAGGCCGGCGGGCAGTGTGGTTGGAATTGGCTGGTTGATCGTCAAAGTCCGGTCCTTCGAATGCCGTCCGCCGCGGAAACGGAGGTTCCGCAAGCTCAATCCGGCGTTATCGGCCGGACTATCGGCATCGAAGCTTGCGCCACCCTGTTATCACTCAGGTGAGCCGATCAATGATCGCACAAGATCACCTGTGCAGAATGACATATTTTGAGAAGAAAAAGACTGCGGGAGGCAGTTGGAAGTGGCACGCCCTAGGGGAGTCGAACCCCTCTTCCCAGAATGAAAATCTGGTGTCCTAACCGATAGACGAAGGGCGCTTCCTTCGTGGTGGCGCCCTTATAGTCAGCACCTTACTGACCCGCAAGCGGTAAAATGCGAAATTCCGTAGATTTTTTCACGGCTTGTGGAAATGCCCCCGAGAAAGCGCTGAAGCCCCTGGAGAGCAGGGGATCGCGCCATGCGCTCCTTCCTCGATCTGCCCCGTCTACGCGTTGTCGCCCGGAAAAGTTTGAAACGAATCTGGCCTTCACCGGTTGTTCAGATGTCACCACCTCAACAATGGAGACACCTATGAGCAAGACTGACGTCAAGGAAATCCAGAAGCGCGCCGAGCGCCAGGTCGAGCACACCAGCGGTGGCGGCCATCTCGGCGGGACCTATTTCGGGCAGCAGCCCGATGGCAAGACCGCCTCGGTCACCTCCAAGGAAGGACCGAAGGCAAGAGCCAACGACGGATAGTGGAGAGGGCCTCGCTGCGGCGGGGCCTTTTCTGGCACGCCCTAGGGGAATCGAACCCCTCTTTGCAGAATGAGAATCTGCCGTCCTGACCGATAGACGAAGGGCGCCGGCGATGAGGAATAAATGGGGAGTGGATGCTTGCTGTACAAGCGTCAAAACAGCGGTGTTTTGAAGAGAGAAGTGGCACGCCCTAGGGGAGTCGAACCCCTCTTCCCAGAATGAAAATCTGGTGTCCTAACCGATAGACGAAGGGCGCTTCCTTCGTGGTGGCGCCCTTATAGTCAGGGTCTTGGAATCCCGCAAGCGGGAAAATCGCAATTCTATCAAAAAAATGACAAGGCTATGTTTGTGCAGGGAGATTCAAATTTACCCTGCTAAATCAATGCCCTGTGAATGGGTGTTTGATGAGGGTCGCGCGGTTGACGTTAAGGCACGGCAACCGCGCTCTTCGTTCAGATCGCGCGAGCGCTTGGCGGGCTGCCGCGCCGGGCGCCGCAGCCCCAGTTCCAGTCGCGGTTGTTACCGGTGTCGAGATGGACGGAGTCGGTATGGCAATAGGTGCCGACACCGCCGCGGCCCGGCAGCGAGCGGATGTAGCTCGCAATATCCCATTTCGAGACGCCGTCGATCTTGATGTCGGCGGCATCGCAGCTCTTGTGCATCGATTCCTCGGCGCCGCCGACCATGCGGTTATGCTCGGGATCGCGGTAGCCCGAGGTGACGACGACGGGTTTGCCGAAATGCGTCTCGACGGTCTTGATGACGTTCAACAGATTCGGCTTGAAACAGCTGACCTCGACGCTCGCATTCTGCACATGCACGCCGTTCGGCGCGACGCGGGTCATGCCGGGCAGGGAGGCCTTCTGCAGGAGGCCGGAGAGGCTGCCCATCAGGTTCTGCTTCGGCGCGGCATAGAGCGCATTGCTGGAGCCTCCAGGCAGGCTGCCGGTTGCAAGCGATGCGGTCTGATAGGACGGCGCGATCTGTGTGCTGGTATTCTGAGACGATTGCTGCGGCGGCAGGATTTCGCCCTGCGCATTCGGCTGCACCTGCTGGCCGGGCTGCGTGCTGAACACGCCGGCGCGCGAGCCCGTCAGCCCGCCCTGAACTGGCGCATAGGCATTGGCATCGGCCGGCTGGATGATCGTCGACGTCCGGTTGTTCTGCGGCATCACCGGCTGCGACGAGAAGATGCTCATCGAATTGGCGTTGATGCGGGTCGATTGCATCGCCATGCCGCCGATATTGGCGGGCTGCATCTGAGTCGAGCCCGGTGCCATGTTTGCCGTGGCATTGGGATCGGCCGCCGTTGTCTGCTGCTGGCCGACATTGTTGACCATCGGGTCGCGATAGCCAGGTGTCTTCTGGGTTTGCTGGCCGGGTGCGCCCGGCGCCATGGCGGTCTGCTGCTGCGCGGCGGCTGCCGCCGGAGCGGGCGTCGCCTCGGCAGAATCAAGCGCCTTCTGGCTGGAGACGCAGCCGGTCAGCGCCAGGGCCGAAACGGCGGTCAGAAAGAGGAACGGTCGCGTTCGAAGATGGGGCAAGCGAAAGCTCTCCGGACAAATACGGGAGCAGCCACGGATGGGCCGGGCTGCCTGATTTGGCCGGAGGGTGCATGCGGGCCGTGGCTGCGGCAAGAGCGAAGACGTGGCCGGAGCCCGAAATCGCCAAAGCCGCAAGCCTCGCTAAAGCCCCGGCTTACCAGGCGCCGGTATTGCCCATGGAAAGCCACGGTTCGGCTGCCGGCAGGCTGCCGTTCTTCTGCAGAATCTCGATCGAGATTCCATCCGGCGAGCGCACGAAGGCCATGCGCCCGTCGCGCGGCGGACGGTTGATGGTGATTCCCTGGTCCATCAGCTGCTGGCAGGTCTGATAAATATCGTCGACCTCATAAGCGAGGTGGCCGAAATTGCGTCCGCCCGTATAATCCTCGCTATCCCAATTGTAGGTGAGCTCGAGGCAGGGGGCGCCCTTTTGCTGTGCTTCGGCGATATCATCCGTGGCAGCAAGGAAAACGAGTGTGAAACGGCCTTTTTCATTCTCGGAACGGCGGATTTCCTTCAGTCCGAACAATGTGCAGTAGAAATGCAACGAGGCGTCGAGGTCCTTCACGCGAACCATGGTATGAAGATAACGCATTCTATTTCCTTTCGAATGTTGGAGCCTAGCCCGGATAGGTGACGCATGGTCAGCTTCGGGCAAGACATGCCGCTAAAATCAGCAACTGGGAATAACCAAAAACAGGACTTGCGCTTATCCGTTACCAAGATGTTAATCTTGATTTCAAGAATCAGTTAACCGTAACAGTGTGACGCGTAATGAGGGGCTGGCGACATGGCTGATAGGATTTCATCGAAGGAGTTCAGTGATCTCGACGAGCTATCGGGGGATGCCGTCGATCTCATTGAAATCACCGGTGTCGTCAAATGGTTTGATGTTGCCAAGGGTTTCGGTTTCATCGTTCCAGACAACGGCATGCAGGACGTACTTCTTCACGTCACATGCCTGCGCCGCGATGGCTACCAGACGATCCTCGAAGGTACCCGCATCGTCGCGCTGATCCAGCGCCGCGAACGTGGCTACCAGGCCTTCAAGATCCTCTCCATGGACCAGTCCACAGCGGTTCATCCCTCGCAGCTGCCGCCGGTTCGCACCCACGTCCAGGTGACCGCCACGAGCGGCCTTGAGCGTGCGCTGGTCAAGTGGTTCAACCGCACCAAGGGCTTCGGCTTCCTGACGCGCGGCGAGGGCACCGAGGATATCTTCGTTCACATGGAAACGCTGCGCCGTTTCGGCCTCACCGAGCTGCGCCCGGGTCAGGTTGTGCTGGTGCGCTTCGGGCCCGGTGACAAGGGTCTGATGGCTGCCGAGATCCACCCGGATATGCCGAGCCCGGCAAGCCGCGCCCACTGATGTTCAGGATGAGGACAATGCATAGAATCAAAGGCGCCTTTTTGGCGCTTTTTTTCATTGTGGCGACGGCAGCCCCCATGCCCGGCTTCGCGCAGCAGGAACAGCAGATGGTCTTTGCCAGGGAGCCGCTGGTCGTCCAGACGGCATCCGGCAAGCTGCTGAACTTCACCGTCGAGATCGCCTCGACCAATGAGCAGCGGCAATACGGCCTGATGTACCGCAAGGAAATGGCCGAAAATGCCGGCATGCTGTTCGATTTCGGCCAATCGCGCCGAGTGACGATGTGGATGGAAAACACCATCCTGCCGCTCGACATGCTGTTCATCGACAGCACCGGCGTCATCCGCCACATCAAGGAAAATGCCGTTCCCTATTCGGAAGACATCATCGATTCGATGGGATCGGTGAAATATGTCGTCGAGCTCAACGCCGGCATCGTCAAGAAGCTCGGCATCAAGGTCGGCGACAAGGCCGCCAGCCCGACGATCACCAAGAAATAGAAGAGAAGAAGAAGCCTACTGCTTCTTGCGGGCAGCCTGCGCCTGGGCGACGGCTTCCTGGCGCACGCGTTCCATGAACCGTGCCATCTTCGCCTTTACCGAGCCATAGGTCCCCAGCTCGAAATTGCAGCTGTAGCAGGTGATGATGTCGTCATCGAGCGGCTGCGGACGCGGAAAGTTCATTCGGGTCTTGCCGCATTTGGGGCAGGGGATTTCGACTTGCATGACCGGCTCCTGCTCGGGCGGGTCACCGCCTGCGGAAGATAGAGATTTAAGGGAAATGGTCGGAGTGGAGAGATTCGAACTCCCGACCCTCTGGTCCCAAACCAGATGCGCTACCAGACTGCGCTACACTCCGAATGAAGGGGGCAATACACGCTTCACCGTGAGCCCGCAATATCAAAAACGCGCTTGTCCCGTGCTTCGTTGCGGCTTTTGCGTTCAGGATAGTGTCAGGAAGCGCCGCCATGGTCGCCCCGATTTTGAGATTGCGGTGCTGGCGCGAGTCGTAAAGTGCCGCTGCGCCGGAGCGAACCTGATAGCATGGCAACAGAACAGAAGACGGCGTCGTGGCGCCCGGCGATCGGCAGCATCACGCTGGCGGTCATCGTTTCCCTCTACATCCTCATTGTCGCCAATTACACGTTCTGGAGCCGGGCCTATGTCTATTTCGACGGCCACCGGCCGGCCTTCGTCGGCTTCGTCGCCGGAATGATCGCGCTGACGGTGGCGATCGCCGTCACGTTTTCGGTTAAATATCTGATGAAGCCGGTGCTGATCGTGCTGCTGCTCGCGGCCGTCGCCGCCGCATGGTTCACCGATCGGTTCGGCACGATCATCGACCGCGAGATGATCCGTAACGCCGCGGTGACCACCTCGTCGGAAGCCGGGCACCTGATCACCGGCAAATTCATGCTCTACATGCTCCTGTTGGGCGTCATGCCGTCGCTGCTGATTGCCGCCGTGCGCATCATCCACCGGCCGTTCCCGAGCAAATTCCTGCACAACATGGCGGTCATCATCCCCTGCATCGCGCTGATCGCGATCGTCGGCATGGGCTTCTATCCGACCTATGCCGCCGTCGGGCGCATTCACCGCGACATGATGATGACGATCAATCCGCATTTCCCGATCGGCAGCGCGATCTATTACATGGCCACCTATGGCGATAACCTGAACCTCGTGCGTCTGCCGATCGGCACCGATGCGCATCAGCTGCCGCCTGCCGCACCCGGCAAGCCGCGCGTGCTGGTGATCGTTGCCGGCGAAACGGCGCGCGGCAAGGAATTCTCGCTGGCCGGCTACGGCCGCGACACCAATCCCGAGATGAAGGCCCGTGGCGTCACCTTCTTCCCGGATGTGACGAGCTGCGGCACGGAGACGGCCGTCTCCATCCCCTGCATGTTCTCGGTCTATCCGCGCGGCGTCTATAATTACCGCAAGGGCCTGACGACCGACAATCTGACCGACGTGCTCGGCCACGCCAAGGTCGATGTCGAGTGGTGGGACAACGATACCGGCACCTACGGCGTCGCCGACCGCATTAAGTACAAGTATCTGCCCGATACCCGCGATCCGCGCTTCTGCAAGGATGGCGAATGCCTGGACACGATCCTGCTCGACAAGTTGGACGACTGGCTGGCCAACGTGAAGGGCGACAGCGTGCTGGTTCTGCACCAGCTCGGCAGCCACGGCCCGGCCTATTACCTGCGCTATCCCGATTCGGCCCGCCGCTTCACGCCGGATTGCCGCGCCGCCGATTTCGCCACCTGCAAGCCCGAGGAAGTCACCAACGCCTATGACAACACGATCGTCATGACCGACCAGGTGATCGCTGCCGTCATCGACAAGCTGAAGGCCCATCAGGGCGAGCTTGCCGGCTCGATGCTCTATCTCTCGGATCACGGCGAATCGCTCGGCGAAAACGGCATCTATCTGCATGGCGCTCCCTATTTCATCGCGCCCGCCGAGCAGACGCATGTGCCGATGGCGCTGTGGCTGTCGGATGAATTCGCCAGCGAGACGCGGCTCGACGCCGCCTGCATCGCCGAGCGCGCCAAGCACCCGGCCTCGCACGACAACATGTTCCACAGCGTGCTCGGATTGATGGAAGTCGAGACCAGCGTTCGCGACGCTTCGCTCGACCTCGTTTCGCCCTGCCGCAAGCCGGCGGACAAGCTTGCCTCCAATTGAACTGCGGCAGTTCGCTTTGCCTCGGCTTTTTTCTTGAAACCCGGCGGATTCGCGGATAAGCAAAATTCATCTCTTTGCGCTATCACTGGCGCAGAGAACCGTGCCGCATCAGGCGCGGAAGGTTGAAATATCCGCGGGTGAAACCGCTTATCCGGAGGCGAATGCCGCGATGTCTGCCAAGATCTACCGTCCAGCCAAGACCGCCATGCAGTCCGGCAAGGCCAAGACGCATCTCTGGGTGCTCGAATTCGATCAGGAGCAGCCGCGCAAGATCGATCCGGTCATGGGCTACACCTCGTCTGGCGACATGCGCCAGCAGGTCAAGCTGACCTTCGAGACGCAGGAACTGGCCGAAGCCTATGCCAAGCGCAACGGCATCGAATATCGCGTGCTGCAGCCGAAGGACCCGATCCGCCAGACTGTCGCCTATCCGGATAATTTCCGCTATACCCGCACGCAGCCCTGGACGCACTGATTTCAGGCATACCGCGTTCGCCGCCATCGCAATGGCGGCCGGCCGGCCCCTTAGCTCAACTGGATAGAGCAGCTGCCTTCTAAGCAGCAGGTCGCAGGTTCGAGTCCTGCAGGGGTCGCCATTTGATTTCAGGTGCCACTCCGGGCCCCATACAGCGCTTCAAACATATCAGTTCTTCGCAAAGCCAGTGCCTAGCCAGTCTGTAGCTATGAGACCAGGGTAGCAGAGCTGGCAGCTCGCCAGTAGTTGATAGCATCTTGCGGAAGAATGGTGCCCCTGCCGAGGAGTTGAACCTGGATCGGCTGCTGACAACGCAGCTGCTCTGGCGGTTGAGCTACAAGGGGCGTGAGGCTTTCGATAGACCCGGCCGGGCGGGCGGGCAATGCGTTCTTTTCATCAGGGTTAGCGGGTAAGCTTAACGGGCTTGCACCGCATGAAGGAAAAAGGCCCGGTGCGAACACCGGGCCTTCGATCAGGTTACTGCTGCGTGGCGCCACCACCCGGTGCCGGCGGGGTTGCCGGGGCAGGGGCGGCATTGTTGTCGGCCGGGGCCATCGGCGTTGCCGGCGCGGGAGCCGGAGCTGCCGGTTCGCTCTTGGTCGAAGCCGTCGTCTGCGGGTCGGTATCGGGCGTGCCGTTCCATTCCATATAGGCGAAGGCGGCAACGGCGATCACCGCGATGGCTGCGACCCAGCCCACCCAGGAGCTGGATTTACGGGCGCCGACGGGCGTGGTGCGGAAGTCCGGACCGTTCGTCGGGTTGAGCGGGCGGTTCGGATCATTCAGGTTGTTCGGATCGTATGTCATTGTCTCTACTCCTCTTCTCGTGGAAAGGAGAATGGCTTTCACGCTTATTTGTTCCAGCAGGGCATCTAGAGCGCGCGGTGCGCCTGCCTGTTGATCGCCAGCATGGCGTAGCCGAGCAGCAGCAGGCCGGCACCCATCGCCAGCGCGTGGAGGAGCACGCCGCCCCAGCCGATGCTATGGATATCGAGGAAGGGGTAGGCATAGATCCCTTCGATCCGCCCGCGGATCATCGCATAGGGAAAATAGACGAGCGGCGGCAGTGTCCAGAGCAGCGGGGCGGCGGAAGAAAGGGCGCGCTTGCGCACCGCAATCAGCCAATAGACGGTCATCAGCAGCGGCGTGACGCGGTGATTGAGGGCATCGGCCACGGCCGCCCCGCCGCTGAGCTCCACCATGCCGCGCAGCAGCAACGCAAACACCACGCCGACAAGGATGATGCTCGTCGTCACGCCGCCGAGAACGAGCGGCGTGGCGATCCGTTTGAGATCGAAAGCTGCCGCCGTCATGACAAGCGCGACGGCGAGATTGGTGAGGATCGTGAAGTAGCGCACCATTACCCATATGGCTTCAGGTGCCGAACCTGACATCGCGATACTGGCATCGAGCTGGATGGCAAGGCCAGTCCAGGCGGTCAGAGCAATGATGGCAGCCGCGAGCCGCTCCATGTGGGCGGATCAATCGTTCCAGCGGAAGATCGGCCGGTAAACGCGGTTGGCGATCATCAGGCTGCGATCCGGGCGGATGATATAGGTTTCCTCCACCTCGCGGCCGCGGGCATCCACGAATGTATGCGGGAAATAGGAGCCGATCGGCGACTTCGTCAGCTTCGTGCGCGGCTGGCCGTTATAGGTGATGCTCCCCGGGATCGGTGCCAGGCCGGGGCCGGAGATATCGCCGCCCGCGGTATTGCATCCGGAGAGCAGTGCTGCAGCGACCAGAACTGAGGCAAGGGTAAGTTTCATCGGAGTGCTCCATCAACGGCAAGGCTGCATCTTAGAACTAGGATTTCGCAGTCTTTTTTCTATGGCCCGGAAGCGCGCCGATTCGCAAACGGTCCGCTGATGACGAGAAAGTGTCCCGTTTCGGAGCGGCCGGCTTCGATCTTTTCTTCGCGCTAACCTAGAGGTTTGGTTGCGTGAAACAATTCTAATATTCTTACGTTCGCTGTCCATGGGCTTGGCTGCAATGGCCGGGTCCACTCGATCGATGGTTCGCGCGTTCCCTCGATTTTCGGCTGCCGGTCAAATCCGGCATTTGGAAAACGGAGGAGTACAATGACTTACGCTTATTCCAGGACCCGGCTTGCCGTTCTCGCAACCGCCTGCTCGATTTTTGTCATGCCGCTCGGCGCTGCTCACGCGCTTGATATCTCGATCGGCGGCAGCAATGGTGTGAATGCCAGCGTCGGCGTGTCGTCAGGCAGCTCCGGCGGCCTCGGCGCCAATGTCGGAGCATCCGTCGGCGGTTCGAAGGGCATCAACGCCAATACGAATGCCACGGTCGGCGGCTCGAAAGGCCTCGTCGATGCCGATGTCGATGTCGACGCAACGGTCGGCGGCAGCGACGGCGTCAAGGCCAAGGTCGGCGCCAATGCGCTGAGCAGCAGCAAGCTCGCCGACATCAATGCAGATGTCTCTGCCGGCGGCAGCAACGGCGTCAACGCTAAGGTGGGTGCAACGGCAGGCGGCAGCCAGCTGCTCGATGCCGATGTCACTGCTTCCGTCGGTGGGCGCAGCGGCATCAACGCCAATGTCGGCGCCGACGTCGGCAACAGCGTCGGCGCCACCCTCGGTCTCGGGATCGGCGGCAGCGCGACCGGCAGCAACGGCAATGGTGCCAATATCACGCCCGGTGCCGTGGCGCGCGAGTTCAGCAGGATGGATCCGAGCGACCAGAAGAAGATGCTGGTGCGCTGCCGCGACGTGGCAGCGGGCGGTTATGACTCGGGTCTCGCCGGTCTCTGCAAGATGCTGCGCACGCTGGCATCCCGCTGACGGATATCCCGCTCAAACAAAAAAAGCCGCCGGAGCGATCCGGCGGCTTTTCCTGGAATTGGCTGAGCCTCAGTGCAGGATCTGGCTGAGGAAGAGCTTGGTGCGCTCGTGCTGGGGATT